>JBBRYA010000006.1:0-92499 GCA_038238015.1 Solirubrobacterales bacterium
AGACGACTGAACAGAACTCTCAGGCCTACAGACCTGAGCCCCGGCCCGGCTTCGCCGGCCCGGCATCCATCTCCAGATCATCAAACCGGGGGGTCACTTTTCAACCGGCGCAGGTGGTCCACATTTCAACCGGCCTTGACAACCGCCCGCGACAAGCGGTGAAGCTGTGTTGAGCCAACGCCACAACCGCCGCGCTGACGATCCTTGGCCGTTGCTCGCTTCCGACCCCCGGAACGCTGCGTAGCCCATCATGCCGTTCCCTTCGCGGTCGTACGTCGTCTACGTCGATGACTCAGGGAGCGAGAAGGTCGGCTGGCTCTGGAGCGGTCTCGCCCTACCCCTCGACTTGTGGACGGAGTACCTCGGGCGCTGGCTCTCTTTCCGGCGCTGGCTCTACAACCAGCACGCAATCCCGGCCAGTTTCGAGCTACACGCCCAAGCGTGGCTCGCCGTCGAACCCGTGAAGCAAACCGCTGGCGACCAACTCGCGTTGGCGGTCCAAGCACCTGGTGGGCTGCCTGAAATCCTTTCGCGCGGCAAAGACGAGCGACGCTCGCGCTTCGAGGTCTTCGAAAAGGGCTTGAAGACGATCGGCACGTTCACGGAGGCGCGCCTCTTCACGACGTTCACGCCGTCATCGACGGGCGAAGCTAAGTTCGCGCTGTACGACGACCTTCTGTGTTTTGTCGAAGACTTCCTCGCAGCCGAACGTGGCCACGCGACGTTTCTTGTGGACGGTGGCCACGACAGCGGAGGACACCTTCGCGCGGCGCACCGCGCACTACTCATCAAGAGCCGGCGAGTCATCGAGGACGCTGGGCTGCGCCGATCCTCGGACAGCCAGCTGCTTCAGATGGCGGACGTCTGCGCGCACGCGGCCTTCCAGAGCATCCAGGACAAGCCGACACTCGACGTGAAGTTCCGCCGCCACTACGAGAAGACGCTCGATCGGGTCATCGCGCGCCCGTTCGGAGTAGCTGAGGGACGCTGCATCCGGGGCCACGACTACGCGGCCGACCAAACGGGTTGCCCGAGCGAACGGGCCGAGCCTTAAAACAACAAGCCCCGGTCTCCCAGGGCTTGTCTCCATATGGACCACCGTTTCGCCTGTGCAGACGGGTGGCCCACGAACCACTGTACCACTGTCTCGCGATGGCGCCAAGCGGCCAATTAGGGCATCCGAGCATCGGCATCGTACGCGCCTACGTTTCCACTGCAAGCCGCTGCCCAGACGTGGGAGAGGATCCTTCGGGGTGTTTCGGCACAAAGTTTTATGAGAGTTGTCACAAACAGCGCGCTGGGAGACTCATCCCCCCATGCGGCGAGACAAAGCCTCGGACAAGACGCTCGTGGACCTGATCGAGGCGATGGTCCGGGATCGCTTCCTCGACGGAGTGACGCGACTACTCGAGGTCAGGTTCCGCGCGTCAGACCTGGTGCTCTACGAAGACGCCGTCGCCGAGGCCGTTAAGAAGCTGCTGGAGGCTGGGGAGCGCCGAGAAATCCGCGATCCACGCGCGTACCTGACCACGATCGCGATCAACGAGATGCACGGGGCTCTTCGTCGCGCTGCGATCGAAATTCTCCCCGATGCCCCGGACGAGGGCGACGAAGAACGGTTCGACGCGCACCGCGTCGACGCGGACGATCGGCCCACGGAAGACGCTGCGGTCGGCCGTCTGGTCTACGAGTACGTGACCGGGCTGGTCCGTGCATGGGAGACCGAGAAGCTACGCACGACGACCCTGCTCGTCCTCGAAGGAGCGTTCGTCGGCGAACCGCTCTCGGGTCGTGAATTGACTGAGCGGCTCTCCGACATTCTCGGAGAAGACATCGAAGAGGACACCGCACGCCAACTTCGCAAGCGAGGACTCGACCGGCTTCGCAAGCAACTGGGCTCGGAGGGGTTCGACATCCATGACTGATCGGAGCGACATGACGAACGGCAAGGCCAAGCTCCCCGCGGGAGAGCTTCAGGAGCTGCTCGACCTTTCCGCCGACTACGGGGAGGCGGTGGCGACCGCTGTACAGGCGGCGCTCGATGAGCCGCTCGATACCACACGTGCGACTCGGCTCTACACGCGTGTCTTGCATCTCCTGCGTGGCTCCGGCGGCGGCGGGTTGTCCGCGGCAGATCGCGCTCGCATCGCAGAGGAAGTGCGTGCCGAGGTCGCGACGATCGTCGCGTCAGTGCCACGCCCGACTACCCGCGGGACACTAAAGTTCGTCGAGTGGAACGGGCTCGAGGAGCGGCCGGTGCTTCCGGTCCCGACGTTCAACGACAAGCCGATCCCAATGCAGGAGGGCTACGTCTTGGTCGACGACCTCAAGCTCTGGGCCGGCAACCACCGCCTCGAACTCCACGTCGCCGAGTTTCGCGAGCGGAATAACCGCGAGCCCTCCGACGACGAGCTGGTCAAGCTCATGCAGGGTGCGATCCACCTGCCGAGCCTCGGCAAGACGGACCCGTTCAAGCTTTCCCCGCTGGCAGAGAGCATCGCCCGCAAGGGCGTCGAGCGTCCTCCGATCGTGACTCACGACGGTGTTCCTAAGGACGGCAATCGGCGCATTGCGGCGTCGCTCCTCGTGCTACACGGCAAAGACTTCACCGACGAGCAGAAGGAACGGGCGCGGCACATCCGCGTGTGGCGGGCCCCGATGGGCACGACCGATGACCAGTTCGATGCCGTCGTCGTGGCGCTGAACTTCGAGAGCGACCACAAGGAGGAGTGGGCCGAGTACATCAAGGCCCGCCTGGTAGTCGAACAGTACGACGCTCGCCGCGAGGCACTACGCGGTCGCGTCACGACCGCGGACATCAAGCGGATCAAGACTGACGTCGCGAAGCGGTTCGGGATCAAGCTCCCGCGGGTCACTCGATACATCGAGATGGTCAGGTGGGCCGAAGACTTCGAAGCGTTCCACGTGACGGGCGGCAGGGATCCAGCCGAGGTGCGTTACAAGACCGACGAGCACTTCCAGTGGTTCTACGAGATCGACGCTGGCAAAGGCGAGGAGAAGCTCACCCGCAAGCTGGACACCGACGACCAGCTCAAGAAGATCGTCTACGAGATGATGTTCGACCTTCTTGACAGCGGCGCGCAGGTACGCAATCTGCATCAGGTCATCGCCGACGCTGACGCAGCGCAGATGCTCACTAAGGCCTACGAGATGATGCACAGTGCGCCCGAGGACGCACTGGAACTCGTCGACGAATCCATCGCCCTCGCCAAGCGCAAGAGCGTGAAGCGTCGCTCGGTGGGCTTCGACCAGTTTCTCAAGACAATGGTGGATCGCTTCGGTGCCACGCCTCCCGACCAATGGAATCACGTCGACTCCCAGCTCCTGCTCGATGTCAAGAGGGTCTTCCAAGCACAGCTCGGGGCAATCGAGGGGCAAATCGCGATGCGCGCCAGCGGCGAGCCCGTCGAGTGACCATCGCAGCCGAGGTACGGGTTTCCTCCGACGGGCGCGGACTGGAGATCGTCCCGCGAGCGGCATCCAGAGACGACCTCGAGCGACAGCTGCTGAAGGAAGTACCTCCCGTGGCCACGCGCCGCATCGGCCAGCGTTTGTTAACCGACTTCGCGGCTGGTTGGCAACTCACCCGAGTCGCCGGCATCGACCTGATCTGGTCACAAGATGCAGACCGCGCGGTACTCAATCGCCACCGGGTGCAGCATGTCTCAGAGTCTGTCCTCGCTGAGGCGAGCCGCCTGCAGGCTGCGGGTGTGGTTGCCGCTCGCGACGCGCTCGCCGATGCGCCGCAGGCCATCGAGCGGCTTGATGACCATCAGCTCGTCAACGTGGCCGTAATGACCATCCGGGACGCGTGGGGTGCCTGCATCTTCGATGAGCAGGGCACCGGAAAGACGGTCACCGTCATCTCGGCGTTCGACGTACTCGTCGAACGCAATCTGGCTGATGTCCTGCTCGTCGTCGCACCGAAGTCGATGGTCGCCGAATGGGCTATCGAATTCCGCCGCTTCACCGGGGATCTCTACAAGGTGTCGATCGCCCAGGGCAATCGACGTGAAAAGGCGCAAGCGCTCCACGTAGGAGCCGACGTGGTGGTGACCAATTACGAGGGCGCGCTCGCACTCCGCGACGATCTCCGCCTGCTCACTGGCCGCTGCCGGGTGGTCCTAGCAGTTGACGAGTCGTACAACGTCAAGAACCCGGAAGCTGCGCGTACAGCCGCACTCGCCGACCTCCGCGAGTGGTGTGCGCGATGTTTCGTGCTGTGCGGGACGCCGGCACCAAACGGGTCGCGGGATCTTGTCTCCCAGTTCGATCTCGTTGACTTCGGGCTGACGTTCGGCGACGTCCGCTTCGATGAAGATTCGTCGGCTCAGCGCGACGCTATACGAGGCGCGATGGACAGCCGCGGGCTCTTCACGCGGAACCTGAAGGCCGCAGTCCTGCCGGACCTGCCTTCCCGTAAGTACAGCGAGATAGAACTCGAGATGGAGCCGGAGCAGCACAAGCTTTACACGTCGGCGCTCGACAGCCTCGTTGACGAGCTCCGCGCGACGTCCGACGACCATTTTCGCCGTGAGTTCGCATCCTTTCTCGCACGTCGCAACGCCCTCCTTCGCATCTGCTCCAACCCCGCTTCGGTCACGGCTGGATACAACGAGGTCCCGGCGAAGCTCCTCGCGCTCGACGAGATGCTCCCCGGGTACGTCCGGAGAGGCGAGAAGGTGGTCCTCTGGTCGTTCTACAGAACCAGCCTCGACGCACTCGCTGCTCGGTACGCCCACTTGGGCCTCGTTCGTGTGGACGGCAGCGTGACCGACGTTGGAGAGCGGCGTGACGCCGTCAGACGCTTCCAAGACGACACCGACATTTCGATCTTTCTGGGCAATCCTGCCGCGGCGGGAGCGGGGTTGACCCTGCACAGTGCCCGAATCGCGGTCTACGAGTCCCTGTCCAACCAAGCAGCCCACTTCATGCAGAGCCTCGACCGAATCCACCGGCGTGGCCAGAAACAAGCTGTCGAGTACGTCGTGCTGCTTTGCCGCGACACGATCGAACAGACCGAGTACCAACGATTGCTGGACAAGACAGACGCACAAGCTGACGTCCTCGGCGATCCCTCACCCACCCGGCCGACAAGGCAGCTTGTTCTGGGCGAGCTGCTCGACGCGCAGCGCCTGCTGCGCCACGAGGAATGAGCGCTCCGACGCCGATTCACGAGGATCGCGCTCGGGCTCTCGAGTCGCTCGCTGATCTAGCCGGCTTCACGAACGAACTCGCTTGGGAGGCGTCGCTCCTCCCGGACGTGCTGCGGTTCAGCTCACGCCACCGCGCGCTCTTCGTCGGCGACGCTAAGGCCACCGAGACGGCCGGAGCTACGGCAACCTTCGATCGATTGGCGCGATACGTCGGGGCGGCCGCGCCCGTACTCGATACGGGCTCGGGCCTCTGGATGGTTGTGGCCCACGGCCGCCCTAACGAGGCTGACGCGTGGGCCGACACGTTGCGGCGCGCGCTACTCGGTAGTCGCATCCCCGCATCGCGTGTCGCCGCTCAGGTGCTCGACGCCGACCTCGCCATCGCCTGGGCGTGGGTCTCGACGCATGCACCGTGTGACGCTGGGCCGACGTCCATCATGGGGAGTAGCGTGGCCAGCATCTAGCAGCGCTGATACAGACTGAACTGTCAGGCCCCTGCGGTACTGTCGGGCACATGCTCGACAGGTCGAATTCTGCCCCAACGCAGCCTCTACGCGCCATTGACCTGTTCTGTGGTGCAGGCGGGCTCACGCAGGGACTTCGTGACGCCGGCTACGACGTTGTCCTTGCCATCGACAAGGACAAGGATTCCTGCCTCACCTACGAGCAGAATCACCCTGACACGCACGTTGTGTGCCGTTCGATCGCCGAGATGACCGTCGACGAGATTGCTGAGCTCGCAGGAGGTCCAGTTGACATCATCGTGGGCGGGCCGAGCTGCCAGACCTTTAGCACGGCAGGGCGAAAGAACGGCTGGGTCCGCAAGGGCGATCCTAGGACGAACTTGTGGAAGCAGATGCTCGAAGTCGTCGAGAGGCTCGAGCCAAAGGCGTTCCTGCTCGAGAATGTGCCCGGACTCATGTACTGGAAGAAGGGCGAGTTCGGAGCGACGATCCTCGATGAGTTCGAGAAGCTCGACTACCAGGTATCCAAAGAGATCCTGCTCGCCGCTGACTACGGTGTCCCGCAACGTCGACGGCGGCTGTTCCTGGTCGGGCTCAAAGGCTCGGGTCGGTTCACGTTCCCCGAACCGACCCATCTCGGCGGCTGGCGCCGAGACATGCTCAGCTTGTGGGAGGCCCGTCGCCAGGAGCGGGGCCTCCACCGTCATATCCGCACTTGGGAAACGATCGGCGACCTTCCCCCTGCCGGCACCGGGGGTGAACCGCGCCTCACCGACGCCCGGCGACTCACGCCCATAGCACGGAGCCTGCGAAACAAGGGCCCGATCACCGAGCACGAACCCTTGCCCATCGCGGCCGACCTCCTCGAACTGATCGAACACGTACCGCAGGGCGGTACCTGGCGCGATATTCCCCGTCACCTTCTCCCCGACCGCTATCGAGGGATGAGACGAACGGACAGCACCAATCTCCTCGCCCGGCTCGATCCGGACCTTCCCGCCTACACGATCACGACGCAGTTCGACAACGTTACAGCGGGATGTTTTACGCATCCATACGAAGACCGTCCTCTCACGATCCGGGAAGCAGCGCGGCTCCAGACGTTCCCAGACTCCTACACGTTCGTTGGCGGTACTGCTCCCAAGTGCCGTCAAGTAGGCAACGCCGTCCCTCCGCTACTCGCCCACATCCTGGGATCCGCGATCGCGAAGGCGGTTCTCGGTGAAGAAGCAGAACACCTTCACCCCGCACCGGTCCCTATGCGACCCGCCAAGACCATTCCCGCTCCACCACCGACGGACCGCCGTACGAGGGACCGAATGCGCCGACAAAAAAAGGTGGATACAAAGCCGGAGATACTTATCCGCCGGGAGCTGTACGCCCGGGGGCTGCGTTATCGCGTAGACAAGGCGCCGCTCGCCGACTCGAATCGTCGCGCTGACCTGGTGTTCTCCAAAGAGCGAGTGGCTGTGTTCGTCCACGGTTGCTTCTGGCATGGCTGTCCGGAGCATTCCCGTGCGACGAAGTCCAACACGAAGTGGTGGGCCGACAAGATCGCGGCGAACAAGAAGCGCGACGCTGAAACCGCGGCGGAACTTCAGCGGTGCGGCTGGCTCGTGGCCCAGATCTGGGAGCACGAGCCACCTGCAGAAGCGGCTGAGCGGATCGCCGGGGTTCTGGAAAACCGCGCTCCCCTGAACGGCGCTCTCAAGCAGTCCGCTTAGCCAAACGTGATTGGGCACGAGTGCCCAATCAGTCTGAAATCGCCAGGAATCCGACTCCGCGAGCGATCCGCCGCACCCCGCGAGACCACCCGCAAATCAGAACAAACGCCCCTGCTCCGGCGTCTGCTCCCCCTCCCCCTCATCGCGCTTCACACGCGAGAGGTCGCAGGTTCGAAACCCGCCGCGCCCATGTTCTGAACGCCCAGCTATTGCGAGGGACGCCTGGGGCCGGCACTTAGTGGCCTCCTCCTCCGCGCGGGTTCTTTCTTTCTGTCAGGTGTCGGGAGCTGTCGCGTGTGCCGCGCTTCGCCCGCCCGGTAGGGAGACGGGCACCGCAAACCAAAGAGGAGTAGGTAGACGTGTCACGACTTCTGGTAGGTCTCGTCGCTGCGGTGGTGCTGGCTGTCATGCCGGCTTCCGCGCTCGCACAGGACAGCGAGGTGAGCGTCGGCAGTCCGCCGCTGTCCTCGTTGTAGGTGCGCAGCGCTCGCGGGTCCATCATCGCCTAGGACGAGGAGTCCCCGGAGCCGAGGAACAGCGTGCCGTCCGGGGCCGAGCGCACGGTGCCGATCGAGTGGCTCGTGCCGTCGGAGGGGATGCAGCCGACCTTGGGAGCGGGCGCCGGACAGGGGCCCGCGCCGATCGACCCGACGAGAACGGTCTCCGGGCTGATCGCCGTGGGGTCGGTCAGGCCGCGGGCCTGGGTCACGGTCGAGAAGCCGTCCGGGCAGGTCGTCCAGGGCTTCGCCGGCGAGCGCGGAGGCTGGCCGGCCCCAGAGCGCCACGAGCACGAGAAGGATGAGAAAGTGACGCGGCGTCATTCGTGCCGATCGCCCAGAATAGGGATCGCAGCGGGTCGTGACCGCCATGCGCTAGCGTCGCCGCATGGCCACCTCCACCTCAGCACCCACCGGCGTGTCCAACGGCGAGCTCATCCGCTGGGCCTTCGAGAGGCTCAACGACCGTGACGTCACCGAGCTGCGCCAGTTCTGGAACGCCGAAACTGTCGAGCGCTTCCCCGACGCGACCTGCACGGGCTCCGAGGAGATCGCCGCCTACTTCGAAACGGTGTTCGCCGCGCTGCCCGACTTCCACATGCGCGTCGACTCGCTCGTCGAGCAGGGCGACGACGTCTTCGTCCACTGGCACCTCACGGGCACCCACAGCGGCGCGCAGTTCCAGGGCCTCGCCCCCACGGGCCGGCCGATCGCGCTCGACGGCATCGATCACTTCGTGCTGCGCGACGGCGCGGTCATCTCGAACTTCGTCGTCTACGACCAGATGCAGTTCGCGCGGCAGATCGGGCTCCTGCCGTCGGACGGCTCCACCGCCGACCGCGCGATGAAGACCGCCTTCAACGGCAAGACCGAGCTCGTGCGGCTCGTGCGCGAGCGGACCGCCGGCTAGGGGATCTGCACGCCCGAGATGGCGCGGGCGATGACCAGGCGCTGGATCTCCGAGGTGCCCTCGAAGATCGTGTAGATCTTGGCGTCGCGGTGCCAGCGCTCCACGGGGTACTCGCGCGTGTAGCCGTTGCCGCCGAGGATCTGGATCGCGCGCTCGGTGGCCCAGACGGCGACCTCGCCGGCCTTGAGCTTGCTCATCGAGCCCTCCGCGGCGGTGAAGGGCTTGCCGCTGCGGCCCATCCAGGAGGCGCGCCACACGAGCAGCCGCGCGGCGTCGATCTCGAGCTTCTTGTCGGCCAGCGCGAAGGCGATCGCCTGGTTGGCGATGATCGGTCGGCCGAACTGGCTGCGCTCCTTGGCGTACTCGAGCGCGTACTCGTAGGCCGCTCGGGCGATGCCGATGGCCTGCGAGCCGACCGTCGGGCGGCTGGCCTCGAAGGTCTGCATGGCCGCCTGTCGCTTGCCGCTCTTGCCCTCGCGGGCGCGGGCGAGGCGCTCGTCGAGCTTCTCCTTGCCGCCAAGCAGGCAGCGGCCGGGGACCCGGCAGTCGTCGAGGAAGACGTCGGCGGTGTGGGAGGCGCGCAGGCCGTGCTTCTTGACCTTCGTGCCCATCGTCAGGCCGGGCGTGTCGGGTCCGATCACGAAGCCGGCCTGTCCGCGCGAGCCGAGTTCACGGTCCACGGAGGCGACGACGACGTGGACGTTGGCGATGCCACCGTTGGTCGCCCAGGCCTTCTGCCCATTGAGGACCCACTCGTCCTTGGCCTCGTCGTAGACCGCGCGCGTGCGCAGCGAGGAGACGTCCGAGCCCGCGTCGGGCTCGGAGACGCAGAAGGCGCCGACCTTCGGGTCCCCCGCGGTGCCGTAGCACTGCGGGACCCACTCGCCCATCTGCTCCGGGGTGCCCGAGGAGAAGATCCCGGCGACCGCGAGCGAGGTGCCCATGATCGCCATGCCGATGCCCGCGTCGCCCCAGAACAGCTCCTCGTTGACGATCGGCAGCGTCAGCCCGGACGGGTCGGCGTAGAACTGCGCGAGCGCCTCAAAGCCGTAGAGCCCGATCTTCGCGGCCTCGGCGATCACCGGCCAGGGCGTCTCCTCGCGCTCGTCCCACTCGGCCGCGGCGGGCCGCACGACGTCCGCGGCGAAGCCGTGGACCCAGTCGCGGATCGTCTGCTGGTCCTCTGAGAGCTCGAGGTTGAAGGGCGGCGTCTCGTCGGGGACGGGCAGTTCGTAGCCCGCGGCTTCCTGGGTGCTCATGAGTCCTTTCGAGGTCAGGCGGCGCCCGCGAGCAGCAGCTCGCGGGTCCGGCCGGGGTCGGCGGCGGAGGGGTCGGTGGCGAGGATGAAGTCGCGCAGGTCCTCCGCGAAGCGCACAGGATCGTCGAGATGGGGATAGTGGCCGGCGCCGGGGTAGAGCTCCAGCCGGCTGCCGGGGATCAGCTCGTGCGCGGCCAGCGCGTGGCCGACCGGGATGATCGGGTCGCGGTCGCCCCACGCCAGCAGCGTCGGCACGGCCTGGGCGAGGTAGAGGCGGTCGGTGGCGTTGATGCGCTGGCCGCCGAACTCGATGACGCTGCGGGCCGTCGCGACGAACGCCCGGCGCGCCTCGGCGTCGCGGAAGGAGGCGATCGAGCTCGCCACCTCGGCGAGGTCGGCGCCGGGCCGGAAGCCGAGCCGCCCCGCCAGCCCGGCGACGACCGCGCCGATGCGCAGCACCGGCGGCCCGAACAGCAGCGGCAGCACCAGCTCCGAGCCCGGCAGCGTCGCCGAGCGCAGGGCCAGGCTCACCTCGCGGCCGAGGCCGCCGCTTGAGACGAGCACGAGGCGCTCGGTGCGCTCGGGGAACTGGTAAGCGAACTGCATGGCGATGCCGCCGCCAAAGGAGTGGCCGACGACGGTCGCGCGATCGTGGCCGAGCGCGGCCAGCAGGTCGCGCACGCCGCTCGCGTAGGCGCCGAGCGAGTAGTCGCCGCGCGGCTTGGCCGACTCGCCGTGGCCGAGCAGGTCGGGGGCGAGCACGGTGAAGTCGCGCGCCAGCCGGCGCATCGCGGGCTCCCAGGACGCCGAGTTGCCGGCGATCCCGTGGAGCAGCAGCACCACAGGGCCGTCGCCCGCCTCGCGGAAGCTCATGCGGTGGCCGTGCAGCAGGATCTCGCGGACCTCGATCGGGCCGGGCATGCGCCGCACACTAGGCGACGGCGGCCCGCGGGACTGCTCAGCCAGGCCACGTTCGCCGAGGTGCGGTTCGTCGCGGGATGACAACCCCGCGGGAGGTTCCTAGTACTTGAAGCCCATGTCCGCCCCTTCCCCGCTCGCTTGCCCGATCGTCATCGGCGCCTGAGCGCAGAGCTGGAGCGGTGGGCGGTTCAGGCCAACAGGCGTCGGGGCCGCGCGTACTCGCGAACGCGGCGCTCGAAGGCCAGCTCGGTGGCGAAATCGGCGTCGTCGCCGTGCCGGAAGGCGAGGCCCTTCCGCTCCAGCAGCGCGACGAAGTCATCGACGAGCTCGGGGTCGAGCTGGCTGCCGGCCACCCGCCGCAGCTCGGCGATCGCCTGGCTCGGGCTCAAGACGCGCCGGTAGGAGTCGCGCGCCGTCATGACGTCGTAGGTGTCGGCGACCGAGATGATGCGCGCCACCAGCGGGATCTCCTCGCCCGCGAGCCCGCGCGGGTAGCCGGCGCCGTCCCAGCGCTCGTGATGGCAGAGCACGACGTCGGCGACCGGGCCGTAGGCCTCCATGCGCCGTACGAGGCGAGCCCCCTCCTCGGGGTGGCGGCGCACCGTCTCCCAGTCCTCGGGGCTGAGCGGCGTCTTCGCGAGCAGGATCGCGTCGGGGAAGGAGAACTTGCCGATGTCGTGCAGCAGCCCGGCCGTGTGGGCGAGCTCCTGCTCGTCCTTGCCGCACCCGCGCTTCGCGGCGAGCGCGCGACCGAAGCGCGCGACCGCCGCCGAGTGGCGGGCGGTCATGCGGTCGCGCAGCGCGAGCGTCTCGACCATCGAGGTCAGCACGCCGAGTTGCAACGAGGCGAGCTGCTCGGCGCGCCGCTGAGAAAGCAGCAGCTCGCGCAGCAGGAACTGGAACACGACAAGCACGAGCGCGAACAGGCCGAGCGCCGCGAGGCCGACCTCGCGGTAGAGCACCGCGACGCTCACCGTGAGCAGCGCGCTGGCAAGCACCGAGGGGAGCACGGGCACGAAGATCGTGCGGAACTGGAGCCGCATCGACGTCCCGTGGTGCAGCGCCGAGTCGCCCGCGATCATCGCGAAGTTGAGGAGGTTGACGACCATGAACGCGGCGAAGACGACGAGCGCGAAGCTCAGCCGTGCGCCCTCGAGGTCCGTCCAGTTGCCCGTGCGCTCGATCAGCAGGGCGCCGGCGAAGGGGAAGGTCGCGTAGGTCGCGAGGTTCGTGAGCAGCTTGCCGGGGGCCAGCCGGGTGCGGGCGCCGTCGAGCAGCGTGACCACGACGCCGATCGCGACCGCCGGCGCCGGCCCGAGCAGGGCCATCGCGAGCAAGAGCGCGAGGAACGAGCCCGAGATGCGCTGGGTCTGATGGCGCACGGCGAGTGCGTCCGAGGCCAGCGCCAGAGCCAGCAGGACGAGCACGAGCCCCCACGGCCGCCAGTCCGCGGAGCGCGACGTGAAGGCGCTCGCGGCGAGCACTGCGAACAGGAGGACGGCTTCGGCTGCGGCAAGCAGCTTGGATCGGCGCGTCATGACTGTCTCTCAGCACCGTACCGCAGCGCGATTGGCGCAAACTGCGGTCAGAGCTTCGCGAACGCGACGAGCAGCTCGCGCGCCGCGCGTTCCCCGAGCGCCAGGCTCTCGAGCCGGTAAGACTCGTCGGGGGCGTGGAAGGCGTCGTCGGGGAGGAAGAAGCCGCTGACGACGGTCGGGATCCCGCGGGCGGCGAACTCGGCGACCACCGGGATCGAGCCGCCGACCCGCACGAACGCGGGCGCCATTCCGGTGGCCCGCTCGATCGCCCCGGCGGCGAGCGCCAGCGCAGGCTCGGCGGGGTCGAACAGCGCCGGCTCAGCGTGCCTCCCGGTGAGCTCGACCTCGGTTCCCTCAGGGGCGGCGTCGCGCAGCAGGCGCTCGAGCACCGGGGCGATGCGCTCCGAGCGCTGGCCGGGCGCGATGCGCACGGTGACCGTCGCGCGTGCCGTCGCCGGCACGACCGTGCGAGGCTCGCCGCCCACGATCTCGTTGACGTCGAGCGAGGCCTCGGCGCCGTTGCGCTCGTAGTAGGAGTCGCCCGCGCCGGGATAGGCCGGTCGCGCGCCGACCTCGGCGAGCACATCCGCGCCCGGTGTCAGGCGCGCCCAGGACTCGCGCTCGGCCGCCGCGGGGGCGGCGATGCCCTCGCGGAGCTCCTCGCGCAGCCGCCCGTCGGGCCCGGGCAGGACCGCCGCGAGCATCGCGTGCAGCGCGTGCAGCGCGTTGAGCGCGCTCCCGCCGTAGATCCCGGAGTGCACGTCGCGCGTCCCGGTGCGCACGACGATGTCGAAGCCGACCAGGCCGCGCAGGCCGACGGTGATCGCCGGGGTCTGCTCGTCGGCCATCCCCGCGTCGAACACGATCGCGGCGTCGGCGCCGCGCGTATCGGCGCGGATCCACTCCGTGATCGATTCGCTGCCCGCCTCCTCCTCGCCCTCGACGACGACGCGGACGTTGACCGGCAGGGTGCCCGCGCGCGCCAGCTCGCAGGCGACGTGCAGCAGCGGCAGGAAGTTGCCCTTGTCGTCGGCGGCGCCGCGGGCGTAGAGCCGGCCGTCGCGCACCTCGGGCTCGAAGGGCGGCGAGCTCCACGCCTGCGGGTCGCCGACCGACTGGACGTCGTAGTGGCCGTAGATCAGCACGGTCGGCGCGTCCTCGCTCGCCGCGCGCAGGTCGCCGATCACGAGTGGGTTGCCGCCGCCGATGTGCACGAGCTCGACGCTGCCGCCCGCCGCGCGCACCCGCTCGGCCGCCCACTCCGCGGCGCGCTCCAGGTCGGCGGGATCGCCGCCTCCGGTGGAGATCGAGGGGATGCGCAGCCAGTCGATCAGCTCGTCGAGCAGCTCGGGCATCGCCGCAGACTATCCGCGCCCGAGAAAAGTCCCACGTGCGAGGCGGGCTCCGGTAGCGTCGGCCTGTGCGTCGCGTGGTGCTGCTCGTCGTGTTGGCCGGACTGGTCGCCGGAGCGACCGCGCTCGCGCAGGACGGCGGCTCCCAGGATTCCTACGCGCTGCAGGAGCCGGCCGTGCACTCGGCGGAGCTACTGCGGCTGCCCTCCGACGCCCGCTGCCGGCGCCGTGCGCTCGTGACCGCGCGCGTGCTGCCTCCGCCGGGCGCCGTGATGGGTCTCGTGCAGGTCAGTGTCGGCGCGCGCGAGGCGGTGCGGCTCACCGGCATCCCGCGCGCGGCCAGCGCGTCGGTCAGGCTCGGCCGCGGCCGCACCCGCGTGATCGTGACCGGCACCACGCTCGGCGGCCAGGTCGTGCGCGCGACCCGCAGCTACCGCCGCTGCGGCACGGCGGCGCCGCGGCCGCGCGCCCCGGCTCCAGCAGCGCCCATCCCGAGCGGCGGCATCGTCGGCGGGACCGACGAGGGCTAGCTCGGCTCGCTCGGCTCGCCAGCCTCGGCGTGCTCGCGCGTCGGCGGCAGCGCCCCGGAGGGGGTGGCGAGCGCCACGTCGGGCGTGCGCGCGACGGTGAGGGCGAAGATCAGGAAGCGCCCGGCCGCCGGGATCGGGCGGCCGTCCTCGGGAGGCGCGACGTGCTCCTCGTAGAGGTCGAGCAGCTCGAGCACCGCGGCACATACCGGCGTCTCCGGGGTGCCCTCGCCGACCGCGCAGGCGAGCCGGGTGATCGCCAGCGGCTCGTCGAATGGCGCCTGGACGAAGGCCCTGCCCATCGCGGTGGTCAGGTGGGCGACGATGCGTTCGAGCAGCGGGTGCAGCGGTCGCGGCGAGGGGCCGGGCGGCGGGCCCAGGTCCAGCGGCGGCTCGCTGGCGATCAGGCGCGAGAGCTGGCCGCCCATGATGCCGCGGATCTGCTCGGCGCCGAGCCCGGCCTGCAGCGCGTAGCGCCCGAACTGGGTGGCGGAGAGCTGCGGTAGCCCGTAGGGCGAGTCGCTCGCCCACACGATGTTCGCCGGCGGGGCGAGCGCGAGCAGCGCCAGGAAGTCGGCCGGGAGCCACCACGAGGTGTCGATGAACAGGTTCGGGTGCTCGGGCAGCACTCGCCAGATCCAGGCGAGGTCGGAGATCGCGCAGTGGGCGAGGATCAGCCGCGCGTTGGGGAACTCGCCGCTGAACTTCACGGTGTTCTGGCCGAGGGCGGGGATCCCGCGTCCGGCGTGGATGAGCAGGATCGCGTTGCGCTCGTGGGCGAGCGCGACCAGCTCGCGGACGGCCGGCTCGGCGAGGTCGAACTGCTCGGCGCGCGGGTGCAGCTTGATCCCGCTGGCGCCCGCGTCGAGGCAGCGGGTGGCCTCGGCCACCGCGTCGCGGCGCGGGTCCACGCGGCAGAGCGCGTGCAGGCGCCCGCCGGACGCGGCGACGGCCTCGAGCACAGCGTCGTTGGCCTCGGGGTAGCCGCCGGGCTCGTGCATCGGGAAGACCAGCGCGCGGGCGTCGATGTGCCCCAGGGACTCCAGGAGCTGATCGGGCGTCTGCCGGAAGCCGTCGGGATCGTTGGCGCCGACGTGGGTGTGCGCGTCGAAGAGCTCGAGGTCGCCGACCTCGCCCGCGAAGCGCTCGTACCACGGCCGCAGGATCCCGTCGACGTCCACCACGGCGGCGCACCCTATCGGCCGTCGCGCGGGTGGCCGATACTGGCCGAATGCAATATCGCCGCGAGCGCGTTCGGGTCGAGACCCAGCGCCACGTCATCCAGGGCACCCTGCAGCTCCCGAACGAGGGCTACCGCTCCCGTACCACGGACTTTCTCAACGCGCACGACTCCGACTTCATCGCGCTCACCGACGCCGACGTCGAGTGGGCCGACGGCTCCCGCGAGGCCGAGCATCACGAGTTCATGGCCGTCTCCGCGCGCCACGTCCTCGTGGTGATCGAGCTCGAGTCGCTCGAGGTGCTCGAGATCCCGGGGCCCGCTCCGGTCGTCTCGCTGTCGGCGCCGCCGCCGGCGTCGGGCTCCTAACGCACTAGGGCGCGGGCGCCGGCCAGCCGGCGCGCGGGTCCGGCAGCGGCGTGAGGGTGCGCTCGATCTGCTCGCGCGCGCCCTCAAAGCGCGGCGGCAGGATGATCTTCGTGCCGAGCTGCTCCATCGGGACGTCGACCGTGAACCCGGGGCCGTCGTCGGCGATCTCGAACAGCACGCCGCTTGGCTCGCGGAAGTAGATCGAGTGGAAGTAGTGGCGGTCGATGATCCCGGAGGTCGGGACGCCGGCCTCCTGCAGGTGCTGCTCCCAGCGCGGGTGCTCCGCCACCGTCGTGCCCCACGCCACGTGGTGCACGGTCCCGGCGCTCTGGCTGCCGGGAGCGGCGGGCGGCGGGTCATAGGCGATCGTCGAGCCGCGCGAGCCCCCGCGAAGCTCCCACTCGGCCTCGCCCGCGGGCCTCGCGCCCAGGACGCGCTCGAGCAGCGGCGCGCTGCGCTCGGGCGCCGCGCTGTAGGCCCGCACGCTCTCGAAGCCCTGCAGTGCCAGCTCGGCCGGGACGTCGGGGTGGTAGGCCGACAGCGGCGCGTCCTCGCGCTCGCTGACGGCGAGCTCGTGGGCCAGGCCCTCGGGGTCGGCGAAGCGCAGGCGCTCGCCGTCGCGCCCGACCTCGGTGCCCTCGAGCTCGAGCCGCGCGGCCCAGAAGGCGAGCGCGTCGGCGCTGCCCACGCGCCAGACGATCGTGTGCACCATGCCCGCTCCGGCGCGCCCGGGCAGCGCGCGCGGATACTCGAAGAAGGTCAGCTCCGACCCGGCGCGGCCCTGCTCGTCGGCGTAGAACAGGTGGTAGACGGTCGGATCGTCCTGGTTGACGGTCTTGGCCACCATCCGCAGGCCCAGCACGCGCGTGTAGAAGTCGACGTTGCGAGCCGCGTCGCCGGTGATCGCGGTGATGTGGTGGATGCCCTCGAGTTCCATCAGGCGGCCTGGTGCACACGGTACCGGCCGGCCGCCACGGTCGCGGCCACGAGCGGGACCCCCGGGCGGTAGACGAGGTGCGCGTGCGACGGCGCGTCGAGCAGCACCGCGTCGGCACGCGCACCGGGAGCGAGGC
Organism: Solirubrobacterales bacterium; assembly: GCA_038238015.1. GTDB lineage: Bacteria > Actinomycetota > Thermoleophilia > Solirubrobacterales > Solirubrobacteraceae > DASQFQ01. The sequence continues at coordinate 16,991 of JBBRYA010000006.1, forward strand.
GGCCGACGTCTGAGCGCCGCAGCGCCCGAGCGCCGCCGAGGGTCGCGGCCTGCAGCGCCTCGTCGATGGTCATCCCCATGTCGCGCACGGCGAGCGCGATGCAGAACGCCATCGAGGTCGTGTAGCTCGAGCCCGGGTTGCAGTTGGTGGCCAGCGCGACCGCCACCCCGGCGTCGAGCACCCGGCGCGCGTCCGGGTAGGGCTGGCGGGTGGAGAAGTCGGTGGCAGGGAGGAAGGTGGCGACCGTCTCACCGCCCGCGAGCGCCGCGACGTCCTCATCGGTGAGGAACGTGCAGTGGTCCACCGACGCCGCCTCGAGCTCGACGGCGAGGCGCACGCCCGGCCCGGGCCCGAGCTGGTTGCCGTGGACGCGCAGCCCGAGGCCCGCCGCACCCCCGGCCTCCAGCACCGCGCGCGACTGCTCGGCGTCGAACGCTCCGTCCTCGCAGAAGACGTCGATCCAGCGTGCGTGCGGCGCGCAGGCGGCGAGCATGTCGCCGCAGACGAGTGCGACGTACTCGTCGGCGCGGCCCTCGTACTCGGCCGGGACGACGTGCGCGCCGAGGAAGGTCACGTCGTCGGTCAGCTCCTCGGCGACCGCGCATGAGCGCTCCTCGGTGGCCACGTCGAGGCCGTAGCCTGACTTGATCTCGAGGTGGGTGATGCCGGCCCGCAGCGCCTCCTCGCGGCGGCGGCGGGCGAGCGCCGCGAGCCCCTCGGTGGAGGCCGCGCGCGTCGCCTCCGTGGTGACGCGAATGCCGCCTGCCCGGTAGGGCGCCCCCGCCATCCGCGCCGCGAACTCCTCCCCGCGCTCCCCGGCGAACACGAGGTGGGTGTGGGAGTCCACGAAGCCCGGGATCACGCAGCGCCCGCCGGCGTCGATCCGCTCGTCGGCGGCGGCGCCGGCGGGCTCGATCGCCGCGACGCGGTCGCCCTCGATCACCAGCGCGGCGTTGCGCACGAGCCCGAGCGGGCCCTCGCCGCGCTCCGGGTCGTTCGTGACCAGCAGGCCGATGTCGTCGAGGACGAGCGTGCTCACCGCGCGAGCGCCTCGCGCAGCTCCGCCGCGACGTCGAGCGCGACGTGGGCGCCGCCGCGCACGATCTCCCGGCCGCCGACCGTCACGGCGTGGACGTCGCCCGCCGCAGCGGCGAACACCGCGCTCGCGACGGCGTGCTCGGGCGGCGTGCCCGCGAGGCGCACGCCGTCGAGCGAAAGGGTGGTGAGGTCGGCGAGGGCGCCGGCCTCGATCCGGCCCCCCTCGGGCCAGCCGAGGCTCGCGTAGCCGCCGGCGGTCGCCGCGCGCAGCAGGTCGCCCGGCGCGTGGTGGCCGCGCACGCCGGTGGCGAGGCGCTCGTCGAGCTCAATCGCGCGCGCCTCCTCGAACGGGTCGATCACGGCCTGGGAGTCGCTGCCGACGGCCAGCCGCGCTCCCGCCTCGCGCAGCCGTCGCGCGCCGCCGATGCCGTCGGCGAGGTCGCGCTCGGTCGTCGGGCACAGGCAGACCGTTGCGCCCGCGCCGCCGAGCAGCGCGACGTCCTCGCCGGTCAGGTGCGTGGCGTGGACGGCGGTGAAGTGCTCGCCCAGCGCGCCGGCGGCGGCGAGCACCGCGGTCGGGGTGGCGCCGTGGGCGGTCAGGCACTCCGCGTTCTCGGCCGGCTGCTCGGAGACGTGCGCGTGCAGCGGCCGCTCGCCCGCCCACGCCGCGACCGCCGCGGCGGCCTCCGGATCGACCGCGCGCACGCTGTGGATCGCCGCGCCGACACGCACCGCCGGGCCCTCGCGGAGTGCCGCGACCCGCTGGGACCAGGCCTCGACGCCCGGGTCGCAGAAGCGCTGCTGCGCGGCGTCGGGCTCGCGGCCCGCGCCGCCGTGCCCGTAGAACGTGTCGAGCAGGGTCAGGCGGACGCCGGCCTCGCCGGCGGCGGTCACGATCGCCTCGCCCATCGCGTTCGGGTCCGCGTACGCGCGGCCGCCCGCTCCGTGGTGCAGGTAGTGGAACTCGCCGACCAGCGTGATGCCGGCGAGCACCATCTCCGCGAACGTCGCGCGGGCGAGCGGCAGGTAGGCGTCGGGGTCGAGCCGCTCCACCAGCGCGTACATCTGCTCGCGCCAGGTCCAGAACGAGCCGCCCAGCGCGCCCTGCGTGCGACCGCGCAGTGCGCGCTGGAACGTGTGCGAGTGCGCGTTGGCGAGGCCCGGCAGCGTGAGCCCCGCCAGCCGCCGCGCGTCACCCGCCGGCGCGCCCGCGCGCACCGAGGCGATGCGCTCGCCGTCGAGCTCGATCAGCACACCGGGCTCGGGCGCCTCGCCGCCCAGCCAGGCGAGCTCGCACCACAGCGCCGTCACGAGCCGACGCGCTCCACGAACTCGGTGATACGGCGCACGAACGCGTCGCGATGGTGGCGGTCGAACTGCTCCCAGGTGCTGAAGCTGCGCGGGTCCTGCACGCGGTCGAGGAACAGCACGCCGTCGAGGTGGTCGACCTCGTGCTGGAAGGTTCCTGCGGTCAGGCCGCGGCGCAGCTCCTGGTGCTCCATGCCCTCGCGGTCCAGCCAGTGCGCGCGCACGGTGACGCGGCGCGGGAGCGTCCCGCGCAGGTCGGGCACCGACAGGCAGCCCTCGTTGATCTCGACCGTCTCCTCCCCGACCGGCTCGAGCACCGGGTTGACCAGGACGGTGAGCGCGATCGGCGGCTTGTAGGGGTAGCGCGGGTTGCGCCCGTCGACCTCGACCACCGCGATCCGCAGGAGCTCGCCGACCTGGTTGGCCGCGAGGCCGGCGCCGCCGGCGTGGCGCATGGTCTCGATCAGGTCGTCGATCAGGCCCTGGACCCTGGGCGACGCGAGCTCCTCAGCGGTCACCTCGCGGGCGCGCTCGCGCAGCACCGGGTCGCCGACCGTGGCGATCGCGCGGACGCTCACGCGCCCTCGCGCATCGGCAGGCGCACGCCGCGCTCGCGGGCCACCTCGATCGCGCGCTCGTAGCCCGCGTCGGCGTGGCGCATGACGCCGGTGCCGGGGTCCGCCGTCAGCACCCGCTCGAGCCGCTGGGCCGCCAGCTCCGTGCCGTCGGCGACGCAGACCATGCCCGCGTGGATCGAGCGGCCGATGCCGACCCCGCCGCCATGGTGGATGCTCACCCACGAGGCGCCGCACGCGGTGTTGACCAGCGCGTTGAGCAGCGGCCAGTCGGCGATCGCGTCGGACTCGTCGGCCATCGCCTCGGTCTCCCGGTAGGGCGAGGCGACCGACCCGGAGTCCAGGTGGTCGCGGCCGATCACCACCGGGGCGCTCAGCTCGCCGCTGGCGACCATCGCGTTGAAGCGCAGGCCGAGCCGCGCGCGCTCGCCGTAGCCCAGCCAGCAGATCCGCGCCGGCAGACCCTGGAAGGCGATGCGCTCGCCGGCCTGACGGATCCAGCGCGCCAGGCGCTCGTCGCCGGGGAACTCCTCGAGCGTCGCGCGGTCGGTGGCGGCGATGTCGGCCGGATCGCCCGACAGCGCGACCCAGCGGAACGGGCCCTTGCCCTCGCAGAACAGCGGGCGCACGTAGGCGGGGACGAAGCCTGGGTAGTCGAAGGCGCGCTCGAAGCCGCCGCTGCGGGCCTCGGCGCGCAGCGAGTTGCCGTAGTCGAAGACCTCGGCGCCCGCGTCCAGGAAGCCGACCATCGCGGCGCAGTGCGCGGCGATCGCCGCGCGCGAGCGCCGGACGTACTGGTCCGGGTCAGCGGCGCGCAGCGCATCGGCCTCGGCCAGCGTCATGCGGTCGGGCACGTAGCCGACGAGCGGGTCGTGCGCGCTCGTCTGGTCGGTGACGATGTCGGCCTTGAAGCCGCGCGCGAGCAGCGCGGGCAGGACCTCGGCCGCGTTGCCCTCCAGGCCGACGCTGAGCGCGCGGCCCGCGGCGCGCGCGGCCTCGGCGCGCGCGACGGCGTCCTCGAGGTCCTCGGCGCGCTCGCCGAGGTAGCGGGTCTCCAGCCGCCGCTGGATGTGCTCGGGGTCGACCTCGACGCACAGCGCCACGCCGCCGTTCATGGTCACCGCCAGCGGCTGGGCGCCGCCCATGCCGCCGAGCCCGGCGGTCAGCGTGATCGTACCCGCCAGAGAGCCGCCGTGGCGGCGCCGGGCGATCTCGGCGAAGCACTCGTAGGTGCCCTGGACGATCCCCTGGCTGCCGATGTAGATCCACGACCCCGCGGTCATCTGCCCGTACATCGTCAGCCCGAGGTCCTCCAGGCGGCGGAACTCCTCCCAGGTCGCCCACTCGGGGACGAGGTTCGAGTTGGCGATCAGCACCCGCGGCGAGAGCTCGTGGGTGCGGAACACGCCGACCGGCTTGCCCGACTGCACGAGCAGCGTCTCGTCGTCGCCGAGGTCGCGCAGCGTGCGCACGATGGCGTCGTAGGCCTCCCACGAGCGCGCCGCGCGGCCGGTGCCGCCGTAGACGACGAGGTCCTGCGGGCGCTCGGCGACGTCGGGGTCGAGGTTGTTCATCAGCATGCGCAGCGCGGCCTCCTGCTGCCAGCCGCGGCAGGACAACTCGTTGCCGCGCGCGGCGCGGACGATGCGGCTCATGCCAGCCCTCCGATCTGGGTCTCGACGGCGGACAGGAGCCCGCCGCCCGCGATCAGCGCCTCGGCGGCGGCGAGCTCGGGGGCAAGCTCGCGGTCCGCGCCCGGGCCGGGGATGCGCTCGCGCACCGCGGCCAGCGCAGCGGCGGTTCCCGCGGCGGGCGCCAGCGGCTCGCGCAGGTCGAGCGCGTGGGCGGCGCAGGTCAGCTCGACGGCAAGGATCCGCCCGAGGTTGGCCAGCGACGCACGCAGCTTGCGCGCGGCCCCCCAGCCCATCGACACGTGGTCCTCCTGCATCGCGCTGGTCGGGAGCGAGTCCACCGACGCGGGCGCGGCGAGCCGGCGGTTCTCGGCCACCATCGCCGCCTGCGTGTAGTGGGCGATCATCAGACCGGAGTTCACGCCCGCCTCGCGCGCGAGGAACGGAGGCAGCCCGCCCGAGCGCGTGGCGTCGAGCAGCCGGTCGGTGCGGCGCTCGGCGATCGCGCCGACCTCGGCGGCCGCGATCGCGAGGAAGTCGCAGGCGAAGCCGAGGGGCGCGCCGTGGAAGTTGCCGCAGGACTCGACGCGCCCGTCGGGCAGCACCATCGGGTTGTCGATCGCCGAGACCAGCTCCGCCTCGGCGACGCGCCGCGCGTGCTCGAGCGTGTCGCGCGCGGCGCCCGCGACCTGCGGCGCGCAGCGCAGCGAGTAGGCGTCCTGCACGCGATCGTCGCCGTGGCGGTGGCTGGCCACGATCGGCGAGCCCTCGAGCAGCTGCCGCAGGTTCGCCGCGCTCGCCGCCTGCCCCGGCTGCGGGCGCAGCGCGACGAGATCCTCGGCGAACGCGCGGTCGGTTCCGAGGAGCGCCTCGACCGACATCGCCGCGGTGACGTCGGCGGCCTTGAGCAGCGCCTCGAGGTCCTCGATCGCCAGCACGAGCATCCCGAGCATCCCGTCGGTGCCGTTGATCAGCGCGAGCCCCTCCTTGGCGAGCAGGACGACCGGCTCGATGCCTCGCTCGGCGAGCACCTCCGCCGCCGGCCGGGGCGCGCCGTCCGCGTCATGGACCTCGCCCTCGCCGATCAGCGCAAGCGCGCAGTGCGCCAGCGGCGCGAGGTCTCCGCTGGCCCCGAGCGATCCGTGCTCGCGCACCACCGGCGTGATGCCCGCGTTGAGGAGGGCGAGCATCGTCTCGGCCACCACCGGCCGCGCACCCGAGCGGCCCATCGCGAGCGTCCGCGCGCGCAGCAGCAGCATCGCCCGCACGACCTCGCGCTCGACCGGCGGCCCCATGCCCGCGGCGTGCGAGCGCAAGAGCGCACGCTGGAGCTCCTCCCGGCGAGCGGCCGGGATCACCACGTTCGCGAGCGAGCCGAAGCCGGTCGAGACGCCGTAGGCGGGCTCGTCGCCGTCGACCAGCGCGGCGACGACGCTCGCGCTCGCCTCCATCGCCGCGCACGCCTCGGGGGCCAGCGAGACGTGCGCGCCGCCGCGCGCGACGGCGACGACGTCCTCGCGGGTCACGCCGGTGTCGCGGAGTTGCAGCTCTCCCGTCGCCATCGCCGCCGACACTATCCGGCGAGTGTCCGCGGCGGTGTCCTGTCCTGAGGTCGCATCGACGCTCAGGCAGGACGGCTGCGCCGCAACAACGCGCGCAGCTCCGCGAGCAGGAAGCGTGTGTCTGCGAGGACGTCACCGTACGTGTAGCGACGGAACTCATCGCCGAGCGCGCGAGCCTCGCGTTCGCGGCGGCGGTCGAGCTCGAAGGCGTGGCGCGAGTGGTGAAACCGGTAGCCGTCGAGCTCGACGGTGAGCCGCTGCGCGGGCCAGCGGCAGTCGACGCGGCGCCCGCCGGCGTGCCGGTTGGTCACCGGCAGCGGCAGCCCCTGATCTCGGACGAGCGTCAGGAACGCGCGCTCGAGCCTGCTGAGCGTGACGTGGACCTCGCCGTGGAGAACCCGCCGGAGCGCCGCCGCTCCAGCGCTGCTCGGACGTCGTGCGAGCACCGCCTCCACTTGGGCCGGGGTGGTGCGGTGAAGAACGCCGGCCTCGTGACAGGCCCGCGCGAGCGCCTCGGGCGCCAACACCGCCGCGAGGTCCACGAGCGTGCGTGGCACCGTCGTGACGGGAATCCCGCGGAAGGTCGTCGCGTCGTCGCGGGTGATCGTGCGTGATCGCCGCGTTCGAATGCCCGCGACCCGGCGCTCGGTGAGCGTCGTCACCTCCGGCGGGGCCGGGGAGCCCTTGAGCAGCCCGAGCAGGTGGGCCGCCGGCCGGCCGCTCAGGAGCGAGCCCTCGCCGCACGCGCGTACGGCCGCCAGGTACCGCGCCTCGAGGCTCGGCGCGCGGTGCCCCACGCGGTACACGCCCCGATACTCGGGAAGCAGAGCACCGGTGCGCAGCCGCCGCTGTATCGCACCCGGCGAGATACCCGCCTCCAGAAGCGCCGCCCGCGTCACCACACCATGCTGCGCGCCGGCGATCCGCGCGAGTTCCTGCTCCACGGTCCTGCCCCGTGATCGCATAGCGATGTCTAGGCAGGACAGCCGCGGAGCTCGCCCCACCTGAGCGGAGAGAGAGGGATTCGAACCCTCGGACGAGATTTCTCCCGTCACACGATTTCCAGTCGTGCCCGTTCAGCCGCTCCGGCACCTCTCCTGGAGCGCAGCAGGGTAGTCCAGCTAGATCTGCCAGGCTCCGCGCAGCACCGGCACGCGCTCGCCGTCGGCCGTGAGGCCGGTGACCGTCAGCTCGTCGGACCCGATCATGAAGTCGATGTGCAGCTGGGAGCTGTTGCAGCGCGCGAGCTCGGCCTCGTCGGCGATCACGAACGGGAAGCCCTGGCCGAAGGCGATGTGGCTGGCGGCGTTCTCGTCGAACAGCGTGTCGAAGAAGACCGTGTCCAGCGCGCCGATCCTGCCCTCCGCGTCGACCAGCGCGATCTCGCCGATGCGCGAGGCGCCCTCGTCGCTCGCGCACAGCGTGCGGATGGTCTCCTGGGCGGAGTCGGCGTCGATCTGGACCGCGCGGCCGCCCTCGAAGCGCACCTTCAGTCCGCGTACGACGGTGCCGTCGACCAGCACCAGCGGCTTGGTCGAGGTGACGTGGCCGTCGACGCGCTCGGGGTCGGGGCTCGTGAAGACCTCCTCGGTGGGGAGGTTGGGCATGTGCTCGATGCCGTCGATGGTCTCGAAGCGCGCCGCCCGCCAGGTCGCACTGGGGAGCAGGCCGACGGTCAGGTCCGTCCCCTCGCCCTCGTAGTGCAGGGCGTCGAAGCGGCGCTCGGTCAGCTGCGCCGCCATGCCCACGAGGCGGTCGGCGCGTGCCCGCCAGGCGGCGATCGGGTCCTCCTCGTCGAGGCGCAGGACGTGGACGATCTGCTCCTCGAGCTTGGCCAGGGCGGCGGCGTCGTCGAGGTCGGGGAAGACGAGCTTGGCCCACGCGGGAGTAGGACACGGGCCGATCGTCCAGTTGGTCGTGCGGTCGTTGACGACCTTGCCGCTCTCCCGCAGCTGGGGGAAGCGGTCGCGGCCGGCGCGCACCGGGTCGAGGTCCTCGAGCAGCCCTGGGGCGATCGGGCCGCTCAGCGCCACGCGGGCGCAGCGCTGATCGCCCAGCGCGAGCAGCCGCTGGCCGTGCCAGGACGGCACGAAGTCGAGGTCCTCCTCGGCCGCGTGCTCGATGCGCGCCCGCTTGACCCACGGGTCGAACCACGAGACGTCGACGAACTTCGCCCCGCGCTCATACGCGCTCTCGGCGATGGCGCGCACGAGCGGTTCCTTGCCCGGCTCGCCGCTGACCGCGAGGATCTGGCCGGGCTGGAGGTTGGCGCCGAAGCCCACGAGCAGGTCTGCGAGGCGGCGGAGGGTGGTGGCGTCCATACGGAGAGGGGGGGATTCGAACCCCCGGTAGACGCTTAACGCCTACAACGGTTTTCGAGACCGCCGCATTCAACCGCTCTGCCACCTCTCCAGCGGTCCGGGCACGATATCGGCCCCCTCCTCGGAGCATCGCGATCAGCCCCGCCGGGAGCTGAAGAACGTCCTCAGCAGCGCGGCGCAGTCCGCGGCGAGGACTCCCCCGCGGACCTCTGGCCGGTGGTTGAGCCGCGGCTCGGCGAGCACGTCGAGGACGCTGCCGGCCGCCCCCGCCTTGGGATCCGCGGTGCCATAGACCACCCGCGGGACGCGCGCGAGCACGATCGCGCCCGCGCACATCGCGCACGGCTCGAGCGTCACGTAGAGCGTCGTGCCGAGCAGCCTCCAGCTGCCGAGGCGCTGCGCCGCGTCCTGCAGCGCCAGCGTCTCGGCGTGTGCCGTGGGGTCCTGGCGGCGCTCGCGCTCGTTGTGCCCGGCGCCCAGCACCACGCCGTCGCCAACGACCACGGCCCCGACCGGGACGTCGCCGTGATCGAGCGCCAGCTCGGCCTGCTCGATGGCGAGCACCATGAAGCGCTCGTCGTCCGGAGAACTCGACATGGCGGCATTCTCGACCACGCGGTTAGGGGTTGTCCTGCAACTTCCGCGTGTCGACACTGTTGACTGGATGCCGGTGTCTCTCTCCTCCCCTCGTCGCGCTCTCGCCTCCGGCCTGCTGGCCGGTGCGTGCCTGCTCGCGCCGGCGGGCGCCCACGCGGCGCAGAGCGCGCCCCGTACCTACGTGCCCGGCGAGGTCGTCGTCCGCTACGCGCCCGAGGCCGACCGTACCGCGCGAGCCGCCGCCCAGCGCGGAACCGGGACGGGGGCGCCGCAGGCGTTCGCACCGCGTGAGCGGGTGCTCAAGATCCGCGACGGCGACAGCGTCGCGGCCACGGTCGCCCAGCTGCGCCGCCGCCGCGGCGTCCTCAGCGCGACCCCGAACTACATCGCGCACGCCAGCGGCTACGTGCCCAACGACCCCGGCGACGGCAGCGGATGGCAGAACCTGCAGTGGAACTTCAACGCCGGAACCGGCGTCAACGCGCCAGATGCCTGGGAGCGCATGAACGCGGTCGGGCGGCCCGGCGGCCTCGGGGTCAAGGTCGCGGTGCTCGACACCGGCGTGGCCTACGCGAGCCGGCGCGGGTTCAAGCGCTCGCCCGACCTGGCCGGCAACCGCTTTCTCAAGGGCTATGACTTCGTCGACAACGACGCCTACCCCGACGACCAGAACGGCCACGGCACGCACGTGGCCAGCACGATCGCCGAGACCACCGGCAACGGCTACGGCGTGACCGGGCTCGCCTACGGCGCGCGGCTGATGCCGGTCCGGGTGCTCGACCGGTTCGGGGCGGGCGACAGCGTCGCGATCAGCGCGGGCATCCGCTACGCGAGCCGGCGCGGAGCCAAGGTGATCAACCTCTCCTTCGAGTTCTGCGATGGGTCAGACCCGCAGTGCCCCGCGGTGACCGCCTCCGACGTGCCCGACGTGATCGACGCCGTGCACTACGCCCGGACCAGGGGCGTGATCGTGGTCGCGGCGGCCGGCAACACCTCCAACCAGCGCGCCGTCGCCTACCCGGCGCGCGTGTCGCCCGTGCTCTCGGTCGGCGCCACGACTGAGTACGGGTGCGAGGCCAGCTACTCCAGCGGCGGCGCGGGGCTCGACCTCGTGGCCCCGGGCGGCGGCCCCGACGCCAACCTGCCGGGTGACCCGAACTGCCAGAACGGCCGCACCGGCCGCGACGTCTTCCAGGTCACGTTCAAGTCGGGCTCCGTGCGCTCCTTCGGCCTGCCGAGCGACTACGAGGGCACCTCGATGGCCTCGCCCCATGTCGCGGCGACGGCCGCTCTGATCATCGCCTCGGGCGTCATCGGGCCCAACCCGACCCCGGCGGCGATCGAGGCGCGGCTGAAGGGCACCGCCCGGGACCTCGGCGCCCCGGGCCGCGACGCGCACTACGGCAACGGCCTGATCGACGCCGCGCGCGCAGTCACGCCATAGCCGGGCTCGGCCCTAGCTGGTGCGGATGATCAGCACCGAGCACGGTGCGTGATGGGAGACCTTGTTGGGCACTGAGCCCAGCACGAAGCGCTTGGCGCCGGTCATCCCGCGGTTGCCGACGACGATCAGGTCGGCGCCCTGCTCCTCGGCCACGTCGAGGATCGCGTCGGCCGGGTCGCCCTGGCGGGCGTAGGTCTCGACCTTCACCCCGGCGGCCTTGACCTCCTCGGCGGCCTCCTCGAGCGTCCCCTCGACGTCCTCCTTGGGGTTGACCGTCCACTGCATGTCCTTGGGGACCTCGCGCGACTCCTCGCGCAGGCGCTGGTTGGGGACCGGCTCGTAGGCGGAGACGAGGCTGATCGAGGCTCCCACCTGCTTTGCGAGCTCGGTCGCCTCGGTGACGGCCTTCTTGGCCGTGTCGGACCCGTCGGTCCCCAACACGATCGAGCTGAACATCCGCGGCTCCTTGCGGTCGATACCACCTGAACAGTGCGCGATCATATGGCCCGCATGATCGACCTGCACTCTCACATCCTGCCCGGGCTCGACGACGGCCCGGCGACGCTCGAGGGCTCGCTCGAGCTGGCTCGCGCGGCGGTGGCGGAGGGCACGCGCACGATCCTCGCGACGCCACACGTCGACGGGGACTTCGGGATCGGCCCCGAGGCCATCGCCGCGGCGCTCGGCGAGCTGCGGGCCGCGCTCGCCGAGGCCGAGATCCCGCTCGAGGTGCTCGCGGGCGGCGAGATCGCGATCTGGCGCCTGGTGGACCTCGACGACGAGACGCTGCGGGAGCTGGCGCTGGGCGGCGGCCCCTACCTGCTCGTGGAGAGCCCGTTCTCGCCCGTGGGCGGCGACTTCGAGCCGCTCGTGCTGGACCTGCGGCGGCGCGGGCACCGCGTGCTGCTCGCCCACCCCGAGCGCTGCCCGGTCTTCCAGCGCGACGTCTCGCGGCTGGCGCGGCTGCTCGCGGCGGGCGCACTCGCCCAGATCACCGCGGGCTCGATGGCCGGCACGTTCGGGTCGACCGTCCAGCGCTTCACGTCCACGCTGCTGCGCGAAGGGCTCGTCTCCGTGGTGGCCTCCGACGCCCATGACACGCGGCGGCGCCCTCCCGGCCTGAACGCCGGCTTCCGCGCGCTCGAGCGCGAGCTGCCCGGCCTCAGCGCGCAACAGCCGTGGATGACCGAGCAGGTGCCGGCGGCCATCCTTGCGGGCGAGCCGCTGCCCGAGAAGCCCCCGCTGCCCGAGCCGCCCCCCGGCCTGCTGCGGGGGCTGCGGCGGCTGCGCTTCAGAGCTTGACGATCGCGATCACGGTGCTGATCAGCACGAGCACGACGATCGCGACCTGCATCCAGAAGAGAAAGGGCGACACGGGCCTTCCAATCTAGTGGGCTCGGCCGTGAGCTCTGGGCATAACCCGGCGTAGTCCGGGTCGTGTCTGCCGGTCAACGGCATCCGGAAGCATGCTGGTGGCACGTGACCGGATGCCGGGTGCCGCGAGGCGAAGCCGGTGGCGAGCCCTCAGGGCGAGACAGAACGCGGGCCGGGCCAGTCGGAATGCTCAGAACTCGCGGACGGGTCCACTAGAGGGCGGCCTCGTCGCGGCTGCCGGCGGTCACGACGGTCACGGGCAGGTCGAGGGCGGCGAGCTTGCTCGGCAGGTCCAGATGCAGCCAGCGCGAGACCCGCGTGGGCAGCGTCGAGAGGATGACCTCGTCGAAGCCGTGCACGTTGATGGCGTCGTGGATCGCGGTCAGGGGGTCGACGTCGCCGACCAGCCCCTCGACCCGGCCGCCCGCCGCCTGCTCGAGCAGCGGCAGCGCCAGCTCGAGCGTCGCGGTGGCATCCACGTCCCCGCCGTGGCTCTCGGGGTCGGCGATGCGCTCGAGCCCGCTGACGGTGCTGGGGATGAGCAGCGTGAACGCGCACGGCCCGGCTCCGGCTCGCTCGCGCACGGCGTCGAGCAGGCCCGGTGTGGCGGCGGTGCGGTTGGCCACGACGAGCACGCGGGTGGGCTGGGCGGAGGACTCCATCGGAACTCCTTTGCTCATAGGACGACCCTGTGCGACGAGTCTCCCAGCTCAGCGGCGCAGGCGCAGGCGCAGCAGGCCGAGCAGGCTCGGGCGCCCCCAGCCGGAGCCCGGCCGCCCGTCGCCCTGGGACTCCCAGAGCCCGCCGGGCTGCTCGGCGGGCTCGTGGCCGCTGCGGTAGTAGCGCGACACGAGGCGGAGCACGGGCTCGGCCACCGGGCGCGCCACCGCGTAGCCGAGCTCGATCACGCGCGCCTCCAGGCCGACGGTGATCTCGAAGCGCGGGCGCTCTGCCTGGGCGACGAGCGCCCGCGCGATCGCCTCGGCGGTGTAGCGGTCTGGAGGATGGCGGGCGCGCCTGCCGTTGACGCTCGAGATGTTCTCCCACAGCGGGGTGGCGACGGCGCCCGGGTGCACGGTGGCGATCTGGACTCGGCTGCCGCTCTCGGCGAGCTCGATGCGCAGCGTGTTCAGGAAGCCGCGCAGGGCGTGCTTGGACGCCGCGTAGGAGGAGAAGTTCGGGAGCGGCACCCGCGCCATGATCGACCCGGTGACCACGACCGTCCCGGCGGTGCGCTCGAGGTGGGGCAGGGAGGCGCGAATCACGTTGACCGCGCCGAGGAACGTGACCGCCACCGTGCGCTCGAAGTCCTCGGGCGGGACGTCGACGAAGTCGCCGAACACCATCGCGGCGGCGTTTGACACCAGCACGTCAAGCCCGCCGAGCACGTCGACCGCCTCCTGCACCGCGGCCTCGACGGCCGCGCGGTCGGCGAGGTCGGCTGGCAGCACGAGCACCTGGACGCCGTGCCGGCGGGCGCGCTCGGCGACCACCTCCAGGCCCTCGCGGCCGCGCGCGAGCAGGGCGAGGTCTGAGCCCTCCTGGGCGAACAGCTCCGCGGCGGCCGCCCCGATGCCGCTGGAGGCGCCGGTGATCAGCGTGCGTGAGCCCCGGAGCGTGGTCATCGTGGGCTTACCCGGCAAGGCGCGCGCCGGGATCACCCGCCGCCGCCGAGTCGGCGCGGCGCAACTAGTGGGCCCGCTAGCTCGTGCCGAGGCCCGCGGTGCGGGCCTGAGCGGCGACGCGGCCGCGCACGGAGGCGCGGCGTCCGTGCGGCGAGAGCGCGATGCGGGCGCGGCGGCTCGAGGCGCGGCGAGCCACGCTGCGGCGGTGGCGCGCGGCGGCCCCGGGGTGGGTGACGACGCCGAACTCCGTCGCGAAGGTCGCGCCCGAGGCTCCGCTGGAGGGGTTGCCGGCGACGACGCCGAGCCCGACCTCGCGGTAGTCGGCGCGCAGGATGTTCGCCCGGTGCCCCGCCGACGCCATCCAGGCGTGGACGATGGCGTTCGGAGTGCCGAGCTCGCCCGTGCCCCAGGCCAGGTTCTCGCCGACGGTCCACTGCCCGCCGCCGTCCAGGTAGCCCGCCGCGCGGATGCGGTCGGCGAGCTGGGAGCCATCGCGGCCGGTATGGGAGAAGAAGGAGCGCGCGACCATGTCCCCGGCGTAGCCGATCGCGGCGCGCTGGAGCTCGGTGTGGACGCGCAGCACGCCGAGGCCGCGGTCGGTGCGCTCGGCGTTGACGAGGCAGAGGGTCGCCTCCGCGACGGTGGTCAGGTTGGTCGCATCGGGCAGCAGGTCGCCGTTCGGGCAGCCGGCGGCGGCGCCGATGCCCTCGTGCGCGTTGGGAGCGGCTGCCTCCGGGAGCAGGCGGCCGCCGCGCGAGAGCGGGCGCTCGGGCGTGGTGCTGCCGTCGGTGGTCGCGTCGCCGATCCGGCCGTCGGTCGCGCCGACCTGCAGCCCCGCGCCGGGCGCAGCGGCTCGCGGCGCAGGCGCGCCGGTGGCGGGGCCTGACCCGGCTCCCGGGGCCGAGCCGCAGCCGGCCAGCCCGAGCAGGGCGATGGCGGCGAGGCCGGCGAGACGTGCGGAACGAGTCACGTTCCCTTCATCGCGCGTTGGCGCCCGGAGCTTGATGGGACATCCGGCCAGGAAGGGCCGCCGGCGCTTCAGCCGCCGTAGACCCCCGGCGCCGCGCGCCAGGCCCGCGGGCCGAGCGCGACGAACGCCTCGACGACCTCGGGGTCGAACTGGGTGCCCGCGCCGGCGCGGATCTCCTCGGCAGCGTCCTCCACGGTCCAGGACTCCTTGTAGGGGCGCTCGTTGACCAGCACGTCGAAGACGTCCGCGACGTGGACGAGGCGCCCCGCAAGCGGGATGTCGTCCGCCACGAGCCCGTCGGGGTAGCCGGTGCCGTCCCAGCGCTCGTGGTGGGAGCGGGCGATCTGCTCGGCCACGTCCAGCAGCTCGGAGTCGCTGTCGGCCAGCACGCGCGCGCCCGCTTCGGCGTGGGTCATGACCACCTCGAACTCCTCCGGCTCGAGCCGGCCAGGCTTGAGGAGGATGGAGTCGGGGATCGCGATCTTGCCGAGGTCGTGCAGCGGGGCGGCGTGGCGGATCCGCGCCACCGCGGCGTCAGAGACCCCGAGATGCGCGCCCAGGCGCGCTGCGAGCCCCGCCACCCGCTCGGTGTGCTCGCGGGTGTTGTCGTCGCGGTACTCGGCCGCGAGCGCGAGCCGGCGCAGGACGTCCAGCCGCGCCGCCTCGACGTCGCGTCCCCGCCCGACGGTGAGCGCGGCGAGGGCGGACTCGAGCTCGCGCGCCCTCCGCTCGAGCGCCGCGCGGTCCAGGAACGAGCGCAGGCGCCGCACCGCCTCGGAACCCGCCTCGCCCTGGCTGAGCTCGCCGGCCGCCACGAGCGCGGGCCCGGTACCGAGCGCGAGCGGGTCGAGCAGGCCGCGCAGCTCGCCCTCGACCCCGCCGAGGGCCACGATCACGTCGGGCGCGAGGCGCGCGACCGCCTGGGCCGCCGCCTCGGAATCCTCGGCGAGGCTGACCTTCGCGGCCCCGGCGGCGAGCTGCTTTGAAAGCTTTCGAGCCGCGTCGGCGTCCCCGCCCGCGATCAGCACACGGGTACCGGCCAGCGCGTCGTCCATAATCGGGATCATGGCGGACACGGCAGATCAGCGCCTCGGCACCGAGATCGCCGGGTACCGGATCGAGGAGCGCATCGGGCGGGGCGGCATGGGCGTCGTCTACCGCGCCCAGCACATGAACCTGCGCCGCCGCGCGGCGATCAAGATCATCGCGCCCGAGCTGGCCGACGCGCGCGGCTTTCGCACGCGCTTCATCCGCGAGGCGCGCATCTCCGCCGCGCTGCAGCACCCGAACATCGTCACCGTCTACGACGCCGGTCAGTCCGGGGAGACGCTGTACATCGCGATGCAGTTCATCCGCGGCGCCGACCTCGCCGCCGTGCTCGCCGCCGAGACCCGCCTGCGCCCCTACCGCGCGATCGACGTCTGCCGCCAGGTCGGCTCGGCGCTCGACGCCGCGCACGCGATGGGGCTGATCCATCGCGACGTCAAGCCCGGCAACGTGCTGCTCGAGGGCCGCCGCGCCTACCTGACCGACTTCGGCCTGACCAAGCGCACCGGCTCGACCAAGGAGGCGCTCACCCAGGCGGGCGAGCTCGTCGGCACGATCCACTACGTGGCCCCCGAGCAGATCGAGGGCGCGCAGGTCGACGCGCGCACCGACGTCTACTCGCTGGCCTGCCTGCTGTTCCACTGCCTGGTCGGCGAGGTGCCGTTCGCGCGCGACAACGACGTCGCGGTCATCTACGCCCACCTGTCAGAGACCCCGCCGAAGGTCACCGACCTGCGCCCGGAGCTGCCCGCTGGCCTGGACGCCGTGATCGCCAAGGGCCTGGACAAGTCACCCGACCGCCGCTTTCAGTCCTGCGGTGACCTGATGTCGGCGGCGCGCGTCGTGATCGACGCCGCCGGCCCGCTGGCCGACACCGTGCCGGGCCGCGGCGTGCCGCTGGGCGGCGACGCGCCCGACGTCGCCACCGCGGTCGGCCGCCGGGTCCCCGGCGCCGGGGACGGCGAATCGGTGGGCACCGTGACGGGGATGGAAGTGCCCGAGCGCCGGGCGCGGATGCTTCTCGCCGGGGTGGACGGCAGCACGCGCGCGCTCGTCCACATCGCGGTCGGCGACGCGTGCGAGATCGAGGAGGCGCCCGACGGCGAGCACGTGCTCGAGCTCGCGCGCGAGCGCCGTCCCGACCTCGTGCTGCTCGACTGGAACGCGGCCGCGCTGGCGGCTCGCGACGTACTCGAGGAGCTGCGCGCCGACGCCGTCACGCGCGAGGCCAAGGTGCTGCTGGTGGTCAAGGACAAGCAGAGCCGCACCCGCGAGGTCGCGCGGGCCGGCGCTGACGAGACGCTGGCGACCCCGTTCTCGCCGCTGCAGCTCCAGGTCAAGCTGCGCAAGCTGCTGGGCGCCGACGCCGTCGCAAGATGACCGCCGCGCCGTGTGGCTGACGGTCCTGTCCGGCGCGGACGCCGGGCGGATCGTCGAGGTGCGCGCGCCGGCTCCCGGTGAGCCGTTCGTGCTCGGCCGCGTGCAGGGCTGCGACCTGGTGGTGCGCGACGAGGGCGCGTCGCGCCGGCACGCCGAACTCTGGGTGGAGGAGGGCGGGCTGCTCCTGCGCGACCTCGGCTCGGCCAACGGCACCTGCGTCGACGGGCGCCGGGTTGACGAGGTGGTGCTCACCGGCGGCGAGGAGCTGCGGATCGCCGGCGTCGACATCGGCGTGGACCGCGAGCGCCCCGCCGAGCCCGCGCCCGCAGCCGCGAGCTGGTCGCTCGTCGGCCGCCTCGTCGATGACCGCCACCGCGCCCGCCGCACGACCTCCCTCGCGCTGGCGGCCGCCGCGCTCGCACTGGCGGTGGTCGCGGTCGTGCTGCTGACGCGCGGGGGCGGCGACGACGGCGACGTCCCCGCGGTTGTCCGAACGCTCACTCCCTCGACGGTGCTCGTCGAGGCCAGCCGCGACGGGCGGCGGTCGGCGACGGGCACGGGCTGGGTGCTCGACGCGGGCGCCGGGCTGATCGTGACCGCCGCGCACGTCGTGAACTCGGGCGAGCGCTACCAGGTCGGCCGCGACGGCCAGGCGCGCCCGGCGCGGCTCGTGGCCAGCGCGCCCTGCGAGGACCTCGCGGTGCTGCACGTGTCCGGCGTGGCGGGGCTGCGGAACGCGGCCACCGGCTCGCGGCGCGGGCTCGAGCAGGGGGAGACCGTCGTGGCGCTGGGCTACCCGGCCGGCGCCGGGTCGACCGACACGCCGACGGCGACGCGCGGGGTCGTCTCGGCCACGGGCACCGCGTTTCGCGACCCCGCCGCGGACGTTCCGAAGTACCCGCTCGCGGTTCTGACCGACACCGCGCTGAACCCGGGCAACTCCGGCGGCCCGCTGGCCGACCTCGACGGTCGCGTGGTGGGGATCAACGCGGCGGCGCGCACGACCGGGTCCGACGGCCGGCCGCTCGAGGGCCAGAACTACGCGATCGCGATGGAGCGCGCGCAGACGGTGATCGGCCGGCTGCGGCGCGGGCGCTCGCTCGGATGGACGGGGGCGACGCTCGGCTACCCGACCGTCGCCGAGCTGCGCGACCGCCGGCTGCCGCCCGGCCTGTACCTGACCGGCGCGGTCCCGGGCACGCCCGCCGCCCGCGCGCACCTCGGCGGTCGCGGGGAGCTGCTGGCCGGGATCGATGGCCGGGCCCTCGACGCGTCGCTGTCGTCCTACTGCGCCGCGATCGCCGGCCGGCGCAGCGGCGACCGCGTGCGGCTCACGCTCGCGCGCCCGGGCGGCGGCGGCACGCGCGAGGTGACGGTGGCGCTGGCGTGAGCGCACCGGCGCCGCTCGCGGTCGTGCTGGCCGGCGGCCGCTCGGCGCGCATGGGCCGGCCGAAGGCGGGCGTCGAGCTGGCCGGGCGGCCGCTCGCGGCGTGGGTGCTGGCCGCGGCGGCGGAGGCCGGGCTCGAGGCCGTCGTGGTGGCGAAGCCGGGCAGCGTGCTCCCGGCGCTCGGCGTCGCGGTCTGGCACGAGCCCGAGGCGGCTTCGCATCCGCTGGCCGGGCTCGTCGCCGCACTCGAGCGCGCTGCGCCACGCGCGGTCCTCGCGCTGGCCTGCGACATGCCGTTCGTCGCGCCCGGGCTCCTGCGGGCGCTCGCGGCGCTTGACGCGGTGGCCGGCGCGGCGCGCGCCGGCGGGCGCCTGCATCCGTTCCCCGGGCGCTACGCGCCCTCGGCGCTCGGCCCGCTCCGCGACGGACTGGCTCGTGAGGCGCCGGTGCGCGAGGTGCTCGCGGCCCTCGAGCCGGTGATCCTGGAGGAGGCGGAGCTGCGTGCCTACGGAGATCCCGCGCGCATGCTGCTCGGCGTCAACGACCCGGAGGCGCTGCGGCGGGCGGAGGCTCAGGCGCGCTGAGCGCCGCGGCCAGCTCCTGTGCCCGGGCGAGCGGCATCCCCGCCGTCGCGGCCAGCCAGCACGCGACGGGGGCGGCGCGGCGCTCGGAGGCGTGCGCCGCGACCGAGGCCAGCTCGAGGATCGCCTGCACCTCGCCTGCCTCGGGCTCTGGCAGCCCGAGCGCGGCGGCGTACTGCGCGATCCACTGCTCCGCGGTCGGCGTCACCTGACGGCAATAGCCTGCCGCGGGTGAGCGCAAACGCCCATGCCCCGGATCTCGCGGTCATCGGCGGGGGCATCGTCGGCTGCGCGGTCGCCGCGTTCGCGGCGGAGGCGGGCGCCCGCGTGCGCCTGTACGAGCGAGAGCGCATCGCGTCGGGCGCTTCGGGGCGTAACGCGGGCCTCGTCCAGCACCCGCTCGACCACGAGCTCGTCGCGCTCTTCGGGGAGACGCTCGAGCTCTACCGCGGGCTCGGGCACGGCTTCCGGCTGCCCGCGGAGCCCACCGGGGTGCTCGTCCTCGACGAGGATGCCGCGGTACTCGAGCCCACCCGGCGCGCGCTGCGCGACGAGTTCCCCGAGCTCGGCGCGCAGGCGCTCGCGGGGGCCGAGCTGCGGGACGCCGAGCCCGGCCTCGCCGAGGGCCTCGCCGGCTACCGGATGGATACGGGGTACACGGTGCCGCCGGCCGCGGCGACCACCGCGTTCGCGGCGCGTGCCCGCGCCTCCGGCGCGGAGCTGCTGGAAGGCGTGGCCGCGGCGCCGGACCTTGCCGGCGGGCGCGCCGGCGGCGTGCGGGCACGCGGGCGCACGGAGCCCGCCGGGGCGGTGGTCCTCGCCGCGGGCCCGTGGACCTCGGCGCTCGCCGACCCCTCGGGCGCGTGGCGGCCGATCGCCGCGGCGTGGGGCGTCAGCGTCGAGCTGCGCCTGGGGAGGCCGCCGCGCCACGCGCTCGAGGAGGCGGGGGTCGAGGCGCTGCTCAGCGGCGAGCAGACGCCTCCGGCGCTGTTCAGCCTCGTCACCCACGGGGGCGCCTCCGCAGTGGGCTCGACCTTCCTGGCCGCCGAGCCCGACCCCGCCGCGCTGGCTCCGGCGCTGATCGAGCGGGGCGCGCGCTTCCTCCCGGCGATCGCCGGGACCCCGGCTGCCTCGCTGCGCGCCTGCGCGCGCCTGGCGTCGGCCGACGGGCGCCCGCTGCTGGGCCCCGGAGCGGCGGACGGGCTGTTCCTCGCCGCCGGCCACGGGCCCTGGGGCATCTCGCTCGGCCCGGCGTCGGCGCGGCTGGTCGCCGCGGTGGCGCTCGGCGCGCCCGCCGATGCGATCCCGGCGGCGCTGCAGCCGCGGCGAAGCTCGGTCTAGACCGCGGCGGGCTCAGGCTCGAGCTCGCCCGCGGGCGCGGGGCGCCCGAACAGGTAGCCCTGCCCGTAGGTGCAGCCGAGCTCCAGCAGCGCGTCGCGCTGCGCCTCGGTCTCGATCCCCTCGGGGATGACCTGCAGCCCGAGCGCGCGCGTCATCGTCACGACGGCCTGGACCAGCGCCGCCGCGCGCCCGTCCTCGGTCATCTGCGAGACGAACGCGCGATCCACCTTGAGCGCGTCGAGCGGAAAGCGCTGAAGGTAGGCGAGCGAGGAGTAGCCGGTGCCGAAGTCGTCGATGACCAGGCGCACGCCGAGCGCCTTGAGCTCGTTGAGCGTGGCGAGCGGGGCGTCGTCGTCATCGAGCAGCGCCGACTCGGTCAGCTCCAGCCACAGGTGCCCGGGCTCGAGTCCGGCGGCGTCGAGGGCGGACTCGACGTCGGCCACGAGGCCGGGGTACGCGAGCTGGCGCGCCGCGAGGTTCACGCTGATGGGGAGGCCGGCGCCCGCCGGCGAGGTCGCGAAGCGACAGGCCTCGTGCAGCGCCCAGCGCCCCATCGGCACGATCAGCCCGGACTCCTCGGCGATCGGGATGAACTCGTCGGGCGCGACCGATCCGCGCTCGGGGTGCGTCCAGCGCATCAGCGCCTCGAACGCCCTCGGGACCCCAGTCGCGAGGTCGACGACCGGCTGGTAGTGCAGTGCGAGCGCCCCGCTGGCGAGCGCGGCGCGCAGCGTCGTCTCGAGGTCCAGGCGCTCGGTGACCTCGGCGCGCAGCGCCGCGTCGAACAGCGCGCAGCGCCCCCGGCCGCGCGCCTTGGCGCGGTAGAGCGCGGCATCGGCGTCGCGCACGAGGCTCTCGACGTCACTGCCGGGCTCGGCGACCGAGACCCCGACCGACGCCGACACCACCACCTGCGTGCCGGCGACGTCGACCGGTGCCTCGAGCACCGCCGCAAGCCGCGACGCCAGGGCCATCGCGTGAGCCTCGTCCTCGACGCCGTCGCAGAGCACGACGAACTCGTCCCCGCCGAAGCGGGCCACGGTGTCGGTGGCCCGCAGCGCTCCGGCCAGCCGCGGCGCCAGCAGCCGCAGCAGCTCGTCCCCCGCCGGGTGCCCGAGCGAGTCGTTGATGAGCTTGAACTGGTCGAGGTCGGCGATCAGCACGGCCGGGCGGCTGCCGCCGCGCCGGACGCGGGCCAGCGTCTTCTCGAGCCGGTCGGCGAAGAGGTCGCGGTTGGGGAGGCCGGTCAGCGGGTCGTGCAGCGCGCGGTGGATGGCGTCGGCCTCGCGCGCGGCGCGCTCGATGGCCGAGCCCATTACGTTGGCGACGACGTGCAGGAAGTCGGACTCCTCGGCGCTGAACTCCCTCAAGGCCACGCTGAACACGGTGAGCACGCCCAGCGGCCCATCGCAGCCGTCGACGCTGACCGACAGGGCGGTCTGCGTCTCCGACGCGAGCATCTCGGCCGAGGCCTCGATCTCGCCGCCGCGGATGTCGACCGCGATCGGCCCGTCGTGGTCGAGCGCCAGGCGCCCGAGCGAGCGCGGCCGCATCAGCCAGCGTTCTCCGAGCCGCCGCCCGGTGTTGGACCCGCAGCCTCCCAGCATCTGCAGCTCGTCGCCGTCGACCGCCATGACGGCGCACGAGTCGACCTCCAGACGCTCGACGATCACCCCTGCGGCGCGCTCGGCGAGCTGCTCGACGCCGGGAGCGGAGAGGGCGATGCGCCCGAGCTCGGCGGCCGCTTCACCGTGGCGGACGCGCATGTCGAGCGCCTCCTCGGCGAGCCGGCGGGTGGAGATGTCCTCGATCTGCGCGTGCAGCGACCGTGGGCGGCCGCGGTCGTCGCGGACGAGCGAGACGCGCAGGTGGCCCCACACGATGCTCCCGTCGCCGCGGACGTAGCGCTTCTCCATGTCGTAGGCGGTGCCTCCGGACTCGACCATCGCGCGGTGGAGCAGGACGTTCTCGGCCATGTCGGCGGGATGGCTGTAGTCGGCGACGAACCCGTCGACGAGCTCGCTCTCGGAGCGTCCGAGGAAGGCGCACAGCGCGGGGTTGACGCGCGTCACGCGCAGGTTGAGATCGGCCGCCACCATGCCGAGCGGCGAGCCCTCGAAGGCGCGGCTGAAGTGCTCCTCGGCGTCGCGCGCGGACCCGCTGAGGCTGCGCAGCAGCCCGCCGACCACGCCGGTGGAGACCACGACCGCGAACCAGATCAGGAGGCGGTCCGGCTCGCCGCCGAGGCTCAGCAGCGCCGCGCCGAAGGCGGCGGCCATCAGGCCGAGCAGCGCGAGCGCCGGGCGCAGCGGCAGCAGGCCGAACCCGACCGGCACGCACCAGAAGAAGAACAGGCTGAAGACCGACTCCGTGTCGCCCGAGAACACGACGGCTGTCGCGACGAGCACCGTGACGAAGCCGAGGGCGAGGGCGATGCCGTGTCTGAGCGCCAGCAGGCGCCCGTCGATGAGCCCGGCGGCGACCACCACGCACAGCGCGAGTAGGACCAGCACGCCGACCGTGCTCGCGCGCTCGGCGTGTCGCGACAGCGCCCACGCGAGAACCACCGCCCCGGCGGGCAGCACCGTGAGCCCGAAGCGCCGCGCGATCGCGCGCTGGAACCCGGCGACGCCGTCGCGGGTCATGAAGGCAGGATCTGTTCTGGTGACGGCCACCTTGTGGCAATCGTCGGCCTCCGCGCGGCGGGGCTTGAGCAACGTCGCACGCCACAATCCCTCCCATCGCCGCGACCCAGACAGCTGAGGAGGACCTCACCGGCCTCGCCCACGTGGCAACCGTGTCGTTCCTGGCCGCGCGCGCCGCTCCGTCGGCCCAGTTCTGGATCGCGCTCGCCGGCGGCACCGCGCTCGCCCGCGGCGCCGCCCGCGACGGGCTGCGAGCCGGCTACGGCGCCAGCCTCGCCGCGATGCTGCAGACCGTCGCGGTGATGGGCCCAGCGCGCATCAACGCGCCGCTCACCCAGGCCATGACGGCACCGCTGCTCGGCCACCTGCACCGCCGGGGCACGCCGGCGGGCCTGCAGATGCTCGCGTGCTTCGCGATCCGCCTCGCGCACTACGCCGTCGTCACGGCGGCGCTGATCTGGATCATCCTCGGCGGCCTCGACGCCTACGCGGGCAGCTACGACGCGATCACCGGCTGGCTCGGGATCTTCCCCGCGGGCAAGCGCGGCGCGCTGATCGTGACCGCGGTGGTCAACACCGGCTGGGCGGTGTTCTTCAGCGTCGTGCAGGTGCTGCTCTACCGCCGCGCGCTGCGCGGGTGGCCGGCCGCCGTGGCACTGGCTTCGCCGGAGCGCGACGCAGGGGCCGAGCGCGGGTCCGCGCGGTTTGACCCGCGCGCGATCACGCTGGCGGCGGCGCTCGCCTTCGCACTGCTGCTGAGCGGGACCGATTGGCCGGTGCTGGGCGGCGTGGCGGCCTGGCTTGCGCTCGCGTGGGTGGTGTCCCGGCCCGATCCCGAGGCCGTGCCGCTGGGGCTCGCGCTGGCCGGGCTGCTGACCTTCGGGGCGCTCGCCACGTCGCTGATCGCCGGCATCGCGCTCGAGGAGGCGCTGAGCCGCGGCGCGCGCGCCGCCCTGCTGGTGCTCGTGGCGACGTGGCTGCGTGCGGCCGCCGGGCCGGCCGGGCTGCGCGAGACCTTCCGCCGTGCGCTCTGGCGGGTGCGCCGCCTGCCTCCGGCGCGCGAGGCCTCCGGGGTGCTCGACGGCCTGGACTCCGGCCCGCGTCTGGTCGCGGCCGGGCGCGCCCTGGTCGGCGCCCTGACGCCGCTGCCCTCGCAGCCGCTGGAGATCGCCGACACCGTCACGCGCTGGGTCGCCGCCGAGTCGGGCGGCTTCAGGTCGGGCGAGGCCGCGCCGCGCGTGCGGCTGTCGGCCGCTCCGCGCGACGGGCTGCTCGTGGCTCTGGCCCTCGCGCCGGCGCTCGCGCTGCTGGCGCAGGGCTGAGCCGCGGCCGATCAGGCCGGGAAGGGCGCCGGGTCGCGGTCCGCCGAGTACTCAGAGGCCGGCTCGAGCATCTGGCGCATCTGCTCGCGCATCTCCGGCGTGTCCTCGTGGCCGTGGCTGGCGGCGGCGTGCTGCGCCGCGGCTTCGACCACGTGCGCTTCCTCTCCGATGATCGTCAGGTCGCAGTTCGAGTCGCTCTCGAAGCGCCGGCAATCCGCCATCATGCGAGCCATTCTGGCCTCCTGTGGGTGGGGGGAGACCCGACCCTACTCCCACTCCCGAGCCGCTGCCAGCCCTTTCTCATGACACCGCTCTCGCACGACGCCGCGGCGCGCCGGCGCCTCGTCGCCCTCGCCGCGGCGGCCCTCGCCGCGCTGGTGGCGGGGGTGCTGACCGGCGCCGGTTCGGGCGGCCGCGAGCCCCAGCGGCGCGCGCCCGGAGCGAGCCCGCCCCCCCGCTCGGCGCCGGCGCCGGCGTCGGTCGCAGCCGCCCGTCGGCTGGACCTCCAGCGCCAGGTCGGCCAGCTCGTGATCATGCGCTTCCACGGGACGGGCCCCCCGGCCTACGTGCCGCGCGAGCTGCGCGCGGGGCGCGCCGCCGGCGTGATCCTGTTCGGCGAGAACATCGGCGGGCGCGCCGCGCTGCCTGGGCTCGTGCGCCGGCTCCAGCGCGGCGCGCGAGGCTCCGCGCTGGTCTGCACCGACCAGGAGGGCGGCGCTGTGCGCAACCTGCGCTGGGCCGCGCCGCTGCGCTCGCAGTCGGCGACGGCGAGCCCCGCCGCCGCCGGCGCGGCCGCCGCGGCAGCCGGGCGCGACCTGCGCGCGGCCGGAATCAACGTGAACCTCGCGCCGGTGGCCGACGTCGCCTCTGTCCCCGGCTCGGTGATGGGCACACGCGCGTTTCCCGGATCGAGCGCGGCGGTGGCGGCAACCGTCCGGGCGGCCGTGCGCGGCTACGCGGGCAGCGGCGTCGCACCCGCCGTCAAGCACTTCCCCGGGCTCGGCGGCGCGACCGCCAACACCGATGACGCCGCGGTCACCGTGCGGCGCACGCCCGAGCAGCTCGCCGCCGACGACCTCCCGCCGTTCAAGGCCGCGATCGCGCAGGACGCGCCGCTGATCATGGCCTCCCATGCGCTGTACCCGTCGCTCGACGCGGGCGCGATCGCCTCGCAGTCGCGCTACGTCCTGCAGCGCCTGCTGCGCGAGCGGCTGGGCTTCCGGGGGGTCGTGGTCACGGACTCGCTGGAGGCGCGGGCCGTCACCGAGCGATCCGGGCCCGATGTCGCCGCGGTGCGCTCGGTTCGCGCGGGGGCCGACCTCGTGCTCACGACCGGGGCGGGAAGTCACCTGCGCGTCGTGCGCGCGCTGCTCGCCGAGGCGCGGCGCTCGCCCGCCTTCCGGCGCCGCGTCGCCGAGTCGGCGGCCCGTGTGCTCGCACTCAAGCGCCGCCTCAAGCTGGCGCCGCCGCCGCCCTGATAGCCAGGTGGAGCGCCCAGGATTTAGGGTACCCTAACGGAGGATGTCGTTTGCAGAGACCGCCCTGCTCGGCGCGCTCGCCGGGTTCACCATCTTCCTCGGGCTGCCTTTCGCGCGGCTGCAGCTGCTCTCGTCCGCCGGCCGCGTCGCGCTCGCGATGTTCGCCGTCGGCGTCCTCGCGTTCCTGTTCGTGGACGTGCTCGAGCACGGCTTCGCGCTCGTGGAAAAACCGGTCGAGGCGTTCCGCGACGGCAAGCAGGGCGCGGCTGAGGGGCTCGGGCGCTTCGCGCTGCTGTTCGGCGGCTTCGCGCTGGGCACCGCGGGCCTGGCGATGGCCGAGCGACGCCTGCGCCCGAGTGCGCGCAGCGCCCCGCCGATCGCCGGCGGCGCGGTGGGCGTAACCGCCGAGGACCGCGGGCGGATGGACCTCGAGGCCTCCGCGGCGCGCACGCGCGCGCTGCAGACCGGCATGACCGTCGCCGCGGCGATCGGCCTGCACAACTTCGCCGAAGGCCTGGCCATCGGCGTGTCGGCCGGCACCGGCGAGATCGGGCTCGCCACGGTGCTCATCATCGGCTTCGCGCTGCACAACGCCACCGAGGGCTTCGGCATCGTCGGCCCGCTCGGCGGCGTGCGGCCGTCGTGGAAGTGGATCGGGCTCGCCGGCCTCATCGGCGGCGCGCCCACCTTCATCGGCACGATGGTCGGCTACAGCGTCAACTCCGAGGCGCTCGAGCTGACGTTCTACGCGGTCGCTGGCGGCGCCATCCTCACCGTCATCGGCGAGGTCTGGAACGGAATGCGCCGCCACGGCCACCGCGAGCTCGGAATGGCGATGCTCGCGGTGGGCTTCGGCGCCGGCTTCCTCACCGACCTGCTCGTCGTCTACGGCGGCGGCTGACCCTCAGCGCCGGCGCTTGGGGACGCACGTGCGGTAGTGGCGCACCTCGCGCACGTGGCGGCCCTTGCGCGTGACGGCCTCGATCTTCACGGTGAAGCGCCCCTTGCGCAGGCCGCGCAGGTTCACGCGCGAGCGCAGCCGCTTGCCGCGCAGCACCCGCACCCGCTTGCCGTTGACGTACACCGTCGCGCGCTTGATGCGGTCCCCGCGCGGGTGGCGCAGGCGGATCGAGAAGCTGCGCCGGCTGCGGCACTGCTTCGAGCCCTTGCCGCTGCCGCTGCCGCTGCCGCTGCCGCTGCCGCTGCCGCTGCCGGGCAAGCCAAGCGCGGCGACGCTGCCCGCGCAGCCGCCGCCGCCGCGCAACGCCGGGCCCGAGCTCTGGCGCACGAACAGCGGCAGCGCGACGTTGCGCTCGCCTCCCGTGACGGGGTCCTTGGTGGTCGAGTCGCCCGTGCCAATCAGCACGCAGCCCTGCTCGTCGACCGCGTTGGTGAAGAAGTCGCCGAGCCGCCTGTCCTCGCCGGTGGCGACGCAGGTCGTCCCCGTCTGACAGATGTTGTTGTCGGCGATCGGCCGGCCGACCGCGTCGACGGTCTCGACACTCGGCGCGGCGGTGTCGGCGTCCTGCACCGTCGCGGCCATCACCGACAGCTTCGCGCGCTGGCAGGCAAGGTCGGCGATCTTGTCGGCCTGGTACCAGACGACCGAGACCTTGCCCTTCTCGCCACCGGCGATCCACGGCCACAGGACGCGCTTACCGGGGGGCCGGGCGATCGTCACGGGCGCGCCCCAGTTCTGGCCGAAGTCGCCTGAGTAAACCATCGTGATGCCGTTGGGCGCCGGCGTGGCCGCCCCCTCACAGCCACCCGAGGTTCCGCTGACGCGCGGGTCGTCGTCGAAGACGAGGTAGAGCCCCCCGGCGTCGTCCAGCACGATCGCGGGCCAGTGGGCGTAGACGCTCGTGTCCATGACCTTGTGCGGGGTGAACTGTGCGTCGCCGCGCCGCCAGGTCCCGACCCCCACCCCGGTGACCTTGTCGTCGCGCATGAAGGTCACCGGCTCGACCAGGCGGTCGCCGCGGCCGTCGTAGTAGAGCTTGCCGTTGCCGGTGTAGCTCGTGCCGTCGGGCAGCGTGCCGGAGTCGGGGACGCCGCTGGTCTCGCAGCTCTGCCCACCGTCGCTCGAGCGGAAGATGCGGTGCGACAGCGCCTCCTCCGCGGTGTTGGTGGCCATGAACACCTCGTTCGGGTGCGCCCCCGCCAGCCACGGCCGGTCGCCGTCGTGGCACTGCGCCGTGCCGCGGTCCCAGCTCACGCCGCCGTCGTTTGAGGAGAACAGCGAGTCGTTGGCGAGGTTGATGCCGGTGTTGTAGATGCGGCCGCCCGCGTCCTGGGTGAGGTCGGGGTCGGAGAAGCCGGTGTTGATGGCCGGGTTGGTCGCGAAGCCGCCGCCGAAGTCGTCGCGCTTGAAGGAGCGCCCGCCGTCGCGCGAGATCCAGATGTTGACCTGGTTGCGATAGCCCGTGAGGAACGTGAACGTCGTCGCGGAGAGCAGGCCGGGGCGATAGATGTGCGTCGTGCCCTCGTGCGAGGAGTAGACGATCGTGTGGTGGACCGGGTCGGTGAGCACGATCGGCTCGCCGCCCGCCAGCTGCTGGTCGACGTAGACCGGCGGAGCGAAGCCGAGCCCGGCCGCGCCCGCGTCGGAAGCGCCCACCGCGGCGCCCGCGACGGCGATCGCTGCGAGGAGGAGCGTGAAGCGGCGGGGCATTGAGACCTCCATTACGCCGGAAAGGCGAGGCTCGGGGTTGCTGGTCGGCGATTACCCCCTGGCCCCGCGCTTGAACCTCGCGAGTCAGCGGCGCACGGCGGCGCTCGTGGCCCCGGCCGCCGAGAAGCGGTAGACCGCGCGTCGGGTGAGCCGCAGGCTGCGCGACCAGTAGCCGCGCGCGTCGGTGCTGAGCGTGGCGATCGTCCTGAACGACGCCGCGCCCGGAAGGCGCCGCTGCACCGCGACCGTGTGCGTGGACCCCGGCCGCACCTGGCCCCACAGGCGCCCGCGCGCGGCGTCGAGCACGAATGGCATGCCGAAGTGCGCGAGCGCCGGCTTCGCGCGCTCGTCGGCGTAGCGCAGGCCGGACTGCCAGCCCGAGTAGGCGCGCGGCCCGAACGGCTCGTCGCGCCACAGGTACTGCCCCATCATCCGCACGCGCGGGTTGCGCCAGCCGTCGTACGCGGCGCGCTGCAGCCAGACGTCCTGCGCCGTCGCGGAGACGCCGCCGATGCGGTCGGGCGGGTTGGTCTGGTAGCCGTACTCGTCGAGGAAGAGGTCCAGGCGCGGTGCCCCCGAGCGCAGCGCGCCCGCTCGCTGCAGCCGGTCCAGCGCGCCCGTGAGACGGCCGAGCGACGCGAGGTTGACGTCGTCGGGGTTCGGGAAGGGGGTGCCCGGCGCGGTCAGCCCGCCGTGCGGGTGGAAGGCGAAGCCGTCCGCGCTCGCCGGCCGGAAGTCGCGGCACGCCCCGGTGCGGACCGGCGCGTACCGGGACGAGACGCAGCCGAGCCCCCGCACGAAGGTCATCGGCCGCATCGTCGCGTTCATGCTCGCGAGGATGAGACCGCGCGAGGCGAGCGCGCCGATCAGCACCTGCGCGCCCGGGTCCGCGGCGTGCACGGCGGGGTAGGCGGCACGCACGAGCTCGCGGTAGATGTGCGGCGCGACCGGAGTGCAGCCGGCCTTCGTGCACGCCGCCTGCGGCTGCAGCCACGAAGGCAGGTTGGGCTCGTTCCAGAGGATGTAGCGGTCGACCTCGCGCCCGTAGCGGCGCGCGACCGCGGTCGAGAAGTCGGCGTAGCGGGCCGGGTCGGGCTTGTAACGCGGGTTCTCGAGGCTCGGCACGCGGCTGGACCACAGCGGGCCCGGCCCGGTGATGGTGAGCATCACGCGCATGCCCGCGCCGCGCACGCGCGCGACCGCCTGGTCGAGCGATCCCCACTGGTACCCGGCGGCGTCGGGATCGGCGGCGTCGAAGCCCGCCGGGGCGCTGCGGCTGTCCGGAGCCGGCGCGATCCGCGACCACAGCGCATAGATCCGCACGACGTCGACGCCGAGGCGCTGCCATTCCGCCACCGCCCGGTCGGCCTGCGGCCCGCCGGCCAGCAACACGCGGTCGTCGGCGATGCCGACCTCGGTTCCGGCGGCGCGCGCCCGGTCCGCCGCGCCGAACATGACCGCGAGCAGGAGGAACAGCAGGGCGAGCGGTCGGCGCATGGTCCCTTCTCAACGCCGGCCGGGCGGGATGGTTGCGGTGACGCTACGGTGAGACGGCCACCAAGGAGGAGACACAGATGCCGATCCCCACCGAGCTCGTCGGGTCGCTGCCCAGGCCCGAGACGCTCCAGCAGGCCTACCAGGACTACGACGACGGCAAGATCGAGTTCGACCAGCTGCAGGCGCTGCAGGACGAGGCCGCCGAGGACTCGATCAAGCGCCTCGAGCAGACCGGCGAGACCTACGTCACCGACGGCGAGCAGCGCGAGTCGAGCTTCGCCACCTACCCGATCACCGACACGCTCGCGGGTACCGGCCTCGCCGACAACCTCGCCGGCGACGGCCAGTTCTTCGCGATCTTCGACGACGGCCACCACCGCCAGCTGCCGCGCCTGACCGGAGGCCCGTTCCGCTACAAGACCTTCGCCTCGGAGTTCGTGGAGAAGAACAAGGCGATCGCCTCCAAGCCCGTCAAGCAGGCGGTCATCTCCCCCTCGATGATGATGCTGCTCTATCCGCTCGAGGACGAGATCGACGGCTACCCACGCGAGCAGTTCCTCGACGACGTCTGCGACGAGGTCGAGAAGGACATCCGCCAGGCGTTCGCGGCCGGGGCCGAGCGCGTCTCCATCGACTTCACCGAGGGCCGGCTCGCGAACAAGAACGACTCGCGCAACCCCTGGACCGGCAAGGACATGCTGCAGGAGTTCATCGATCTCAACAACCGCGTGCTCGACCGCTTCTCGGCCGACGAGCGCAGGAACATCGGCATCCACACCTGCCCCGGCGGCGACAACGACTCTGTGCACTCCAAGGAGGTCCCCTACGAGAAGCTGCTGAGCAAGATGTTCGAGCTCAACGCGGGCTACTTCCTGATCCAGTGCGCGAGCGAGGAGGACAAGGAGAGCGTCTACAAGCTCGTAGGCCAGTACAGCCGCGACGACGCCAACGGGGTGCCGCAGGTCTGCTTCATGGGAGTCATCAACCCGCTCTCGCCCGAGGTGGAGACGGCCGAGCAGGTCAAGGACGACCTCGTCACCGCGGCCAAGCACATCCCCAAGGAGCGCCTCGGTGCGACCGACGACTGCGGCTTCTCGCCGTTCAGCCGCGACCTCAAGCCCAAGCACGGCTCGCCGGACTTCGCCCGCGACATCGCGATGCAGAAGATCACCGCGCGCGTCGAGGGCGCCCGGATGGCGTCAGAGGAGCTCGGGATCTAGCGCCGCCGGTCGCCCCCGGCGGAGCGCCCAGCCTGCCGCCCCGGCTGCCAGCAGCGCCGGGAACAGTGGCAGGTTGTGGCGCGACTCGGCGATCAGCAGCGCGTTCACGGCGGTCGACATCAGCGCGACCGCCGCGATCGCGATCAGGACCGGGTCGCGCGTGCGGCGGATCCCGACGACGAGGCCGGCGAGTGCCGCCGCCAGCAGCAGGAAGTGCAGCGCCAGTCCGGGGACGCTGCGGGTGCGGAACGCCTGCAGCCACATGCGCGCGACCTTGCGGACCATCATCCACGCGAACGCGAGCGGGTCCCCGAGCGCGTAGCGCCTGAGGTTGTCAAGCGCACCGCTCATGAGGGCGGCGTTGTGGTCGCCGGGGCCGTAGTGCCGCGCGACGTTCGAGAGCAGCGCGCCGGCCGGGATCAGCCGCGGCGGGGCATGGCGGTAGCGGGGTTCCTCCGCGCTCACGCGCGCGGCGAGGCGGTGCTTGAAACCGTAGAGGGTCCCGTCGCCGGGCAGGTAGGTGCCGATGTACAGCGTGCCCGGGCCGCCATCGCTAACCGGCACGAGGTGGTGGCTGTTGAGCGAGACGAACACCACCCAGGGCAACATCGTGGCGAGCGCCCCGGCCAGCAGCAGCCCGGCGGCCCTGAGCGCGGTACGAGCGCCTTCGCGGCGCCGCGACCACACGAGCACGATGGCCACGACGACCGGCGCCAGCACGAGGTCCGCGCGCACGAGCACCGTCAGCCCGAGCAGTGCCCCCGCCGCCGCGATCGTCCACGGCCCGCGCCGCCGCAGCCCGAGTGCGAGGACGAGGAACGAGACGACGAATAGCAACGCGCCCAGCGGCTCGGACAGCTGGAAGGTCGTGACGTGGATGAGCGGCGGGTAGACGGCAACGGCCGCCGCCGCGGCCACGGCTGCCCACGGCCCCCCGAGCACGGCGGCGGCGGCGGAGACCGCGAGCACCGCGCCGGCGCCGAGGATGACGTTGAGCACCCTCGCCTCGGGGACCTCGTAGAGGCGCCGCGGCGAGGCTCCGGGCAGCACGCGGTGCGCGGCGGCGAACGCGACCGGAGCGCCAGGCGCCCAGCGGGTCGGCTGGGGCATCCCCGGGTCGCCGTAGTTGCCGCGTGTCGAGAGCGCGAGCGCCAGGCGCCCGTAGGCCCGCTCGTCGGCCGACAGGTGGTGGTAGCCGAGCGCGGCCGAGTCGGCGCGGAGCGCGAGCGCCGCCGCCAGGATCACTGCGAGCGCGAGGAGGGCGGCCCGCGGCATGCCCTCACCTTGCCTGCGCCACCCCATGACCACAAGCGCCCGAGGCCTGTGTTCAGGTTGCCGCCAGGCCACGCGCGGAGACTCGTCGCAGTGAGCGGCGTCGCGCGACCTCAGCGCTGGGCGCGTCCCCGCCTCCTCGAACGCCCACGAATCGGCGCGGCGCGACCCGCGCTGGCGGTGGCGGCGTTCGCGCTCCTTCTCGCGGCGAGCGCCGTGGTGCGCACGCGTGCGGTATCGGCGCCGTTCTGGATCGACGAGGGACTGACGATGGGCATCAGCGCCCACGGGTTCCTGGACATCCCAGGAGTGCTCCGCGTGGACGGATCTCCGCCGCTGTACTACGAGCTGCTGCACGGCTGGATCGCGATCGCCGGCCGGTCTGAGGCCGCGACCCATGCACTGTCGCTGGTGGCCGCGCTGCTGGTGGTGCCGGCCGGCTTCTGGCTCGCGCGCACGGCCTTCGGAGCGCGCGCCGGCTGGGCGTGCGCGGTGCTGTGCGCGCTCAACCCGCTGCTGAGCACGTACGCGCAGGAGACGCGGATGTACTCACTGGTGGCCCTGCTGTCGATGCTGGCCGCGGGCGCGTTCGTGCTCGCCTTCGTGCACGAGCGCCGACGCTTCGCCTGGCTGCACGCGGGGGCCCTCGCCGCGCTCCTCTACACCCACAACTGGGGGATCTTCTACGCGCTGGTTGCCGGGGCGACCTGGATCGGGCTGGTGCTGGCCGGGGGCCGAGGCCGCAGCGAGCTCCTGATCACGGGGGCGATCGCCTTCGGGGTTCCGCTGCTCGCGCTCGCCCCGTGGCTGCCGACCCTGCTCTTCCAGTCCCAGCACACCGGCGCGCCGTGGTCCTCGCAGCCCTCGCTGGCCGCCCTGCCACGCGCACTGAGGAAGACGCTCGGCGGAAGCTCCGGCGCCCTCGCGGGCTTCATCGCGCTCGCGACCGCGGCCGCGGCGCTCGTGCAGGCGCGGCGCGGCCGCGAGCTTCGCGCCGCTGCCGTGCTGCTGGCGCTCACCGTGGGGACGCTGGTCGTCGCCTGGGGCTTCTCCCAGCATTCCCCGGCCTGGGCCAGCCGCTACCTGACGATCCTGCTCGGCCCGGCGCTGCTGCTCGTGGCGCTTGGGGTCGCGCGCGCGGGGGTCGCGGGTGCGGTCGCGATCGCCATCGTCGCGGTCGCCTGGTGGTCGCTGCCGAGCTACCACGCCGTCGCAGACAAGAGCAACGTGAAGAGCGTCGCGGCGAGCGTCGCGCCGCAGCTGCGGCCCGGCGATCTCGTCGTCGGGGCGCAGCCCGAGTCGGTCCCGGTGCTGCGTTACTACCTCGGGCCGCGCCTGCGCTACGCCAACGAGCTCGGGCCGTTGCGCGACCCCGGGGTGATGGACTGGCGCAACGCGCTCGCACGCCTGCGCGTCGCGAAGCCCTCGACGGTCATCGCGCTGGCCGACGCCCTGCCGCCGCGCGCACGTATCGCCCTCGTCCGCCCCGTCACGCGGGCCGGCGGATGGCGCGCGCGCTGGACGCATCTGGTCAAGCTGCAGTCCCGCGCTCTCGCGCGAGCATTCGCGAGCGACAGCGCGCTGCGCCTCGTCGGGAGCGTCAAGCCCGGTCACCGCGGCGCGCTGTCGACCGTTCGCGCGGCCGTCTACGAACGCTCAGGCTGAGGGAAGGCGCGCCGCAAGCGCCAGCCCCCCGACCTCGAGCCGCGGGCCGGTGGCCCGGAAGGCGGGGACCATCTCGCTGGTCACGAGGCCGGTCTCGTCAGTGACCTCGTCGACGACTCCGAACCAGCGGCGGCAGCGCTCCGGCGTGTCGACGATCACCGTGACCACCGGCACGCGGCGGCGAAGCTGCCAGAACACATCGCCGTGGGGTTCATGGTCGCCGTGGTAGCCCCAGATACCGCGCAGGCTCGTCGCTCCCGCGGCGCCGGCCTCGCGCAGCGAGCGGATGAGCCGGCCGTGCAGCGGCTGCCCGCCGTGGGGTGCCTGCTCGCCGGCGTAGACCATGAGCTTCTGCCAGACGCCGAGGCCGGACGGATCGGCGGCCGGTAACGGGCGCGGCTCGGCGAGCCCGACCCCGTCGCGCTTGCACACGCGGACGCGCTCGAGCGTGACCAGCGGCCGGGCGAGCAACGCGTCGAGCTTGGGCAGCACCGCGGCGATGCGCGAGCCGTCGCCGACCGCGACGATCATCAGCGGCACGTCGGCGTTGCCCGCGAAGAACCTCGCGCGCCGGCGAACTCCGTGCGTCGTGCCGTCGACGCCGAGCAGCACGGTTGCGCCGGCGAGGCCGCGCCGATGCATCAGGGCGACCACGGCCTCGTAGGCCGGAACGCCCCCCACACGCTCCTGGCGGCCCACGTAGACGGTCAGCTTCGTCGCCTCGTGCAGCTCCGCGGGCAGCCGCACCCCCTCGATGCGGCCACTGAGCAGGCGGGCGCGCTCGAGCGTCACGAGCCCGTCGAAGCGCAGCGCCTCGACGTCGCGGAGCGCGGCCTCGATGCGCGGGCGGGTGTCGACCGCCACCGTGACGAGCGGGAGGTCCTCCGAGAGCGTGAGCAAGCGGTCGGTGCGCAGGCGGTGCTTGAGGCCGAAGCCCTCGACGCCGCGCATGACGAGGCTGACCTCGAGCTCGTGACGCGCGTAGAGGTCGACGAACGCGTCGGCGAGAAAGCCTCCCCCGGCGCGGTCGCGCTCGCCGAAGTACGTCGTGAGCTTCAGGCAGTCCTCGTTCACAGGGCAGCTCCGAGCTCGCGCCCGAGCCAGACGGCGCCCAGGCCGAGGCCGAGGCTGACCGCGAAGTTGAGCGCGCCGAGCCGCAGGCGCCCGTCCTCCCCGAGGCGATGGCTCTCGAGCGCCCACGTGCTGAACGTCGTGAAGGCGCCGAGCAGGCCGGTCCCGAGCAGGCGCTCGGCGTCGTGGTCGAGCGCCCCGCCCACCAGCGCGCCGAGCAGGAACGCGCCGGCGAGGTTCACGACGAGCGTGCCGAACGGGAAGGCGCGCCCGAGCCGGCCTGTGACCGAGCCGTCGAGCAGGAAGCGCGCGACCGCGCCGGCGCCGCCCAGCGCTCCGAGCCCGATCCATCCGAGCGCGCTCACCGGGCCGTCACCCGCGTGTGGCGGACGAGGTTCGTGGCCAGCGCCACCGCCGCGAAGCCCGCCGCCACGCTCGCCGCCGCGTAGCCCGCCGCAAGCCCCAGGCAGCCGGCGTCGAGGAACCGCAGCAGCTCGAGCTGCAGCGTCGAGAACGTCGTCAGCGCACCGCACACGCCGGTGCCGAGGAACGGCCGGCGATACGCCGACAGCGGCAGGCGCTCCTGCAGGCGCGTCGTGAAGTAGCCGAGCATGAACGCGCCGGCGACGTTCACCGCGAACGTCGCCCAGGGCCACTGCGCCGCGTGCGGGGGCGACAGCTCGACCAGCCCCGCCCGAGCAGCCGCGCCGATCACGCCGCCCGCGAAGACGGCCCCCAGCTCGCGGCGGTCGGCATGCACGGTCGCCACGCTACGTCCTGCGACGGATGGGCGGTCGCCTACCGTGTGCCAGATGCGCTCGGGCCTGCTGATCGCGCTCGGCGCGGCACTCGCGCCGACGCCATCCTGGTCGCCTCGTGCTGCGCGGGACCGGCCCGGAGCTCGTAGCCGAGCACTGGCCGGGGCCCGAGCGCTCGCTGCGGGTGATGGTCCGGCTCGCCGGCGCGGGACCGAACCCGACTAGGAGCCCGCCAGGCTCGGGTGCCCCGGGCCCGGCCACGGTGCCAGGATCAGCACGAGCAGGGCGTCCTCAACCGCGCGCACCGTGTGGCGCTCCTGCGGCGCCCAGTGCACCAGCGCGCCGGAGCCGGCCCGGGTCGCCCCCTCGCCGCCGTCGACCTCCACCGCCCCCTCGTGCACGTGCAGCCACGCGTGCTCGTGCACCTCGTGCTCGCCGAGCTCCTCGCCGGCCCGGAGCCGGATCGCGATCACGCGCGCCGCGCCCTCGTCGGAGTGCAGCACCACCGGCTTCTGCGGCGAGACGTCAACCGCAGTCAGATCCCAGATGTCCATGGCCACGAGGCTACCCGCCTCAGCGCGTGATCGTGAGCACGGCCAGCGCCACGACCGACACGGCCACCAGGGCGATCACGATCGCCGTAGCGGTCGAGGTGCCCCACCCGATCCGGTGCTCGCCCATGACCTCCTGGCTGCGGCTGAGCGTCCGCAGGAAGGGAAGGATCGCGAGCAGCAGCACCGCATTGAGGGCTTGGGAAAGGAACAGGATCGGGATCAGCGGCGCGCCGGGGATCAGCACCAGGACCACGGCCGCCAGCGCGCACGCGCCGTAGGCGCCGTAGAACACGGGTGCCTCGCGGAAGCCGCAGTTGAGGTCGCGCCTCCGGTCCAGGGCCTCGGCGATCGAGTAGGCGGTCGAGAGCGGCACGATCGCCGCGGCCAGCAAAGCCGCGCCGACCAGGCCGAGGCCGAAGAGGGTCGTGGCGGCGCTTCCGGCCAGCGGTCGCAGCGCGACCGCCGCGTCGCGCGCGTCGTGGATGCGCAGGCCGCGCGCGTGCAGCGTCGCCGCGCACGCGATGATGATGAACGCGCCGATGACGCCCGTGAGCACGGCGCCGGTGACGACGTCAATGCGCTCGTAGCGCAGGTCCTTGATCGAGAGCCGCTTGTCGACGGCGTAGGACTGGATGAACGCGAGCCCCCAGGGAGCCAGCGTCGTCCCGATGGTCGCCACGGTGTCGAGCACCCCCTTGCGGGTCAGCGGCATGTCCGGGACCACGAGGCCCTGGGCCGTGGCTCCCCAGTCGGGGTGGGCCAGCAGCCCCGAGACGATGTACGCGACGAAGATCGCGCTCAGCGCCAGCAGCACGTGCTCGACCCGGCGGAAGCTCCCCTTGAGCACGAGCACGCTGACGGCCGCGGCGGCCAGCGGGACGGTGATGTACCGGCTGGTCCCGGTGAGGACCTGCATCCCCGCGGCGACGCCGGCGAACTCGGCGCAGATCGTCCCCACGTTCGCGACCACGAGCGCCGTCAGCGCCATCTGGGTCCAGCGCCGCCCGAAGCGCTCCCTGACCAGCGCCATCAGGCCCTTCCCGGTGACCACGCCGGTGCGGGCCGCCAGGCTGTGGAAGACGATCAGCGCGATCGTCGACAGCGTCAGCACCCACAGGAGCCGGTAGCCGTAGTCGGCGCCGAGGATCGAGTAGGTCGTGATACCCGCCGGGTCGTCGTCGGAGAGGCCCGCCAGCAGGCCGGGCCCGAGCACGGCGAGGAACGCCAGCAGCCCGACCCGATGACCGCGCAGCCTCCCCAGGGACCGCAGCGGCCCGCGCACGACCAGGTGAGGCCGGGGCATCCTGCGGTGGCGGCGCTTGCGAGCCGGCTCTCCGGTGGCCGCCATGGCGTTCCTGCGCGACCCCGACGGCAACGCGCTCATCCTGCACCATCGCTACGCGCCGCGGACGACCGGCGCCTGACCCGGATCTCCCGCTCACCCGCCGGCGGTGAGCCTCTGCGCGAACTGGGCCAGCGGGCTCGTTGGGTCCTCGAAGCTGCGGCCCTTCAGGCTCTTGCGCAGCTGCGAGAGCAGGATGCGGTCGACGAGGTGACGGGGAGCAAAGCGCGAGAGCGCGTTGGTGAGCTGCCCCGTTCGCGTGGTCGTGATGTCGCGGGCGGGCGGGTCGTCGAGCGCGGCGCGGGCGAGCGCTCCCGCGACGTCCTCGAGGCGCTCCTCGGGTGAGGAGACCTCGAGCCCGAACTCGATCGAGTCGCGGTGGATCGGGGTCTTCACGTAGCCGGGATAGACGGTCGTCACGCTGATCGCGTCGCCGTGCTCGAGGCGCAGCGCGCCCGAGTAGGCGACGACCCCGTGCTTGCTCATCGCGTACGCGGGGGCAAAGGGCAGCGCCACGAACGCCATGCCGGAAGCGACGTTGACGACGCGTCCCCGAGCCTCGCGCAGCGCGGGCAGCGCGGCACTCGTCACGCGCCAGGGGCCGAGCAGGTTGACGTCGATGACCGCGAGCGCCTTGGCGTCGGGCGCCAGGCCTGCGCTCTGGGGGGTCGCGAGCCCGGCGTTGTTGATCACGACGTCGAGGCCGCCGAGGCGCTCGACCGCCTCCTGCACGGCGTCGTCGACCGACGCCTGGTCGCGGACGTCGCAGGCGATCACGTCGTCTCGCTCCGCGTTCAGGTCGAGGCCGATCACGCGCGCGCCGCGGCGCGCCAGCTCGGCCATGGTCGCCTCGCCGATCCCGCTGGCGGCGCCGGTGATGATGACGCGCCTGGGGGTCATGCCGCCACCGCGACGGTCGCGCGCGTTCCGAGCGTGTACGCACCGGCGTCGAAGCCCGCGGCGAGCCGGCGGAAGCGCCAGGTCCAGTCCGGCCACAGGGTGGCATTGCGACCGGTGTCGTCGAGATAGAAGCTCACGCAGCCGCCGGTGTCCCAGACCGTGCCCTGCATCCGGTCGTCGACGTCGCGGTTGTACTCGGCGTGCGCCTCCGGGCGGACCTCGATCGTCCTCGCGCCGCCGCGGTCCATCTCGCCGATCGCGCGCAGCACGTGCTCGACCTGCGCCTCGATCATGTAGACCATCGAGCTGTGGCCGAGGCCGGTGTTCGGGCCGAGCAGCAGGAACAGGTTCGGGAACCCGGGCACCGACGTTCCGAGGTAGGCGCGCGGGCTGCCCCGCCACAAGTCGCTCATCAGCGTGCCGTCGCGGCCGCGGATCTGGTGGGCCACGGGAATGTCGGTGACGTGGAACCCGGTGCCGAAGATGATCGCGTCGACCTCTCGCTCGACGCCGTCCGCGTCGACGATCGAGCGCTCGCGGACCTCCTCCACGGTGGCGGTCACGAGCTCCACGTTCGGCGCGCCGAGCGCGCGGTACCAGCGGTTCGACGGCAGCATCCGCTTGCAGCCGATCGTGTAGTCGGGCGTGACCTTCGCGAGCAGCTCGGGGTCGTCGATCTGCTTGCGCATGTGCGAGCGTGCGAGCTTCTCGAGCAGCCCCATCAGCCGCGGCTCCTTCGCGAAGCCGAGCACGAGGAGCTCCCTCCCCGCGTAGACGGCGGCGCGCACGAGCCGCTGCGCGAGCGGCACGCGGCGGAACAG
Organism: Solirubrobacterales bacterium; assembly: GCA_038238015.1. Taxonomy (GTDB): domain Bacteria; phylum Actinomycetota; class Thermoleophilia; order Solirubrobacterales; family Solirubrobacteraceae; genus DASQFQ01. The sequence continues at coordinate 56,388 of JBBRYA010000006.1, forward strand.
CGCGCGCTCGGCGCCGGTGATCGCCCGGTCGCCGTGGGGCATGACCCACGGCGCGGTTCGCTGGAAGACGTGAAGGCGCTCGACGTCGTGGCGGATCTCCGGCACGTACTGGATCGCCGACGCCCCCGTCCCGATCGACGCCACCCGCTTGCCCTCCAGCTCGTAGTCGTGATCCCAGCGCGCCGAGTGCATCGTCTTGCCCTCGAAGCTCTCGAGCCCCGGGAGGTCGGGGATCTTCGGCTCGGTGAGGGGGCCCATGCCGGTCACGAGGACCGACGCGGTGAGCGTCCCGGCGCTGGTCTCGATCTCCCACAGCTCCTGGTCCTCGCGCCACGTCGCCGCCGCGACCTCGACGCCGGTGCGCAGGTGGGGCCGGATCCCGAACTCGTCGGCGCAGCGGCGCAGGTACTCGCGGATCTCGCCCTGCGGCGAGTAGGTGTGCGACCAGCTCGGGTTCGGCGCGAAGGAGAGCGAGTCGAGGTGCGAGGGGACGTCGCACATGCAGCCCGGGTAGGTGTTGTAGAGCCACGTGCCGCCGACGTCGCCGGCGCGCTCGAGCACGACGAAGTCCTCGACGCCCCGCTGCTTGAGGCGGATCGACATGGCCAGGCCGGAGAACCCCCCGCCCACGATGACCACCTTCACGTGCCGCTCGGCCAGCCCCATGCCTCTCCCTCCATCGCCAGTAACGCTTACGTAAGTTACAGTAGCGTGACTCACGGTGGCGTAACCTGGCCGTCCGATGGCCGCCGCCAACCGCACGTCGAGCCGGATGACCGCGAGAGCGCGCCGCGACCAGCTCCTCGACGTGACGACGGAGCTCGTCACCGAGCGGGGCTTCCAGGCCGTCTCGATGGAGTCCGTGGCCCGCAGCGCGGGCATCTCGCGAGTGCTCATCTACCAGCACTTCGGGGACCTCCCGGGACTGCTCGAGGCGGTCGTCGAGCGCGAGATGACGCGGGCGCGCGCGCAGATCTCAGAGACCGCGATCTCCGACCTCAGCAAGGGCGACCCCCGGAAGCTGATGATCGAGAGTCTGCGCGCCTATCTGCAGGCGGTCCGCGACCACCCCACCACGTGGCGCCTCGTCCTGATGCCGCCCCAGGGCGCCCCCGAGCTCCTGCGCACGAGCATCGTGAGCGGCCGCGCCGCCGTCCTGGACGGGCTCGCGCAGGCGGTGCGCCCGGCGCTCCTGCACGATCGCGACGCCTCCGACGCGGAGCTGACCGCCCGGGTGCTGTCCGCCATCTCCGACGAGTACGCGAGGCTCGTGCTCACCGACCCCGACCGGTTCCCGCCGGAGCGGCTGCTCGTCCACGCCCGCCGGCTCGTCGACAAGTGGTCGCTGTAGGTCAACGCCTGACCCATACTGAGGGCCGGCGTCCGGCGCGCCGTCGTCGACCATGCACTAGGTTTCGGACCGTGTCCCGGGTGCCACGGAGGATCCTCTTCGGCGTCCTCGCCGCGTTCCTGCTCGCCGCATCGCCGGGCGTCGCCGCCGCCGCACCGCCCGCGGGTGATTCGGTCTATGCGCTCGTGCATGGCTGCTACGCGCTGCGCTCGGCGACGACACAGCAATACGTGACCGCCGACGGGACGTCGGGCTACAAGGCCGCGAGCGCGAGCGCGGCGGGAGCCGAGGGCTTTCGCATGCAGGCGACGGCGCTGGGCCGCTACCTCCTCTACGACCGCGGCCGGGACTTCCCGGCCGAGGGCTCCGACGGCGCGGTCGCGCGCATCGCGAGTCCCGGCGAGACCGCCGACTTCGCGCTTAAGAACGTCGGCCCGAGGACGTTCACGCTCACGACCCTGAAGACGGGCCGGCTGCTCTCGGCGACCGGGCCGGACGGCGCGCTCGTGCTCGTCGGCCAGGGCGCCGCCGGCGACGCCACCCACTTCACCTTCCTCCCGGCCGCGAAGTGCCAGACCTTCCCCGAGCTGTCGACCAACACGACCGGCGAGCCGAGCAGGGGCCGGACCCCGTTCGGCGACGTCCGCGGCTGGCTGGACTCGATCGATCACATGATGGCCTTCGAGTTCATCGGCGGCTCGATCCATTGTGGCCGGCCGTGGAGCCCCTACGGCGCGGCCGTCGCGCTGCGCGACTGCCCCGACCACGGCCCGAACGGGTCCACGGCCGCGCTGGAGAACGCGCTGTCCTACGGCGACCCGACGCACCAGCACTCGGCCGACGGGTGGCCGAGCTTCACCGGCTGGCCGACCGCACCGTCGCTGACGCACGAACAGGTCTACTGGAAGTGGCTGGAGCGCGCCTGGCGCGGAGGCCAGCGGCTGATGGGCGGCGTCGCCGTCGACAACGGCCAGCTCTGCGAGCTCTATCCGCTGCGGCGCAACTCGTGCGACGAGATGGCGACCGCGCGCCTGGAGATCCAGGACTTCCACGAGCTCCAGGACTACATCGACGCCCAGTTCGGCGGCCCCGGCCGCGGCTTCTTCCGCATCGTCACCGATCCGTTCCAGGCTCGGAAGGTCATGAACGACGGCAAGCTCGCCGTCTTCCTCGGCGCCGAGCTCTCGCGCCCGCTCGGCTGCCGGTCCATCGACGACAAGGCCCAGTGCGACAAGCCGCAGATCGAACGCGAGCTCTCAGACCTCTACCGGCGCGGGCTGCGTTCGATGCAGCTCGTGAACAAGTTCGACAACGCGCTCGTCGGCGTGGCGGGCGACGGCGGGTCGACCGGCGTGGTCCTGAACTCGGGCAACCGCCGCGAGACCGGCCACTACTGGCAGCTGGAGACCTGCAAGACCGAAGGCGCGGACAAGGAGCAGACCACGGCGCTTGGCGATGACGAGGCGAACTTCTCGCGCGGGCTGCAGGCGCTCACCGCGCCGGCCGCGCCGGGGCTGCCCGCGGCGGCGGGAACGCCGGCGGGCGTGCCCCAGCTCCCGGTGGTGGCGGGCGTGCTGCCCGGGACGGGAACCGTGCCACCGGTGTCCACGCCCAGCGGCGCGGTCGCGCCCGTGTACCCACCCCCGCCGCACTGCAACGTGCGCGGGCTCACCGACCTGGGCAAGACCGTGCTGCAGTCGATGGTCGACCGCCACATGATCATCGACATGGACCACATGTCGGTCAGGGCGCGCAACGAGACGCTGACGTTCCTGGAGGCGCGCAGGTACTCGGGCATCGTCTCGACGCACGGCTGGAGCACGCCGGATTCTTCCGCCGAATCTACGGCCTCGGCGGCCTGGTCACCCCGTACGCGGGCGGGTCGACGAACTTCGCCAAGGAGTGGATGCGCAACCGCGCCTTCAAGAGCCAGGCGTACGCCTTCGGCTTCGGGATCGGCTCCGACATCGAGGGCTTCGGCTCGCAGGGCGGCCCGCGCCCGGACGCCGCCAAGAACCCGGTGACCTACCCGTTCAAGGGCCTGGACCCAGCGGTGACGCTCGACCGCCAGCGTTCCAACAGCCGGATCTGGGACGTCAACCGCGACGGCGTGGCGCAGTACGGGCTGTATCCGGACTGGATCGAGGACCTGCGCAAGATCGCGGGCGACGGGATCGTCGAGGACCTCTCGCACGGCGCCGAGAACTACGTCGAGATGTGGGAGCGCGCCGACGGCGTCGCGGCCCAGCACTGCGTCCCCGCGCGCCGGCGGATGACGGCGGCCGGGCTGGGCGCGATGCGCCTGGGCGTGACCCACGTCGCGCTGCTGCGCGCCGCCGGACAGCCCGCTGCGCGCCCGGATCGGACCTGGACCTACTGCGGCGCCGGTCGCGGGCGCCGGGCGGGCAAGGTGCGGACGGTCCTCACTCCGGGCGGCAGGCTGGCACTCGTCGCTTCGACGACCGCCGGGCACAGCATCAAGCGCGTGGGCCGCGGCGCGCGCGCCTCGCGGCTACCGCGGACCAGGCGGCTGACCAAGTCGCTGCGGACGGCCCCCGCCGGTCACGACGCCCGGTTCGTCTTCGCCGTGCACGGCGGCCGGGTAACCGCCACCGCGGTCGCCGCGAAGAGCGCCGCCCACTCACGGCAGACGCTGCGGCGCTACCTGCGGATGGCGGGCGTTCGCTGAGCACAGGCGAGGCTCACGACTCGATCCTGCGCTCGCCGGTGTCGTGGACCCAGTCGAGGTGGAACGTGCCCTCGCGGTCGAAGCGCTCGTAGGTGTGCGCGCCGAACAGGTCGCGCAGGCCCTGGATGAGGCCGGCCGGCCCACGGCCGCGGCGGTAGCCGTCGTAGTAGGCGAGGGCCGAGGAGAACGCCGGCGCGGGGACGCCGAGCTCGGCCGAGCGCGCCACGACGCGCCGCCACGGGTCCTGCGCCTCGGCCAGCGCGCTCGAGAAGAAGTCGGCGAGCATCAGGTTGCGCAGGCCGGGCTCGGCGTCGTACGCCTCGCGGATGCGGTCCAGGAAGCGGGCGCGGATGATGCACCCACCGCGCCAGATCGTCGCCATCGCGCCGAGGTCGACGTCCCAGCCGTGCTCGTCCGAGGCGGCCGCCATCTGCACGAAGCCCTGCGCGTAGGAGACGATCTTCGCCGCGTAGAGCGCCTGCTCGAGGTCGTCGGCCAGGCTCGCGTCGGCGCGCCCCTCCGCGCGCGGGCCCTTCAGCCGCTGCTCGGCGTCGGTGCGCTCGTCGCGCAGCGCGCTCAGCGACCGGGCGCCGACGGCCTCGGAGATGACGGTCAGCGGCACGCCGAGCTCCAGCGCGTCCTGGACGGTCCAGCGCCCCGTGCCCTTCTGCTCGGCAGCATCGACGATCGCGTCGACCAGCGGCTCCCCGGTGTCGCCGTCGAGCTGGGCGAGCACCTGGGCGGAGATCTCGATCAGGAAGCTCTCGAGCTCGCCGTCGTTCCAGCCCCGGAACGTCTCGGCGACCTCCGGGACCTCCATCCCGACCCCGTGGCGCAGGAGGTCGTAGCTCTCGGCGATCAGCTGCATGTCGGCGTACTCGATCCCGTTGTGCACCATCTTCACGTAGTGGCCGGCGCCGTCCGGGCCGACGAACGTGCAGCACGGCGTGTCGTCCACGTGCGCCGCGATGGTCTCCAGGATCTCGCCGACGACGTCGTCGTAGGCCTCACGGTCCCCGCCGGGCATGATCGACGGGCCGTTCAGCGCTCCCTCCTCACCGCCGGAGACACCGACCCCGAGGAAGCGGATCCCGCGGTCCTGCAGCGCCTCGGCGCGGCGCTGCGTGTGCTCGAAGTGCGAGTTGCCGCCGTCGAGGATCACGTCGCCCTCGTCGAGATGCGGGAGCAGGTCCTCTATGACCGCGTCGACCGGGGCGCCGGCCTTGACCATGCTCATCACCACGCGCGGGCGCGCGAGCGCGGCGACGAACTCCTCGGTCGAGCCGGTCGCCTCGATGGGCCCCTCGTCCCCATGCTCGGAGGCGAAGCGCTCCGTCTTCTCGGTCGTGCGGTTGTGGACCGCGATGGGGATGTCGTGGTGGGCGACATTGCGCGCGAGACTCGCGCCCATCGTGGCCAGGCCCGTGAGCCCGAAGTGGCGATCGGAGGAGGTCATGCGACTGCGCAGTACCCGCCGGTGCACCCGGTTGACTCCGAGCCAGACAGCGCATGAGCACCTTCGTCCTCATCCCCGGCGCCGGGTCGGGGCCCGACCACTGGCACCTCGTCGAGCCGCTGCTCCGGGCGGCCGGGCACGAGACCGTGACGCCCGACCTGCCGTGCGAGAGCGACACCGCCGGCCTGCCCGAGTACACGGCCGCGGTCATCGCGGCGATCGGCGATCCAGAGGACCTCGTCGTCGTCGGGCAGTCGCTCGGCGCGTTCACCGCGGCGGCGGTGGCCGCGGAGCTTCCCGCGCGCCTGCTCGTCTACGTCAACGCGATGATCCCCGCGCGCGGCGAGAGTCCCGGGGAGTGGTGGGACGCGGTCGGGCACGAGGAAGCGGCCGCCGAGACACTCGGGCGCCACGGGCCGATGCGCGAGTGGGGCGGAGCCGACCTCGAGGAGGTCTTCCTGCACGACGTCCCCGCCGCCGCCGCAGCGGGAGCGGCGCAGCGGCGCCAGGGCGGCGGGATCTTCGCCACGCCGCTCGCAGACTGGCCCGACGGCGTCCCGGTCCGGGTCATCAGTGGCCGCGACGACCGGCTCTTCCCGCTCGCCTTCCAGCAACGCCTGGCCCGCGAGCGCCTCGGCGTCGAACCCGACGTGCTGCCCGCCGGCCATGTCGTCGCGCTCGCCCGCCCGGATGCCCTCGTCGAACTGCTGCTCGGCTACCTCGACAGCCCGGGCGTCACGATCCGCCGCGCGCTGCCCGGCGACGCGCCGGCCATCGGAGCGGTGTTCGACGCAGCCGTCCGCGAGGGATGGGGCTTCCTCGGATCACTCGCGCGCGAACCGATGTTCCCGGCGGACGCGTGGCCCCAACTGGTCGCCGACCACGCTCCGCCGAGGAGCCTGCTCGTCGCGGTCGACGCTCAGGGCGACGTCGCCGGGTACTGCGCCGTCCATCCCGAGGACGGCGAGATGTACCTGCTCTTCGTCGATCCCGCCCGGGCAGGACGCGGTGTCGGCCGCACCCTGCTGGCGGCCGGCCATGAGGCCCTCCGCGCCGCCGGCTGCACCTCCGCGTTCCTCTACACCCAATCGAGCAATCAGCGCGCGCTCGACGTCTACGCCGCCGCCGGCTACCAGCCGGACGGGACGGTGCGCGAGTCGGAGTTCCGTGGCGCGCCGCTGCGCGAACTGCGGCTGGTTGCCGCTCTCTGAGGACACCCGACCGGCGCTCGCACCGAGCCGCAGCCGCGCTCCACCTCTACGCGCCGGTGGTCAGGACCACGCGGAAGCGGGCGTCGCCGCTCATCATCCGCGCGTAGCCCTCCGCGGCCTGCTCGAGCGGGTAAGTCTCGATCGTCGGGCGGATGTCCTGCAGGGCGCTGAAGCGCAGGGTGTCCTCGGAGTCCTTGGAGGTGCCCGAGGCGTGCCCGATGACCCCGGTGCTGCCGGGGATCAGCGCGAACGGCGGGATCTGCATGGGGTCGGCGGACGCGCCGACGACGACCATCCGGCCGCGGGGGCGCAGGCCGCCGACGGCGGCGCTCATCGCGTCCGGCGCGGTCACGGTGGCGAGGATCGTCGTTGCGCCGCCGAGCGACTGCAGAGCCTTGGCGACGTCGGTCGCGGTGGAGTCGATGTAGTGATGCGCGCCGAGCGACTCGGCCTGCTCCTGCTTGTCCGTGCCGCGGGCGATCGCGACGGTCTCGAACCCCATCCTCCGGGCGAACTGGACTCCGAGGTGCCCAAGGCCGCCGATGCCGAGGATGGCGACCAGGTCACCCGGGCGGGCGCCGCTCGCGCGGAGCGCGTTGAACGTGGTGATGCCGGCGCAGAGAAGCGGGGCTGCGTCCTGCGCGGAGAGCTCGTCAGGGATGGAGGCCAGCGCGCTCTTGGGCACGATGACGTGGTCGGCGTACCCGCCGTCGTAGGCAACGCCGGGCACCAGGCCGTTGACGCAGCTGATCAGATCGCCGCGACGGCACGGGTCGCAGTGGCCGCAGTTGCCGCCGAACCAGCCGACACCGACGCGCTGGCCCACCTCCCACGGGACCACGTCCTCGCCGACGGCCTCGATCCGGCCGGCGATCTCGTGCCCGGGCACCCGCGGGTACTCGATCCCAGGCATTCCGCCTTCGATCGTCAACGCGTCGGAGTGGCAGACCCCGCACGCTTCCACCCGGACCAGCACCTCGCCCCGCCCGGGCTGGGGAAGCTCGCGCTCGACCAGCTCGAGCTTCTCGCCGGGGCCGGAGACCTGCATCACTCGTGTCGAAGTCGTCATGCCACGCATCAATATCAGCCGCGCTGGTTGGCGTGAACAGGCCGGCGCGTAGGGGCCCGGACCGCGGCCACGAGCGGGTCGCTGCCGAGCTCCTCGGCGGTCCGGGCCGCCGTGTCGCGCGCCCACCGCGTCGTCGTGAGCGCGCCCACGATGACGATGAGGACGCCGCCGCCGGCCACGATCCACCAGCCGGGATGGCTCGCCGCCGCGATCGCGGCGGGTCCCCCGGTCGACGCCACCGCGACCGCCCCGGCGAGCGCGACCCCGAGCGTCACGCCGACCTGCCGGCTCGTCGAGGCCACGGCCGAGGCGACGCCGGCCTGTGCCGCGGGCATCCCGGAGACCGCCGTGTTCGTGATCGGCGGGTTCACCGAGCCGAAGCCGACGCCGAACACCACGTAGGCGACCATCAGCGTCCCCACGGAGGTCTGGGGCGTGACCGTCGTCAGGATCACCGCGCTGACCGCGATCGCCGCCCCGCCGAGGACGAGCGAGGGCCGCGTCCCGAAGCGGCCGACCGCGCGGCCGGTGAGCGGGCCGACGATCGCCGTCGTCGCCGCCATCGGCAGCGTGTAGAGGCCGGCGTGGAGCGGGGAGAGACCGCGCGCGGTCTGCAGGTAGAGCGTGTTCAGGAACAGAAAGGCGCCGAGCCCGACGAACGCGCTCACCGCGATGAGGCTCGCGCCGGAGAACGGCGCCGAGCGGAAGAAGCGCAGGTCGATGAGCGGCTCCGTACGGCGGCGCTCCCAGCGCACGAGCGCGACCAGCGAGACGAGCGAGACGGCGAAGCAGCCGAGGATCTCGGCCGAGGCCCAGCCCGCCTCGCGCCCCTCGATGATCGCGAACGTCAGCGAGGCGAGCAGCAGGATCACGAGGACCTGCCCGAGAGGGTCGACGCGCCGCGCGCGCGGCGCGCGCGACTCCGGCACGAATCTCGCCGTCAGCGCGATCGCGAGCAGCCCGACCGGGATGTTCACCCAGAAGATCGCCTGCCAGCTCGCCCCTTCGATCAGCGCGCCGCCGAGCACCGGACCGAGCGCCATGCTGAGCCCGACGACGCCGGCCCACAGGCCGATCGCCTGGGCGCGCTCGCGCGGGTCGGTGAAGGTGTTGCGGATGATCGACATCGCGACCGGGTTGAGCATCGAGCCGCCGACGGCCTGGAGCGCCCGCGCGCCGATGAGGAACCCGATGCTCGGCGCGAGGCTGCAGAGCAGCGAGCCGAGCGTGAAGGTCAGGAGGCCGACCTGGAAGACCCGGGCCCGGCCGAGCCGGTCGGCCGTCGACCCGGAGAACAGCAGGAGCGAGGCGAAGACGAGCGTGTAGGAGTCGATCGTCCACTGGAGCCCCGAGACCGACGCGTGCAGGTCGTGGCGGATCGAGGGCAGGGCGATGTTCACGATCGTCAGGTCGAGCCCGACGATGAACAGGCTCATGCAGCAGATCGCGAGGACGAGATAGCGCCGGTTCCCGGTCGCGGGCTCGCCGCCGAGCGGTTCGGAGAAGGTGGCGCTCACCGCCTGACGACTAGCAGGGTCGATGAGCTCGCCGTGCTACGGTGCACCGATCGGTGCACTATCGTCGACACTTGACGGCACGTTCTTTGCCCTGTCCGATCCCACGCGGCGCGGGATTCTCGAGCGTCTGGGCGGTGGCCCGGCCACGATTAGCGAGCTTGCGAAGCCGTTCGGGTTGACGATCAACGGGGTCAAGAAGCACGTCGGGATTCTCGAACGCGCCGATCTCGTGGCCACCGAGAAGGTCGGGCGCGCGCGCCGGTGCCGGCTCGGCTCGGCGAGCATGTCCGAGGCGACCGCATGGATGGAGGAGCACCGCCGGGTGTGGGAGAGCCGTCTCGATCGCTTCGGGCGCTACGTCGAGCAAACCTCTGGAGGCGGGCAGTGAGCCTCGACCTCAGGTTCGAACGGCTGATCGCGGCCGCGCCCGAGCGAGTCTTCGACGCCTTCACCGACCCTGTCGGCCAGCGCGAGTTCTACGGCCGGGACGCCGCCGGATGGATCGTCGATTCGCAGTGCGACCTGCGCGTCGGCGGCGTCTGGTCGGTGTCGTTTGGCCCGTCGCCTGACGAGCTCTACCACCACCGCCATGTGTTCGAGGTGATCGACCGGCCGCGCCGGATCCTGATCGCCTCGACCGAGACGCGTGTGGACGGAACGAGCTTCCGAGACCACCCTGGACTTCACGTTCGAGCCGCGCGGCGCCGGCACCCTGATGACGATGGTCCAGGCCGGATTCCCGACCGAAGCTCTGCGCGACGAGCACACCGTCGGGCTCCCGAACGCCTTCGACCGCCTCGAGCGTGCACTCGACCACCCCGAGCGCACCTAGCGCTCCAGAGAGGAGTTCGATGTCCAGTTCCGTCCTGTACATGTCGATGTCGCTCGACGGGTTCATCACCGGACCCGACGACAATGTCCGACAGGGCCTCGGCCGCGGCGGCGAGCGGCTTCACGACTGGCTCGGCGACTGGGACGACGAGCTCCCCCACTTTCACCCGCCGGGGCCGAGCGGTGAGATCTTCGACGAGTTGATGGCGACCGGAGCGGTGCTCGTCGGCCGCCGCACGTTTGAGCTGGCGGGCCACTGGGGCGGCGATCACCACGGCGTCCCGATCTTCGTTCCCACCCGGGGAGAGCCGCCCGCGCCGGCGTCCGACCGCGTCAACTACGTCACTGACGGGATCGAGAGCGCGATGCGCCAGGCCAAGCAGGCGGCAGGCGACGCGAACGTGCTGGTCCACGGCGCCGACCTGGCGCAGTCGTGCTTGCGCGCGGGCGTGCTCGACGAGCTGGAAGTGCACCTCATCCCGGTGCTCCTGGGCGAGGGACGCCCGCTGTTCGGGGAACTCGCCGCGCCGACGGACCTCGAGCTCATCCGCGTGGTCGACGCCCCCGGCGTGACTCATCTGCGCTTCCGGGTGACGGCATGACCGGCGACGCCCAGCGTCAGCTGATCCTGCACATGTCGGTGTCGCTGGACGGCTTCGTCGCGCACACGGACGGGGTCATCGACTGGCTCTCGAACCGGAGCGCCGGGGGAGTCGACCACGGCGCTCGGCGCCACCGCGCCAACCTGGAGCTGCTCGGTCAGACCGACACGATCGTCATGGGTAGCGGCGGCTACGTGGACTTCGAACGGGGCTGGTCCGGCTCGGACAACCCGATGGCCAAGCTCATGAACGGGCTCCCCAAGGTCGTCTTCTCCCAGAGCCTTTCCGAGCTGACCTGGAACAACGCGCGACTCTCGCGGGCGGCGCTCGAGGACGAGATCCCGGCGCTCAAGCGCGAGCCGGGCAAGGACCTGGTCGTCTTCGGCGGCGCACGCATCGCCCACAGCCTGATGCGCCTCCGCCTGATTGACGAGTACCGCCTGACCGTGCACCCGGTTGCTCTCGGCGAGGGCCTTCCGCTGATGCACGGCCTCCCAGAGCCCCAGCGTCTGGAGCTGATCAGCAGCAACGCGTACGCCGACGGCTGCGTCTCGCAGGTCTTCCGCCCCGCCTGACGAGCGCGACGCCTCCGGTTCGCCGTCGGTCCGCGGGGCTCGTTCTGCCACCGCCCAGAGCCGTCACGTCAGCGGAGACTTGACATGCAGCCGTGTGGCTGCCTATTATGCGCAGCTCGATGGCTGCATATCCCTCGATCGACGACGCGTTCAAGGCGCTGGCCGACCCGAGCCGGCGCCTGCTGCTCGACAGCCTGAACGACCGCAACGGCCAGAGCCTCGGCGAGCTGTGCTCGCACCTGGAGATGGCCCGCCAGTCAGTCAGCAAGCACCTCGCGGTGCTGGAGGCGGCCAACCTCATCACGACCGTCCGCCGCGGGCGGGAGAAGCTGCACTACCTCAACGCGGCGCCCATCAACGACATCGCCGAGCGCTGGATCACCCGCTACGAGCGGGATCGCGTCCATGCGCTCGCCGACCTCAAGACCGCCCTGGAGGCCACCCCCATGGACAAGCCCTCGTTCGTCTACACCACGTTCATCAAGACCACTTCCGAGCGCCTCTGGCAGGGGCTGACCGACCCCTCCTTCACGAAGCGCTACTGGAACATCGCCTTCGAGACCGACTGGGAGACCGGCTCGGCGATGACCTGGCAGCACCGCGACGTCACCATCGTCGATGACGGGCAGCGCGTCGTTGAGGCCGACCCCTACACCCGCCTGTCCTACACCTGGCATTCCTTCACACCGGACTGGGCGCAGACGGTCGGCATCGACGAGGAGCGGCGCGCACGCTTGGCCGCTGAGCGCCGCTCGAAGGTCACCTTCGAGATCGAGGCGGTCGGCGACGAGCAGGTCAAGCTCACCGTCACCCACGACGACCTCGAGCCCGACGGCGTGCTCGTGGACATGATCTCCGGCGGCTGGCCGCGCGTGATCGCCAACCTCAAGACGCTGCTCGAGACCGGCGAGCCGCTCCCGGACATCCGAGGCCGGCGATGATGCCCTCGACCCCCGCGATGGCGGCGACGACGGCGGCGATGATGCTGCCGGGCGCGCTGCCGGCGATCGTCCGCAGCGCGCGGGCCAACCACACGCCGGTCGCCCGCGCGTGCCGGCGGCGCTGTCGCGCCGAAGTGCGCTCGGGCCTGCGCTTCGGGGGCTGGTGCCTCAGCTCGAGCCTCGGGCTGATGACCGCATTCGTCGCGTTGGACGCCATGTCCCTGCCCCTGATGTGCGCCGCCGGCGCCGTCGCGTTGATCCAGAAGGAGCTGCTCTCATGAGCCCCCACCCCACCACCACCCGAGAGCAGTGGCTCGCCGCCCGCCTCGAGCTGCTGCAGGCCGAGAAGGAGCTGACGCGCCACAGCGACGAGCTCGCCCTGCGCCGCCAGGCGCTGCCCTGGGTCCCAGTCGAGGCGGAGTACCGCTTCCAGACCGAGGACGGCCCGGCGTCGCTGGCCGAGCTCTTCGAAGGGCGCTCGCAACTGCTCGTCTACCACTTCATGTTCGGCCCGGACTTCACGGCCGGCTGCCCGTCCTGCTCGGCGATCGCCGACGGGTTCGATGGCTCCATCGCCCACCTCGAGAGCCATGACGTCGCGTTCGCCGCCGTCTCGCGCGCCCCGGTCGAGAAGCTCATGACGTACAAGCGCCGGATGGGCTGGTCGTTTGCGTGGGTGTCGTCGCAAGACAGCGACTTCAACTACGACTTCAACACGTCGTTCACCGAGGAGCAGATGCGCGGCATCGTCGAATACAACTTCGCCGACCGCGACATGAGCTTCGTCGAGGCCCTCGACCCCGACAGCGCGGCCGCCCAGTTCGGCGCAAGCGCCGGTGTCGACGTCAAGACGTTCCTGCGCGAGGCGCCCGGGATGAGCGCGTTCGCGATCCAGGACGGCGTCGTCCACCACACCTACTCCACCTACGCGCGCGGCCTGGACGGCCTCTGGGGCATGTACCAGTGGCTCGACCGCGCCCCGCTGGGCCGCAACGAGACCGGCCCGTGGTGGCGCCGCCACGACGAGTACGCCGCCGCTTAGCGAGTGATCCTCACGCGACGCGCCGGGCGGTCCGATACTGGTATTCCGTGATCGGCCTGCGCCCAGCCGGAAAAGCGGCCGTCGTCCTGGCGTACCTCCTGGTCGTCACGACCACCGGCGCGCGCGGGGTGACGGCCGGCGCCATCAGCCCTCCCCCCCGGGGCGCCGGCTTCAGCTACCAGATCGGAGGCGCGTTCGCTCCGGCCCCGGGCACCGCCATCGTCGACCGCGACCGACACGACCCGCCCGCACCCGGGGCGTACGGCATCTGCTACGTCAACGCCTTCCAGGCGCAGCCCAACCAAATCGGTTGGTGGCGCCGCCACCACGCCGCCCTGCTGCTGCGCCGCCACGGTCGCCCCGTCATCGACAGGAGCTGGCACGAGCAGCTGCTCGACACCTCGACGCCCCCCAAGCGCCGCGCCATCGCGGCCATCGAGGCGACGTGGGTGCGCGGATGCGCTCGCGACGGCTACCGCGCGGTGGAGCCCGACAACCTGGATTCCTGGCAGCGCTCGCGCGGCGCGCTGACCCGAACGGACAACCTAGGGCTGGCGCAGCTGCTCGTCGAGCGAGCGCACGGCGCCGGGCTGGCGATAGCCCAGAAGAACACCGTCGAGGTCGCGGGCGCCGCACGCCGGATGGGGTTCGACTTCGCGATCGCCGAAGAGTGCCAGCCCTACCATGAGTGCGATCGTTACCGGCGCGCCTACGGCGACCGCGTCATCGAGATCGAGTACCTAGACAACGGCGGGGAGGCGAGTTTCCAGCGCGCATGCCGCCTGCGAGGCGACCAGATCTCCCTCGTGCTCCGCGACCGCGACGTCAGGCCCTCCGGCCGCCCCGGGTTCCTCGAGCGCCGCTGCCGCTGACCGCGGCGCGCAACTCCGCACGACCCGACTCGTCGGCCCATCGGCCCACTGCACCAGGGTCCCGCCGCGACCGCGCCCTGTCAGGTTGGCCGGCGCCACACGCGACCCTCCGGCGCCGAGCGGCTCGCCACCTTGGGCAGGGCCGACCGCCCGGCAGCCGCGGGTAGCGGTGTCACAGCGACACGGTGATCGCGGTCCGGCCGCCGGCCGCCTCTTTGGCTGTCACGGTTCCGTGCGCATTGGCGTAGGAGCCGGTCCCGCCGGTGACGGCGAAGACGGTGGTGGGGGTGTCGGCGACGGTGTTGTAGCCGCTGAAGGTGATCTGGCCGGCCCGGAGGACGAGCGCTCCCTGGCATAGCGAGCCGCCCCTGCGCCCGGGTTGGGTGGTGGTGCAGATCAGGTTGGCCTTTCCGATGGTCTTGGCGCCCTCGAGCAGCTTGCCGCCGATCGCGAAGGCGTCGCCTTGCGTGAACGGTTTGCCGGGGCCGCCCTTGGGTGCGATATCGATGAACTTGAAGGCCTGGTCGACCTGGGTGACCTGGATGGTGGTCGGGGCGGTTTGCCCGTCGGCGGTGACCGCGACGACGGATGCCGCGGCGGCCATGACGGCAGCGGCGGCGGCGATGCGTGAGATCCGGCGATGAATGAGCATGGGCTTCACGGTGGCGGCAGCGCGGGCGCGTGTCTTCGCACGGCGGTCTTGACGTGCGTCATCCTCAAGTCGCGACCGGCTGATCCCGTGGTCTGATGCCCGCAGCGGATATGCGCTCTAGGCTGCGCCGATGACGGCTCTGCGGCTGCGCCCACGGCTGAACTGGCTTGAGTGGGTGGCCGCGGGCGCCGTGCTGCTGGTCGGGCTGCTGGAGGTCTTCGGACAGGTGGCCGGCGAGCATTGGGACGCGCCGCGGCCTGTCTCGGCAGCGTTTGTCGTGGCGATCTCGCTCGCTCTTGCGATGACGCGCCGCCATCCGCTCGCGTCGGTGCTCGCGGCGGCGCTGCCGTTCGCGGCCTACAACGCGATCTGGAGTCAGCCGGCGTCGTCGGCTGCGGTGTTCATGCTGATCCTTATGGGTTTCGGGTGGGGGCGCTACCGCGGGCCTGGCGAGCGGCTGCTGATCCCGGCGATGGCGAGCGTGATCCTGGCCGGTGGTCTGCGGGGGGATGACCCGAAGACGGACCTGATCTTCGTGCTCGGGATGACGCTCGCCCCGTTCGCCGGCGGCCGGCTGGTGGCCAACTATCAGCGGCTCTCACAGCAGCTGCGGGCCCAGCAGGCGCTGGTCGCCCGCGTTGCGGTGATCGACGAGCGCACGCGGATCGCGCGTGAGCTTCATGACGTCGTCGCCCACGCGGTGTCGGTCATGGTCATCCAGTCCGTCGCCGGCCGCACGCTGCTGCATCGCGACCCCGACCGGGCACAGGAGGCCCTGCAGGTGGTCGAGGCGACCGGCAAGGACGCGTTGGCTGAGCTGAGGCGCCTGCTCGGGATGCTGCGCACGGACGAGGACGACGCGCCGGTTGGGGTGCAGCCCCAGCCCGGGCTCGGCGACCTTCACCGGCTGTTTGAGAGCGTCGGTGAAAGCGGCGTCCAGGTCAACCTGGAACTCGTCGGCGGCGGCACGTTGACCCCGGGAATGGATCTCGCTGCCTACCGCATCGTGCAGGAGGCGCTTACCAACGTGCTCCGCCACGCGGGCACCGATCAGGCCACCGTCCGGGTCACGCACGAGCCGCGCA
Organism: Solirubrobacterales bacterium; assembly: GCA_038238015.1. GTDB lineage: Bacteria > Actinomycetota > Thermoleophilia > Solirubrobacterales > Solirubrobacteraceae > DASQFQ01. The sequence goes on from JBBRYA010000006.1 coordinate 72,281, forward strand.
CGGTCACGCTGGAGATCACGGACGACGGCAACGGCGCTGGCGAGCACCGGAGCGGGGTTGGCGGCGGCCACGGCCTTCCCGGGATGCGCGAGCGCGCCGCGCTCTACGGCGGCGAGCTGCAGGCAGGCCCGCGCCGGGGCGGCGGCTACGCGGTACGGGCACGCCTCCCCGTGGATGCCGCAGCCTGATGAGCATCCGCGTTCTGATCGCCGACGACCAGGCGCTCGTGCGTACCGGCTTTCGGCTGATCCTCAACGCCGAGGACGACCTCGAGGTCGTCGGCGAAGCGCCCGACGGCGAGCATGCCGTCGCGCTCGCGCAGCGGGTTGAGCCCGATGTCTGCCTGATGGACGTGCGCATGCCGGGCATGGACGGCATCGCGGCCACCCGGCGCCTGATGCAGCTCCCATCCCCGCCGCGCGTGGTCATGCTCACCACGTTTGACCTTGACGAGTACGTCCTCGACGCCCTCCGCGCGGGGGCGAGCGGTTTTCTGCTCAAGGACGTCTCTGCCGGTGACCTGGGAGCCGCGGTTCGGATCGTCGCCGGAGGTGATGCACTGCTCTCACCGCGCGTCACCCAACGGCTGCTGCAGCGCTTTGAACGCCTTCCGGGCGTCCCCAAGCCGCCACCCGGCTGGGACGAGCTGACCGAGCGCGAACGGGAGGTGTTCACGCTAGTCGCCGACGGGCGCTCGAACACCGAGATCGGCGCCACGCTGTGTCTCTCCGAGCCGACGATCAAGACCCACGTCGGCAAGCTGCTGCGCAAGCTCGACGCACGCGACCGCGTGCAGCTCGTCGTCCTCGCCTACCGGTGCGGACTCGCGCACTGAGCCGAGGCGTTTCGCTTCTCGGCGGGTCCAGCGTGATCCCGGCGACCGGTCCGTTCTCGGCGCAGCGGAGGAACTCGAATGCTTGTGTAGAGGACCAGACTGGCGAGCACGTGGTGCATGTCGCGGCAGCTGCTCCGGTCGGCCGAGGACCTCGCACACGCCGCATCCGGCGGCGCACCCGACCAGGCGCGCCCCGGCCCAGGCACGTCCGCCCGGACCACCGCATTGCGATAGGCCGCTGGGCGCAGGCGACAGCCGCGCTGCTGCTCCATCGCGAGGGTCTCGGCTCGCTAGATATCGCCCCCCGACTCGAGATGTTGACCGACGCCGAACGGCAGCTCCTGGGCGAGTGGCTCGACCGCGGAATCGACGCCCTATAGGTGGTCCGCCTGCGCGTCGGTAGTCCCCGTCACAGCCCGAGGATCAAGTCGCGTACGGCACTTGGCTGAGAGAGGAACGGGTGGTGGCCGGCGTCGAGTTCTACGACGCTGCCCGCCCGACCGGCGAACTCGCGTTGCAGGTCGGCGGGGGTGCCCTGGTCTTCGGCGCAGACGAGGTACGTCGAGGCGATGTGCTGCCAGGCCGCTGACCGCACCGGCTGCTCGAGGACCGCCAGGCTCTGCCGGGCCGTCTTGTTCATGGCCTCTCGCTGGATTTCCGCATCGCAGTCCTGCAGGAACGTCTCGGCCAAGGCGTCCGGTCGGACGGTGAACGTCCCGCCCGCGGGATCTATGTCGAGGAACGGGGCGGGCTCTTCACCGCCGAACGAGGACAGGCTCTGCCCGACCTTGGGCAGATAGCTGGACACGAGCAACAGATGGCGCACGGAGCCGACGCCCGCCGCTGCCTCGGCGACGACGATCCCGCCGTAGCTATGCGCAACCACGACGGTCGGCTCGTCGCTCGCGGTCAATACCTGCCGAACGGCAGCGACATCGTCGGCCAGCCCAGGTCCTTCTGCGCCGATCGACTCACCCATCTCACCGCAGCTCGGAAGGGCAGGCACCTCGCTGGCACGCCCCGCTCGGCCAGCAGCTCACCGGTTCGGTGCCACCACCACGATCCGTCCTTGACGCATGCCCCGTGCACGAAAACGACCCTCACCATGACCTCCTCGTCTGGTTTCGATCCGCCGGCAGGCGCGAGAGGATTCGCACCTTCGACCTTCGTTCCCCGGGGCGCTACTCAGCCCACCAGTCCCGCTGACCCTCCACGTCTACCCGCGGATTCTCGCCGAGGTTGGGCGCACCGAAGACGAGGATCTCGAGGCCGTCGGGCCCGCCTTCGTAGCATCGCCACGTACCGGGCGGTACACGCACCACGTCCCACTCCTTCACCTCGACGAGCTCGTCGTCGAGCTTCATCCGCCCGCTGCCGCGCACGACCACGTACACCTCCTCTTGCTCCTTATGCGTGTGGCCATAAGGGAAGCGAGAGTCGGGCGGGACGCGCTGATAGCTGAGGCCGGACTGCTCGAGCTCGAGCGCCTTGGTTGCGAGGCGGAACTCCAGGTCCGGCGCGCCGTCGAAGTTGGACCCGACATCGTCGAGGTCCTCCTTGAGGTTCCTGACCGTGAACGACACGGGCGCGGCCCTACCGCTCAAATCGATACGGACCCCGTGACCAGTGACGGTCTGCACGGAGGTCACCTCCTCGCCGCGGTGGGTGTCGTGATCGTGGTCGTGGGCTTCGTGCAGTAGGAGCTCAGCCGGCTATCGCGGGCGTGGCGGGTTGCGGCCTCCGAAGTCCTGCATGAAGATGCCTGCAGCATGCGGGGGCCAGCGTCGACGACCAGCGCGCCAGCAGCGGCCGAGGACCACCTCCTCGAGCGCGGCGACGAGCTGCGCGAGCTGGACGAGCTCATGGCGAAGGTCCGGTCGGGTGCCGGTGGCCGTCTGGCGCTGATCTCGGGCGAGGCGGGCATCGGCAAGTCCGCGCTCGTACGCGCCTTCTGCGCGCGACATTCCGACGTCCGGGTCCTCTGGGGCGGATGTGACGCGCTCGCCACGCCCCGTGCTCTGGGCCCCTTCGTCGACATCGCCGGGGCGGGCGGCGGAACGCTCGCCACCACGGTCGGCGCGGGGGCCACTCCGGGGGCTGTGGCCCAGGCGCTGACCGACGACATCCACAGCGATCGGACCGTCGTCGTGCTCGAGGACCTCCACTGGGCCGACGATGCGACGCTCGACGTCCTGCGCCTGCTGGCCCGCAGGATCGAGACGATCCGGATGCTTCTGCTCGTCACCCACCGCGACGACGAGCTGCACCGTCTGCACCCGCTCCAGGTCACGCTCGGGGACCTGCCGGTGCGTGCGGTCCACCGCTTCCGCCTCGCCCCGCTCACGCTCGCCGCGGTGCAGGAGCTGACGGCCGCAAGCTCGATCGACGGGCACGAGCTGCACCACGGAACCGCCGGCAACCCGTTCTTCGTCACCGAGGTGCTCGCCTCCGGTGACGCCGCGGTCCCGGCCGCCGTCCGCGACGCCGTGCTCGCGCGCGCGGCGCGACTCGATGCCGACGCGCGAGAGGTCCTCGACGCGGTGGCGATCGAGCCCGAGGGCACGGAGCTGTGGCTGCTGGAAGCGCTCGTCAACGGCCCGGAGGAGGGCCTCGACGTCTGCCTCTCGGCGGGAATGCTGCGCTCCGAGAGCCACGCCGTCCGGTTCCGCCACGAGATCGCTCGCACCGCGATCGAGCAGGCACTCGCACCGCACCGTCGGCTGCTGCTGCACCGGCGAGCGCTCGGCGCGCTGACGGCGGCGGTCGGCCGGCGACCTGATCCCGCCCGGATCGCGTTCCACGCCGAGGCCGCCGACGACGGCGACGCCGTGCTGCGCTTTGCGTCCGCGGCCGGTGAACGGGCCGCCGCACTCGGCGCGCATCGTGAGGCGGCCGCCCAGTTCGGGCGGGCGTTGCGCTTTGCCGAGCGCCTGGATCCTGCAGCTCGGGCACAGCTACTGGAGCGGCGGTCCTTCGAGTGCTACCTCACCGACGACGTGCGCGGCGCGATCTCGGCGCGATCTGCAGCGATCGCCGAGCACCGCAGCACGCAGAACCGCCGTGGCGAAGGTGACGCGCACCGTTGGCTCTCCCGGTTGGCCTGGTTCTCCGGCGACAACGACCGTGCCGAGGCCGAGGCGGTGGTGGCCATCGAGCTGCTCGAGCCACTCGGCCCCAGCCGCGAGCTCGCCATGGCCTACAGCAACATGTCGCAGCTGGGGATGCTGTCCAGCGACGCCGAGCGCACCACGACGTGGGGCGGGCGTGCGATCGCCCTGGCCGAAGCTCTCGACGAGCGCGAGATCCTCGCGCACGCGCTCAACAACGTCGGCAGCATCGAGCTGATGGACGGCCATCCGGACGGCGCGGCGAAGCTCGAGCGCAGCCTGAAGCTGGCGCTGGCCGACAACCTCGAGGAGCACGTCGCCCGCGCATACACCAACATCGGCTGCTCGCTCGCGGACCTGCACGACCATCCTGGCGCGGAGCGCTGGCTCGACGACGGGATCGCCTACTGCCGCGAGCGCGACCTCGACTCCTGGTGGTTCTACATGACGGGCTACCGCGCTCGCGTACGTGAGCGCGTCGGGCGCTGGGACGCGGCGGTCGAGGACGCGGTCTTTGCCTGCGACAAGGACCTCGGCGCGCCGCAGGTCCTCCCTCTGGTCGTGCTCGCCGAGATCCGCGCGCGTCGCGGGGATCCCGATCCGTGGTCGCTGCTGGACGACGCGCGCGAGCTGGCCGCCAGCTCCGGCGAGCTGCAGCGCATCGGCCCGACCGCGATCGCGCGCGCCGAGGCGCGCTGGCTGCAGGGCGACGTCGAGGCGATCGACGCCGAAACCGCCGACGCGCTGGCGCTCGCGATCCAGCGCAGGAGCGTGTGGAACACCGGCGCGCTCGCGGTGTGGCGCCGGCGCGCGGGCATCGTCGAAGCGCTCCAGGTCGCCGAGACGACGATCGCCGAGCCGTGGCGCCTCGAGCTCGACGGCGAACCCACGCGGGCCGCCGAAGCCTGGGCTCAGCTCGGCTGTCGGTTCGAAGCCGCGCTCGCGCTCGCCCACAGCGCCCGAGAACAGGACCGCCGGCAGGCGCTGACCGAGCTGCAGGCGCTCGGCGCCAGGCCGGCTGCGGCCCGCGTGGCGCGCATGTTGCGGGCCGAGGGCGCCCGCAACGTCAGTCGCGGCCCGCGGGCCGCGACCAAGTCGAATCCGGCCGGCCTCACCGACCGTGAGCTCGAGGTCCTCGCCCTCGTGGCCCAGGGGCTGCGCAACACCGAGATCGCCGCGCAGCTCTTCCTGTCGCCGCGCACCGCCGGGCACCACGTGGCGGCGATCCTGCGCAAGCTCGACGCCCGGACCCGCGGCGAGGCGGCCGCTCAGGCCGTGCGCCTGGGCATCATCGAAAGATAGGTCGTTGGACCGATGTTACGGCCGCGGTCGCGACATACCTTCGTCGAACTGTGAACCGACGGAGGGGGAACGACTCATGAACCTGTACGCCATTCTGCGCCGCAACGGCTGGAGCTCGACCGACGAGCTGCAGGAGGCTGCCGCCCGATCGACCCGCGTCGGCAACGAGGAAATGCCCGACGACATCCGCTGGATCCGCAGCTACGTGCTCGACGAGGGCAACGGCGCGATCGGCACCGTCTGCATCTACGAGGCGAGCAGCCCCGAGGCGATCCGCGACCACGCGTCGCGCGCCGACCTTCCGGTCGACGAGATCGTCGCGATCGCCGACACCGTCGTCGTGCGCCCCGACCCTACCCCCAGCGCGGCGTAGTTCGCGATCGCGGTGCCGATGAGGCGTCTTCAGCGAGGGAGCGTCGCGGCCTGCGCGGTCATCGCGCTGCTGAGCGCAACGGCGACCGCACGCGCCGACATCACCGTCGGCGGGTCGTGTACCGCCGACGCGGCGATCGCCGCCGCAATCGCGCGCGACACGTCCTCGAGCACATGCCCCGGCGCCGCGGCCAGCGGCACGAGCACGGTCGTTTTCGCGAACGGCTACGGGTACAGCGTCGCCCCCGTCGACGTTCCAGCCGGGGCCGACATCACGCTGCTCGGGGCCACCGGGCAGCTCCCGGAACTCGAGCCCGCGGGTCTCCCGCGACTGTTGACGATCGAGAGCGGCGCGGTCGTGCATCTCACGAACCTCGAGATCCGAGGGGCGCTGGATCACCACGCGGCCAACGGCTTCACCGGAGTCGCCGGATCGGACAGCTCGGCCGGCGCGATCGGAGGCATCGGCGGCGCCGGCTCTGCGGGTTCGCCGGGCGTCGACGGCGGCGCCATCAGCAACGCCGGCACGCTCACCCTCACGAACGTCACCTTCGACTTCATCTTCGCCGCATCCGGAGGAACCGGCGGAACCGGAGGCAAGGGCGGCACAGGCGGCAACTCGGTCCCGGCCGGCAACCCAGGCCCGGGCGGGACCGGCGGCGCCGGAGCCACGGGCGGACACGGCGGCGATGGCGGCGCGATCTACAACAGCGGCACGTTGACGATGACGGGTGGGTCGTTCAGCGACGTACACGCCGGCGCGGGTGGTGCCGGCGGCACCGGCGCGGTCGGCGGGGCGGGCGGCCATGGCACTGCGGGCGCGCTCGACGCTCACGGCGGCACCGGCGGCGCCGGGGGGGTCGGTGGACGCGGCGGCAACGGCGGCGCGATCTACAACACCGGGACGGCGACGATCTCCTCGACGACCTTCGAGAACGTGCTCGGCGGCGGCGGCGGGGCAGCGGGGGCCGGCGGCGGCGGCGGTACCTCGTCCGGCGCGCTCTCCGCCGGCGGCCCCGGCGGTGCGGGCGGGCCTAGCGCCGGCCTCGGCGGCTCCGGCGGAGCGATCTACAACGACGGCACGCTGACGATCACGCGCTCCTGGATCCGAGGACGCGGCGGCAGTGGCGGCCCCGGCGGTGCGGGCGGCGCGGGCGGCGCGGGCACCCCGAATTCCGACGACTCGGACTCCGGCGTCGGCGGTGACGGCGGGGCCGGCTCGACCGGCGGCATCGGCGCAGACGGCGGAGTCATCTACGACCACGGACAGCTGACGATCAGCACCAGCCTGATCGGCGGCTCGCAATCGTCGCTGACGGGCGCCGGCACGGGCGGCGCCGGAGGCGCCGGCGGTGCGGGCGGCGCCGGACAGCGCGGAACGGCCGCGTCGTTCCAAGGGTGGAACTCGGGAGCGGCCGGCAACGGCGGAACGGGCGGCACCGGGGGCAGCGGCGGTGCGCTGCTGTTGGCGGCCGGCGGTACGGCGACGCTCACGAACGTCACCATCGATACCAACCGGGCCGGCTCCGGCGGCACCGGCGGCAGCGGCGGGAGCGCCGCGCACAGCCCGCCGGGCGGGACCGTCCTCGACGGGCTGGCGGGGTCGGGCGGGAACGGCGGCAACGGCAGCAATGCAGGCGCCGTGACGTCCAGGGCGACGACCGACGACAAGCTCCAGTTGCTCAACGTCACGATCGTGGACAATCTCGCAGGGGGCGCTGGGAGCGGCGGGAGCGCGGGCGTGGGCACAGGGAGCCCGACCGCCGGTGCGGCCGGGACGAAGGCGACGCGCCAGCAGGTCGCGAGCACGGGCGCGGGACGCCCGCTGCTGACCAACACGCTCGTTGTCGGCACCACCACGACGGACTGCCTCGGGACGTTCGACGACGGCGGCCACAACCTCTCCTACCCCGGCGGATCCTGCCCGGGCGTCCACACCGACCCACTGCTCGGGGGGCTCCGGGACAACGGCGGTCCCACGTCCACCCGCGCCCCCGGCGCGGGCAGCCCGGCGCTCGACGCGATCCCCACCGACACCTTCCCCAGCGCGACGTGCCCGAAGACCGACCAGCGCGGTGTGGCGCGTCCGCAGGGCCCCTCGCACGCGTGCGACATCGGCGCCTTCGAAGCCGGGCCGCCTCCCGTGTGCGCGAACGTTGCCGTCCACGCCTCCTACGAGCAGGCCCCCCGACATCCCGGCGCCGTGCACCGAGGCGTCGGGGTCCACGGTCCGTTACTCCGTGGACACTGATGCCGCCCACGGAGCAGCGTTCGGCGACGCTACGCAGCTCAGCTACGAGCCGAGCAACGGGTTCGTCGGGACCGACTCGTTCACGGCCCACGGCACGTCGATCGACGGCACCGCGGCGCCGGTGACGATCACGGTGACCGTCGACCCGCCTGCGGCCCCGGTCCTCACCGGGGTGACGCCCGGCTCGCCGTCATCGCAGGCGAGCCCGCACGTCCTCGGCACCGCACGCGCGGGCTCGACGGTCAGCTTCTACGCAACGCCTGACTGCACCGGCGCTGCTCTGGCCAGCGGCAGTGCGGCGAGCTTCGCCTCGCCCGGGATCCCGGTCGCGGTGCCGCACGATGCGACGACGACGCTCCACGCGACGCTGACCGACGTCCACGGCGGCGTATCCGGCTGCTCGCCCAGGTCGGTGCCTACAGGCATGACGGCACGGCTCCGCAGACGACTATCGACGCAGGGCCCGCCGGCGACACGAGCGACACTCAGCCCTCGTTCACGTTCCACGCCAACGAGGCGGCGAGCTTCGTCTGCTCGATCGACGAGGGCGCGCCCGACTTCAAGGCGTGCTCGGGGTCCTACGCGCCGTCGCTGCCGCTGGGCCTCGGCTCCTACACGTTCCGCGTGCGCGCGACGGACGCGGTCGGCAACGTCGAGGGCACGCCTGTGACCCGGAGCTTCAGCGTGGTCGACACTCCCCCGCCCAGCTCGACTCCTGCCCCAACCCCAACCACGGGAGCGGGAACGGGAAACGGAACGCTCATCGACCCGCTCGACCCCGCCAAGACGACGCCCGCGGCGAAGAACATCCTCTTCCCGTCGCTCACCTCCTGCGCGTCCCGCCGGAAGTTCACCCTCCACCTCAAGGCACTCAAGGCGACGCTCACCTCGGTGACCGTCAAGGTGGCGGGCAAGAAGGTCAAAGCCCTCACCGGCAGGCACGTAACGGCGATCGTCTCACTCACGGGCCTGCCCAAGCGCAAGTTCACCGTGACGATCGACGTCAAGGGCACCAAGGGCTTCAAGTACCACGAGTCGCGCACGTACAAGACGTGCACCGCCAAGAACCGATAGCGGCGCGTCCGTTATGGGCGAGCCCCTACTTCAACCGAAAACCGTAGCGGGTCCGAGTGCCGTGCGCCAAACCAGGGGCGTAAGCGGGGACTTCTCGCTAACGGCGGATTGGAGCCCTCCCGGCGGTCCGCCGGAGTTCGAGTGGCCGAGCGATCCCGAAACGCAACGAGGCCGCCCAAAGGCGGCCCCGTCCTTGCACAAGTCAGCGGAGCAGCGGCGACTAGTCGTCGTTGGCGTCATTCTCATCGTCGTTGGCGTCGCCGTCGTTCTCGTTCTCGGTGGCGTCGTTCTCGTTCTCGGTGGCGTCCTGCTCGTCCTCAATGTCGGCCTTGTCGGTCGTCCCAGCCGCGTCCTCAGACACGACCGTTGCCGGGGACTCGTGCTCACGCTTCGCTTGACGGATGACCGCCGAAGAATGCGCGTTGAGCTTGGTGCACGTCTTGCCAATGGCCTTGCTGTGCTTGGCGTGGCCCTTGCCGCACTTGTTGCCATGGCTAGCGGTGCCCGAAGCGAGGGCGGGGACAGCAGCTACGAGGGCCACCACGGCCATCACGGCAAACGCCCGAAGGCGGGAGAAACGGGTCATCTACGACTCCTCTAGAGGTGGGACTTGGGGTACCTATCGGCACCTCAGCAATCAATCGTCAAGTACTTACACCCCCGCGACGCCCGAAAGTTGGCCTCAAGAGCCTCCCGCGTTCGTTCGGCGCAAGGGCGCGACAAGGGCGCGACAAGGGCGGGCACGTTCATCAGAACGACGAAAGCCCCGCGATTAGCGGGGCTTTCGCGAGCGCGCCCGACAGGATTCGAACCTGTGACCTTCGGTTCCGTAGACCGACGCTCTATCCAGCTGAGCTACGGGCGCAATGCGGCGGGGAGTCTATCCGCCGGGTTTTGCCGTGGAGCGGAGAGGGCGGGATTCGAACCCGCGATGGAGTATTAACCCCATACTCGCTTAGCAGGCGAGTGCCTTCAGCCACTCGGCCACCTCTCCGGGCCTTCGCGCCGCAGTGTAAAGCCTCACTTCGGCATGTCGGAGCTGGGACCACCGGCGCCGTCCCGCTCGCCGGCCGCACTACCTTGCGCTCGCGAGGCCCCGTGCTCAACCCGCCCACCCCCACGCGCGCGCACGGCGACTGGCTCGTGCTGAGCCCGACCGGCCACCTCGACATCGCCACCGGGCCGCGGCTGGCCGTCCAGGTCAGCGAGCTGGTGCGCAGCGGAGCCCAGGCGATCTGCCTCGACCTCGGCGCGGTCGACTTCATCGACTCCTCGGGTCTGGCGGCGCTGATCAACGTCCAGCGCAGCGTCGACCGCGTCGACGGCCGGCTCGCGCTGGTCGCTGAGACGACGGGCCGGCTGGCCGCGGGGCTGCGCAGCCTGGGAACGCCGGCTGCGCTGCACCTCGCTCCGAGCGTTGAGGCGGCCGTCGGCGACTAGCCTTCCCCCTCGCCACGGAGGGGTGGCAGAGTGGACGAATGCGGCGGTCTTGAAAACCGTTGGGCCGGTCACACCGGTCCCGAGGGTTCGAATCCCTCCCCCTCCGCTGGCAGACTGTGGCGGTGCCGCGACCCGTTCTCGCGCTGACGGCGCTCGCGGCGCTGCTTCGCGTGCCCCTGCTCGGCGCGCAGTCGCTGTGGCTCGACGAGACGCTGACCGGTCGCCTCGCCCGCGGGAGCCTGAGCGAGCTCTTGCGCCGCCTCGGCTCCGAGGAGGCCAACCCGCCGCTCTACTACCTGGCGATGTGGGCGTGGACCCGCGTGGCCGGCCTGAGCGAGTGGGCGCTGCGGCTGCCCTCGGCGCTGTGCGGGGTGGCCGCCGTGGCGGTCGCCTATGCGATCGGCGAGACGCTCGGCTCGCGGCGCATCGGCTACGTGCTCGCCGCGCTGGTGGCCGTGGACCCGCTGCTCGTCTACTACTCGGGCGAGGCGCGCGGCTACTCGGCGGTCGCGCTGCTCGTCGCGCTCTCGTTCCTGTTCTTTGCGCGCGCGATGGCGCGGCGTCCCGGTCGCTCGCTCGCGTGGTGGGCGCTGTGCTCGGCGCTCGCCATCGGCGTGCACTGGTTCGCGGGCCTGGTGGTCGCGCTCGAGGCGCTGGCGCTCCTCTGGACGCGCCGGCGCGCGGCGCTGCCCGCGGTCGCCGCCGTCGCGGTGGTGGGCGCCGCTCTCACGCCGCTGCTGCTCGAGCAGCGCTCGAGCGGGGTGGCGGAGAACGTCACCGCCGGGGTCGGCCTCGCCGAGCGCGCAAAGGGGGTGCCGACCAGCTGGCTGGTCGGCGAGCGCGGCGCAGCGGTTTCCAACCTCGAATGGCTGCTCGCGGCGCTGATGGTGGCGGCGCTCGCGCTCCTCGCGTTCCGCGTCTCGGCGCAGGAGCGGCGGGCGGCGGCACTCGCCGCGCTCGTGGGAGGCGGCGGCCTCGCGGCGCTGATGGCGGCGGCGCTCGCGGGCAGCGACTACGTCAACAACCGCAACACCGTGCCGTTCCTGGTCGCGCTGCTCGCCGTCCCGGCGGTCGCGCTCGGCGCGGGCCGGGCGGGGCTCGTGATCGCCGGGCTGCTGTGCGCAGGGATGCTGCTCGCCATCGTGACCGCGGCGCTCGATCCCGAGCACGAGCGCCACGACTGGCGCACGACCGCAAAGGCGCTCGGCGCGGCTCCCGCCGGCGGGCGCGTGCTCGTCGTCGCCCCGGGCTACAACGACGTCCCGCTGCGCTGGTATCGCCCGGAGGTCGCCCCGCTGCCTGCCGCCGGAGTCCGCGCCTCAGAGCTCGACGTGGTGCTCACCGACCCGCTGCGCCAGCCGCTGCCCGACGGTGCGCTCGCCGCGACGCCGGCGCCCGGCTTCACTCCCGCCGGCACGCAGCGGATCCAGCGCATGCTGATCGCCCGCTACCGGTCGCCGCGCCCCCGGCCCGTCCGCCCGGCCGACGTCAACGCGTGGGCTCGCGCGCACCTCGACGCGGCTCGAGGCGCGGGTGGCGCCACGGCCCTCGGGTGATTGGACGTCAGGCGGCTTCGGTCACGTCGCCGTGACCGTGGCCGTGCCGCGCGCGCGCCTTGAGCACGATGACCTCGGCGAGTGGCTCGGCGGCCACGTCGGGCCAGCCGATGATCTCCAGCGCGCAGCCGCAGTCGCAGACGAGCGTCTGGAGCTCGCGCAGGGTCAGCGCCTCAAAGGTGAGGGTCTCCGCGCAATCGGTGTCGGAGCAGATAAGGCGGGCAACGTACATGCGCGCATGGTCGCGCCGCCCTCGGACGGAATGAAACGCCGCTTGCGCTGCTATGCGCTGGCGGGCGGCTCGGCCTCGGGCACGCCGGGCAGCGGCGCGTCGCGCCGAGGCAGGTCGGCCGGGGTGCCCAGCGGCTGGTCGGGCAGCTCGGGCGAGCCGTCGCCGGGCGGCGGCGGGTCCTCAGGGATGTCGGGGTCCACGGGCGCGATGTCTGGGCTCTCGGTCATTGCGCTGCGCCTACCCGCAGCGCCTCCGGCGCACCCCATCGGTGCAGCACCTCCGGTACCGCGATCGTCCCGTCGTCGCGCTGGCCGTTCTCGAGCATGGCGATCAGATGGCGCCACGTGACCGCGGTGCCGTTGAGCGTGTGGACGTGGCGCGGGGCGCCGCCCCCCGGCGGCCGGTAGCGCACGTCGAGCCGGCGCGACTGGAAGTCCGTGGTGTTCGAGGTCGAGGTCACCTCGCGGTAGCGCTCCTGGCCCGGCAGCCATGCCTCGCAGTCGTACTTCTTCACCGCCGAGGCGCCGAGGTCGCCGACGCCGATGTTGACCACGCGGTAGGGGACCTCGAGCGCCTGCAGGATCTCCTCCTCCAGCGCGAGCAGCCGCTCGTGCTCGTCCGCCGCGGTCTCGGGTTCGACGAAGCTGAACATCTCGACCTTGTCGAACTGGTGCACGCGGAAGATCCCGCGCGTATCGCGGCCCGCGGCGCCCGCCTCGCGCCGGAAGCAGGGCGAGAAGCCGGCGTAGCGCAACGGCAGCGAGCCGCCGTCGAGGATCTCCCCGACGTGCAGCGACGCGAGCGCGACCTCGCTGGTCCCGGCCAGATACAGCGCGTCGTCGGCGAGCCGGTAGATCTGCTGCTCGGTGTCCGGTAGGAAGCCGGTGCCGAACAGCGCTTCCTCGCGCACGAGCACCGGCGGCACGACGGGCACGAAGCCGTGCGGCGCGAGCAGGTCGAGCGCCCAGCGCGTGAGCGCCATCTCGACCAGCACGAGATCGCCCTTGAGGTAGGCGAAGCGCGAGCCGCTCAGCCGCGCGCCGGCCTCCACGTCGATCCACTCCGGCGCCGTCAGCTCGAGGTGGTCGCGACCGGTGCGCCCGGCCTCGCCGACCTCGCGCAGCACCTCGTCCTCGTCCGCCGCGCTCGGGTCGGGCGGGTTGGGCAGCAGCGCGAGCGCCCGGTCGAGCTCGGCCTCGACCCCGGTGAGCTCGTCGCCGAGGGTCTTCGACCGCCGCGAGACCTCCTGCATCGCGGCGATCGCCTCGGCCGCGTCGCCGCCGGCTCGCTTGGCCTGCGCGATCTCCTGGGACGCCTGGTTCTGCGCGGCGCGCAGCGACTCGACCTCGGGAAGCAGCTCGCGACGCCGGGCGTCGAGGGCGAGCGCGTCCTCGAGGCGCGCCTCCGAGCCGTCGCGGCGGCGGGCCAGCGCGGCGCGCACCGGTTCAGGGTCCCGGCGGATCGCCTTGAGGTCGAGCACGGCTCCTTACGGGTTGACGGGCCTGGCCGCTTCTGTGCCGGAGTACTTCTCCACGAACTTCGCGACCTGGTCGGCCTGCTTGCCGACGACGATGTTCTGCGGCATCGGGCCCGACGAGAAACCGCCGTTGCGGATCGCGTAGAGGATCTGGTCGTACTGCTCCTTGCGCTGGTTGAAGTTCGGCCCGTCCTTGTACTCACGCGAGTTGACCTTGACCGAGGAGCCGTGCGAGCCGACGGCCTTGAGCGTGTGGCAGCCCGCGCAGCGCTGGGCGAAGATCTGCGCCCCCGCGTAGTTGGGATCGCTGCCGGTCAGCTGGACGCCCTGGGTGCCGCAGGCCACGACGGTCGCCACGGCGGCGAGCAGGGAGACGAACACGAGCGGGCGGCGCATGAGCGCGGCAGAGCATACGGAACAATCGGGAGCCCCCATGTCCCGCCGCCCCCTCGCCCTGGCCCTCCTCGCCGCCGCCGTGCTCGCCGCCTGTGCGGGCTGCGGCGCATCCCAGCCGGTCGCCCACGCGAAGGGCGGCCGCATCGCCGTGGCGCTCGACGACTTCCTCTTCGACCCGCAGACGATCAGCGCCCGCAGCGGCCCGCTGACCTTCGAGCTGCACAATCGCGGCCGCCTCGCCCACTCCTTCCGGCTGCGCCGCGCCGGCAAGCCCGTCGCGCAGGTCCCGAGCCTGCAGCCGGGCGAGAGCCGCACCGTCACGCTGCGCCTCAAGCCCGGCAACTACCGCATCTTCTGCGCGCTGGCCAACCACGAGCAGCTGGGCATGTACGGCACGCTGACGGTCCGATGAAGAACGTCGAGCCCCAGCGCTTCCGGGCCGTCATGGGCCACTTCGCCACCGGCGTCGCGGTCGTCACCGTGGCCGGGCCCGACGGCCCGCGTGGGATGACGGCGAACGCCGTCGCCTCGCTGTCGCTCGACCCGCTGCTGGCGCTGGTGTGCTTCGAGAACAGGGCGCGCACGCTGCCGGTGGTCCAGCAGGTCGGGCGCTTCGGCGTCAACGTCCTCGCCGCCGATCAGCAGCCGCTGGCGCGCCAGTTCGCCTCCAAGGACGAAGGCAAGTTCGAGTCCGTCGCGCACTCCATGCACGACGGGATCCCGGTCATCGAGGGCGCGCTCGCGTGGGTCGGATGCGATCTGGACCGGATCGTGCCCGGCGGCGATCACGTGATCGTGATCGGCGCGGTGCGCGCCGCGGAGATCGATCCCGCGCACTCCGACCAGCCGCTCGTGTGGTACCGCGGCCGCTATGGCACCTGGCGTTGACCGCGCTGCACATCGTCCTCGGCGTCGCCCTGATCGCCGTGAACCTCGCGGCGGGCGCGCTCGGCGGCGCGCGCTGGTGGCGCGGCGAGCTCAGCCGCGCGTTCTGGCCGCTGCTGCGCGCCGGCCAGGCGCTCGTCGCGATCGAGGCGCTGCTGGGCGGGGTGCTGGTCGCCGTGGGCGACGAGCTGCCGCGGCTGCACCTGCTCTACGGGCTGCTGCCGATCGGCGTGTCCTTCGTCGGCGAGCAGCTGCGCGCGCTCGCCGCGCAGACCGTCCTCCAGGCGCGCGGCCTGGAGTCGCGGGCCGAGGTCGAGGCGCTCCAGGAGGGCGAGCGGCGCGGGCTCGTGTTCGAGATCCTGCGGCGCGAGCTCGGCGTCATGGCCGCCGCGGCGCTCGTCGTCGCGGTGCTCGGGCTACGCGCGAGCGGCGCGATCTGACGGGCCGGCGGACCGCGCTCCATGCAGCAGATGTCACTTTGTGACATCTGGTTACAAGCGGTGCTATAAACGCTCGAGCCGTGATCCGCAGCTACCTCCCAGCCATCCTCTTCATCGGCTTGGGAGCGGGCATCGGCCTCACCTTCACCGTGCTCAACTCGGTGCTCGGCCCGAAGGGCAAGCAGGGTGCGGCGACGGGCGATCCGTACGAGTGCGGGCTTCCCTCGGAGGTGCAGAAGAACTTCCGCTTCGGCATCTCCTTCTACCTCATCGCGATGCTCTTCATCCTCTTCGACATCGAGGTGATCTTCCTCTACCCGGTGGCGATCCAGCTGAAGGCGTTTGGCGGCTTCGCGCTGGCGGAGACGATCGTCTTCATCGCGCTGCTGTTCGTGGCGTTCGTGTACGTGTGGAGACGAGGAGCCCTGGAATGGAAGTGAAGCGAGAGCACCTCGGCAACGGCGCGGACGGCGACTTTCGCGCGCGCGGGCTGCGCGCGCGCCAGATGCTCCGGGGCGAGCTCGACGGGCCCGACCTCGAGGCCTACGTCGAGCAGAGCCTGCTCACCACGACGTTCGACCGCGCCGCCAACTGGGCGCGCTCCAACGCGATCTTCCCCGCCACCTTCGGCCTCGCCTGCTGTGCGATCGAGATGATGGCGATCGTCGGCTCGCGCGTGGACGTCGCGCGCTTCGGCTCGGAGGCGTTCCGCGCCTCGCCGCGACAGGCCGACATGATGATCCTGTCGGGCCGGATCTCGATCAAGATGGCGCCGGTCGTGCGCCGCGTCTACGACCAGATGCTCGAGCCCAAGTGGGTGATCGCGATGGGCGCCTGCTCGTCCTCGATGGGCGTGTTCAACAACTACGCGATCGTTCCGGCCGACAAGTTCATGCCGGTGGACATCCACGTGCCCGGCTGCCCGCCGCGGCCCGAGGCGCTCATGCACGGGATCCTCAAGCTGCGAAAGCTCATCCAGGAGAACCCGGACGAGGCGTGGCGCTCGCGCTACGGCGGCCGCGGCACCGAGGAGGTCGTCGAGCCCGTCGGCTCCCACGCGGTGAACGTCCTCGGTACGGAGGTCGGGAGCGCGGGTGCCTGACGCGACCGGCCTCGAGCTGATCGCGCAGGAGCTGCGCGCGGACGACGGCGAAGCGGTACTCGGCACGGTCTTCTTCCGCGACCGAGCGGCGGTGATCGTGGCCCCGCGCGCGGTGCCCGCTTCGCTCGAGGCGCTGCGCGCGAAGGGCTATGGCTTCCTCGCCTCGGTGCACGGCGTCGACTACTTCCCCGAGGAGCCCCGGCTCGGCGTGCACTACGAGCTGCTGGACATGTCGAGCGTCGACCGCATCTCGGTGCGCACGCGCGTGCACACCGACGCACCGCGCGTCCCGAGCGTGACGCCGAGCTGGCCTACGGCCGACCATCAGGAGCGCGAGATCTACGACATGTTCGGGGTGGTCTTCGAGGGCCACCCGGACCTGCGGCGCATCCTCATGCCCGAGGACTACGAGGGCCACCCGCAGCGCCGCGACTTCCCGATCGGCGGCGAGCCGATCCTCTTCACGCACAACGAGGGGCGCGTCCCGGGGTGGTGGCAGTGAACGAAGTGAACCGCTTCTTTCACAACCCAATGTGCGAGCGGAGCGAGCAGTGAGCGAGGTCGACACGACGCGGGCGGCGCCGAGCCTCCCCTACCGCGAGATGGAGGACTCCCACGAGCTCTCCCGGATCGCCCACGAGGAGCACGACGAGCTGCTGACGCTCAACCTCGGCCCGCACCACCCCGCGACCCACGGGGTGCTGCGCCTGCTGTGCACGCTCGAGGGCGAGGTCGTGCGCGATATGAAGCCGATCATCGGCTACCTGCACACCGGCATCGAGAAGACCGCGGAGGACAAGGCGTACTGGAAGGCGATCCCCGTCATCGAGCGGATGGACTACCTCTCCTACTACTTCAACGCGATGGCCTACTGCGGCGCGGTCGAGACGCTCCTCGGCCTCGAGGTTCCGCCGCGCGCGCAGTACCTGCGGGTCATCCACCTGGAGCTCAACCGCATCGCCTCGCACCTGATCTGGCTGGCCACCGGCGCGCTGGACCTCGGCGCGATCTCGATCTTCTGGTACGGCTGGCGAGACCGCGACCAGATCCTCGACCTCTTCGAGATGTCCTCGGGCCAGCGCATGCACACGCGCTACTTCCAGGTCGGCGGCGTCTACGAGGACATCCCGGCCGGCTTCGCGGCGAAGGTCAGGCAGTTCACCGACGGGTTCCCCGCGCGCATCGACCAGTTCCTCGACCTCATGGCCAAGAACGAGATCGTGCTCCAGCGCCTGCGCGGCGTCGGCGCGATCTCCGAGCGCGAGGCGCTCGACCTCGGCGTCACCGGCCCGCTGCTGCGCGCGACCGGGAACCCGTGGGACCTGCGCAAGGCGGCCCCGTACTCGAGCTATGACCACTTCGAGTTCAAGATCCCGGTCGGGACGATCGGCGACAACTACGACCGCTTCGCGGTGCGCATGGAGGAGATGCGCCAGTCGGTGCGCATCATCGAGCAGGCGCTCGACGGCCTGCCCGAGGGCCCGTACATCACCGAGAACCGCAAGTACGCGCTGCCCCCGCGCCACGAGCTGGCGACCTCGATGGAGGCGCTGATCCACCACTTCAAGCTGGTCACCGAGGGCTTCCGCGTCCCGCCCGGCGAGGTCTACTACCCGATCGAGTCCCCGCGCGGGGAGCTCGGCTGCTTCGTGCGCGCCGACGGCTCCTCAAAGCCCGCCCGCGTGCACATGCGAGACCCGTCCTTCGTGAACCTGCAGGCGCTCAAGCCGATGGTCCAGGACCTCTACATCGCCGACCTGATCGCCACCCTGGCCATGCTCGACCCGATCCTCGGCGGGGTGGACCGGTAGCGATGGCGATCGACCCCACGCGCGTCAAGCGCTTCTCCCACGGCTCGCGCGTCCCCGGCTGGGACGAGGCGGCCGACCTCACCAAGGCCCCCGCGATCATCCCCGACCCGGCGAGCACGCCGGTGCCGCGCGAGCTGCGCGACGTCATCGAGGCGGCAATGGCCGCCTACCCCGACACCCGCTCGGCGGCGATCCCGGCGCTGCACGCGGTCCAGGCCCACCACGGCTGGTGCTCGCCGACCGGCATCGAGCAGGCCGCCTGCGTGATGCGCCTGACCCCGGCCTACCTGGTCTCGGTGGCGACCTTCTACGACATGTTCGAGACCGTGCCCAAGGGCGCGAACACGATCTTCGTCTGCACCAACATCTCCTGCTCGCTGCGCGGCGCCGACGCGCTGCTGGAGGCGATGCTCGGCGTCGCCGGCGAGGACCCCGACTTCAACGTGCGCGCGTTCGAGTGCCTCGGCGCGTGCGACATCGCGCCGATGGCCTCGGTCAACGGCGACTACGTCGGCCCGCTGGAGCCTGCCGACTGCGCCGCCCTGGTCGCCGACGTGCGCGCCGGGCGCGAGCCGCTGCCCGCCAAGCAGCTGAGCAAGCGCCCGCTGGCCGACACGCTGCCCTTCGAAGGGGGCGCGGCGTGACCAAGCTCCTGTTCGACGGCCTGGACCGCCCGGACCTGCACACGCTCGCCGTCTATCGCGAGGTGGGCGGCTACAAAGCGCTGGCGGCGGCAATGAAGATGCCGGCCGAGGACGTGCTCGCCCAGCTGCAGGCCTCCGGCGTGCGCGGCCGCGGCGGCGCCGGCTTCGCGATGGGCAAGAAGGTGTCCTTCCTGCCCAAGGGGTCGATGGACAAGTACCTCGTCTGTAACGCCGACGAGTCAGAGCCCGGGACCTTCAAGGACCGCGAGCTGATGCAGAAGAACCCGCACCTGCTCATCGAGGGGATGATCATCGCCGCGTGGGCGGCGGGCGCCAACCGCTCCTTCATCTACATCCGCGGCGAGTACGACCACCAGGCCGACATCCTCGAGGCCGCGCTGGCCGAGGCGCGCGAGGCGGGCTACCTCGGTGAGCGCATCCTCGGCTCCCAGCACTCCCTGGACCTCGTGCTGCACCGCGGCGCGGGCGCCTACATCTGCGGCGAGGAGACCGCGCTGCTGGATTCGCTTGAGGGCAAGCGCGGCAACCCGCGCCTGAAGCCGCCGTTCCCGGCGCTGCAGGGCCTCTACCGCGGGCCGACGCTGATCAACAACGTCGAGACGCTGATGAACGTGCCGCTGATCCTGACCATGGGCGGCGACGAGTTCGCCAAGATCGGCACGGAGACCTCGACCGGCACCAAGGTCGTCTCGATCTCCGGCTGCGTGCGCCGGCCGGGCAACTACGAGGTCGCCCTGGGCACGCCCTCGCGCGAGCTCATCTTCGACCTCGCGGGCGGCCCGCTGGAGGGTCGCACGATCAAGGCATGGTTCCCCGGCGGCTCCAGCGCGCCGGTGCTCCCGGGGACCGACGAGATGCTTGACCTCCCCTACGACTTCGACTCGCTGGCCAAGGCCGGCTCGATGCTCGGCTCGGGCGCGATCATCGTCATCGACGACTCGATCCCGATCGTCGACGTCGCGCTGAAGACCGCGAAGTTCTACCGCCACGAGTCCTGCGGCAAGTGCACGCCGTGCCGGGAGGGCACCAACTGGACCGTGAAGATGCTCGAGCGCATCGACAGCGGCGAGGCGACCCCGATGGACCTCGACATCATGGCCTCGGTCTGCGAGCAGATCATGGGCAACTGCCTGTGCGTGCTCGGCGACGCGATGGCGATGCCGATCGGGTCGATGATCAAGCACTTCCGCGAGGAGTTCGAGGCCCACATCGACGCGGCGCGCGAGCGCAACGGCCTCGGCGCCGCGATCCCGCAGGTCAACCGCGGGCGCCAC
>JBBRYA010000007.1:0-87102 GCA_038238015.1 Solirubrobacterales bacterium
GCGCGCGCGAAGTCCTCGACGTAGATCCAGTTGCGGATCTGCTGGCCGTCGCCGTAGACCGGCAGCCGGTCGCCGTGCAGGGCGTTGAGGACCATCAGCGGGATCAGCTTCTCGGGGTACTGCCACGGCCCGTAGTTGTTGGAGCCGCGGCAGATCAGCGCGGGCAGGCCGAAGGTGTGGTGGTAGCTCCAGACCAGCAGGTCGGCGCCGGCCTTGGTTGCCGAGTAGGGGGAGGAGGGCGCGAGCGGCGAGGACTCGGTGAACGAGCCCTCCTCGATCGAGCCGTAGACCTCGTCGGTGGAGACCTGGACGTAGCGCACCCCGTGCTCGCGCGCGGCCTCGAGCAGCACGTAGGTGCCGAGCGCGTGGGTGGTGACGAACGCGTCGGGCTCGGCGATCGAGCGGTCGACGTGGGTCTCGGCTGCGAAGTTGACGACGGCGTCGCGCCCCGCGATCGCCTGCGCGACGGCGTCGGCGTCCTCGATCGCGGCGTGCACGAACTGGAAGCCCGGCTGCTCGCGCAGGTCGCGCAGGTTCTCCTCGCGCCCGGCGTAGGTGAGCTTGTCGAGCACCACGACGTCGTCGCCGTGCTCGGTCATGCGCTGGCGGACGAAGTTGGAGCCGATGAAGCCGGCGCCGCCGCAGACCAGCAGCTTCATGAGAGGACCGGGGACTGGAGGTAGGCGGCGAGGCCCTCGCGCCACGGCGGCAGCACCGGCGCCTCCGGGCGGGTGGAGCCGAGCACCGACCACGCGGGGCGGGGGGCCGGGCGCGGGAACTCCGCGGTGCCGACCGGGAGCGCCTGGCAGTCGGCGCCGGACAGCTCGAAGGTCGCCTGCGCGAGCTCGCACCACGAGCAGAACCCGCTGCCGGCGACGTGCAGCACGCCGGTCAGCCTGCGGTGGGCGACCTCGACGAGGGCGCCCGCGAGGTGGCCCGTGAAGGTGGGGCAGCCGACCTGGTCGGCGACCACCGGGACCTCGTCGCGCTCCTGCGCCAGGCGCAGCATCGTCGCCACGAAGTTGGGCCCGTGCACGCCGAACAGCCACGAGGAGCGCACGATCGCGGTGCGCGGGGAGGCCTCCGCGACGGCGCGCTCGCCCGCGAGCTTAGAGCGCCCGTAGGCGGTGGCCGGCGCGGGAGGGGCCGACTCGGCGTAGGGCTCGGTCGCCGTGCCGTCGAAGACGTAGTCGGAGGACACGTGCACGGTGTGGGCGCCGAACGCCGCGGCCGCCGCGGCGACCGCTCCCGCGCCGGTCCCGTTGACGGCGCAGGCCATCTCCTCGGCGGTCTCGGCGCCATCGACGTCGGTCCAGGCCGCGCAGTTGATGACGCAGTCGGGCCGGGCGGCCTGGACGGCCGAGCGCACGGCGCCCGCGCTGGTGATGTCGAGATCGCCGCGTGCGAGAGCGACGACGTCGTGCCCCGCCGCTTCGGCGGCGATGACGACGTCACGTCCCAGCATCCCCGCGGCGCCCGTGACGAGAAGGCGCATGCGGCCCATGATGGCGCATCGCTCACCGCACGCGCAGCGCAAGCGCGAGCTCAAAGCGCGCGTCGGGGTCCTCGAGGTCCTCTCCGAAGAGCTCGCGCAGCTGGCGCAGGCGGTAGCGGACGGTCTGGGGGTGCACGCCCAGCTCGGCCGCCATCGCCTGCACCTGGCCAGGGCGGTCGACCCAGGCCCGGAGCGTGAGCGTGAGCCGCTCGCGCGGGCCGTCGGCGAGCTCGGAGAGCGGCGCCAGGCGGCGCCCGGCGAGCTCGGCGGCGAGCACCGGGTCGGCGGTGAGCACGAGCGCCGAGAGGTGATCCTCGGCCGCGGCGAAGCGCGCACCGCCCAGCAGTCCCGCGCCCTGGAGCGCGGCGGTCGCGGCGGCCCGGCGCACCGAGACGCCGGCGCTCGCGGGCGCGACTGACGGGCCCAGCGCGACCGTGTGCCCCTTGGCGGCCGCCTCGAGCTGGCGCCGCCGCCCGGGGCGGTCGGGATCGGGCACCAGCACGCAGGCCACCCCGCCGGCCCCGGCGCCGATCGCGTCCTCGCCCGCGCGCCGGGCGAGGCGGGCCGCGACGGCGTCGAGCTCGGCCTCGTCGTGCGTCGGCTCGGCTACCACCAGGGCCGCCAGCGTCCGCGGCGGCGTCCAGCCCGCGGCCGCGGCCGCCGCCCGCACCGTCTCGTCCTCTGGCGCGGGCTCCTGGACGAGCAGGCGCACGAGGCGCCGGCGCAGGCGCTGGCGCTCCCCGGCCGCCACCGACTGCTCCTCGGCGTAGCCCTCGGCGGACTCGGCGGAGAGCTCGTCGATGTAGGCGAAGATCGCCTCGCCGAGCGCGTAGATCGCGTCCGGCGACAGGCCGCCGGCCACTCCCGCCTCGACGAAGCCCCGCCACGCCAGCCGGGCCCCGACCCGGTAGGCGGCGAGCAGCGCGTCGAGGCTGCGCCCGGCGCGCATCTCGCCGCGCCCGAGGTTCACGTAGGTCTCGCGGCCACTGCGATCGTCGCCCGACGGCGCCTCGACGAGATCGACGAAGCGCCCGAGCGCCCGCTCGACGCCAAGGCGGACGACCTGGCCGAACTCGCCCTCCATCGCGCGCGCATAGTCGGGCACCTCGACCGCGATGGCGGCGATCATCTCGTCGGCCAGCGCCGGCAGCACCGGCCGGAGCACCGCGGCGGCGTCGGACGGGATGGCCGCGAAGGGGCGCGTTCCCGCAGTCATTGTCACCAGGCTACAGCCGGCGCTACTGTCGAGGGGGTGGCCCGCCCCGCTCCCCTCGACCGCGCCGCCCGGCACGCCGTCGCCGCGATCTTCGCGCTCAACGGCGTGCTCTTCGGCTCCTGGGCGGCGCGGATCCCGGCCGTCAAGGAGCGCCTGGACCTCAGCGACGGCTCGCTCGGGCTCGCCCTCGGGCTGATCGCGGTCGGCGCGCTGGTGGCGATGCCGTTGTCAGGGTGGCTGTCGGCACGCGGCGGCAGCCGCCGCACGACCCGCCTCGCGCTCGGCGCGTTCTGCTTCGCGATCCCGCTGACCGGCCTCGCGCCGTCCTACGCCGCGCTGCTCGGAGCCACGCTGCTGCTCGGTGCCAGCGGAGGCGCGCTCGACGTCGCGATGAATGCCCACGGCGTCGCGGTGGAGCGCCGGCACTCCGGCCCGATCCTCTCCTCGTTCCATGCCGCCTTCAGCCTCGGCGGGCTCACCGGCGCGGCCACCGGCGCGCTCGCGGCCGCCGCCGGCGTCGACGTGCGCCTGCACCTGCTCGTCGCCGGCCTGCTCGCGCTGGCGATCGGGCTCCCGGCCAGCGCGCGGCTGCTGCCTGCCGACGCCGACGACGCCGGCGAGCGCGCGGGCCCGCTGCTCGCCCTCCCCCCGCGGGCGCTCTGGGCCGTCGGGGCGGTGGCGTTCTGCGCGCTGCTCGCGGAGGGCGCCGCCGCCGACTGGAGCGCCGTCTACGTGCGCGAGTCGCTGGGCGCCGCGGCCGCGGTCGCGCCGCTGGCGTTCGCCGGCTTTTCCCTCACCATGGCGCTCGGCCGGGCGGTCGGCGACCGGCTCACCGCCGGCTGGGGACCGGTCGCGCTCGTGCGCCGCGGCGGCCTGCTGGGCGCCGCGGGGCTGGCGGCGGCGCTGCTGATCGGCCGGCCGATCGCGGCGCTCGCGGGCTTTGCCTGCCTGGGCGCCGGGCTCGCCGTCATGGTGCCGGTCGTCTTCCGGGCCGCGTCCGAGCTGCCGGGCCTGACCCCGGGGATGGGCATCGCTGCCGTCTCGGCGATGGGCTACGCGGGCTTCCTCGTCGGTCCGCCGGCGATTGGAGGACTCGCGGAGCTCAGCTCGCTGCCGCTTGCGCTGGGCGTGCTGGTCGTGCTCGTGCTGGCGCCGGCCGCGCTCGCTCCGCGCCTGCGCCCCGCGCGCGGGCACCCGCCGGGCGAGGCGGTGCTCAGCCCGTCGTAGCGCCGGCGGGCGCCGCCACCTGGACCTTGCGGTTCGGGTGGCTGATCTCGAAGGCGAGCCGGATCTTGCCGCCGACGAGCTTGCCGAGCTGGGCCTTCAGCCCGGCCGGGACGTTCAGACCGAGCGTGAGGTCGAGCGTCAGGCGCCGCAGCAGCCGGTCGTCGGCGCCGGTCAGCACCTCGACGCGCGCGTCCTTGACCGCGCGCTCGACGTCCTTGGCCCCTCGCGCGTCGAGCGGCGCGCCGAGGTCGGCGAGCGCCTTGGCGACGAGCACGCGGGCGGTGATCCGGTCGGTCTTGTCGCCGCCCACCGGCGGGCCGGCGCTGCGCTTGGGGTCGCGCATCCAGCTGTCGAGGCGCAGCTTCTTGACACCGCCGTTCGAGCTCACCGTGCCGGCCGCAGCGCGCAGCTGGTTGGCCTGGGCGTCGGGGAGGCGGCGGGCCTTGCCGCCGGTCTCGACGAATGCCTCCGAGCCCGTGCTGATGAACGTCGCGGTGGCCTGCTGGCCGCCGGAGCGCTGCGTGTACTGCAGCCTGGCGACCGGGAGCTTGCCACCGTCGCCGAGCGCGAACGGCCCGGCGAGCTTGTAGCCGACGTCGGCCTTCGCGCCGCCACCGCTGCCCTTCGCCGAGACGTCGACGGCCATCACGCCGCTGTGGAT
Source organism: Solirubrobacterales bacterium (assembly GCA_038238015.1). Taxonomy (GTDB): domain Bacteria; phylum Actinomycetota; class Thermoleophilia; order Solirubrobacterales; family Solirubrobacteraceae; genus DASQFQ01. Next base: position 4,600 of record JBBRYA010000007.1, read on the forward strand.
CTTGCCGAGGTTGTCGGCGGTCTTCGACAGCGTCTGGCTCGGCGTCTCCGCGCCGCCGCCGCCGCAGCCCGCAAGCAGCGCGAGCGCCGCCGCCGCGGCGAACCGCAGCCTCACGGGGTCGCTGCAGGCGCCGCGGTCGCGCTCGGCTCGGGCGTCGCGGTGCTCGCGGGGTCGGGCGACGCGGTCGGCGTGGCCGTCTCGGCCGGCGCCGGGGTCGCGGTGCCCGTGGGCGTCGCGTCGCCTCCCGGCGTGGACTGGGCGTCCGGCGTCGCGGTCGGATTCGCGTCGCCCTGGCCGTCGCCGCCGCTCTGGTTGCCGTCCTGCTGGCGCGGCTTCCAGTGGACCGGCACGAGCTCGGTGGCGAGCACCTGCTTGAGCTGGTTGGTCAGCTCTTTGAGCTTGGCGGCAAGCTGGTCGAAGGGCAGGTTCGCGTCGGCGAGGTCGCGCAGCGCCTTGCGGATCTCCTCGATCTGGTGGCGGCCCTGGCCGGTGATGCGCACGGGGGTGCCGATGCCGAGGACGATCTGGTAGGCCGCCGCGAAGGTCTCGCACGACGAGCACGCCTGGTTGAGCGCGATCGCGACGTTCTCGGGCGTGAAGGTGGTCACGTCCCCCATCACGAGCACGACCTGGATCGCGATCGCCACGGTGCGGCAGTCGCTGCAGCTCGCGTAGGCGACCGCCGCGTTGGTGCTCTCCACGACGGGCTGCATCGTCTTCGAGATGTCGAAGGCGAGCTTGAAGACGGATGAGCCGTCCTTCGTGTTGACGGCGACGGCGGCGTTGTCCTGCGCGAGCGCGGGGGCCGCCGGGGCGGCCGCGACGACGATCGAGAGGACGAGCGCGAGCAGTGTGCGGTATCGGGTCATGGGGTGGCTGCCTGGGTTGGGATCGGGGGCACGGTCGGGGCTGCGGTGACGGTCGGCGCGGGGGTGCCGGCGGGTGCGGGGGTGGCGGTGCCCGCGGGCGTCGCGGTGGGGGTGGGGGTGCCCTCGGCCGCCGGCGTGGCGGTGGGTGTCGGCTTCGCCTTCGCCTTCGGGGTGGGCGTCGGCGTGGCCCGGATGTCCGGAGCGGTGCCCTTGCCCTTGTCGTCCAGGCGCACGTTGTCCTTGAGCTGGCGAGCGGTCGGCGCGCCGCCGAGCTCGCGCTGGCGCTGCGGGGTGAGTGCCGGGCGTCCGGTCGGGATCGCGGCCACGGAGGCCAGGGCGCCGCTCACGGTGCCCTTCTCGCCGGGCTGGATCGGCCGGTACTCGCCGTTGGGCCACCAGGTGAACGCGGCCAGCGCGATGCCCGCGGTGGCGACGGCGACCACGCCGGCGCGGCGCTCGGGGCGATCCTCGGACCAGCTCCAGGCGCCCTTGCCGGCGCGCGAGCCGAGGCGCAGGAAGGTCAGGCAAAGGCCTGCCCCGGGGAGTGCGAGCGCGAGCATCTGCAGGCCGCCGGCCGCGACGCTCGCCGCGGCGCCGTCGTCGAGCGCCTTGCCGACCTTGTCGTACTGCACCCCGAGCGAGTCCCATCCCGTCGCGAACATGCGCGGCGCGTGCAGGATCGACAGCAGCAGCGCGAAGGCCAGCAGCGGCACCACGATCAGCACATAGGCGGTGACGACCACGCGCACCCAGGGCTTGAGCTCCTCGACCTGGGGTTCGGCACCGCCGCCCGGCTTGAGGCTGCGGAACACCGGCTTGATGCGCGAGAAGATGTCGGGCACGCCGGTGAGGTCGGAGATGATGTAGTAGCCGTCCAGGCGCAGGAGCGGCAGCAGCTGCTGGAGCATCGCGAAGGTCTGGATCAGGATCAGCAGCAGCACGGCCTCGAAGCCGGTGACCGCATAGACGGCGCCCATCGCCAGCGCGAAGATCGCGTTGAAGTAGATGCCCCCGAGGTCGGTGCGCAGGCGCGCGCTGCGCCCGAGCCGGTAGGCGTCGGTGACATCGGTGTAGAAGGCCGGCCAGACGATGTAGATGCCGACCCCCATCACTCCGGGCTTCCCGCCCCCGTAACGGCAGGCGGTGGCGTGGCCGATCTCGTGGAACGCGGTGGCGATGACCACGCCGCCGAAGAGCATCAGCAGCAGCAGCGGCTGGTAGAGCAGGTGGCGCAGGCCCTGGCCGATGCCGTGCGAGCCAAACAGCCAGCCGTCGAGCGCGAGGAAGGCGACGATCACGACCGCCATCACGGGCGGCCAGAACAGCGGGCGGAAGATCGTGGTCAGCGTGCGCGTGAAGCCTTCGGGGATGACCGCGGTGCGGAACTTCAGCGCGAGCAGCGGATCGGGTCGCTCGAGCTCGGGGCTCGAGCCGTCGGCCGCGGCCAGCACGCCGAGCGGGCGCAGCTTCTTCTCGACCAGGAAGCGGATGTTGTCGGGGCTGACCTTGCGCCCGAGGTCCTCGGAGACGACCTCGGCGACGGCGGCGTAGTCGCGCTGGCCGTCGGAGCTCTCCGCGACGCTGTAGAGAAGGCGCGTGAGCTGCAGCGTCTGGCCGTCCGCGCGCCGGGCGATGTAGGGCGCCTCCTTGAAGCCGGAGCCCTCGTACTCCCCGATCATCTCGATGCCCTCCGCGAGCCGCGGGGCGAGCGCCGTCGGCGCCGAGGCGGGCCCCTCGTGGGGCGGGGGGTCGAGGACCTCGGTGGGAGTGGGCTCGTTCATCTATCCGGGCCGAGCATGACGCGGGGCGGCCGTCACCGGCCGCCCCGCGCCTGCGCTGTCCTGCGGAATGCTAGTTGCCCTGCGTGATGGTGCTGGTCTGCTCGGCGTTGGCGTAGGCCACCGAGTTGTCGGACAGCACGTTCGCGGCGACCGCGGCGTTGACCGGGGCGGCGATGTTGGCGTTGATGAGCGACATCGCCTCGCGGTCGGGGAGCTGCTCGGCGTCCTGCGCCTCGAGCTCCTCCTGCGTGAGGTCGGTCTTCTCGAGCTCGGTCTTCGGGGTGGTCTCGTCAGCCATGTGTGGCCTCCTCTAGTTGCCCTGGGTAATGGTCGACGTCTGTTCCGCGTTCGCGTAGGCCACGGACCCGTCCGAGAGGACGTTCAGCGCGGCGGCCACGTTCACCGGAGCGGCGACGTTGGCGTTCACGAGCGACATCGCCTCGCGGTCCGGCAGTTCCTCGGCGCCCTGCGCCTGGAGCTCAGCGTCGGTGAGCTCGGTCTGCTGGATGTGCTCGTCGGTGCTCTCGTGCTTGGTGATCTCGTCAGCCATTTGGTCTCTCCCTACCTAGTTGCTCTGGTCGATGTTGGCGATCTGGGTGGCGTCCGCGTAGGCGGTCGCGTTGTCCGAAAGGACGTTCGCGGCGACTGCGGCGTTCACCGGCACGGCGACGTTTGCGTTCACCAGCGACATCGCCTCGCGGTCGGGGAGCTGCTCGGCGTCCTGCGCCTCCAGCTCCTGGTCGCTGATCTCCTGCGGCTCGAGCTCATGCTTCTCGTCGGCCATCTCGTACCTCCGTCTCGGTATGGGACTGCGTACGTCCGTTGCGCTGCACGATCGTCTGACGGGAGGAGACCGACGTGGTCTTCCCCGGCTCGCCGACCGTGCCGGCGACGACTGCATTGATGTCGGCCGCGATGTTCACGCCGTCCTTGGAGTGGCGGATGCGGCGGCGGATGATCTCTGACATCTTCACTTGAGCCGCTGTACCCGCCGAGGCGTGGCGCGTAGAGTCGCCTTTTCGTCCAGGGGCGCGAATCGCCCGTCCTGCGGGGCTTTGCCTCAAAGCGACGGTCAAGCGGATGTGACGATCCTGTCAAGCGACCTTGACGTGAGGAGCGACTCGACGTAGCGTCCTGCCGCGGATGAGCGAGGCACGCCCCCCCGAGTCCCAGCTCGTGCGCGCCGCCGCCCAGCTCGGGGACCCCGCGGCGGGCCTCGAGGCCGTGGCCGAACTGCGCCGGCGCCTCACGACCCTCGAGGCCGCGCACGTGGACGAGGCGATCGCCGGCGGCTGGTCCTGGCAGCGTGTCGCGGCCGCGCTCGGCGTGACCAAGCAGGCCGCCCACGCGCGCCACGCGCGCCGTGCCAAGCGCACCCAGGAGGGCCTCGTCGTCGCCGGCCGCGCGCGCCAGGCGGTGCAGCGCGCCCGGCTCGAGGCCGCCCGGCTGGGCGCTACGCGCGTCGAAAGCGACCACCTGCTGCTCGGCCTGCTGCTCGAGGGCACCGGGGCGGTGTGCGAGGCGCTGGACGGGTGCGAGATCACCTACGACGCCGTCCGCGCGCGCATCGTGCCGCCGGCTGGCACGCCGCCGCGCCCCGCAGCGCACCCCCCGGCCGTCTCCCCGCAGACCCGCGAGGTGCTCGAGCAGTCCATGCGCGAGGCGGTCTCGCGCGGCGACGCTCGCCTCGACGTGCAGCACCTGCTGCTGGCGGTCCTGCACGAGCCGGGCGGCCGCGGCCTGCAGGCGGTCGCGGCCGGCGGCCGCTCGCCGGGCGCGGTCGAGCGCCGGCTCAGCCGGGCGCTGCGCGAGGAGGCTCAGTCCTCGGCGTCGTCATGACCCAGCAGGACGTCGGCGGCGATGTCGGGATCCAGCGGGATCGTCACGTCGCCGCGGATGATCGACATCGCCTCGCGATCGGGCAGCTGCGCAACGTCATGGCGCTCGAGCTCCTCCTGGGCGAACTCGCGCTCCTCATCCTCCGGAGGCCCGGTCACAGGATGCCGATCTCGGAGTTGTCGCCCACCAGGAAGCGGTAGGCACGGGGCTGTCGGTCGTCGCGTGAGATGGCTACGTTCTTCCCCAGCAGCGAGGACTCCATCCGGCCCTGCAGCCCGCGGACCGACGAGGACTCCAGCAGGATCGAGTGCTCGACCTCGGCGTCCTCGATGACGCAGCCCGCCCCGACGGCGGTGTAGGGCCCGATGTAGGCGTTGCGCAGCTGCGCGCCCGAGCCGATCACGGCCGGCCCGCGGACCGTCACGTGCTCCAGGCGCGCTCCCGGCTCGACGATCACCCGCCCGTCGATCTGGGAGTCGACGAGCTCGCCCTCGACGCGCCGCTGCACCGTCTCGAGGATCAGGCGGTTGGCCTCGAGCATGTCGCCCAGGCGCCCGGTGTCCTTCCACCACCCGCGCACGACGTGGGACTCGACCTTGCGCCCGCCGTCGACGAGCCACTGGATCGCGTCGGTGATCTCGAGCTCGCCGCGGGGGCTGGGCTCGATCGCCCGCGCCGCCTCGTGGATGGCGGGCGTGAACATGTAGACGCCGACCAGCGCGAGGTCGGTCGCGGGCTCGGCGGGCTTCTCCACCAGCCGCATCACCGAGCCGCTCTCGTCGAGCTCGGCCACCCCGTAGTTCTCGGGATCGGGGACCGGGGTGAGCAGGATCAGCGCCTCGGGGCCGTTGGCGCGGAACGCCGCGACGAGGTCGGCGATCCCGCCCTGAAGCAGGTTGTCGCCGAGGTACATGACGAACGGGTCGGCACCGAGGTAGTCCTCGGCGGTGAGCACGGCATGGGCGAGCCCCAGCGGCTCGTCCTGGACGATGTAGGTGATCTCCACGCCGAAGCGCGAGCCGTCCCCGGCCGCGCCGCGGATCTCGTCGCCGGTCTCGGGGGCGATGATGATCCCCACCTGGCGGATCCCGGCGGCGGCCATCGCCTCGATCCCGTAGAACAGGACGGGCTTGTTGGCCACGGGGACGAGCTGCTTGGCCGACGTGTGCGTGATGGGGCGCAGGCGGGTGCCCTTCCCGCCCGAGAGGATCAGTCCTTTGAGGTTGCCCATCGGGGGCGGAGCCTAATAGGTGCCGCCGAGCTTGCGGTGATCCCAGCTGACGCGGTCGCGCTCGACGAACTCGAGTCCGACGCGCTTCGGCACCTGGGCGCGGAAGGCGTCGCGGGCGCCCTCGAGCTCCGGGCCCGCGCCGGTGTAGCGGGCCACGAGGTCCATGCCGATGCCCTCGATCACGTCCGGGTCGCGGTGCAGGAGGACCTCGGTGCGGAGCATCAGACCGCGCAGCTCCGCGTAGTCCTCGCCGGCCTCGACGAGCAGCGTCGCCCGCGGGTCGCGCTCGAGGTTGCGCACCTTCTGGGACTTCGCGAACGTCCAGCCCCACAGGCGCGGGCCGTCACCGGAGTCGCGCAGCACGTACCAGAGCGGCATCAGGTGGGGGAAGCCACCCTTCCCGTTCGTGGCTACGACCACCGTGCGCTGCTCTTCGAGGAAGGCCTCGGCCTCCTCGGCGGAGAGGCGAATCGCCTCCCGGCGGTTCACCGGGCGGGCGCGAGCAGGTGCTCGGCGGCGGCCAGCACCGCCTCGCGGGCGTCGGCGGGCTCGAGCACCGCGGCGTCGCCCGCCTCCTTGAGGACCTCCTTGACCAGGTAGTCCTCGCCCTTGTAGGTCCATTCGACGATCACCGCGCCGTCGTCGAGCTCGGCGAGCACGGTGCGCTCCTCGCGCGCCCAGCGCGCCTGCTCGGGGGAGATCCACACGTGCGCGACGCGCGAGCCGCCGACCTCGCCGGTCCGCGGCCAGCCCTCGATGTCGGCGATCGGGTCGACGTCGGGCCGCGGCTCGTAGCCCTCCTCGAGCACGGCCGCGCTCTTGATGCGGTCCAGGCGGAAGTGGCGCAGGGCGTCCTTGGAGACGTCCCAGCACGGCGTGTACCAGCCCTCGCGCCCGTTCATCAGCGCGTAGGGCTCGACGACGCGCTCGGAGAAGCGGTCCTCGCTGGGCGAGTAGTACTCGATGCGCATCCGCCGCCTCGCCTCGATCGCGCCCGCCACGACCGCGGCGATCTCTGAGTCGTCACCGCTCGCCGTGGCGATCTGGAGCCCCTCGCGCACGGGATCCTCCCCGAGCGCCTCGACGATCTTGTCGCGCGCGGAGTCCAGCTGGCCGGCCGGGATGTGCGCGCCGAGGAAGTCGATCGCCGCGACCAGCGCCTTGGCCTCGATCGGCAGCAGCCGCGCGGGACGGTCGAAGGTGTCGGAGTAGGGCTCGGGGTCGACCTCGACCTCGCCGTTGGGGTGGACCTCGGCGTAGAGCACGTAGGCGCCGCCGCCGAAGTTGACGACGTTGAGCACGCTGATGTCCTCGCGCAGCTCCTGGTCGGTCATCTGCAGCTGCTCGCAGACCTGCTTGAGCTTGAGCCTGCGGCCCTCGCGCCCGGCGGCGATCAGCACGGAGGCCAGCGTGACCAGGCGGGCGAAGCGCTCTGGGCGGATCGCCGCCTCCTGGCGCGAGCGCGACGGCGGCTCCTCGGCGCCCGGCCCGGGCACCGGGGTGCGACCCTCGGCGACGGACGCGAACGCCTCGCCGGTGTGGCGCTCGACCACCCAGTCCAGGCGCTCGCGCTCCTCGGCGACCAGCTCGGGCGGCCCGATGATGCGCACGTGCTCGCCGTAGCCGAGCGCCCAGGAGACCAGCAGCCGCGGGATCGCGTACTCGGTGCGGAACACACGCCCGCCGTCCTCGGCGTCGGCGATCGTGCCGTAGGGGCCGAAGTTGCGCTCGACGTGCCAGGCGATGCGGTCCGACACCCAGATCTCCGCCGTCCCGACCGCTTCGCCGAGCTGCCACGGGATGCGGTTCGCGTACTCGCGCGGGTCGAACTCCGCGGGCCGCTGGAAGTCGTGCTCGGCCTTGCTCGCGTAGGCGACCTTGCCGCGGATGCGCGAGAGCTTGAAGACACGCAGGTCGCCGCGCTCGTGCGCGTAGCCGACGAGGTAGAACTGGCCGCCCTGGTAGAGCAGCTGGTAGGGATCGACCTTGCGCTCGGCGACCTCGCCGGACTGCATCGTGAAGTACTCGAACTCGATCCGCTTGCGGCGGTAGATCGCGGTGTCGGCCTTGGCCAGGCGAGCCGACAGCTCGGCGCCGCCCGCCGAGCCCGTGATCCCCAGGCCGACCGAGCGCTGGGCCGGCGAGGCCAGCGGGCTGGGGCGCCCCCAGGTGATCTGCTGCAGCGCGAGGCGCAGCGGCTCGGCGTAGGCGAACTCGCCGTCGAGCAGGCTCAGCGCGGTCTGCAGCGACGCGTGCTCGGCGTCGGTGAAGGCGATCGCCGGCAGGTGGAAGGCCTCGGGCGCGAGCGAGTAGTTCTCCTGGTCGGTGAAGCCGTCGGCGGGCTTGTCGACGCCCAGCCGGATGCCGAGCGCGTCGAGCTCGGCGCGGTCGGCGTAGAAGCGGCGCGCGAACGCGTCCTCGGTCATGTCCGAGTAGCCCTCGACGTCGCGGCGGATCTCCGTCGCGGTCACGGGCCGGCGCTCCGCCATCAGGTACGAGATGAGCGAGAGCTGCCGGATCAGCTTCTCGGTGTCCTTGGCCACGCCGGAGACCTTAGTCCGGGCACGACGCCGCGGACGCCGCACCGCCTCCGCTTGCCCGCAGATTGCGGGCTTTGAGCTACGCCGCTTCGCGTGCCGCGAAGTACGCGCCGCCGCCGAGCGCGCGGTCGAACGCCGACCACTCGCTGCCCTGCGGGAGCTCCTTCTCCAGGCGGTCGAAGGAGCCCAGGCGGCCGCCCAGGTTGTCGATCATGTGCACGAGCGTGGCCTCGCGCGTGCACGGGACCACGGGGGAGCCGTGCTCGAGCGCCCCGTGGTGGGACAGGATGATGTGCAGCACCGCCTCCGCGCGCGCGGGCGGGAAGCCCGGCAGCTCCTCGATCAGCCGGCGCACGCGGTAGTAGCCGAGGGGGATCTCGCCCTGGAGCTTGCCCAGGTCGGTCATGTCGATGGCCGTGGCCTTGGCCGCGTAGGCGTCGAGCTTGCCGATGTCGTGCAGCAGCGCGCCGGTGACCGCGACCTCGCGGTCGATCCCCGGGAAGGTGGCCGAGATCGACGACACGGCCTGGGCGACCGTGAGGCAGTGCTCGAGCAGCCCGTGGCGGTAGGCCTGGTGGTAGTACTTCGCCGCCGGGGCCTCGCGGAACTGCGCCCACGTCTCGGCTCCCGGGCCGAACAGCGCGTCGAGCAGCGCGCGCAGATGCGGGTCGTGGATCGTGTCCAGCAGCGCGCGCAGGTCCGTCTCCATCTGGTCCGCCGAACGCGGGGAGCCAGGCAGCAGCGCGTCGAGGTCGACCTCGTGGGGCTCGGCGGCGCGCAGCGTGCGGACGGCGATCTGCGCGCCGTAGCGCGGGTGCAGGCAATAGCGCCCGGCGACACGGATGGCGGCGCCCGACTCGCAGAAGCCGGCGCAGGCGGACACGTCGTCCCAGATCATCGCGCTGACCGAGCCGGAGCGGTCGGCGAGGCCGAGCTTGAGGTACTGACCGCCGTCGCGCTTTGCGCGCAGCTCGCGCTCGCGCACCAGGAGCACCTGGTCGACCTCCTGACCGTCTGTGAGCTGGTTGACGAGCATGGGCGGAAACGCTAAAGACGCGGGCGGACGATGCAACGGAATGCGCTGGTCGCGGGGGGTCATGTGACCATTGAATCGCGGGCGCGGGCGGGTTCCTGACGCATGCGGTGTTGCCGGCATAAATCGGCACGGATTCGTGCCGTTCGCGGGGTCCGCCGCCGCGATTTGCTTGCGAGGCTCCTGCCATGGAGCTCGAGGTCGCGATCGACACTGACAGTCATGGTCGATCGCAACCTCGCGGTCTGGATCTCAGGATCGCGGCGCTCGCCGCGCGCCAGCACGGGGTGGTGGCGCGCCGGCAGCTGCAGGCGCTCGGCATCGGACGGGGCGCGATCGACTACCGGCTCCAGCGCGGGCGGCTCCATCTCGTGCACCACGGCGTGTACGCGGTGGGGCACCCTGTGCTGTCCCAGTTCGGCCGCTGGATGGCCGCGGTGCTGGCGTGCGGTCCGGGCTCCGCGCTCAGCCACCAGGACGCAGCCGCGCTGCGAGGCATCCGGGCAAACACACGCTCCAGGATCGACGTCACCGTCCCACGGCGGCTCCAGCCGCGGCCAGGCATCCACCCTCACCGCGCCGTGCTCCCGCCCGACGAGATCACGACCATCAACGGCATACCGACCACGACAGTCCCGAGAACGCTGCTCGACCTCGCCGCGGTGTTGCCGAGGCAGGCCGTGCACAGAGCCGTCGCCGAGGCCGAGGTCCTGCGCCTCGCCGACCCGCTCTCCCTGGCGACCCTCCTCGACCGCCACCCGCGTGCGCGCGGGATCACGAAGCTCCGCGACCACGACCCGGCCCTCACCCGCTCCGAGCTGGAAGCCCGCTTCCTTGCCTTCCTCGACGCGGCCGCTCTCCCGCGCCCAAGCGTGAACAGCCGCTTCGAGGGCCTCGAGGTCGACTTCGCCTGGCCCGCCCGGCGCCTGATCGTCGAGCTCGACGGCTACGCCTTCCACGCCACCCGCCGCGCCTTCGAGCGCGACCGCGCCCGCGATCGCCGCCTCCAGTCCCGAGGCTGGCGTGTCATCCGCATCACCTGGCGCCAGCTTCACGACGATCGCCGAAGCCTCGCGGCCGAGCTCCGCGCGCTGCTTCAGCCGCCGTAGAACGCGATCGCGCGGTCGGCCAGCGCGCGCGTCGCCCGCTCGTTGCCGATCGCGTTGAAGGCGATCGCCGCGAAGGGGATCAGCCGGCCGGCGAAGCGCTTGGCGACGCGCCCGCCCACCATCTTCGCCAGGCGCGAGGCGAGCGCCTCGTCGCGCTGCAGGCGCGAGCCGACGAAGGACTCGGCCAGGCTCGTGCCCACGCCGTCCAGCGCGCGTCGCGCGCTCTCCGGATCGCTGAAGAGCCCCTGGAGGACCAGCAGCTCGGCGGGGCGCATCCGGTCGTGCGGGTCATAGCCGTAGGCGGCGGCGATGAAGAACACCATGCGCGACTGGATCCAGGCCGCGGCGACGAGGTCGGGGAGCACGGTCAGGATGCCGCCCACGCCCGTCGCGGCGCCGCCGAAGCGCGCCAGGGTGGCGTGACGGCGCTTTGCCATCACCGCGAGCTCGGCCGGCCCGTGGGCGTAGCGCGCCCGCCGCGACTGCGCCCACGCGGCCGCCGCCGGCGCGTGGTGCTCGGCGGCGGCCAGCGCGAGCGTCTCGGGCGCGTGCGCGGGGTCGGTTCGCAGCCGCTCCCACAGGCCCTTGGGCAGCTCGGGGACGTCGTCGGCCACGTCCGGGAATCTAGATGCTGCCCGGTCCCGTACCGTGAAGCCATGGACCGAAAGTGGTGGACCCTCCTGGCCGTGTGCGTCGCGACGTTCATGCTGCTGCTCGACGTCACGATCGTGAACGTCGCCCTGCCCGCGATCGAACGCTCGCTCAAGGCGAGCTTCTCCGACCTGCAGTGGGTGATCGACGCCTACGCGCTGACGCTGGCCGCCCTGCTGCTGACCGGCGGCTCGCTCTCCGACCTGCTCGGCCGGCGCCGGGTCTTCGTGATCGGCATCGCGATCTTCACCTTCGCCTCGCTGCTGTGCGGGCTCGCCGGCTCGCCGACGGTGCTCAACCTCTCGCGAGGGCTGCAGGGGATCGGCGGCGCGTTCATGTTCTCCACGGCGCTGGCCCTGCTCGCCGCCGCGTTCCCTCCGCGCGAGCGCGGCACGGCGATCGGGATCTGGGGGGCGACCACCGGGGCGTCGGTCGCCGTCGGCCCGCTCGTGGGCGGCCTGCTCACGGACGGGATCGGCTGGGAGGCGATCTTCTTCGTCAACGTGCCGATCGGCATCGCCACGATCGCCCTCGCCCTCGCGAAGGTCGAGGAGTCGCGCGACCCGCACGCCGGCAGCTTGGACTGGCCCGGGCTGCTGACCTTCTCCGGTGCGCTGTTCCTGCTGATCTTCGGGCTCATCCGCGGCAACGACGAGGGCTGGGGCAGCGCGCTGATCGTCGCGCTGCTGGCCGGCGCCGCCGTCCTGCTCGTGGTCTTCGTGGTGGTGGAACGCCGCCGCAGGCAGCCGATGCTCGAGCTGTCGCTGTTTCGCAAGCCCGCCTTCAACGGGGCCTCGATCGCGGCGTTCGCGCTGTCGGCGTCGATGTTCGCGATGTTCCTCTACCTCACGCTCTACGTGCAGAACATCCTCGGCTACTCGCCGCTGGAGTCGGGCCTGCGCTTCCTGCCGGTCACGTCCTCTCGTTCCTGCTCGCGCCGATCTCGGGCAAGCTCGCCGAGCGCCTCGGGGTGCGCTGGTTCCTCGGCGGCGGGCTCGCGATGGTGGGCCTCGGGCTGCTGCTGATGAGCGGGCTGAAGGCGGGCGACGACTGGACCGCGCTGCTCGCGGGCTTCATGGTCGCGGGCGCCGGCATCGGCCTGGTCAACCCGGCGCTCGCCACCGCGGCGATCGGCGTGGTCGAGCCGCGCCGGGCTGGGATGGCGTCGGGGATCAACTCGACCTTCCGCCAGGTCGGCATCGCCACCGGCATCGCCGCGCTCGGGGCGCTCTTCCAGCACGACGTCGCGACGAAGTTCCGCGGTGCCGTGGCGAGCGCCGGAGGGACGCCCCCTCCGGGCCTGAGCCCGAGCGCCGTCGCGGACTTCGTCTCCTTCGGCGGCGCGCAGAAGGTGGGCAACGCGGCGCTCGCCCGCGCGGGTGAGACGGCGTTCGTGGGCGCGCTCGACAACATCCTCCTCTACGCGTCGCTGCTCGCCTTCGCGGGCGCGCTGCTGGCGCGCGCGCTCACGCGCGATCGCGACTTCGTGGGAGGAGCGGTGCCGGTTCCGGCGTAAGTTACGCTTGTCACGAGCCCACGGATGGGACGAGGGAGCCGATGGAACCGCTGTTCGAACACCGCATGCGCGTCGACGGATACGAGACGCGCGCGCTGGAGCTTGAGGGGGAGGGGCCGGGACTGGTCCTCCTGCACGGGTGGGGGGACTCCGCCGACACGTGGCGGCCGCTGCTGGCGCTACTCGGTGCGCTGGGACGCCGGGCGATCGCGGTCGACCTGCCGGGCTTCGGTCACGCCTCGCGCTTGGGCTCGGACGCCATCCTGCCCCAGCTCGACGCGTTCGCCGGCGCGCTCGTGGAGGGCTGGGACGAGCCGACACCGGTGGTCGTCGGCAACTCGCTCGGCGGGGTGACCGCGCTGCGGCTCGCCGAGCGCGCCGACCTGCCGCTCGCCGGGGTCGTCCCCGTCGCGCCCGCCGGCCTGCAGATGCCGCGCTGGTTCGAGGCCGTCGAGCGTGACCCCGTGATCCGCCGCGTGCTCGCGCTGCCGCTGCCGATCGCGCCAGGGGTCATCCGGGCGATGGTGGGCGAGGTCTACCGCCAGCTCGTCTTCGCCCGTCCGCGCGCCGCCGAGGCGGCGGTCGTCGCCGCCTTCACCGCCCATCACGCGAGCCGGGCGCGGGTCTCGGCGCTGCTGGACTCCGGGCGGCGCCTGCTGTCCGAGCTCGCCGCCCCGCCGTTCGACTTCACGCTCGTCGAGTGCCCCGTGATGCTCGTATGGGGCACGCGCGACCGCATGGTCCCGCACGCGGGCGCGCGCCTGCTGCTCGACGCCCTCCCCGGCACCCAGGTCGAGCTGATCGAGGGCTGCGGGCACTGCCCGCAGCTCGAGGCGACCGACCGGCTGCTCGAGCTGCTGCTCGCGTTCACCGCCACCGTGGCCGTCTAGCCTCGGCGCCAGTGCTCGGCCTCCCCTCCCCCGACGACCTCGCCGACGCGGCGGCCAACGCCTACGACGCGGTGCTCGGCCGCGGCCTCGCCGACCTGCGGCGCATGCCCGCGAGCGTCATCGACGAGGGCCCGCAGCGGACCCTCTACCGCTACCACGAGCTCGACGCGGCGCTGCGGGCCCCCGGCGAGCCGGGCGACCCCGTGCTGCTGGTGCCGCCGCTGGCCGCACCGGCGATCTGCTTCGACCTGCGGCGCGGCTGCTCGCTGGCCGAGCACCTGCTGCTGGCGGGGCGCCGGACCTACCTCCTCGACTACGGCCAGATCGAGTTCGCCGATCGCGCGCTGGGCCTCGAGCACTGGATCGAGGAGGTCGTCCCGGCCGCGATCCGGCACGCCTCGGAGGACGCCGGCGGCCGCCCGGTCCAGGTCGTCGGCTGGTGCCTGGGCGGGATCCTCTCGCTGCTGGCGATCGCCGCGGACCCGGGGCTGCCGGTCGCCTCGGCCGCGCTCGTGGCGAGCCCGTTCGACTTCGCGAAGGTCCCGCTCGTCGCTCCCCTGCGGCCGATCGCCGCGGTGACGCGCGGCCACGGGGTGACCCAGCTCTACCGGCTGCTCGGCGGAGCGCCCGCGCCGCTGGTCAAGCGCGGCTATCAGGCCGCGGGCCTGGACAAGTACCTGCTCAAGCCGTGGACCATCGCCTCCAACCTGCACGACCGCGAGCTGCTCTCCCAGATCGAGGCGGTCGACGCGTTCATGGCGCGTATGCACGCCTACCCCGGGCGGACCTTCGGCCAGCTCTACCACCGCTTCTTCCGCACCAACGACCTCGCCGACGGCCGCTACGCGCTGTCTGACCGCACCGTCGACCTCGCCGACGTGCGCGTCCCGGTGCTCTCCGTGGCCGGGCGCGGCGACGGCATCGCGCCCGTCGCGGCCTGCCATCACGTCGGCGACCTGCTGCCGGCAGCGCCCTCGGTCGAGCTCGAGACGGCGCCCGGCGGGCACCTCGGCGTGCTCACCGGACGCGCGGCAGCCGGCAGCACCTGGAGGCTGCTCGATGCGTTCCTGAGCGAGACGGCGGCAAGACCTCGTGCACGCCGCCGCCGCGCGCGGGTGCGTGCCGCTTGAGCGACTACCCTTCTGCGCCCATGCCACGGACCCTTGCCCTCCTCACGCTCCTCCTCCTGCTCGCCATCGCCGCTCCCGCCGCCGCGCAGGACCAGCAGATCGCCCCCGGCGTGACGGCCGGCGACGTCGACCTCGGCGGCCTCACGGTGCCCGAGGCGACCGCGAAGCTCGAGCAGACGGCGGATGTCGCGCTCGCGCGCAACGTCTCGGTGCGCGTGGCCGGTCGCCGCTTCCGCCTGACGATGAAGCAGGCGCACCTCGCCTTCGACGCCGAGCGCACCGCCAAGCGGGCCTACTACTCCGGGCGCACCGACCCGTCGGCCGACGTGGCGCTCGCGGTGCGCTTCAGCAAGACCGCGGTCGAGGGCTTCGCGGCGGGCGTCCAGCGCGCCGCCTACACGGCGCCTCGCAATGCGACCGTGCGCATCACGCTGCGCCACATCTACCGCAGCCGCTCGCACGCCGGCCGCGTGCTCGACGGGGCGGCGCTCGCCAAGCAGGTCGAAGCCCTGCTCGCCGATCCCGCGGCACCGTCCCGCATCCTGCGTCCCACGCGCGCGAGGCTGCGCGCGAATGTGACCGGCAACGACCTCGCGCGCGCCTACGGGACGATCATCACCGTCGATCGCGCCCACTTCAGGCTGCGGCTTTTCAAGCGGCTGAAGCTCTCAAAGAGCTACGGGGTCGCCGTGGGCCAGCCCGCCTATCCCACTCCCACCGGCCGCTTCTCGATCCAGGACAAGCAGGTCAACCCGACCTGGAGCGTCCCCAACTCGCCGTGGGCCGGCGAGCTCGCCGGCACGACCGTGCAGGGCGGCTCGGCGGCGAACCCGCTGCGGGCGCGCTGGATGGGGGTCGCCAACGGCGTCGGCATCCACGGGACCTCGCAGGAGTACTCGATCGGCAGCCGCGCCTCGCACGGCTGCATCCGCATGCGCGTCGCCGACGTGATCGACCTGTATCCCCGCGTGCCGGTCGGCGCACCGGTGCTGATCAAGTAACGCGGGCGCGCGCCAGCAGCTCGGCGAGCGAGCCCACGATGTCCTCGGCGATCTCGTCGAGGTCGGGCAGCGCGTCGAAGTCGGCGAGCAGCCCGAAGTCCATGCCGCCGTCGTAGGACATGACCGCGACGGCCAGCGCGTGCTCGCCGGCCAGGAACGAGATCGGGTACATCGCGTCGAGCCGCTGCCCGAGCACGTAGAGCGGTCGCTGGGTCCCCGGCACGTTCGTGACCAGCAGGTCGAACGCACCGCCCGTGAAGTCCAGCCGCGACGCCTGGGCGTGCAGCGTCGGGGCGGCGAAGCCCTCGAGGCCGGCGATCGCCGACGCCGCGAGGGCGTCGTGGGACTGCTTGACGTCGTCCATCGAGACCTTGATGTGGCGCAGCCGGGCGACCGGGTCCTCGAGGAAGACCGGCAGCGGGGCGAGCACCTGCGAGAGCCGGCTGCCCGCCCGCCCGTCCTCGCCCGGGGCGCGCACCGACACCGGCACAGCCGCCTGCAGCTCGAGTCCGTCCGTGCGGCGCCCGCGCGAACGCAGGAAGTCCGCGAGCGCGCCGGTCAGCACCGCCAGCACGACGTCGTTGACCGTCGTCTGGAACGCGTCCTTGATCTCCTTGAACACCTCGAGGTCGGCGCGCACGGTGGCCACGCGGCGGTGCGGCCCGACGGTCGCGTGCAGCGGGGTGTCCGGCGATGAGCCGAGCGCCGTCCGCGCGAGGCCGCCGATCCCTCCGGCGACCCGGCGCACCAAGGCCAGCGCGGCGTCCGGGCGGGCGGCGGCGCTCAGCGCCCCGGCGGCGGCTCGGGCCGCGCCCTCGATCCCGCGCGCGGCCAGCGCGGCGCCGGAGGGCTCGGGCCTGGGGATCCAGGGCTCCGGCGCCGCTCGCGCCCGCGGCCTGCGCGAGCGGTCGTAGAGCACGGTCGCGAGGTCGACGGCCGTGACCCCGTCGACGAGCGCGTGATGGGCCTTGGCGATCAGCGCCCATGAGCCGGCATCCAGGCCCTCCACGAGCCACAGCTCCCACAACGGCTTGGAGCGGTCCAGGCTCTGGGAGAAGATGCGCCCGCACAGCGCCAGCAGCGCGGCATGGTCGCCCGGCTCGGGCAGCGCGGTGTGGCGCACGTGGTAGTCGAGGTTGAACCTCGGGTCGTCGGCCCACAGCGGGCGCCCGGCCTCGAGCGGGGCGACGGCGAGCTTCTGGCGGTAGCGCGGCACGAGGTCCAGACGCGACCGGACGTGGGCGAGGAAGTCGGGCAGCTTCGGCGGCGGTCCCTCCAGCAGGGCCAGCGTGCCGATCTGCATGTGCGCGGTGTCGCTCTCCTGCGCGAGCAGGGTGGCATCGGTGCTCGTGAGGCGATCGAGGCGCTGCGCTGTCACTCGAGCCCCTCCTGCAGCTTGCCTATCCCACGATGCAGACGGCCTTCCAGCGTCTTGGCCGGGGTGCCGGTGAGCAGCGCCATGTCCTTGAGCGCGAGGTCGGCTCCGTAGCGAAGCGCCACCGCCTCTCGCTCCTCCGGGCTCAGGCGCGCCAGCGCACTCTGAAGGTCCTGCCGGAACTCCGCCGCGTCGAGGCCCCCGGGATCTGCGCTGATGCCGGCGCCGACGCTCACGCGCTCCAGCGCACCGCGCTCGGTCGCCGCTCGCCGAGTCAGGTCGGTCAGCCGGTGCAACGCGATCGCATACAGCCAGGTCTTCTCAGCGCCACGGGTGCGCGTGAAGGACCGTCGCGCACGCAGTGCCCGCTCGAAGGTGTCCCCAAGGACGTCCTCGGCCAGCGCCTTGTCGCCCGTCCGGTACCAGAGAAAGCGCAGCAGCGGCCCCGAGTGCTCCGCCCACAACCGCTCGAAATCCGCCTCGCGCATCGGCCAATCATCTTCGATAAGGGATTTCGGTCAAGCCGTTCGTAGAAGTGGGCATGAGCAGGCTGCCCGAAGATCGTCTTCCTGCCGACCACCTCGAGGTGGTCAAGCGACTGAGGCAGGAGCCACTTCCGGTCAGCGAGCTCGAAATGGACCAGATCAAGCTGCGCGCGAAGTCTCGCGCCCGCAGGCCAATCCAAGGAAAGGGACTCGCGATGAGGTCGCGACTCACCGTGCTGCTCGTAGCCCTCTCGCTCATGGGCACCACCGCGGCGATCGGCATCGCCGGCGGCGGCAACGACGGCCAGGGCAGCGGCTCCAGCGCCGCCAAGTCCGAGTACCCGAAGCCCGGCAAGGGCTGCGGCGACAAGAACCACGAGCACGAGCGCGAAGGCGAGTGCAAGGACAAGGAAAAGGACAAGGGCGACAAGGGCGGCGGCAAGGACGACAAGGGCGGCAAGGGCGGCGGCAAGGACGACAAGGGCGGCAAGCACTGAGCTGACGTTCTCCTAGCGGTTTCCGGCCCCTCGGGCGGCGGCATCGCCATCCGGGGGGCCGTTTTTTTGTCCAGCCGAGGGATTCGGCCCCCTCCGTGCGTATCAGTGGCATGAGCAGATTGCCCGAAGACGGCTTCTCCGCCGACGACCTCGACGTCGTCGCGCGGTTGCGCCAAGAGCCATTGCCGGCGAGCGAGCTCGAGATGGACCAGATCAAGCTGCGCACGATGGCTCGGGCGCGGAGACCACAAGGACGTAGGAGCCCCGCCATGAGGTCACGACTCACCGCCGTTCTCGTCGCGCTCGGATTGCTCGGCACGACGGCCGCGATCGGCATCGCCGTACCCGGCAACGGGAATGGCAACGGCAGCGGAGACAGCGCCGCCCAGTCTCAGTACCCGAAGCCCGGCAAGGGCTGCGGCGACAAGAACCACGTCCACGAGCGCGAAGGCGAGTGCAAGAAGCCGCCGAAGTGAGCTGAGGACAGCCAGTTGGAGCGCCGGACCGCCCCCATGGGCCGTCCGGCGTTTAGGCTTCAGCCTTGGATCCGCGTTCGGCCTCCCTGGCCCGCATCGTCCTGACTTTCGCCCCACTCCTCGCGGCCGGCATCGTCGCGACTTTGCTCACCATTGCGAACCGAGACGCGGATCCGCTCTTCCTCTCGCGCCAGCAGAACCTGCACGCCGTTCGCACGGCCGACGTCGAACGCGCCGTGATCGCCCCGCGCGAACCGGTGGCCCCGGGAGCCCACGCCACCCCTGCGCGGAGCGCGCGGTGCCGATCCGGGGGCAGCGCGGGCTTGCGCAATCCCTGGACCTGTAGCGTCCGCTACCGCTCCGGCAGTCGGATCACCTACCGCGTGCAGCTCGGAGCCGACGGCTCATATCGCGGACGCGATCCCAAGATCGGCCGTTCGATCACCGGCTGCTGCGTGGTCACGCAGTAGGCGCCGCGGCTAGGGCAGCGAGATGATCTCGCTGGTGACGAAGCCGGGCAGCAGGGTGACCGCGGCTCGCTGCCAGCTTCGAGGAGAAGCCTTCTTGTAAGCCGTCACCGCCTCCTGAGCGAGCGGCTCCAGCGGGTTCAGGCGCAGCGCCGCGCTGGCGTCCGCCCGCGGATCGGCACCCGCCGCAGCGCGTGCCACCGCGAGCGAGTAGTGGTACTTCCAATCGTGCGGGTCGCGGCGAATTGCCTCGCGCATCGCCTCGGCCGCCTGCAGCGGGAAGCCCTGCGAGATGTCGCAGAGGCCCAGGATCATGTAGGGCTCAGGACGCATCGCCAGGGTGGAGATGGTCGTCCTCGCCGCCGCTATCGCCTTCGGGCATTGGCCTTGACGAAGGGCCGCGGAGCTCGTCCGCAGCGAGGTCTCCGAGCGAGCCACTAGCACCGGGGTCACGGCCGCCAAGAGCAACAGGAGGGCGACCGTGACTCGGACGCCGCGGCTCGGGGGCGGCGTAGGCGGCTTCGCCCCAGCCGGCGCGGCGAGCGCGAGCCCGCCCGCCGCAAAGACCCACAACGTCACGACCGGCATCTCCCAGTCCCAGTCGACGCCCGCGTGGACGGCCCAAGCGACGGCCGCGCAGAGCACACCGGCCCAAAGGACGCGGTCGGGCTCTCGCAACCTCGTGAGGAGCGCGTCCCCGATGGTCAAGATCGGGACGAGAAGCAGCACCAGACCCACAGCCCCCAGCTCTCCGAGCACCTCGAAATACAGCCCGTGGCCGTCGGTGACGGCGAGCGGAATCCGCCGGTCATGCTCCCAGGCGAGGCGGTAGGTGGCCGCGCCCTCGCCGTGGACCCGGGAGCGCTCGAACTGCTTGAACGCTACGCGCCAGTGCTCGGTCCGTCCGTTGCTGCTGGGGTCGGTGAGTCGCGCGCGGAAGTCCTGGCTGGAGTTCACAGGCGCGGCATTGAGAAAGAGGTCGTACTGACGTGCCACAGCCGCCGGACCCCCGACGACGACGAAGCCCACCACCACGACCGCCGCGAACGTCACCGCCGCCGCTCGCATGCGCCGGATGGACTCTCCAGAGGGCGGCCTCATGGCGGCAAGCCGCCGATCGAGCCCGGCCAACCGCCAACGGACCACGCCGCTCACCAAGGCACAGACCACCACGACGATCGCGACACGATGGCCCTGGTTGACCGCTGCCAGGGTGGTCGGGTTGTCGGAGGCCAGCTGGTCGGCGTGGTAGGAGACCACCACCGCCACAGCAGCTGCCGGCACGCTCGCGAGGAGCGCTGGGAGCACAGACCGTGCGCGGCTCGTCGCCAGAAAGAGCACGAATCCGAGGATCCCGGCCACGATGGCGCCGCGGGAGAAGGTGAACAGCAGCGCCGCAGCAAGCGGTGGCATGGCGCCTGCGGCGATGGCCCGGGCGCTCACCCGCTCACGCACGTCAGCGCTCAGCGACAGGCACAGGATCAGCCCGACGGCTGCGAAGAGTCCGAGCGCGTTCCAGTAGCTGAGCGGATAGCTGAGCCTCGAGTTCGCGACGTTCGGCTCCGTTGGCCACACACGCGGAAGCAACCTGGTAGTCAGGCTCGTCACGCAGACGAGCGCGGAGGCGAGTGCCAGCCCCCGGACGAACCAGCACACGGCTCCCGGCCGCCGCGCCATCGACCCGAAGATCACGAGCGCGAGCGCATAGAGCAGCGCGCGGTCACCTTCGATTGCTGCGCGCCCCGGGGCGTGCGACCACAGCGCCGAGGCGCCGGTGAGCAGCGCGAACAGCCCCAGGCACCCCCCGGCCACCGCGAGCGGTCGGCTGAAGCCCTCCATCGGGCGCTCGGCCAGGGTGATCCGCAGCACCATCAGCTGCAGGCATACCAGCAGGATGGTGGCCACCGTCCGGGGAAAGAAGCCGCCCGAGCTGAAGGCGAGGTAGGCGGCTAGAACTCCCGGGAGGAGATAGAACGCGACGCGGTCCCACCCTGCAGGGAGTCTGCGGGCGCCCGACGGCGTGGAGGTCTCAGTGTGTGCCGCTGGGAGTTCCGTGACGCTCACGGCAGCAATCCCAGACCTCAGACCCCCGAGGTCGACCGGGGCGATGCGTCGGCTTCGTCACCGGATGAACGCCCGGATGGAATGGTGCCATGGCCGTTCGTCTCCGGCGACGGGGCTTCCGGGGCTGCCGTGTAATCGTAGCCGTAGCCAGTCCGGCCGCCGATCTTCATCGAGTTGATGACTACTCCGAGCGTATTGGCACCAAGGTTGGCCAGCTGGCCGCGAAGCTCAGCAGCGGAGTCTCTCGTGCTCTTGCCCAGCCGGCAGACGACGATGACGCCGCTCACCTGGCGGATCAACGGGATCGCGTCCGAGACCGCGGACGTGGGAGGCGTGTCGACCACGACCAGGTCGTAGGCCGACTCAGCCCACACGAGGAGCTTCTGCATCATGTCGGACTCGATCAGGTCATGGGGGTTGGGCGGCGTGAAGCCGGCGACGACGATGTCCAGCTGTCGTTCGCCCGCCTTGCCCGCGAGCGACACAGGGTGCGACACGATCGCGTCGCGCAACGGCACCACCCCTGCCAGCACCTGGCTCAACCCACCCCCGGGCTGAATCCGCAGCCGCTCAGCCAGATGCGGCCTCCTCAGGTCCGCCTCGAGCAGCAGCACGCGGCTACCGCTTTCAGCGGCGGCCGCCGCCAGGTTCAGCGCAACGGTCGACTTCCCGTCCTCAGCGGCCGAGGAAGTGACAAGAACCGACCTAATCGGTCGTTCGACATTGAAATAGCGCAGATTGGCACGAAGCAGGCGGAACGCCTCCGTCTCCTGCGGCGGCAATTGCTGGAGGTCGAAGACGTCAGACCCGATTGTCCGGCTCTCGGGCACCACGCCGAGGATCGGACGGTCGAATGCGGCGCGCACCTCTTCGATGTCCTTGAGCCTTCGGTCGAGCCGTTCGAGCAACAGCGCGAGCGCTACGCCCAGCATCAGCCCAACGACCGCGCCCAGGATCGAGTTCCGGAGCGGCTTGGGGGACGACGCTGCCTCAGGCGGCCGGGCCCGTCCTACGAGTTCGGCGTTGCCGGTCTGCAGGCTCGCGACGATTTGAAGCTGTTCCGATCGGTCCTGAAGCGAGCGCCCGCGGCGACCAGCGCGTTCTACCGGGCTGAGCGCCTGGTATTGACGGTCAACCAGCCCGCGTGCCTCATCGATCTTCGACCGGTCGGCTTCCCGCCGGAACGCGATGTACTGCTCCGCATACGCGTTGGCCAAGCGAGCTGCCGCCGCGGGATTGGAGTCGCTTGCGGTCACCGCGACGACGTTCGACTTTGGGGTCGATTGCACGGACACCTTCGCTCTGATGTCATCGAGGGTAAGACGACCTCGATACAGCCTGGACGTACGATCGGCTACCTCCTCGAGCGAGGCGAGCTGGTCGTTGGTCGCGGCCTCCCGGTCGGGATCGATAGATGGGGCCAGCACCGTGGAGCCGAAAACCTTGTCCGCGAGCTGAGGGTCGCGGAAGAGCAATTGGGCCGTCGCGTCGTACTCCTTGGGCTGGAGGAGCGATAGGCCGAGCGCCGACTCGCTTACGACCAGAAGACAAAGCAAGATCAGCCACTTGCGCCGCCGCAGGACCTGCAGCGAACGTTCTAGCCCCTGGTCATCCATGGGTGTCCAAATGAGTCAATTGGTCTGGAGGGGGAGGGCTGCACCAGGCCCCAACCTACAGCGGACCATACCGGCCCCGACCGCTCCTTGCAGAAATCTGGCTTCTTGAGCGAGGCACCGTTAGGCTGCCGCGCCATGCGATTCCTCTACGTGGTCGGTGCGCGCCCCAACTTCGTCAAGGTCGCCCCAGTTCTCGCTGAGATGCGCAGACGGATTCCCGACGCGCGTCACGTGTTGGTTCACACAGGGCAGCATTACGACCGGATGATGTCTGACGTCTTCCTCGATGAGCTCGACATAGGGGTGCCTGATCATTTCCTCGATGTTGGCTCCGGCTCTCAGGGCGCACAGACGGCTCGAATTATCGAACGCATGGAAACGGTGATAAGGCTCGAGCAGCCGGACATGGTGCTAGTACCGGGTGACGTAACCTCGACATTAGCGGTCACGCTGGTCGCGGCGAAAGCGTGCATTCCCCTTGGTCACATCGAATCCGGTCTTCGATCCTACGATCGATCAATGCCCGAAGAGATCAACCGGGTCGTAGCCGACGAATTCTCGGAGTTTCTATTCACGCATTCGGCTGAGGCAGAGGAAAACCTTAGCGCGGAGGGTATTGCGCCTGACCGCATTCACTTCGTAGGCAACACAATGATTGACACGCTCGTCGCAATGGAACACCGCTTTCGCTCGGCCCGGGTCGCTGAGCGACTAGGGCTTTCGCCCGGGAACTTTCTCCTCGTGACGCTCCACAGGCCGGCCCTCGTCGACGGCCCACTGCTGGCCGAAGTTATGAATCAGCTTGTCCGGCTGGCCGAGGAGCTCCCAGTGGTGTTCCCGGTTCACCCGCGCACCCGCAAGGCGCTCGCACTGGACGAAAGGCGAGCCGGTGTGCACTTTACCGACCCGCTCAGCTACGTCGACTTCCTGTCACTCGAAGCGGACGCGGCGGCCGTGCTGACTGACTCGGGAGGCGTGCAGGAAGAGACAACATATCTTGGGGTCCCGTGTTTTACCTTACGTGACAATACCGAGCGGCCTGTCACGGTGCGTGCTGGCACGAACACGCTGCTTGGCCTCGACCCTGAGCGAATTGCGGATATCCTGCCCGGCTTGGAATCGGCTCCACGGTGGGTTGGTCCACCCGAGCTCTGGGATGGCCGGGCTGCTGAACGTATCGCGGACGTGCTCAGTGGCGTTTCCAATCACCCGGCTCTGGTCCTTGAATAGTCACTGTTCACGATCTAGTGGAGGCCACTGATGTGCGGCATCGCGGGCTTTGTCGGAGACGACGACCCAAGACTGATCTCGGAGATGACCGGGCTCTTGAGCCATCGTGGGCCTGACGGCGAGGGCTTCCGTTGCTTTGGCCCCGGAGGCGCTCGTCCGCCCGCCGCCCTCGGTCATAGGCGACTAAGCATCATCGATCTCACCGAGATGGGTGCACAGCCGATGTCCTACTCCGACGAGCGCTACTGGATCACCTACAACGGAGAGATTTACAACTTTCGCGAACTGCGCGACGACCTCGCGAGAGCCGGCTTCGTCTTTCGCTCGCAATGTGACACCGAAGTTCTATTGGCGATGTACGCCCGGTATGGAGCGGCAATGTTGCCGCAGCTGAATGGCATCTTCGCCTTCGCGGTCTGGGACACGGTCTCAGGGGAACTGTTTTTGGCCCGGGACCGGCTGGGCGTCAAGCCGCTCTACCACACGCAGCGCAATGGGGTTTTGTACTTTGCATCCGAAGTCAAGTCGATTCTCGCGGCAACGGGTGGAGCGGGCCTAAGTCATGCTGCAGTAGCCGACTTTCTGACCTTCCTCTGGGTTCCCGATCCGGACACTCTCTTCGAAGGAGTCTCGAAGCTTGCCCCAGGACACTATGCGGTCTACGCGGAAGGTCGCCTTTCGATACGCGCGTACTGGGACATGCGCTTCGAGCCGGAGCCGGGGGAGGACAAGATCTGGGCGGGACGGGTGCGCGATAGCGTGCGTGCGGCAGTCCAGCGCCAGTCGGTGGCCGACGTGCCTCTCGGCAGCTTTCTCAGTGGAGGAATCGACTCGAGCGCGATCGTTGCGGAGCTGAGCCGGTCACGTCGCGTCCCGACCTATACGGTTGGTTTCAGCGCCGAGGACCTCGAGCACGAGATCGTGCCTGACGATGTTCGGTACTCCCGCGAGATGGCCGAAGAGTTCAACATCGAATACTTCGAGCGGACGCTGTCGGCCGACGTCGTCGACCTGTTGCCGAGGCTCGTGTGGCACATGGACGAGCCGGTCGCGGACCCTGCGGCGGTGACGACGTACCTCATCTGCGCAGCCGCGCGTGAGCGTCTTACCGTGGTGATGAGTGGTGTGGGCGGCGACGAGTTGTTTGCCGGGTACCCGCGTCACCTGGCTGCGCGCATCGCCCGCGCCACCGACATCTTCCCACGGCAGTTTCGGTCAATGACTAGGCGTACATTGGAAGGCCGGCTGACCGTCGGCAAGCCAGGAAGACTGCGCGGCCCGCGTCGGAATGTTATGAAGCTGTTGAGGGGTCTCGACGCCTCACCCAGAGAAAGGTATCTCACTTACTGCTCCTACTACCGTCCCGACGAACTTCCTAGGGTCCTGAGCTCCGAACTGCGCTCGAGCTTGCGTGGCCACGATCCGTTTCGTCAGCATCGAGATTACTTCGACCGCGTGGCAAGCGAGCATTGGCTGAACCAACTTCTTTACGTGGATATGAAGACGTTCCTTCCGTGCTTGAACCTCACATACACGGATAAGATGAGCATGGCCGCCTCGACTGAGGTGCGGGTGCCGCTGCTCGACGACGAGATCGTCGCGATGACCGGCAAGATCCCGCCTGACCTAAAGCTGAAGCGACTCACGCGTAAGTACATCTTGAAGCGGAGCATGGAGGGCGTACTGCCGCGAGACATCATATGGCGCCCCAAGGCTGGGTTCGGAGCCCCGGTGCGTGCTTGGCTCGTAGGGGACCTCAAGCCCCTGATGGAGGACGTCCTTTCACCAGAGAATGTCGCCCGGCGTGGTCTGTTGGACCCGGCAGAGGTTCAGAGGCAGATGCGGGCCAACGAGGCGGGTAGCGAGGATAACGCGCTGAGATTGTGGGCCATGCTGACACTTGAGCTTTGGCAACAGGCGTTTCTTGACGGCCGCCCCAGTCGGTCTTCCACGGCTACGGCGTGGAGGCAATCGTGAAGCAGGTGTCGCAACGCATCCGTGACGGGCGGATTGAGGTGCTCGACGTTCCGACGCCAGCGCTCACCGCTGATGGTGTCCTCGTTGACATCCGGGCCAGCCTCCTCAGCGCCGGTACCGAGCGGACGAAGGTGGAGACCGCCAGGCTGACGCTCGCCGGCAAAGCCCGAGCCCGCCCCGACCAAGTGCATCAAGTCCTTGCGAAGGCACGACGCGATGGAGTGCGACAAACGCTCGACGCAGTGAAGTCCCGCCTCGATCAGCCGGAGGCCCTGGGGTACTCTGCAGCGGGGGTCGTGGTGGAGGTGGGTTCCCGGGTCGCCGAACTACGTCCCGGCGATCGGGTGGCGTGTGGTGGCGGGGGCTACGCGGTGCACGCCGAGTTTGACTGCGTGCCGGGTAACCTGTGCGTGGCTCTGCCTGCGGATGTCGATTTCAGAGCGGGCGCCTTCACCACAGTGGGCAGCATCGCTCTGCACGGCGTACGACAAGCCGACGTCAGACTCGGCGAGCGGGTGGCCGTAATTGGACTTGGCTTAGTCGGGCAACTAACGAGCCAACTTCTCGTGAGCGCTGGATGCCGGGTAGTCGGCGTCGACCTCTCTCAGGCGCTAGTCGACAAGGCGGTTGAGATGGGTACGGTGACCGCCGGATGGGCTCGTGATGCGCTCGGCCCAGAGCTGCCAAGTTCGGCCCGAGAGTGCGACGCCGTAGTGATTACCGCGGGGACGCGGTCTGACGATCCGGTTCAACTCGCAGCTCAGCTGTGCCGGGACCGAGGCCGGGTCGTGATCGTGGGCGACGTCGGCATGTCGCTTCCGCGCCCTGCGTACTACGGCAAGGAACTCGAGATCCGGCTCTCGCGATCTTACGGTCCAGGTCGTTACGACCGCCACTACGAGGAGCGAGGGCTCGACTACCCCATCGGCTACGTGCGTTGGACCGAGCGCCGCAACATGGCTGCGTTCGTTGACTTCATTGCGGCAGGGAAGATCGATGTCCTTGGGCTTATCTCGAGCTCGGTGCCCGTCGAGGAAGCGGCTGCTGCCTACGACCAGTTGGCCTCGCCGGGCGCTTCGCCCCTCGGCATCGTGCTGACGTATTCGTCGGGTTCCGGCCAGGCCCCGCTGCGAGGTGCGAGCGCTGGTCACCGCCTAAAGCCAGTAGCCACGCCCAAGAGGCTCAGCGTGGTTGGCGCCGGTAGTTTCGCGACCCGGGTACTGATCCCCGCCTTCAAGCAAGCCGGGTTCGAGCTAGACTGCGTTGCGAGCGCAAGTGGACTCTCAGCCCGTGGCGCAGCCGAAGAGTTCGGCTTCAAGCATGCGGTGAGCCCCAGCGCCGCCGTGTCAGCCGAAGAGTCGGGCAGCGTGGTGATCGCTACGCGGCACTCGTCCCATGCCTCGCTCGCTGAGGCGGCGCTGCGAGCCGGCAAGGCGGTCTTCGTCGAAAAGCCTCCGTGCCTGACCGAGGACGAGCTCGGGCAATTGCGCAGGGCTCGTTTCGAGACGGGTGGACTTCTCGTCGCCGGCTTCAACAGACGACACGCGCCGCTCGCCGAGGCCTTGCGACAGTACGTTGCGGCCGGGGACGGGCCGATGGAGATCTTGTGCCGGGTGAACGCAGGTCCACTCGCTGCCGACCATTGGCTCAACGACGCAGACGACGGGGGAGGTCGACTAATCGGCGAAGGCTGTCACTTTGTCGACCTTGTTTGCTGGCTGAACGGTGCGGTCCCTGAAACCGTCACGTGCATGATGGAACCTGAGCACGGCTTGCCACTCAGCTCGGCTCAGCGCTTTGTGGTCACGCTCAGTTTCGCCGACGGTTCGTTGGCAAGCATCACCTATGGAGCCGCGGGTGCATCTGGAGTCGGCAAGGAATATCTCGAGGTCCATGCCAACGGCCGCTCGGCGATCCTTGACGATTTCCGATCCCTTGCACTCTGCACGGGCCGCCGCCACCATCGCAAGCGCGGTCGAGGCGACAAGGGTCACGCCGCGCAGGTGAGGCACTTCGCTGATGTCATTGATGGCGCACGCGCTCCGTCCGCGCCCGATCCGCTGAATTCCATGGCCGTCACGCTTGCGGCGCTGCGCTCGGCCCAGACCGGGCGCGTCGTGACCCCGAATTGGGAGTAAGGGGATGAGCGGAGGGGCTGTCACATCTGCGTTCAGCCAGTTCGCCTGGAGCCGGCGCTTGCCATCACGAGTAGCGGAAGGCGCGATTGCCACGGCACTCTCGTTCGTCCTAGGGGTCGCTATCGCCATGGATGCCCGGTTGACGCTTCTAGGATTGGCGGCTGCGGCAGTGGGCCTCGCCACGCTGAGGTATCCGATGCTCCCGTTGGCGATGGTCGTAGTGGTCGCGAGTGTGTCAGGACGCGACGGCGCGCATCTCTTGGTTCCGGGCGCCGGCCTGCCGGTCCTTGAGACACTCCTCGCGCTCGGCGCGGGCGTCGCCTTTGGATGGTTGCTTTCGCCCGAGGCTCGGCGCATGCGCCTTGACCCGTTTGCGCACGTCGGTCCATGGCTTCCAGCCGCTGGGTGGGGGATCGCGCTGGTTCTACTTCACGCAAGTGGAGATCCGATTTCCCGCCTTCGCGACGCCATGATCTTCATCTACCCGGTGCTCATCGCGCTTGCTCTCGCTACGGCTTCAGATTGGCAGCTCCGTCGAGGCTCGGAACGCTGGGCTGCGACTGTTGTTCTGCTCGCGGCCGCCGTCGCCCTTATCGGGGTGTACAACCAACTCACGGGAAGAACGACCGTTACCTCCAGCGGACAGCTTCGTGCGCTTGCAAGCTCGTTCGCTCCCCCGCTGTTCGCCGCGCTGATTCTGTCGCTGTGGCTGCGCCGCCGACGATGGGGGGATGGGCTCGCGTTGCTCGGTTCGGCGCCCGTCGTCGGGTTGCTGCTCGTCAACCATCGCTCGGCCTATCTCGCATTGATCGTGGCATTCACTGCATTCCTCATCATCGAGCGTACGCAAAATGGTCCGGCCGGTCCCAAGCTCGCCCGCCTGTTGGTCCCAGCGAGCGTGTGCCTGGTGATAATCCTTGTGGTCACCCCGGCTGGGCGTGCCGGAGTCGCGCGTTTTGCGAGCATTACGAATCGAAGCGACCCGAACGTGGTCGATCGCCTTCAGCTCTCGAGGAGCGCGACAGAATTGACTGGGACCGAGTGGCTTGTCGGTAAGAGCCTCGGGACGTCTGCGACGAGCTTTGCAGATGAGCAACCCGACGAGACGCATTACGGCGTTCATAACTCCTATCTGTCTGCACTGCGCAGCGGAGGCCTCATTGGCGCCATCGTGCTCTTCGGTCCCGTGATGCTCGTTGTATTACGCATGCTCCGTCGGCGCCGGGACCCCTACGTGCAGCCGCTCCTCGCTCTGAGCCTGTTCGCAATGGTGATGACCGGATTCAACGTCGTACTCGAGAACGGCTATTTCAGCGTGTGGTTCTGGGTGCCGCTTATTCTCGGCGGGCGAATGGTTGCCCCGTCGCATGATGCCTCGGTCACTATGGACGATGGTAGGTCACCAGCAGGGCTCCAAACATCGACACATGGAGCGTGAAGCGACTCGGGCTCATCGCGCCCCGGCTCGGGGTCCGAGGCTCCTATGCCCTGAAGGCGTTCGCGGGCCAAATCGTCTTCTCGGCTGTCGCTTTCGGCGGCTCGGTAGCCACCGCGCACCTGCTTGGACCCGAGGGAAAGGGCAAGGTCACGGCCTGGGCTTTAGCGGCCGCTCTCGGTTCCCTCACGCTGGGTTTGACCATTCCGACGGGACTCGGACGCGCCTTCCTCTTAGGGAAGAACCACTTACTCTCCTCGGCCGTACTCCAGCACGGGGGCATGTCGGCGGTGGCCGGAGCCATTGCCGCAGGGGGCGCGCTGACGCTGGGCCTGGATCCGGTGGCTGCCCTACTCTTCCTGGTGGTCGCCATTCCTGCTGGGGTGGTCGTCCAGAACGCGCTAACCGTGTTTCAGGCGTCCAAATCGCCTTGGCGCTATCAGCTCATTCGAACCATCTCGGTCGGCGTGTTTTCTATCGGCATGGTTGGCGCTTGGCTACTCGGAGCTGGCAACGACGTGCATCTGGCATTTGTACTCTTCGCTGGGGGTGCGCTGGGTGCGGCAATCGCTGCTCAGGTTACAGTCCATTCTCAGTTCGGATGGTATCGAGGATGGCCCCTGAGGCGGGTCGCTGAACTGGGCCGTGGTTCCTTCCTGGCGAGTTTCTTTGATTGGGTCCTTCTCCGCTGTGACCAGTTTGTGGTGGTAGCGCTCTTGGGGCCGGCGGCCTTGGGCATCTACGGGGTAGCGGTCAACTGGGCAGAACTCGGTCAGTACCTCGGACACTCAGTCGGGCAAGCGGTGTTCGAGGATGAACGCACGCTCACGACGCATGCTGCGATCCGCATCTTCTGGCGTGCGGGTGCGTATGTCGGAGCTCTTACCGTGGCAGTGGGGGGAGTGGGGTTCATCATGATCGAACCGATCTTTGGGTCGCAGTTCGCCGATGCGCGCTGGGCTTTGCTTCTTCTGGCCCCCGGCATCCCCGCGCGGACAGTGGGCTACGCTGGTGCGCAGATGCTTCTTGCACGAGGTGCTGGGGCGCGTGCATCGCGTATCAGCGCGTCGACCGCGGCGTTTGCTCTCGTGGCTTGGCTCGGAGGCGCGTCTCTTTGGAGCATCCGAGGCGCAGCAGCCGCTACGACTCTGGTGTACATCGTGCAGATGCTGCTCATCGTCCGCGTGTTCTCTAATCAGGAGCGACCCGCTGGTCGCCCGAACGGCTGACGGAGAAGGTCGAGTACTTCATGGCACCCTTGAAAGGCCACAAGTTAATCATCGTGGGCCCCAGTCCGCCGCCGGCGCATGGTGTCGCGGTCATGACACTTGCTGTAATCGAAGCTCTCCGCAGCACGGGTTGGCACATTCAACATCTGGACACTCGCGATCCGCGGCCCGTCGAGCACATCGGCAAGCTTGACCTTCGCAACGTGTGGCTCGCGCTATTGCACCTCACTCGATTCGTCAAGCTGTTAGCCAGCACACCGGGCGCGGCCGTTTACGTTCCGATTTCCCAGGGACGCTTGGGCTTCGCGCGCGACGCGCTGTTTCTCCTTGCGGCAAGGTTCGCGCGACGTCGTCGGTACGTACACCTTCACGGCGGCTACTTCGCCACGTTTAGCCAGTCTGCTGATCCCGCTACACGGTGGCTCATACGAGTCTCACTGCGAGGCACGACTCAGGCATGGGTCTTGACCGAGAGCTTGCGTGGCCAATTCGCCGGGTCGCTGGAGCTGGGTCGTGTGCGTGTGCTCGAGAACGCCGTCGCGGATGTCATGGCACACCACGTAGGACCGGCCACGGCGCGGTCCGACAAGACGCCGCTCCGGTTACTTTATCTGAGCAACCTAGTTCCTGAGAAAGGTTGCGTCGATCTTCTTGAGGCGCTGCAGGGTTTGGGGCCGATGGTCACTGGCATGGAACTGCGCCTCGTCGGCGAGGTGCCCCGCGGTTCACGCGGGGACATCGCTCAGAGGGTGCGGGCGCTCGAGGCGGTCGGACTGCAAGTGGAGGTCGCGGGTGTCCTCAGAGGCGCCGAACGCGATGACGCGTATGTCGCGGCCGATGTCTTCGTGTACCCCACTCGCTACCGATACGAGGGCCAACCCCTAGTTCTGCTTGAGGCAATGTCGGCAGGCTTGGCCGTGGTGACTACTTGGCACGCCGGCATCCCTGACACCCTGAGAGAGGGCCTCGACGGCTTGCTTGTCGCGCCGGGGGATACTTTCGCCCTAGGAGAAGCTCTCCTCCAGCTTCGCGAAGATCCGGAGCTTCGCCGCCGCTTGGGGGAGGCGGCGCGCCGTCGGTACGAACAGCGCTATCGCCTCGAACGTTTCGACCGGGAGATTATCTCGCTGCTCTGCGAGGATGAGATGCTCAGCTGACAGCGGCGGACTTCCACACGCCCTGGTCATTGACCCACAACTTGTCATTGCCGACTCGGACCTCGCCGCTGTAGCCACCGCTCGGAGTGCGGGCGCCCACATGAGGAAGTTGTGCGCCAAACGCCGCGAAGTCCGCGGTCTGTCGTGCCTCGAACCGGCCACTACCTCGGATTCGGAAGGAGGCGACCCCCCCGGTGAGGTAAGCGAATTCAAGGCTCCCATTATCGGCATAGCGGATGCCGAAGACGTTGCTGCCGTCGCTGCGGGAGAAGCGCAGGGCCATGTTGGGCGCGGTGCCGGGCACCGCTCGAATGCCGAAGTTCGACAGGTTCCCGGAGGTGTCGATCCACGACTTGGGCTCCCCGGTGGCGGAATTGATGAAAGCAAGAGGATTCCCAGAGCTCCCGCTAGGCACGCGGATAGCGAGACCGCCCATGTCTGGCTGTGAGTCCTCTGGTGAAACGTGGAGACGGTAATTGGGCGGTGTCTTGCTGACCCAGCCGATGCCGCAAACCGTGGCGGCGTCGCCGTTGTGATGCAAGTAGAACACGTCCGTGACGCCGGGTTTGGTCTCGTTGATCTTCGCGATGAAGAAGTCTCGGGCGGGCACGGTTGCCGCTACGTCGATCCCCACTGCCCACTTGCCGTTTGATCCGACAAAATGCAATTCGGGGGCCGCCGCAGTCGAGCGTGTGTCGACCAACTTGGCATGGGGAGTGATAACGCTCCCGTCGTTCAGGACGCGCGTGAGATTCGTGCCGTCCGCTGATTGCCATTGGGTCAGGTCCGCATACTGGCCCGTTGCTCCGCGGATCGTCACGGGCACGGTTGCCGGTCCAGAGGCGTTGAAGACGTAGTCATCAAGCACGCTCGTCGTCGCTTGCGCCTTCTGTGTCTCGGCGGCCAGCATCGCAACCGTGGCGCCAGTCGTCGCAGCACCAAAGCGCCGTAGCAGCCGCGCGCGAGTCATCGGCGCGGGCGTCAAGTTGGAGGGCGGGGCGTGATTCATGTTGAGGCTAGAAAGTAGTTCAGCGAAGCCCGAAGAGCAAGACCTGCTCGCGTGGGCCCACCGTTGACCGCTGTTCCGCCGCTATAAGCTGCTTCGATCCGCCGCTCTAGGGGGTTTCTGTGCCGATCGAATACCAGAGTCTTGACACGGACGAAATGCGAGAAATCGTCGAGGCTAGATTGCGACAGCTTGAGTCCGAGCACTACAGCTTGTTCTTGATGCGGGGGTCGATCGAGCAGGCTGTGGACATCGATGAACAGCAGAAAGCGATGCTGCTCAGCGATACAGACGCGAAGCTGACCACTCTTGAACGATCGATCGCTCTCCACCGCGAGGAGCGTGGGCGGCTCGGATAGAGCGAGCGCGAGGGCGTCGGGGCTGACCACGGTCGTGATGCCGGATCTGCCAGGCATCATTCCGATGGCAGTCGGATCGAGGCCGGTGTGCTGATCACGTGAAGCCTGCTAGCCGTGATCTACCGTCTTACGGTGCGGCGCGGTCAATAATTTAGGTATCGCCCTTGCGTAGCCGCGGCCGCTCTGTTTATGGTGCGTTGATCGAGGGAGCGATGGAATGACGAGCGAACTGACGGATCAGCGTCGCCCGTGGCTGCCGGGCGGGAACGGTCACCCGCCGCGGCCACGCCTGCGCAAGCTGCGCGGGGCTTCGCGGGTCATCGAACAGACTCCGCCTGCGGTCGGCACCCACATCGCCGTCGAGGGTCTGCGCATTGCGGGACCCGAAGCTCGCGGCCCGGTCATCCTCGCCGACCGGCCCCTTCATCGCCGCAGGCGACGCCGCTCTCTCATGCGCCGCGTGCTCGCAGCGGCCGACGTGACAGGCTTGATGCTCGCCTTCCTGATCACGGAGACAATGATCGGGAGCAAGGGCTCGCCGGACTCGCTGTCGCTTGGCACGGAGGTCGGGTTGTTCGTCGTCACGCTCCCGTTCTGGCTGATCGGGGCGGCGCTCTTCGGGCTCTACCACCAAGACAATGAGCGGGCCTTCCACTCGACCTCCGACGATCTCGCGCGCGTCTTCCTCCTCGTGACCGTAGTTGTCTTCGCCTTGACCTACGGAACCCTTCTCAGCCGGAGCGCCGACCCGAACCTGACGAAGTTGATCGTCTTCTGGGCGCTCGCCTTCGTGCTGGTGACGGCGAGCCGTGTCACCGCCCGGACCCTAACCCGCGGCAGCGCCGCGTATCGCCAGAAGACACTCGTCGTCGGAGCCGGCGATGTCGGTCAGCTCGTCGCCAGGAAGCTGCTCGCCCACCGCGAGTACGGCATCGACCTGCTCGGCTTCGTGGACACCGACCCCAAGCCGCGCAGAGGCCACGCTGAGAGAATCCCGGTCCTCGGCGCCCTCGACGAGCTCCGGCGCCTGGTCGACATGCACAGCGTCGAGCGGGTGATCTTCGCCTTCTCCGGAGACTCACACAGTCAGTGGCTTCACCAGATCCGCGACCTCCGCGACGCCGGGGTGCAGGTCGACATCGTTCCACGCCTGTTCGAGCTGATCGGGCCCAAGGTGGACATCCACGGCGTTGAGGGTCTTCCGCTACTCGGTCTGGCCCCACTGGAGCTTGCGAAGTCGACGCGCCTCGTCAAGCGGACCGTCGACGTCGTCGGCGCCGCGCTGGCGCTCATCGCTGCCGCTCCGCTCTTCGCGGTGGTAGCGGTGCTGATCAAGCGCGGGGGAGATGGCCCCGTGTTCTTCCGCCAAGCGCGGCTCGGCAAGGACATGCGCAGCTTCACGATGCTCAAGTTCAGGACGATGAAGGCGGACACCGATCAAGCGGTGCATCTCGCCTACATCAAGACCACGGCGACGGCCGACGCAGCCCTCCAAGGGACGGGCTTGTTCAAGCTCGATCAGGCCGACATGGTGACCCCCGTCGGTCGCTGGCTTCGGAGGACCTCCCTCGACGAGCTGCCCCAGCTGCTGAACGTCCTGCGCGGCGACATGTCGCTTGTGGGCCCGCGTCCGTGCCTCCAATACGAGGTCGATCACTTCCAACCCCACCACTTCGACCGCTTCCTGGTTCCGCCAGGACTCACTGGTCTTTGGCAGGTCAACGCGAGGGCTCGCTCCACGTTCGGTGAGGCACTTGAGATGGACGTGCTCTACGCCCACAGCCAGTCGGTCTGGCTGGATATGCGGCTCCTGATCCGCACGCCGCTCGAGCTCCTGCGCTCGCAGGCGACCAAATGACCGGCCTCGGCGAGATCGACCCGGTAAAGGTTGCGGTGGTCGGGCTCGGCTACTGGGGGCCGAACCTCGTCAGGAACCTCCATGAGCTGCCCGAAGCAGAGCTGCTCGCCGTCTGCGATCTGAACCCGGGCGCGCTGGCGAAGATCGTCCGCCGCTATCCCTCGGTCCGGTCGACGGATTCGTACGAGGAGCTCCTGGCGGATCCGGAGATCGAGGCACTTGTGATCG
Organism: Solirubrobacterales bacterium; assembly: GCA_038238015.1. Lineage (GTDB taxonomy): Bacteria > Actinomycetota > Thermoleophilia > Solirubrobacterales > Solirubrobacteraceae > DASQFQ01. Next base: position 39,787 of record JBBRYA010000007.1, read on the forward strand.
CGACGCCGGTGTCGACGCACCATCCGCTGGCCGCAGCGGCGCTCGCGGCCGGCAAGCACGTCTTCGTCGAGAAGCCGCTCGCCGGGTCATCCCTGGAGGCCAGGGACGTCATCGAGATGGCCGAGGGCCTCGGGCTGGTGCTCATGCCCGGTCATACCTTCCTTTACAGCCCGCCGGTCAACCTCAGCCTGGACCTGATAAACCGCGGAGAGCTCGGCGACATTTACTTCATCACCACGAGCCGCGTGAACCTCGGGCTGCACCAGTCCGACGTGAGCGTGGTCTGGGATCTGGCGCCGCACGACTTCTCGATCCTGCGCTACTGGCTCGGCGAGCTGCCCGTGCGCGTGTCGGCGCTCACCCGGTCCTGCATCGTGCCCGGCACGCCCGATGTGGCCTTCATCGACCTCGAGTACGCCTCGGGGACGATCGCGCACGTTGAGTTGTCCTGGCTCGCGCCGAGCAAGCTGCGCCGCACGGCCATCGTGGGCTCGGAGAAGATGCTCGTGTACGACGACACGAGCAGTGAGCCGGTGCGGATCTTCAACTCGGGGGCCAACGTGTCCGAGCCCGGCACGTTCGGCGAGTACAAGCTGACCTACCGGACGGGTGACATCATCTCACCACACCTCGAGGCCTCCGAGCCGTTGTCGCTCGAGCTCGCCGACTTCTGTTCGGCGATCCGCACAGGCAAGGAGCCGCGCTCGAACAATGCCGTGGGCCTCGACGTGGTCGCCATGGCGGAGGCCGTCGACCGCTCTATCGCGGACGGCGGCCGTCCGGTCGACATCGAGCATGAGCCGCTGGCCAGTGCGAGATGAGCGCCCGGCGGGCGGCGCCCTTGCCGGTGCCGGATGCATTGGCCCGTATGCGTGCCTGGGGAGAGGCGCGTGACTGGTGTGGCTATGACCCTTACGACGGACTCAACAGCCCCTTCGCCGACAGGCTCTCGCTTGGGACCCCGCTGGGGCGCCGCCTTGTCACGCAGGTCGTCAAGCTCTCGCCACTGAACCTACGGCCGCTGCTGCGCGTCGCGCCGGAGCGAAACGCCAAGGCGCTTGGGCTCGTGGCCTCGGCGTACATCCGGCTGGCAGCCGCGACCGGCGACGAAACCGCTCACGATCGAGCCCAGACCTATCTGGGGTGGCTCGCGGCGCACCATGCTGGCGAGCAGGACGAGATGGCGTGGAGCTATCCGTTCGAAGTCCAGACGCGCGTCTTTCGCTACGCACGGGGGACTCCGAACGCCATCGCCACGAGCTTCGTTGCCCAGGCGTTCCTCGACGCCTGGGAGCTCCTGGGCGACGAGTCGGCCGCAGAGAGCGCGCGCGCAGCCGTGCGCTTCCTCGTCGAGCGCCTGTTGACCGACACTGGCTCGGAGGCGTACGTGCGCTACCTGCCCGGAGAGGGCGAGCTCGTGCACAACGCCAACCTGCTCGCCTGCGCGGTGGTCGCACGGGCGGCCCGGCTGTCCGGGGAGCAGTCGCTCCCGGAGCCGGTCGCACGAGCGGTGCAGACCACGCTCGCGAGGCAGCACGCTGACGGCTCGTGGGCGTACAGCGAAACGCCCGGGCACGACTGGGTGGACAACTTCCACACCGGCTATGTGCTCGGAGCCCTCGCGGAGATCCAGGCGCTTATGCCCGAAGCCCAGGCGCCGCTGCTGCGGGGGCTCGACTACTGGGACAGGGCGTTGTTCATGCACGATGGGACGCCGCGGTACTACTCGGATCGGCTCTATCCGATCGACGCGCACTGCTTCGCGACTGCGATCGAGACCTGGGTTGCCGTGCGCGATCTGGACCCGCGCGCGCTAGAGCGGGCCGAACGCGAAGCGGCGCTCCTGATCGAGCGCATGCTCGACCCGGCGGGCTTCGTGCATTTCCAACGTCGCCGCTGGGGGACGAGCAAGGTGCCGCTGATCCGCTGGACGACCGCGCCGTCCTTCTGTGCGCTCGCAGGGCTGGTCCTCGCGCATTCGGCGCGCGCGAGCGTTGCGGCGGAGGTATCGCATGCGCGTCTGGCTTGATCTCGCGAACTCGCCCCACGTTCGAGTGCTCGAGCCTGTGGTCAATCGGCTGCGATCGGATGGCCACGAGGTGCTGCTGACGGCGCGCGACCACGCGCAGACGCTCGAGCTTGCGCGGGCTCGCTGGCCTGAGGTCGAGCTCGTCGGTGACGCTAGCCCGGGCGGCAGGCTGGCGAAGGCCGGTGCGATTGCGAGCCGCGCCGCCGCGCTGGGTGGTTTCGCGCGACGGTGCCGGCCCGACGTCGCCCTTTCCCACGGCTCCTATGCGCAGCTGATGGCCGCCAGGGCGACGGGTGTGCCAGCGGTCACGATGATGGACTACGAGCATCAGCCCGCCAACCACGTCAGCTTCCGCTTGGCGCGGCGGGTGATCGTCCCGGAGGCGTTTCCGGCTGATGCGCTGCGGCGCTGCGGCGCGCGCACACGCAAGGTCGTCCGGTACGAGGGCTTCAAGGAGGAGCTCTACCTGAGCGAGTTTCGCGCGGATCCGCAGGTGCTCCAAGAGCTCGGCCTCGACGCTTCTGCCGTCATCGCTGTGCTGCGACCTCCTCCCGACGGTGCGCTGTACCACCGCATGGCCAACGTGGGCTTCGACGAACTGGTGAAGGCAGCCTGCGCCGAGTCCGGCGTGCAGGCCGTGATGCTGCCGCGGAGCAACGGCCAGGCGGAACGGTTCCGCGCGATGGGAGCTCGCCTCTTCATCCCCGACCGCGCCGTTGACGCCGCTTCGCTGCTCGCGCTCGCCGACCTCGCCATCGGAGGGGGCGGGACCATGAACCGCGAGTCGGCCCTGCTCGGCACGCCCACGTACACGGTGTTCGCCGGGCGGCTCGCTGCAGTCGATGCCGAGCTCATCCGTCTTGGCCGGCTGCACGACCTGCGCGATCCCGGCACCCGGCCGGTGTTCGAGAAGAAGCCACCGGGCAAGCCCGACGGGTCACTGCAACGGGCGGAGGCGATCCTCGGCACCGTGCTGTCGACGCTTGACGCCGTTGCCCGTCAGCCCGCTTTGAAGTATTCGTCCACGCCCGCCACCACCGCAGCGACCTGCGTTTCAGAGATCCCCGGGAACAGCGGCAGCGAGAGCGACTCACGCGCCAGCCTCTCGGTGACCGGAAACGCCCCGGCACGATGACCCAGGTGAGCGTATGCCCTGCTCAGGTGGATCGGCTGCGGGTAGTGCCGGCCGGTGGCGACCCCGCGCTCGCGCAGGAAGCGGGCGAGCGCCTCGGGGTCTGCGGTGCGGACCACGTAGAGGTGCCAGACCGGGTCGCTCCCCTCGGGTACCGACGGAACGCGCAGATCGCCGATGCCGTCGAGCGCGTCGGTGTACAGCCGCGCGGCGGCGCGGCGCTCGGCGGTCCAGCCGTCGAGGAGGGGCAGCTTGTGAAGCAGGGCGACCGCCTGGATCGTGTCGAGCCGCGCGGTGTAGCCCTCCCAGTCGTGCTCGTACTTGCGTCGCTGCCCGTGCTCGCGCCGCGCCCGCAGCTCCTCGGCCAGCCGGGCGTCGTCGGTGACGCAGGCTCCGGCGTCGCCGAAGGCGCCGAGGTTCTTGGCCGGATAGAAGCTGAAGCCGGCGAGCAGGCCGGCGCCGCCGGCCCGGCGTCCGTCCCGAGTAGCGCCATGAGCCTGGGCAGCGTCCTCGACGACCGGCAACCCGTGACGTTCGGCGATCTCCTCGAGACCCACCATGTCCGCGAGCTGACCGTAGAGGTGGACCGGCATGAGGGCGCGGGTCTGCGCGGTGATCGCGGCCTCCGCGGCGTTGATGTCCAGGTTGGCGTCCCCCTCGGTGACGTCCACCAGTACGGGGAGCCCGCCGGCTTGACTCACGGCCTCGACGGTAGCCACGAACGTGTTGGCCGGGACGATCACCTCGTCCCCTGCCTTGACCCCGGCGACGAGCAGGGCGAGCCTGAGCGCGTCGAGGCCGCTGGCCATGCCGACGCAGAACCGCCGCGCGCAGTGGTCGGCGAAGGCGTCCTCGAATTCGCGGACCTCGCGGCCGTTCACGAACGCGCCTCGGTCGATCACAGAGGCTATGTCCGCCAGTACCGCGTCCCGGATGTCCGCGTGCAGGTGGGCGAGGTCGACGAACGGAACCTCGACCGCAGCGTCTGGGCCGGATTCCAGTGCCATGCGCGGAGCCTAGTCGTGCACGCCCAATCCGCAAAGCCACACTTGTGGCGTAAGAGCTCTATAGCGACTACGGTTCGAGTTCACGGAAGGCAGAGTTGCGTAGAACGGACAACTGGAGATGCGAGGTGCTCGTGAGTCGGTCGTTTTGGGCCTTGGTACTCGCCCTGGTGCTCGGCGTGGCTGGCTTCGCGCAGGCTCAGGTCCCGAACGTGCCAGACCCGTCGTCGGTGCTTCCAACCCCTGACCTGCCGTCCCTGCCGCTTCCGACCCCCTCGGTCGGGCCCGTCGGCAATACCAACCAAGGCGGGGGCGCGGCAGGCGGAGCTGCGCCCTCCGCGAGCCAGATACCGCAGCAGGTCGTACCCCACGCCGCAGGCCCGAGCCCCTCGACGGGGGCCGCTCGCCCCGCAGGGTCCTCCAGCGGCTCGATCCGCTCGACGCAGAGCACGGCCGTCCGGACGAGCCCGCCGGCGTCCCGTGGCGGCGTGCTCGCCGCGGAGGCTCCGAGCCATCGCGCCGTCGCGCGTCGCGTCGCGCGTCGCGAAGAGCGGCTTCGAGCCACGGTGCTCAAGCTCAACGGCTGCGTTTCGAAGCTTGGACGGCTCGATCGCGGGGTGCTGATCCTGCGCGCCCATCCGAGCGGGCCACGGACGCGGCCGCGCGCGCAGGTCGCTCGGCTGCTGGCCCTGTCGGTCCGGGGGATTCGGCGCGTCGAGCTGCGTGGCCTTCGCCGGCTGCGTTCCTTGGGGCGCAACGGGTCGTGCGCGCCGGCTGCGCCGCGGATCACCAGCCAAGGGGTAGTCCACGCGACCGCGATCGAGCGGGTGGCCACGAGCAACCCTCGAACGGTGGCCGCCTCGGCGCCGGTGCCTGCAAGCGGTACCGGGAAGGCCGCCGGTACTAAGGCCTCCAGTGTGGTCAGCAGCGGCAAGAGCGCGAGCGGCAGTGACCCAGCTGCGGCCAAGGATCGCTTAGAGGTCAAGGGGGAGTTCCAGTCGAGCGGCCCGTCCGCACCCGCAGCAAGCGCCGGCGGGAGCTTCGGCCTCGGGACGCCCATCCTGTTGGGCCTCGGCCTTCTCGTGCTGCTGTTCGTGCTTCGGGCCGCCCGCAGGGAGTTCCGCTCTCCCTGACGCGCGGCTCCGGACCGCGTGTGGTCGTCTAGGTTCACCCGATGACCACCGCCTCGCCCTCGAAGGCCGTCCTCATCACCGGCTGCTCCACCGGCATCGGCCGGGCGACCGCCGAGCACCTCGCCGCCGCGGGCTGGACGGTCTACGCCACCGCGCGCAAGCCCGAGGCGATCGCCGACCTCGAGGCGCGCGGCTGCCGCACGCTCGCCCTCGACGTCACCGACGAGGCGTCGATGCAGGCGGCCGTCGACGCGGTCGAGGGCGCCGAGGGCGCGGTCGGCGTCCTGATCAACAACGCGGGCTACAGCCAGTCCGGCGCCGTCGAGTCCGTGCCGATGGACGCGGTGGGCGCCCAGTTCGAGACCAACGTCTTCGGGCTCGTGCGCCTGTGCCAGCTCGTCCTGCCGAAGATGCGCGCGCAGGGCTGGGGGAAGATCGTCAACCTCTCCTCGATGGGCGGGCGCCTCACCTTCCCGGGCGGCGGGCTCTACCACGCGAGCAAGTACGCCGTCGAGGCGCTGTCTGACGCTCTGCGCTTCGAGCTCGGCGGCTTCGGCGTCGACGTGATCGTCATCGAGCCGGGCCTGATCCGGACGGAGTTCGGCGGGACCGCGGTCGGGGCGATCCCCGAGGCCGACGGCCCGTACGGGGACTTCAACGCGGCGGTCGCGAAGGCGACGGCGGGCGCGTACGAGAAGGGGCCGGCAGCGCGTCTCGGGGGACCGCCCGAGGCCGTGGCAACGGTGATCGCCAAGGCGCTCGCGGCGGCCCGCCCGCGGGCCCGTTACACCGTGACGCCCTCGGCGCGGCTGCTGCTCGCGCAGCGCGCGCTGCTGCCCGACCGCGCGTGGGACGCCATGTTGCGCACGCAGTTCACCCAGCCGGGAAAGCGCTGACGGCTTGGACGCGAGCGAAGTCACCCGCCTGGCCGACCGCGCCGCCCGCGAGCGACGGCTGGGGATCGATACGGAGTTCATGCCCGAGGGCCGCTACCGCCCGCTGCTGTGCCTCGTCCAGATCTGCGTAGGCGGCGAGATCGCCGTCCTCGACCCGATCGCGGGCTTCGACCCCGCGCCGCTGGCGGCGGTGCTCGCCGACCCCTCGGTCGAGGTGGTGCTGCACGCCGGGCGCCAGGACGTCGCGATCCTGCGCCGCGAGTGGCGCACCGACGTGACCACGGTGTTCGACACCCAGGTTGCGGCGGGCTTCGCCGGGTTCTCGGCCCAGGCGGGCTACACCGGGCTGCTGCACGACGCGCTGAGGATCCGGGTGGCCAAGACCGCGAGCTTCACGCGCTGGGACGCCCGCCCGCTCACCTCAGAGCAGCTGTCCTACGCGCGCGAGGACGTCGAGCACCTGTTCGCGCTCGCCGACGAGATCCAGAAGCGGCTGCGCTCCACCGGGCGGCTGGAATGGGCGCGCGAGGAGTGCCGGGTGATCGCCGAGTCCTCCGACGAGCGCGACCCCGAGGCGATGTGGCGGCGCCTGCCGCGGATGGCGAGCTTTGACCCGCGCGAGCGCGCGGTCGCGCGCGAGCTCGCCGCCTGGCGCGAGCGCACCGCGCTGCGCGAGGATCGCCCGGTCGGGTCGGTGCTGCGCGACCCCACGCTGGTCGAGCTGGTCAAGCGGAGGCCCACCGGCCGGCGCGAGCTCGGCGAGATCCGCGGCATCAACCCCGACGTCGTGCGCAAACGCTCGAGCGAGCTGCTGGGCGCGATCGAGCGCGGCAACGAGGCGCCGCCGATCCGCCTGGAGGAGTCCGAGCGCACGCTGACCGAGTCGGTCGACGGCCCGGCCATCGCGCTCTCGGAGGCGCTGGTCCGCGCCCGCGCCCAGGAGGCGGGCCTCGCCTACGAGCTGATCGCCGCGCGCGCCGACCTGACGCCGATCGTCGTCGCCGCGCGCCGCGGGGACCCCGAGCCGAAGGTGCGCACGCTGCAGGGCTGGCGCCGCGAGCTCGTCGGGGAGGAGCTGCTCGAGCTGCTGCGCGGGCGGCGGAAACTGGGGATCGGCGACGGGGGCCGGGTGCAGATCGCATGAAGCGCGGCCAGCTCCTGATCGCGCTGCTGGCCGTCGCGGCGGTGGCCGCGGTGGCGGCGCTCGCGGGCGGCGGCTCGGGCTCGGGCGGCGCCAAGCAGTCCGCGAAGGCCCCGGCCGGCGCGCCGGCCGCCGCGGGCGCGATCCACGTGAGCTTCGCCTACTCGCCCGAGAAGGAGGGGCTGCTCGCCCCGCTGATCGCGGCGTTCAACCGCGAGCGCCGCGAGGTCGGCGGCAAGCCGGTGTTCGTCGACGGCTCGGTCGTCGCGTCGGGCACGGCCGAGGACAAGATCGCGAAGGGGCGGCTCAAGCCGGTCGCCTGGTCACCCGCGTCCTCGCTCTGGGGCCGCCTGCTCAACTTCCAGGCCGACCGCCCGCTGGCTCCGGCCGAGAGCCCCTCGATCGTGCGCACGCCGCTCGTGATCGCGATGTGGGAGCCGATGGCGCGCGCGCTCGGCTGGCCGCGCAAGAAGCTCGGGTTCGCCGACATCCTTCGCCTGGCGAGCTCCAACCAGGGCTGGGCCAAGGTCGGGCACCCGGAGTTCGGCTCCTTCAAGCTGGTCCACACGAACCCCGACTACTCCACCTCCGGGCTCTCGGCCGTCGTGGCCGAGTACTACGCGGCGACGGGCAAGAAGGAGGGGCTGACCGAGAAGGACATCCGCGGATCGGCGGCGCGCAAGACGGTTCGCGGGATCGAGCGCTCGATCGTCCACTACGGCGACACGACGCTGTTCATCGCCGACCAGATGCACAAGGAGGGGCCCGCCTACGCGAGCGCGGTCGCGATGGAGGAGGCCACGCTGCTCGACTTCAACCGCACCCGCGGCAGCCGCGACAAGCTCGTCGCGATCTATCCGCAGGAGGGCACCTACTACTCCGACAGCCCGTTCATCCTCCTGAGCGGCGAGTGGGTGAGCCCGGCGCAGGCTGCGGGCGCGAAGGCCTTCCAGCGCTACCTCGCCCAGCAGCTCACGCCGGAGCGCGCGGCGAAGTCGGGCTTCCGCCCGGCCGGCTTCAACGCGAAGCCGGCGGCGCCGATCGTGGCCGCCAACGGCGTCGACCCGGCACAGCCGACGCGCGTCCTGGGCCTGCCCGAGCCGCGCGTGCTCGATGCGGCGCGGCGGGCGTGGCGCAATGACCGCAAGCCGGCGAACATCCTGCTCGTCCTCGACACCAGCGGATCGATGAACGGCAACCGGCTGACCCGCGCCAAACAGGGGCTGCGGGCGTTCTTCGCTCAGGTCGGGAAGCAGGACTCGGTCGGGCTGACGATCTTCTCCGACAAGATCCAGCCGCTCGTGCCGATCAGCCCGTTCGGGTCGGTGCGCAGCGAGCTCGGCGCCCGCGTGGGCGGCTTGATCGCCGATGGCGGCACCGCGGTCTACGACGCGACGGTCCAGGGCTTCGACCAGGTGCGCGGCCTCGGCGACCGCGACCACATCAACGCCGTGGTGCTGCTGACCGACGGCGAGGACACCGACTCGGGGCGGACCGCACAGGACGTCGTCGAGCACCTCCGCAGCCAGGGCGACTCGCCCAACCGCGTGCGCGTGTTCACGATCGCCTACTCCGAGGGCGCGACGAACTCGCGCCAGGCGCTCGACCAGATCGCCGCGGCGTCGGGCGGCCAGGGCTACACCGGCCAGACCGACGACATCGAGGCCGTCTACCGCTCGATCGCCTCGTTCTTCTAGATCGCCGTGGCCGACCCGGCACCCCGCCCCTACGACCGCGAGCGCTTCAACCGCGCGCTGATCGCCAACGCGCTGCTCGACTCCTTCAACGTCGCGCTGCTGGCACTCGTGCTGATCGCCGGCCTGCTGCTCGGGATCTTCGTCTACGTCCTGCCGGTGGGGATCGTGGTCTACCTCGCCGGCGCCGCGCGCACCTACTTCGACGAGGACGTCGCCAACCGCGTGCTCACGCGCGAGCGCGCCCGCCACCGTCGCGAGCTCGAGGCCGGGCGCCGCGCGCGTTCGCCGGAGAGCTTCGCTGCACCGATCGCGACGCTGCTCGAGCAGGCGCGCGTGCGCGAGGCCCGCATCGGCGATGCGATCCGCCGCGCCGAGCTGCCCTACGACGAGGTCACTCAGGAGATCGACCGCTTCGTCGGCGCCATGGACGACACCGCGGTGCGCGCCCAGCTGCTCTACGAGGCGCTGGCCGACACGCCGCCCGACCAGGTCGAGCAGCGCCTGGACGGGCTGCGCCGCGAAGGCAGCGCGGACTCCGAGCTCGGAGAGGCGCTCGGGACGCAGCTGACCACCCTGCGCCGCATGGAGAAGCAGCTCGGCCGCTTCTACTCGGAGATGGAGCGCATCCTTGTCGAGCTCGACACGGTGCGCTCCCAGCTCGTTTCGGTCTCCGCGTCGACCGAGACCGCCCAGCAGACCGAGCTCGCCGGGGACGTGCGCGCGCTGCGCGAGCGCATGGGCACGGTCGCCGACGGCATGTCCGCCGCGTTCGAGCCTGGGGCCTAGCGCGGGGCCAGGCCGGTCAGCACCGCCTCGAGCAGCACGCGCGGGGCGAACAGCTGCGAGACGTCGCCGGCCGAGATCAGGATCCGGTAGAGCGCGGGGCCGACGAGGATGTCGGTGACCATCTCGAGGTCGACGTCGTCGCGCAGCTCGCCGCGGGCGACTGCGCGATCGAGCACCTCGCGCATGACCGCGCGGCGCGGCGCGGCGAGGTGGGCGTAGAAGATCGCGTGCAGGTCGGGGTCGTCGACCGTCTCGGCCAGCAGCCGTGGCATGAAGGTCATCGTGCCGGCCTTCGCGGCGCTGCCGATCACGCCGCGCGCGAGCGCCTCGTAGTCGCCGGCCAGGCTGCCCTTGTCGGGCGCCTGGAGCTCCTGATGCAGGTGCTCGATCACCGCGGTCACGAGCTCCTCCTTGGTCTTCCAGCGCCGGTAGATCGTGGCCTTGCCCACTCCCGCACGCGCTCGCACCGCCTCCATGGTCAGCGCGCGGTAGCCACCCTCGACCAGGAGCTCGAGGGTGGCCGTGACGATCGCCTGGTGCGAGGCCACCGAGCGCGGCCGGCCGGGTGGCCGCGCGGCCGCGGTGCTCACGCGGCGACGAGCTCCTGCTCGGCGGCGGCCGGCTGGGGCAGCTCGTGCGCCGGTAGCACGAGGAGTGCGACGGCCGCGCCGGCGAGCGCGACCACCGCAGCCGCGGCGGCGGCGACGTGCATCCCCGAGACGAACGCGGACTGCGCGGCCTCCGCGAGCTGCGGGCTGCCCAGTCGCTGGGCCACGGCCAGCGCGCCCCCGAGCGAATCACGCGCGGCGCTTGCGGCGGACCCGGGCAGCGCGGCGACGGCGTCGGCCATGTCGCCACGGTAGCGACTGGCCAGGAGCGACCCGAGGATCGCCACGCCCAGCGCGCCGCCCGTCGTGCGCGTGCTGTCGTTGACCGCCGAGCCGATGCTCGCCTTGGCCAGCGGCAGCGAGCCCATCACCGCGTGGGTGGCCGGAGCCATCGTGTTCCCGATCCCGAAGCCGAGCAAGAGCAGCGCCGCGGCCACGAGCGCGTAGCCGGAGTCGACCTCGAACTGCGTCATCGTCGCGAGGCCGGCCGAGACGAGCGTGAGCCCGCCCGCCACAACGAGCTTGCTGCCGAGGCGATCGGCGAGCTTCGCCGACAGCGGGCCGCCGATCACCAGGCCGAGCGCGACCGGCGAGATCCGCAGGCCGGCCTGGAGCGCGGTGTAGCCGAGCACGCCCTGCAGGTACTGCGTGAGGAAGAAGATCGTCCCGAACATCGCGAAGAAGGCCAGCGTGATCGATGCGCTCGCGCCCGAGAAGCGCGGGTTGCGAAACAGGTCCATGGGCAGCATCGGCTCGGGCGCGCGGCGCTCCCACGCCACGAAGGCCGTGAGCGTGAGCAGCGCCAGCGCGAAGGCGGCGAGGATCTTCAGATCGCCCCAGCCCTGCGACGGCGCCTGGATGATCGCCCACACCAGCGCGGTCAGCCCGACGGTGGAGAGGCCGAACCCGACGAGGTCGAGGCGCGACGCGGCCGGGTCCTTGGACTCCGGCACGAGCCAGCGCCCGGCGATCAGCGCGAAGGCGACCACCGGCAGGTTGACCAGGAAGATCGCCCCCCAGTCGTAGCGCTCGAGCAGCCAGCCGCCGGAGACCGGCCCGATGGCGATGCCCAGGCCGCCCATCGCCGCCCAGATCCCGATTGCCTTCGCCCGCTCCTCGCGCGGGAACGTCGCGGTCAGGATCGACAGGGTCGAGGGCATGATGAACGCCCCGCCGATGCCCATCAGCGAGCGCGAGGCGATCAGCATGTCCGCCGAGCCGGAGACGGAGGAGAGCGCCGAGCCGGTGCCGAACACCAGCAGCCCGGCGGTCAGTGCGCGCTTGCGGCCGAAGCGATCGCCCAGCGCTCCGGCGGTCAGCAGCAGGCCGGCGAAGACGAGCATGTAGGCGTCCACGACCCACTGCAATTGGGAGGCGGAGGCGTCGAGGTCGCGCGCCAGCGTCGGCAGCGCGACGTTGAGGATCGTGTTGTCCAGCGAGATGACCAGTAGCGACAGGCACAGGACCACGAGCGCCCACCAGCGCCGAGGGTCGGGGACTGCGTTCATCGGGGGCCTCCTTGTAGATACGGACCGGTAGCGTTTCGCATTGGAGACGACCGTAGAGGATCGACGGGCGATACGCAAGCGTTCCGTTTCGAAATGCGCTCGGATTGCCCGTCCCAGCCCTTGCGCCATGCTGCTTGACTTAAGTATTTACCTGTGTATACTTCCCAACTGTAAGCAACAGAAGGAGGCTTCGGATGGAAGACAAGACCACCGAACCCACGCAGAGCAAGCAGATCACCGTCGAGGTCCCGGAGGACCGTGTGGAAGAGTTCCACGCGTTCTTCGAGCGCTTCCTCGAGGGAAGGCGCCGCCATCGCGGCCGCCACGGCCACCATCGCGGTCACGGGCGCTGCTCCGGACGCACCGAGCAGGGCACGACCACCGTCTGATGGCCGACAAGCAGGTCACCGTCGCCGTCCCGGAGGAGCGCGTACCCGAGTTCTACGCCTGGTTCGCGCACTTCCTGGCGGCCGACGCCGGCGGGGGGCCCTGGGCGCGTGGCGCCCGCGGCCCACGCCGCCACCGTGACGCCAGGCCCTGGTCCGCGCAGGACGCAGACCAGGCCGCCTGGCTCTACGGCAGGCTCGCGCCGCCCGCGCGCGCGCTCGTCGACCTGCTCGCGGACTCGCCGGGGGAGCGCTTCCCCGGCAACGAGGTCGCCGCGCGCCTCGGCCTCGAGAAGGGCGCCCACGGCGTCGCGGGCATCCTCGCCTGGCCCGGGCGCTACTCGCGCCGGCTCGGCCGTGTCGTGCCCATCGCGACCGAGGGCCGCGCCAACGGGGGCACCGACTACTACATGGACCCCGACGTGGCGGCGGTGTTCGAGGCCGCCCGCAAGGGCCCATGACGCGCGACGTCGAGATCCGCGAGGAGATGATCCGCCTCGGCCAGCTGCTCAAGTTCTCGGGGCTGGCCGACTCCGGCGCCGAGGCCAAGGCGCTGCTCGCCGCGGGCGCCGTCACGGTGAACGCCGAGCCGGAGAGCCGGCGCGGGCGCCAGCTGCGCCGCGGCGACGTCGTCACGGTCGGCGACGAGGCCGTGCGCGTGGCCTAACAGCCGCCTAAGGCCCGGCGCAGCGGTGATCCGGAAGGGCCCGTCATGCGGAATGACTTCCATGTTCCGCACCTGCAAGGCTCGGCAGTCATGAGGATCGCCGTCGTCGGCGCCGGGGTGTCCGGGCTGGTCGCTGCGCACCTGCTCGCTCGCGAGCACGAGGTCAGCGTCTTCGAGGCCAACGCTTACGCCGGCGGCCACACCAACACGGTGCGGGTCGACACGCCCAACGAGACGCACTGGGTCGACACCGGCTTCATCGTCTTCAACGACCGCAACTACCCGAGCTTCGAGCGCCTGCTCGACCGCATCGGCGTCCGCGGCCAGCCCTCGAACATGAGCTTCGCGGTGACCGACGAGGCGGGCGACTTCGAGTACGCGAGCACCTCGCCCAACGGGCTGTTCGCCAAGCGCGCGCATCTCGCGACGCCGTGGTTTCACCGCATGGTCGCCGACCTCGTGCGCTTCAACCGCGAGGGCCGCGCGCTGCTGCGCTCCGGCGGCGACGGCCCGTCGCTCGGGCACTTCCTGGAGGAGCGCCGCTACTCGCGCGCGTTCGTGGACCGCCTGATCGTCCCCCAGGCCGCCGCCGTGTGGTCCGCCGACCCGCGTCAGATGTGGAGCTTCCCGGCGCGCTTCCTGATCGAGTTCTTCGACAACCACGGCATGCTCGGCTTCCGCAACCGCCCGCAGTGGCGCACGGTCGCCGGCGGCTCGCACCGCTACGTCGAGGCGCTGGTGGCGCCGTGGCGCGAGCGCCTGCGCCTCTCCACCCCCGTCGAGTCGGTCAGCCGTCACGCCGACCACGTGACGGTCACGCCGCGCGGCGGCGAAGCCGAGCGCTTCGACCACGTCGTGCTGGCCACGCACTCCGACCAGGCACTCAAGCTGCTCGCCGATCCGAGCGAGCGCGAGCACGAGCTGCTCGGCGCGATCCCCTACCAGGCCAACGAGGCGGTGCTGCACACCGACGAGCGGATGCTGCCGCGCCGCCGCCGAGCGTGGGCGAGCTGGAACTACCACCTGCTCGACGAGCCCACCGGCAAGCCGACGGTGACCTACCACATGAACCGCCTGCAGACCCTGCGCGCCGAGCGCGAGTTCTGCGTGACCCTCAACCGCACGGAGGCGATCGATCCGGAGAAGATCATCCGGACGATCAACTACGCGCACCCGGTCTACACCGCCGGCGGCCAGGCCGCGCAGGCGCGCCACCAGGAGATCAGCGGCCATGAGCGCACGCATTACTGCGGCGCCTACTGGGGCTGGGGCTTCCACGAGGACGGCGTCGTCAGCGGCGAGCGCGTGGCTCAGCGGCTGGGAGCGAGCGCGCTGTGAGCCAGAGCGCGATCTACGAGGGCACCATCCGCCACCGCCGCTTCGCGGTGCGCTCGCACGAGTTCAGCTACGACCTCGCGATGACCTACGTCGACCTCGACGAGCTCCCCCGCCTGCTCGGCGGCCGCCTGGTGCGCTCGCGCCCGGGGCTCGTGCGCTTCCGCCGCCGTGACTACCTCGGCGACTCCTCGGTGCCGCTCGATCAGGCCGTGCGCGCGCTGGTCGCCGAGCGCCTCGGCTCCGCGCCGCAGGGCCCGATCCGGTTGCTCACCCACCTGCGCACATTCGGGCACTGCTTCAACCCCGTGAGCTTCTACTACTGCTTCGCGCCCGACGGAGAGCGCCTTGAGGCGATCGTCGCCGAGGTCACCAACACGCCGTGGGGCGAGCGCCACGCGTACGTGCTGGAGGCGGGCGAGCAGGTCCCCCGCGGCGGGTTCGACAAGGCGCTGCACGTGTCGCCGTTCATGCCGATGGACCAGCGCTACAGCTGGCGCGCGCCGTCGCCAGGCAGCACGCTGTCGGTGCACATCGAGAGCAGCCGCGAGGGCCGCCGCGCCTTCGACGCCACGCTCGGGCTGCGGCGCGTGCCGCTGACTCGCCGCACGCTCGCCCGCGCCACCGCCCGTCACCCCGCCGCGACGCTGCGGATGCTCGCGCTGATCTACGGCCACGCGGTCGCGCTCAAGCTCAAGGGCGTCCCCGTCCAGCCCCACCCCGGCCCGGTGAGGACATGACCGCGCGCGCCGCGCGCCGGATCGCGCTGCGCCTGTTCGGCCGCATCAAGGTGGGCCAGCTCACGATCATCGAGGGCGAGCGCCACCTCGTCTTTGGCTCGGGCGCCCCGCAGGCGACCATCCACGTCCACGACCCGCGCGCGTGGTTTCACGTGCTGCGCGGCAGCCGCGGGATGGGCCACTCCTACAAGGAGGGCTTCTGGGACAGCCCCGACCTCACCGCCGTCGTGCGCGTCGCCGCGCGCAACGTCGAAGGCATCGACGAGCTGCGCCGGCGCATGACGCCGATCCGCGAGCCCTTCCAGCGTGCCCGCGCGGCGTTCATGCGCAACACGCCGACGCGCAGCCGCAAGGACATCGCCGCCCACTACGACCTCGGCAACGAGCTGTTCGAGCTGATGCTCGACCCGACGCTCATGTACTCGTGCGCGGTGTTCGAAGATCGCGACACGCCGCTCGAGCAGGCATCCATCGCCAAGCTCGAGCTGGTCTGCGAGAAGCTCGACATCGGGCGCTCCGACCACGTAGTGGAGATCGGCACGGGCTGGGGCGGCTTCGCGGTTCACGCCGCCACGACGCGCGGCTGCCGCGTGACCACCACGACCATCTCCAAGGAGCAGCACGAGGTCGCGGTCCAGCGCGTCCGCGCAGCCGGCGTCGAGCATCTCGTCGACGTGCGCCTGGACGACTACCGCGACCTGCGCGGCTCCTACGACAAGCTCGTCTCGCTCGAGATGATCGAAGCCGTCGGCTGGCAGGACTTCGGCACGTTCTTCGCCGCCTGCTCGGATCTGCTCGCGCCCAACGGGACGATGCTGCTGCAGGCGATCACGATGGCCGACCGCGCCTACGAGGTCGAGAAGGCGTCCAAGAGCTTCATCCGCACCTACGTGTTCCCCGGTGGCTGCCTGCCCTCGCTCGAGGTCGTCTCCCAGTGCATCGCCAAGCGCACCGACCTGCGCACGATCCACCTGGAGGACCTGACGCCCCACTACGCCGAGACGCTGCGGCGCTGGCGCGCGAACTTCGAGGCGGCGACCGACGAGCTCGAGGCGCTCGGCTACGACGAGCGCTTCCGCCGCATCTGGACGATGTACCTCTGCTACTGCGAGGCCGGCTTCGCCGAGAACCGCATCGGGCTCGTCCAGACCGTCTTCGCCAAGCCGCTGGCGGGCCGCGACATCCTCGCCATGGCGCCGCCGCAGGCTATGTCCGCGGCTGCCGGCTGAACATCCGCCGGCTGAACGCGTCGAGCACGAACGCCGGCCCGCGCGACGCGAGCTTCGCGTAGGCGGTGCGACCGCCGGGCCCGAGGATGTGGCGGTCGGCCTCGACCGCTTCGAGGACCTTCTCGGCCCACTCGCCGGGCTCGACCTTGTCCCACCCGGAGGTGTCCATGTGGCGGCCGTAGACCTCCTCGGTCGCGTCGAGCATGTCGGTGTTCACGCCCGGGGTGACGACGTGCAGGACGCCGACGCCGGTGCCCGGCAGCTCGCGGCGCAGGGACTCCGAGAGCGCGACCACGCCGGCCTTGGAGGCGGCGTAGGTGCTCGCGGCGGGGAAGTGGGCGTAACCGCTGATCGACGCGTTGTTGACCACGATGCCGTGGCCGGCGGCGAGCATGTGGGGCAGCACGCGGTGGGTGAGGTGGGCGACCGCGACGAGGTTGACCTGGAACATCGCGTACACCGCCTCCATCTCCTGCTCCTCGAGCAGGCCGCCGGTCATCTGGCCGGCGTTGTTGACCAGCAGGCTGACGTGCTCGAGCTCCTCACCGAGCTCGTCCACGCAGGCGTCGAGCGACTCGCGGCTGGAGAGGTCGAGGCGGACGGGGCGGACCTCGGCGCCCCCGGTGACCGGCGCGAACGCGGCCGGGTCGCGCACTCCCGCCAGCACGCGGCGCACCGGCCGGGCGGCCAGCGCCTCGCAGAGCGCGCGGCCGATCCCGCGATTGGCGCCAGTGACGAGTGCGGTGCTGCCGACGAGGTCCATGTCCTGACCTACGGTGCGCGCGGCGGCGGCGATCATTGATCGGCTGGCGCCGGGCGACCGTATTGACCCTCGATGACCACCCCCGTGCGCAGCGCCGCCCTCACCATCCTCGCCCTCCGCGTCGCCTACGGCGCCGGGCTGATCCTCGCTCCCGAGCGCCTCGCCCAGCGCTGGCTGGGCTCCGCCGCCGGGCTGCCGCCCACCCAGGTCCCGCTGCGCGGGATGGGTGCGCGCGAGATCGTCGTGCACGGCGCGGCAATCGCGGCGGTGCTGCAGGACGCGCCGCTGCGGCCGTTCCTGGCCGCGAGCATCGCCGGCGACCTCGCCGACGTCGTCGCCACGGTCGCCGGCCGGCGCGGGCTGCCCGACGGCGCGGCGCCGGCGACCGTCGCCGTCGCCGGCGGGTCGGCGCTGCTGACGGCGGCCATCGCCGCGGTCGTCGATCGCTGAGCCGGTCCGTGCAGCTCGCCTACGACCGTTCCGGCACGGGCCCGACGCTCGTGCTGCTGCACCCGCTCGGAGCCGACCGGCACGTGTGGGAGCCGGTGCTCGATCGCGTGAGCGCCGAGCGCGACGTCATCACGATCGACCTCCCCGGCTTCGGCGGATCGCCTGCGCTCGACGCCGGGACGCCGCCGACGCCCGCGGCCCTCGGCGCGGCGGTCGCGGAGTTCCTGGATGAGCTCGCCCCCGGAGGGCCCCACCACCTCGCCGGCAACTCGCTGGGCGGCTGGGTTGCGCTGGAGATGGCCGCCGCGGGCCACGCCCGCTCGGTGACGGCGATCGCCCCGGCGGGCCTGTGGGCTCAGCCGCTCGCGCCCAAGCGCGGCGTCGCGCGCGGCGTCGCGCGGGCGATCCGCCCGGGCCTGCCGGCACTCGTGCGCAGCCCGGCCGGCCGCCGCCTCGCGCTCGCGGGCACGGTGGCCGACGCCGATCGCGTGCCGCCGAAGGCGGCCCTGCGGCTCGTCCAAGCCTACGCGGACGCCCCCGGCTTCGAGGACGTCAACCGCGCGATGCGCGCCAATCGGTTCACCCAGATGGAGCACCTGCGCGTCCCCGTGACGCTGGCCTGGGCCGAGCGCGACCGGCTCGTCGCCCGGCCGGCGCACTTGCCCGCGCGCGTGCGCAGCGTCGTGCTCCCGGGCGCTGGCCACCTGCCGATGTGGGACGCGCCCGAGCTGGTCGCGAAGCTCCTGCTGCAGGGCAGCCGGGAGGCTGACTAGCCCACTAAGGGCCCGCGAGCACCGGCTCGGGCTCGCCGGCGACTGCCGCGCGCCTGGCCGTGCGAACGTTGCTCGCCGCATCGGAGATGAACACGGCGAGCGCGATCCAGACGAGCACGAAACCGATCAGGCGCGACAGCGGCATCGCCTCGCCGTTGATCAACACGCCGATCAGGAACTGCATCACCGGGGCGATGTACTGCAGCACCCCGACCGTCGCGAGCGGGATGCGGATCGCGGCCGCGCCGAACAGCACCAGCGGCACGGCGGTCGCGATGCCTCCGGCCATGAACAGCGCGACGTGCCCGGGACCCTCGCTGGTCAGCGTGCTCTTCCCGGCCGCCTCGAGCCACAGCAGATAGGCGAGCGCGGGCGCGAGCAGGAAGCCGGTCTCGACGGTCAGGCTCTGCGTGCCCTCGATGTTGACGCGCTTCTTGACCAGGCCTAAGCGCCGAAGGAGAAGGCTACGGTCAGGGCGATCCAGGGCAGCCGCCCGTAGTCGACCGCGAGCACCACAACGCCGGCCGCGGCGATCGCCACCGCGAGCAGCCGGCGCCCGCCCAGGCGCTCGCCCAGGACGAAGACCGCGAGGGCGACCGTGACCAGCGGGTTGATGAAGTAGCCGAGCGAGATCTCGACGACGCGGTCGGCGTTGACGCCGTAGATGAAGCCGAACCAGTTCACGGTCACGAGCACGGCGGCGAGTGCGAGCAGGCCGGCGCGGCGGCGCCCGATCTCGCGCACCCAGCCGAAGCCGCTCGTGAGTGCGATCAGCACGAGCAGGAAGACCAGCGACCACACCACGCGGTGGGCGAGGATCTCCAGCGGCGCCGACGGCTTGAGCAGTGGCCAGAACAGTGGGATCAGCCCCCACAGCACGTAGGCGGCGACGCCGCAGAGCAGTCCGGCGCGGTGGCGGCTCACCCCACTGAACGTAGCGGAGCGCGTTGGCTAGGCTGGCGTCATGTGCCGCAACATTCGCCCGCTCTACAACTTCGAGCCGGCCGCGACCGAGGACGAGGTCCGCGCCGCCGCGCTGCAGTACGTCCGCAAGATCAGCGGCTTCAGCAAGCCGTCACAGGCCAACGCCGAGGCGTTCGAGCGCGCCGTCGACGCGGTCGCCCACGTGTCGATGCACCTGCTCGGCGATCTCTCCACCGCGGCACCGCCGAAGGACCGCGAGGTCGAGGCGGCCAAGGCGCGAGCGCGAAGCGCCGCGCGCTACGCCGCCTGAAGCCACTGCGCGAAGGTCGTGCTCCCGCGGTGGTCGGGGTGCTCGTCGGTGAGCCGCCCGGCGCGGAGCGCCGCGCCGGCCTTGCCGATGGAAGGCACGCGCAGTGCCAGCGCCCGCCGGCCGGTCGCGCCCCTCCACTCGCGGGCGAGCTCCCCGAGCTCGCGCACCTCGGGCCCGGCGACGGTCACGCGCGCGCGCCGCGGCTCGCCCGCGGCCACTTCGGCCACGACGTCCGCCACCTCGACCGGGTCGACGGGCTGCAGCCGCGCCCGCCCCGAGGGCACGACGCCGAACCGGGCGGTGGCGGCGAACAACCCGGCCAGCAGCGTGTGGAACTGCGTCGCGCGCACGATCGTCCACGGCTGCGCGCCGCGGGTGACGGTGGCCTCCTGGCGCAGCTTCGTCCGGTAGTAGCCGAGCGGGACGTCGTCGATGCCGACGATCGACGCGCAGACGTGGTGCGCGACGCCGGCGCGGGCCCCGGCGTCGAGCAGCCGCTGCGAGCCTTCGACCAGCACCCCGGCCGCCGAGCGCCCGGCGGCGTTGGCGGCGTCCACCACCACGTCGCAGCCGTGCAGCGCGGCGACGAGCCCCGCGCCGGTGCGCAGGTCCACCGGGTGCTCGCGGGAGCTGCGGCCCAGCACCCGCACCTCGTGCCCGCTCTCGCGCAGCCGCTCGGCGACCGGCCGGCCGAGCGTCCCGTTCCCTCCAGCGACCGCGATCAGCATGCCGTAATCCGTACCACGAAACGCAGGTAGTTGCATCCGCAATCGTTTGCGCTACTCTCTTCCCTCAGGTAAACGGAACATATTCCGTTTAGTCGTCTCCCACATCACCACCACTACGAGGGGAATCGCATGCCCACCAGCACCACGCCGCTCAACGGCACCTACACCGCCGATCCTGTCCACTCGAGCTTCGGCTTCGCCGTGAAGTACCAGGGCGTCTCGGTCTTCCGCGGCACGCTCGCCGAGGTGGACGCCAAGCTGGCCGACGAGCGCCTTCAGGGCTCCGCCAAGGTCGAGTCGATCTCGATCCGCACGCCTGACCAGTTCCGCCAGCACGTGCTCGGCGACGAGTTCTTCGACGCCGCCAACCACCCCGAGGTGACCTTCACCTCCGACCAGCTCGACCTCCGCGACGACGGCACCGCCGGCGTCAACGGCGAGCTGACGATCAAGGGCATCACCCGCCCCGTGCAGGCGACCGGCACCTGGACCGCGCCTGCGACCGACGCGTTCGGCAACACCCGCGGCCACCTCAACCTCGAGGCCGTCGTCGACCGCACCGAGTTCGACATGAACTGGAACGTCCCGCTGCCCTCCGGCGGCAAGGCGCTGGCCAACGACGTCACGCTGTCGGTCGACATCTCCCTCGTCGAGCAGGCGTAGTCCGATGCGGATCCTCGGCATCTCAGGCAGCGTGCGCCGGGGCTCCCACAACCGTAGGCTGCTCCGGGCGGCGGGCACCATGCTCCCGCCCGGAGTCGAGCTCGTGGAGTGGGAGGGCCTCACCGGCCTTCCGATCTTCGACGAGGACCGCGAGGACTCGCTGCCCCAGCCGGTGCAGGACTTCTTCGCCGTGGTCCAGGGGGCTGACGCGCTGCTGATCGCCACCCCCGAGTACAACGCCTCGCTCCCCGGTGGCCTGAAGAACGCCATCGACTGGGCGTCGCGGCCCTTCCCCGACAACGTCCTGCGCGACAAGCCCAGCGCCGTGATCGGGGCCAGCACCGGCCTGTTCGGCGCGGTCTGGGCCCAGGCCGAGGTGCGCAAGACCCTGGGCGCGAGCGGCGCCCGTGTGCTCGAGTCAGAGCTCCCCGTCGGCATGGCCGGCGGCGCCTTCAACGAGGATGGCTCGCTCGCCGACCCCGAGCTCGCCACCCGCCTGCACGACGTCGTCACCGACCTCGCCCGGGAGGTCAGCGCGCCGCTGGAACAATCGGCATGATCAGAGCCGTGCCAGAGCTGCCGCTCGTGATCGCCGGACAGGCTCCGAGGGAGCGCGCCGACGCGGCGCGCAACCGCGTGCGCATCCTCGAGGCCGCCGCCGGGCTGGTGGAGGCGCGCGGCATCGACCACGTCTCGATGTGCGACGTCGCCCAGGCCGCGGGCGTCGGCACCGGCACGCTGTACCGCCGCTTCGGCGACCGCGCCGGGCTCGCCTACGCACTGCTCGACGAGCAGAGCCGCGAGTTCCAGGACCAGCTGATCGCCGGCCCGCCGCCGCTCGGCCCCGGAGCCCCGGCCGCCGCGCGCCTGCGGGCGTTCGGCGACGGCTACCTCGACCTGCTCGAGCGCCATGCCGACCTGCTCGTCGTGGCCGTGCGAGCCGGCGGCGACGCCCGCGGCCCGCACTCGTTCTACGCCACCCACCTCGCGATCCTGCTGCGCGACGCCGCACCGCAGCTCGACGCAGACTTCACCGCGCAGGCGCTGCTCGCCACGCTCAGCCCGTCGCACCACCTGCGCACGCGCCGGGGGCTGGAATGGCCGCTCGAGCGGCTGCGGGCGGGCTGGGGCGAGCTGGTCGACGCGCTCGGCGCCTCGAGTTCGTTCAGCGCCTCGTAAGGCTTCGGCAAGTCCGTCGTAACCCGCGCGCGCAAGAGTGCGGGGATGCGTGCTCGCCCGTGAACAAGGAGTGCCTCATGCACCAGCGCCTGATCGTCGTTGCTAACCGCACGTGCCCCTGCCCCGGGCTGCCCGACGAGGTGCGCGAGCGGGTCGTCCTTTCAGGACGCGTGCACGTCGTCGCGCCGGCGCTGAACTCCCGGCTGCGCCATTGGGTCACCGACACCGACGCCGCCGTGAAGAAAGCGGGCGCTCGCCTGAGTCAGGCTGTCGAGTCGCTGCGCGCGATCGGCCTGGACGCCGAGGGCAGCGTCGGCGACGCCAACCCGCTGCTCGCCGTCCAGGACGTGCTCGCCCGCTTCCAGGGCGACGCCGTGCTGATCTCGACGTGGCCCGAAGGTCACAGCAACTGGCTCGAGCGCGACCTCCTCGAGCGCGCGCAGGCGGGGCTCGGGCTGCCGGTCTACCACGTCGTGTCGCGCTACGGGTTGGCGGAGATCGCCGCGGCGTGAGGTGTCGCGCAGTCGCTCTCGTCGCCGTGGGCGTCGCGGGTTGCGGAACTGGGCATCGCCAGTCAGCCGGCGCGTTCCCCCCCGCGGGGGCCGCGCCGCTGCTGCGCGCTCCGGCGGGCGGCCTCGCGGCCCCGCACGACACGCGTCGCCACGTCGTCCCGGCACAGGCGCCGGCCCCGCTGGCAGGCGTGCCAGGCGGCCCGCGAACCGGTCACGTGCGCTGGCGGCGCAAGCTTGAGGGTCCCGTTGTCCCAGGCCCGATCGCCATTGCCGGCGGGACGGTGCTGGCGGCCAGCAACGCCGGGATCCTGCATGCGATCGACCTGCGCAGCGGGCGGGATCGGTGGACGTTCGACGGCGGCGGGTCATACGGCATCGACCTCACGACCAAGCCGGTCGCGCTGAAGGACGGGACGATCCTGTGGCCGGGGCCGCGCGACACGCTCTTCGGACTCTCCGCGGACGGTCGGGAGCGCTGGCGCGTGAAGCTCGACGGACTCGTCCTGACGCCGGCGGTGCGAGACGGCACGGCCTACGTCGCAACGCTGGCCGGCACCGTCGCCGCGCTCGACCTGGGTGAGGGGTCGCCCCACGAGCGCTGGCGCCGACACTTCGAAGGCCCAACCTACGCCGCTCCCGCACTGGGTCCCGGCGGGCTCGTCGTCAGCTCCAGCGGCAACGACGTTCTCGCCCTGCACGACGACGGCACGACGGCCTGGCGCGTGGCGACGCGCGGGCTCGTGGAGGTCTCCGGTGCCGTGGCCGCCGACGGAACGACGATCATCGGATCCAACGACGGCACGCAGTACGGGATCGACCGGGTCGGTCGGGTGCGCTGGCGCTACCGCATCGGCGAGTTGACCTATGCCTCGACGGTCATCACCGCGGACGGCCTGGCGTACTTCGGCGACCACGGCGGCTTCGTCAACGCAGTCAACGTCGCGACCGGACGATTGGTGTTCCGGGTACGCGGCCGAGCGCGCGACGCCGCCGAGCGCAACATCGGCGTCTGGACCACTCCAGTCGTCGATGCGCAACACGCCGTCTACGCGGGCGACCACACCGGGCACTTGCGGGGCTTTGCGTCCAACGGCGCCCTGCTGTTCGATCTCGACCTCGGTGACGTCCTGGACAGCGCGCTGGCGCTGGCACCCGACGGCGCGCTGCTGGCGGGCTCGGAGTCCGGTGCTCTCGTCGCCGTCGCCGACCGCTGACGATCAGCGAGCCGCGCTAAGCCCGCTGATCAGCCGCCCTCGGCGTGCGGTTACCCCCGCCTTCTTCGCACTCCGCCGCTTCGCCTTCTTCGTCTTGGCCTTGACCGCGCGCAGCGTCGCCGAGCGCGGCTTGCCGGCGATCCGGTGGGTCGCGATCCAGCCCGCGACCGCGACGGTGAGCTTCGTGGTCTTGGCGACGCGCAGGCTCAGCACCTGGTGCTTCGGAGCCCGCGGGAAGAAGACCTCGCGGCGGCCGTCAGAGCCCCTGACCTTGACGGTGTAGCCCGTCGCGCCCTTCAGCTTCGGCCAGCGGATGACCGCGGTCTCGCCGCGGCGGCGAACCGTCACGCGGCCCGGCCGCCCCGGCCGCGGGGGGCCGGGAGCCCGGAAGCTCGTCACGACCGGGGTCGCGAACGGGATCCCCTTCTCGCTCAGCACATCCGCCTCGACCTTCCGGGGCCCGGCCGATCCGCCCTGAAGCGACCAGGCGGCGCTGCCCTTCGCCTTCTTGGTCACCACGATCGTCTGGCCGACGTCATGGGCGCGCTCGGTGAAGCGCAGCGTGCGCCCGGCGAGCCCGGTCGCGTTCCACTTCAGCGTCCGCCGGCGCCCGGAGCCGCTCACGCGTGCGGAGACCTTGAGCGGCGGCAGCGCCTTGGATGAGGTCACCGACTGGATCGCGGGCGAGCCGGGCCGCGGCGAGAGGACCCATTCGCCCGCGATCGGCTTCTCGACGCGCAGCAGCGTGATGTCGCCCTGGGGCAGGTAGGCGCTCGAGAACGCGCCGTCGGTGACCGGCCTCCCGTTCGTCTGCGTCGCGGTCGGGGTGTAGGTCTTCCCCTTCGGGTCGGTGAGCGCCAGGCGCGGCGCGCCGCCCACGCCGGCGACCTGGAGCACGAGCGCGCGCTCGTGCGGAGCCACGGTGATCGACTTGGCCGGCGGCGCCGCGGGCGCCTGCGCGGAGGACGCGCTCGGGAACGTGATCCCCTCGTGGGGATGCAGCGGCGCGATCGTGTACTCCGCGACGTCGCAGTGGGCCAGCACGATCTGCATCACGTCCGGGATCCCCGGGCGATAGCTGTGCATGCCCCGGTAGCCGAAGCCGCAGCCCGCGGCGTAGTTGTTGTTGATGAACATCTCCGCGGCGGCGATGCGGACGTGGTGGAAGGCGACCGCGAGCTCGCCGTGGCCCTGGAAGCGCGCGTTGCGATCCGAGCCCGGCTCGGGCTCGACCCAGTAGTCGGTCTGGCCGTAGAGCTCGAAGGAGGGGTCGTCGGACGGGAACGTGTATCCGAGCCGGCCGCTGTAGCTGAAGTAGCCGTCGTTCCAGAACTGCAGCTCCAGGTTGGCGAGGTCTCCGCCCGCCAGCGTCGCATGGCCGCCGATGCTCAACGCGATCGTGCCGTCACTCCGGGCGAGGTAGTTCCACGTCCCGTCGATCTGCAGGATCTCGATCACCGACGCCCCGATCAGCCCGCCCAGGCGGATCGTGTTCCCGACCCCGAAATCCGCGCCGAAGTGGTTCAGGAACACCGCGGGGTAGACGAGGATCCCGGGGTCGAACGCCACCTCCGCGCCCGCGAACGTGAGCGGCCCGTTCTCGAAGACCATGCGCCCCGCGACGAGGAAGTGGGGCGTTTCGAGCTCGATCGCCATCGCCACGTCCCAGAGGTCGCCCTCGTGCGCCGGCGCGCCCGTCCCCGGCGGCTCGTAGGTGAAGGCCAGCGTGCGCAGCGTCAGCACCCCGAAGCTCGCGTTGTTGACGCGGAAGCGCAGGGAGTCGAGCGTGATGCCGCCGAGCGCAAGGCTCGAGCGCAGGCGGATCCCGGTCGTGACACGGATGCCCGACTCGATCGACGCCTGGACGTCGAGCACCGCCTCGAGCGTCCCCGCGTCGATCCCGACGCCGATCTGCCCGGTCACCGGGAACCCGCCCGGGACCTGGAAGCAGTGCGTGGCCTCGCTGTCGTCGGGGCAGTGCTGCGCGACGCCGAGCGAGACCATGCTCGGCACGCCGCGGGTGCCCGAGGGCATCGGCCAGCTGAACCCGTCCGCGCCGGAGTCGTACCACGTGATGTCGCCGCCGGGAGCGTTGAGGCTCATCACGCGGAACTCGCCGTGCCCGACGATCTCGTCGTTGCCCTCGTCGAAGCTCACGTAGGCGGCGGGGTCGCGCGTGACCAGCGAGAGCCCGTTGAGGTCGATGACGTAGTGGTCCCAGTAGCGGTTGGACGGCGTCCCGGAGGCCCTGGTGACGTCGCCGGTGCGCGTGATGCACGCCGCCTGGATGCGCAGGATCCGGATCGACGCCTCGGCCTCGCAGTGCTGCGGGCTCGGGCCGGGGGCGATGGCCATGGCGGCGCTGCCGGCGTTGAAGTGGCTGTCGATCGCGGTGACGATCACCGTCTGCCCCGCGGTCCCGGCCGGCAGGTGGAAGATCGGGTTGGTGCCGGTGTTTGCGTCGACGTGGTGGTCGCCGTTGACGTCCCACTCGAAGGCGACGATGTGCGTCCCGGCGGGCGGGACGGTGGCGTGCGCGTCGATCGTCGCGATGCCTCCGGCCTGTGGCTGGCCCGAGGGCAGCGCGAGCACGACGACGGGCTTGGGCGCCGGCCCGGGGGTGGGCGTCGCGCCCGGGGTCTGGCCCGGCGTCGGGGTGGGCGTCGGCTGCGCGGGCTCGGGGAACTTCACGCCGGCCGACATGCGGATCGACAGGCCGCTCTTGGCGCTGTCGCAGCGGCGGTCGCCGGGGTTGCCCGCGCCGGGGTCCGGATTCGCCGCGTCGGGCAGGTAGTCCCAGCGGCCGAACCCGGCGAGGTCGGCGGGCGCCTGACCGAACGCCGCCCAGCGGAAGGAGGCCAGGTTGCCGGCGATGATCGTCGGGTCGAAGCTGAAGCTGAAGGTCTCCAGGCCGCCGCTGACCGTCGAGCTCACGGTGCCCTGGGCGCTCGTGTCCTTGCCGGCGAGGTCCTGGCAGTCGGGGGTGCTGAGCGTGCGGTTGAGCTCGCGCAGCTTGACATCGATCTGCTTGCCGTCCGCGTTGCGCGTCGCGACGAGCTCGGCGTCGGCGATCCCATCGTCATCGGTGTCGAGCAGGAGGTGCACGCCGATGTCCGCAAAGGCGTTGTCGTTGAGGCTGACCGTGAGCGTCGCCGAGGAGCCGGACACGTCCCAAGCGACCTTGCGAAGGTCTGCGCCGCCTGAGGCGTCTGACGGATCGTCCCGCGACTGGGTCGCCGCGCCCGCTGTCGCCGCCGGCACGAGCGCGAGAGCCAGCACCGCGACGACCAGTGAGGGGATCTTGTGGCGGACCTCACGATCCTCTGCCGATCGCCACGCTGGCGCAAGCGCGTTCGGGCACTCTTTCGGTCTGTTGGCCTCCTCAGCCGCCCGCGGCGCGCGGAAGCTCCATCGCCCAGGTGCCCCGCAGCTCTACGACGTAGCGGTCCGGCAGCACGGCGATGCGCGCCGCGAGGTCGCCGCAGGCCGGGCAGCGCAGCACGACGCCGGCGGCGCGGTAGGCGCGGTGGGCGCCGATCGCTCCGTCTGCGCCACAGGACTGGCAGACGCGCAGCACGCTGGTCATGTCGGTGCCGAAGAGCTCGGCGAGCAGTCCCGCGATCCCGTTGCCGTCGATCCAGCGCGCAGCGTCGGTCATCTCAGCCTCCCGTCGCCCCGAAGCGCTCGGTGCGCACCGCGGCCGCAGGGTGGCCCTGGTCGACGAGCAGGTCCGCCGCGTGCTCGACGAACGCCGTCGGGCCGCAGACGAAGACGCGCGGGGCCGCCGAGGCGGCCGGTCCGATCTCGGCGAGCATGTCGGCGTCGACGCGCCGCGCGTACCCGGTCCACCGCGCTGGGCGCTCGCGGGTCAGCGTGTAGTGCACGTGCACGCCAGGGTGCTTCGCGACGCGCTCGAGCTCGTCGCGGTACAGGACGTCCTCCCAGCCGCGGGCGGACACGAGCAGCCGCGCGTCGAGCGCGCTGTCCTGGTCGGCGCGGTGGCGCAGCATGGCCATCAGCGGCACCAGGCCGGAGCCGCCGGCGATGAGCAACAGCGGACCGCCGTCCTGCACGCGCCAGGTGAAGTGGCCGCCGATCGGCCCGCGCAGCTCGAACTGGTCGCCGGCGCGCACCACCTCGGTGAGGTAGGGCGAGACCTCACCGTCGTCGATGCGCTCGACGGTCAGCGCGAGCGCGCCGTCCTCCGGCGCTGAGGCGATCGAGTAGGAGCGCTCGGCCTGGTAGCCGTCCTCGGCGGTCAGGCGCACGTCGACGTGCTGGCCGGCGAGGTGCCCGGGCCAGCCGGGCACGTCGAGCAGCAGCGTCCTGGCGTGCGCGCTCTCCTCGACGACGGTGCCGACCGTGGCCACTCGCCACGTGATCGGCACGCGCGCCGGGCTCAGTCGCTCCAGTAGCGCTGCTCGGTCCACGGGTCGCCGTGGTTGTGGTAGCCGGCCTGCTCCCAGAACCCGGGCTCGTCCTCGACGGTCAGGGTGAGGCCGCGCAGCCACTTCGCGCTCTTCCAGAGGTAGAGGTGCGGGACGAGCAGCCTGGCCGGGCCACCGTGCTCGGCCTCCAGCGCCTCACCGCCGTACCCGTGGACGACCCATGCCCGCCCGCCCGTGATGTCCTCGAGCGCCAGGTTGGTGGTGTAGTCGCCGTCGCACCAGGCCGAGACGTGGTCGGCCTCGGTGCCGACTCCTTCGAGCAGCGCGTCGACGGAGACCCCGGTCCAGCTCGTGTCGAGCTTGGACCACTTCGTCACGCAGTGGATGTCGACGGTGAACGTCTCGGTCGGGAGCGCGGCGAACTCCTCCCATGACCATGACGCCGGCTCGTCGACGGCGCCCCCGATGCTGAAGCTCCAGTCCTCGAGCGGGGTGCGCGGGGTCGGGCCCGCAGAGAGGACGGGGAAGTCGTCCACGACGTACTGGCCGGGCGGGATCCGCGCCGGGTCGACCTCGCGCCGCGGTCGGCCGCCGAAGCCTCGGGAGATGGGGGGCATCGCTCAAGCGTAAAGGTGCGGCAGCGGCGCGGCCAGCGCCGCCCCGAGCTCCTCCGCGGGCATCGGCCGCGCGTAGTAGAAGCCCTGCGCGTGTGAGCAGCCGATGCGCACGAGCTCGTGCGCCTGCTCGACGGTCTCCACTCCCTCGGCCACTACGCCGATCCGTAGGCCGGCGGCCATCTTCACGATCGCCTCGATGATCGTCGTGTCCTCGGCGCTGGTGCCCATGCCCGCGACGAAGCGGCGGTCGATCTTGAGGCCGTCGATCGGGAAGCGCTGCAGGTAGGCGAGCGACGAGTAGCCGGTGCCGAAGTCGTCCAGGACGAGCCGGAGGCCGAGCGCCTTGAGCTCGGCGAGCGTGGTGGCCGTCGTCTCGGACTCGGCGACGAGGACCCCCTCGGTGATCTCCAGGCTCAAGGCGGCGGGATCGAGGCCGGAGTCCTCGAGCACGGAGGCCACCATGGCGGCGAGCCCGGGCTGGGCCGCCTGGCGCGGGGAAAGGTTGACCGAGACGACCAGCGGACGGCCCGGGCGGCCGGCGTTCCAGCTCGCGGCGTCGGCGCAGGCCAGGCGCAGCACTCGCTCGCCGATCGCGATGATCGCTCCGCTGTCCTCCGCGACGGCGATGAAATCGCCGGGGCCGACGAGCCCGCGCTCGGGGTGCTGCCAGCGCACCAGTGCCTCGACGCCGACCGTCTCACCGTCCGCGAGCGTGACGATCGGCTGGTAGTGGGTGATCAGCTCGTCGCCGGCCTCGAGCGCACGGCGCAGGTCGTTCTCGACCTGCAGGCGCTCGGTGGCATGGCCGCG
Source organism: Solirubrobacterales bacterium (assembly GCA_038238015.1). Taxonomy (GTDB): domain Bacteria; phylum Actinomycetota; class Thermoleophilia; order Solirubrobacterales; family Solirubrobacteraceae; genus DASQFQ01. Next base: position 69,409 of record JBBRYA010000007.1, read on the forward strand.
CATGACCTCGTCGAACACCTCAAAGCCGCCGCGGCCGGTCTCCTTGGCGCGGTACATCGCCGCGTCGGCCTCCGCCACGAGATCCTCCGCGCTGCGGGTGAGGTCGCCCGCGACCGCGATGCCGGCGCTCGCCGACACGAAGTGGTCGCCGGACGCGAGCGAGAACGGGCGCGCCAGCGCCGCGATCGTCCGTTGCGCGATCCCGATCGCCTCGTCGGGCTCGGCGAGGTCGTCGCAGATGATGCAGAACTCGTCGCCGCCGAACCGGGAGACGGTGTCGCCGGGGCGCAGGTTCTCCGACAGCCGCGCGCCGAGCGCGCACAGGAGCGCGTCGCCGGCACCGTGGCCGAGGCTGTCGTTGACGAGCTTGAAGTGGTCGAGGTCGAGGAACAGCACGGCCACCGAGGTCCTGCGTCGTGACGCGTGCCTGATCGCGAGCCCGAGGCGATCGACGAACAGCGTGCGGTTCGGGAGCCCGGTGAGCGGATCGTGGAGCGCCTGGCGGCGCATCTCTTCCTCGGCGTCACGGCGGGTGATGGCCTCGGCGAGGATGTTTGCGGTGGCCTCGAGGAAGGCGACCTCGTCCGGCGCGAGCCGCGAGCCTGCCACGTCGTGGACGCGCAGCTCCCCGAGCTGCGCCTCCTTGGAGCCGATCGTGATCTGCACGTCGCCGGCCCCGTCCGGACCCGCGTGGACCGGGGGGCCCTGGGTAGCGGCGGCGAGCGTCACGCTGATGTCAGAACCGAGCACGCTGCCCCCGATCGCGGTCACCTCGTCGACCAGGCTGCGAAGGTCCTCACCCTCCAATGCGAGCCGTCCGAGGCGGGCCACGGCGGTTTGTTGCGCCAGGTTGCGCTCGAGCTTGCCCTCGGTCCTCGCCAGCCCCTCGCGAGCCCCGTCCAGCGCCTCCGCGGCGCGCCCCACCTCGTCCTGCATCCGGTTGAAGGACCGCGCCATGGCGCCGATCTCGTCACGCGAGCGCACGTCGACCGGGATCACGTCGATGCGCGCCTGGGCGGCTTCGAGGTCGCCGGCGCGCAGCGCCCGCATCGCGCGCGTCAGGTCGGCGACCGTCCCGCCGGCGAGGCGCTCTGCGGCGTCGGAGACCTGCTCGACCCCGTGGCTGATCATCCCCGGCAGCACCAGGCCGACGGTGATCGTGAGGATCGCGACCGCGACGAAGATGTCCTGCAGCAGCGAGACCAGCGCGGGCTGCCCCGCGTCGACGGAGCTGACCGCCAGCAGGTAGCCGGCGCCGTCGAGGACCATCACCGCGATCATCGCGCCGCTGAGCTTGAGGCTCAGCGACCGCTTGACCCCGGGCATCCCGGATCGCCGCCGGTCGGCCACGCGCCGCCAGGCGTAGAGCAGTGAGCCCGCGTAGGCCAGGCCCAGCGAGAAGAGCACCGTCGGCAGGCCGAACTGCTCGAAGCCCAGGCAGGTCGCGACGAACCACACGAAGGCGGCGCCGACGCCCGCGAGGATCGTCCCGCGGGGCGCGCGGTAGGGCCGCTCGCGGTCAGGCTCGTTGCGGCGCAGCAGCCAGACCGCGACCGAGGGCAGGCAGATGCCGATCAGGTAGGCGAAGTTCGCGGCGGCGATCATCCAGGTCGGGACACCCAGCAGGAGGGCACCGATGGCCAGCGAGGCGGTGAGCAGCGTCGGGATCCAGGGCACGTCGCGCCGGGTGCGCCGGGCCCAGCTGCGGGGCAGCAGCCCGTCCTCGGAGAGCTGGGAGAGCGTGCGCGAGGCGCCCGCGAGCGGCTGCAGCGTGCCCATGAACATGTTGGCGACCAGGAACCAGATGGCCGCGGCCTTCGCGCCGCCGGCGAGCAGCGGGAAGAACGTCGGGGCGACCGACTTCATCAGCACGCCGCCCATCGCGCCCGTCCCCACGGAGCCCAGCCACACGAGCGGGAGGACCACGAAGAACAGTCCGGCCATCGCGCCGCTCGCGAAGACCGCCCTGGGTACGTTGCGCGCGGGGTTCCTGGTCTCGCCCACGTGGCAGGCCGCGGCCTCGAACGCGGGGGCGGCGAACCCCACGAGGTAGAGCCCCGCCATCGCGGAGGTGACCGTCCCGAAGAAGCCGTCGAACGGCGTCTCGAGATGGAAGGACACCGCACGCGCGTAGTCGACGTGGCCCGTCACGATCGGGATCACCGCGGAGAGCAGCGCGAGCGCCGCCGCCAGGGACGCGATCGGGATCGCCACGCGGGTGACCGCGCGCACGCCGAGCAGGTTCACGCCCGTGAAGATCAGGACGATCGCGATCGCCAGCGGCGTCACCGGGATCCACGGCAGGTACCACTCGTGCAGCGCGCTGGCCGAGAGGATCGCCGTGAAGCCGCAGGTCGGGACCCAGCCCCACCAGTAACAGACGCCGGTCAGGTTCGCGAGGATCGGGCTGTAAGGGCGGAAGGCCTCTGCGCAGGTGGCCGCGATGCCGCCGACGCGCTTGGGCCACATGAGCACGAGCTCGATCCAGCCGGGCGCGGCGGCCCAGCCGAGCAGCACGCCGACGATCAGGATCGGGACCGCGCCGCTCCCTTGCGCCGCGATCAGGGCTCCGACGAGGAACACCATCTGGTTGGAGCCGCCCATGGCGAGGGCCGAGGTGCCAAACCAGCCCAGCGTGCGTGGATGGTCTGTGGCGGGAACGCCACCGGACCGAGTCGTCGAGCGCCCCATGACTCCTGTGTCGGCGGTAGCGAGCGCGACCGTGAGCGGCCGGGCGCGTCAACCCTTGGGCCCTGCGTCACCCGGCTACCCGGTCAGGCTCAGCGGCCTGGCGAGCAGCGCCGGGATCCCCTCCGGCGGCAGCGGGCGGGCGAGGAAGAAGCCCTGCCCGCGGTCACAGCCGAGCCGGCGCGCCTCGGCGGCCTGCTCGGCGGACTCGATGCCCTCCGCGACGACCATGATGCCGAGCGCGCGCGCCATGCTGACGATCGCCGCGACGATCGGCGCGTCCTGCCCGTGCGCGAGCGCGCGGATGAACGACTTGTCGATCTTGAGCTCGTCGATCTTGAAGCGAGCCAGGTAGGCAAGCGACGAGTAGCCGGTGCCGAAGTCGTCCAGCGCGGCACGCACCCCCAGCCGGTCAGAGAGGTCGTGGAGGGTGGCCGGGAGCGCCGGATCCTCGATCAGCGCACCCTCGGTGAGCTCGAGCTGCAGGGGCACCGCGACGCCCGGTTGGTGGATGGCCGTGCCGACCGTCTCGCGCAGCTCGGGCTGCGCGAGCTCGCTCGGCGCGAGGTTGACGTTGACGGTCGGGGTGGCGCCGTTGCTGGTTGCGCGCCACGCCGCCGCCTGACGGCAGGCCTCAAGCAGGACCCACCTTCCGATGGGCAGGATCAGCCGGCTCTCGATCGCGACGTCCAGGAAGTCGGCGGGCTCGAGCAGCCCACGCTCGGGATGCTGCCAGCGCAGCAGGGCCTCGATCTCGACGATCCTCCCGTCGTCGAGGGAGACGATCGGCTGGTAGAGCAGCCGCAGCTCCCCGGCGTCGAGCGCGGTGCCGAGCTCGTGCTCCAGGCGCGCGCGCTCCCCCGCGTGCTCGCGCATCTCGCTGTCGAACACGGCAAAGCCTCCGCGCCCGCGCTCCTTCGCGCGGTACATCGCGGTGTCGGCGTCGCGGATCAGGTCGGCCGGCGACCCGTGGGACTCGTCGGCCCGCACCACGCCGATCGTCAGGTCGAGCGCGTGCGCCTTGCCCTCGACGTCGAAGGGGGCGCCCGTCACGGCCGCGTGGACGCGGTCGACGGCATGACGCAGCTCCGCGTCGCTCTCGACGTCCTCGAGCAGCATGATGAACTCGTCCCCTCCGAAGCGCGCCAGGGAGTCGCTCGAGCGCAGGGCGTGGGCCAATCGCCCCGCCAGACTCACCAGCACCGCGTCGCCGGCGTGGTGGCCGCTGCTGTCGTTGACGTGCTTGAAGCCGTCGAGGTCGGCGAACAGCACCACCAGCTTCGTGTGCTGGCGCTTGGAACGGGCCAGCGCCTGGGCGAGGCGGTCGAGGAACAGCGCGCGATTCGGGAGCCCCGTGAGCGGGTCGTGCAGCGCCTGATGGCGCACTCGGATCTCCGCGCGAAAGCGAGCCACCGCTGAGGCCAGCAGGTTCGCGACCGACTCCAGGAAGGTGATCTCGTCGCGGTCGAAGCGCCGCAAGTTCCTGGAGGCGACCTCGATCACCCCGAAGCGCCGCTCGCGGTCGTTCATGAGCACCGCGGCCGCGCTCGCGACCTCCGGTGGCCACGGGGCGAAACGCGTCTCGTCGCTCGCGTCGTGCATCACGACGGGCTCGCCGGACTCGAGTGCATGGCGCGGCAACGTGGCGGCCCCGGGCGAAAGCTCGACCGGGTCGGCGGGCGAGTCCGACCACTCCGAGGCGACCAGCCGGAGCTCCGTGCCATCGGTGCGCAGCGCGAGCACCCCGGCGAAGTCCGTGTTGAGGACGCGACGGATGTGCTTGACCGCCTCGGCCATCAGCGCCTCGGGTGCGAGGCCGGACACCGCGTCCTTGCCGAGCAGTGCGATCGCCGCATGCTGCTCGCCGACCCTCGCGAGCACCACCTCCGCGCGCTTGCGGTCGGTCACGTCGCGGAGCGAGGCCAAGAACGCCGGCTCTCCGCTCCAGTCGATCTCGACGACCCACATCTCGGCGGTCCTGGCCGATCCGCGGCTGATCACGTCGATCTCCGTCGCCTTCTCCAACGCGAGCGGAGCCCCGAACGCAGTCCCCTGCAGGCTCACGCCGGCCCGGCCGAGAAGGCGCTCGGCCGCCGGGTTGGCCAGCCGGATCACACCGTCGCGGCCGATGACCAGCATGCCGTCGGCGTTCTGATCGATGACCGCCAGCAGGCTGTCCAGCGGGACCACTGAGCCGTCGCCGGCCGCCGCCCGCTTCCGGAAGCGCCCTCCGCTCACTCCAGCGGCCGCATGTCGTGCGCGTCGCTGTTGGACGAGTGACCGGTCTGCTGCGCCTGGCCGACCAGGATCCCGCGGATCCCCTTGATCGGCCCGAGCACGTTCATGCCGGTCTCGCGGATCTCGTACTCGTGCATCTCGCTCGCGTGCTGGGAACCGCGGACCTTCAGGACCAGGGCGGCGCGCCGCACCTCGCTCTCGAGGTCGAAGTAGCGCAGCGCCAGGATCGCGTCCGCGATGGTCGAGAGGTACAGGTCGGTGGCGTGGTCACCGCCGAGCAGGTTGGGCATCGTCGTGGTCATCATCGTCGCGATGCCGCGGCCCTTCAGGTAGCCGCTGAGCCCGACGCTGAACTCACGAAAGGCCTTCGAGGGCGAGTTGTGCTCGATCGCGGTGATGCTGTCGATCACCAGTCGCTCAGGCGCGAACTCCTCGACCGTGTGCTTGAGCTCGACGAGCAGGTCCTCGAGCCCCAGACGCGCGGGGTAGCGCGAGACGATCTCCAGGCGGCCGGCGCGCTCGGGGGTTGTCAGGTCCATGCCCCACGCCGCGGCGTTGCGCTCGAGCTGCCACTGGCTCTCCTCGAAGGACAGGTAGAGCACGCGCTCGCCGGCCTCGATCCCCGCGACCATGAACTGCAGGCCGATCAGCGTCTTGCCGGTACCCGTGGCGCCCGTGATCATCATCAGCGCGTCGCGGTACATCCCTCCGCCGCACATGGCGTCGAGCTCGGGGTTCCCGAGCGAGATCCGCTCCGGCGATCCGGTGGCGTCGCCCTCGATCGGGGAGAACGGCACGATCTCGATGCCGCTCAGCGCATCGATGACGAACGGGAACTCGCCCTTGTGATGATCGGCGCCCCGCAGCTTGAGGACCTCGACGGTCCGGCGCCGCCGCTCCTCGGCGCGGACGTTGCGCAGGAGCACCACGTTGTCGACCGCGAACTCCTCCGCCCCGTAGCGGGTGAGCGTGCCGTCCTCGCTCGGCCGCTCGGCGGCGATCAGCGTCGTGGCGCCCAGCGGGCGCAGCGCGCGCAGCATCGCCCCGAACGCGCGGCGCACCTCGACCGCGGCGGAGAACTCCTCGAACAGCGCGTCGATCGGGTCCAGGAACAGCCGCGTCCCGTTGACCTCGCTGAGCGCGTGAGCGATGCGTGACGAGAGGCCGCCGAGGTCGAACCGTCCGCTGACGGTCGCTCCCGGGTCCGGCGTTGCGTCCACGATCGCCAGGCGCCCGTCGGCGACGAGGCCGGCGAGATCGAACCCGAAGCTCTCGACGTTCGCGATCAGATCATCCGGGCGCTCGGCGAAGGTCACGAGCACCCCCGGCTCGCCCATGCGCGCGCCGCCCGCGAGGAACTGCAGCCCGAACACGGTCTTGCCGGTGCCGGTCGACCCGGCCACGAGGGTGCTGCGCCCCCGCGGCAGCCCGCCGTGCACGAGCTCGTCGAACCCGGGAATGCCGACCGGCATGCGCGTCGGTGTCATCGCTCTGGTGCCTCCTCGAGGTTGAGCGCGGTCGCCACCGCATGCGGGTCGCTGAAGTCGCCGATAACGCTCAGCCGCGGCGGCGGCTGCAGGCGGATCAGCACGGGGGTCGCAAGGATCCGGTCGTCCTCCGCCAGGCCGGGCTGCTCGAAGACATCGACGACCTCGACCTCCCAATCCTGGCCGCCCAGTCGCTCCTGCAGGGCCGCGAACTGCCTGCGCGCCTGGGCCGACGGCGCGGTGTCGCTCGCCACGTACAGGCGGAGCGAGACACGGCCAGGCTCGCGTGCGACCTCTTCCACCTTTTAAGTGTTGCGTCTTTGGCGGCGTAGCGCCAGTGGGGATGCGCGGCGCGGCCGCTAGCGCGTGTCGCGCGCGACGTGGGCCGCCAGCATGCGGCGGACGTAGTCCTCCGCCGAGGGCCACTCAGGCCCCGCTCGAGAGACGCGAAGGGCGGCGAAGCCGTGCAGGCTCGACCACACCGTGATCGCGAGCTCCCGGGCCTCGGCGGCGTCCAGCGTGGGGTCGCATCCCCGCAGGAGCGACACCAGGCCGGCGAAGCCCTCGCCGCGATCGATGGCGGCGCGCGCGCGCGACGCCTGGTCCCGCGGGCGGCGGGTCGAGAACAGGACGGCGTACAGCGCGGGCTGCTGCTCGGCGAACGCGAGGTAGGCGAGGCTCGTCACCTCGAGGCTCGAGAAGGGGTCCGACTCCGTGCGCGCGGCGCTCAGGAGCGCCGCGTTGAACGCGGCGAACCCGGCGTCGACAGCCGCTGCCACGAGCGCGTCGCGGTCCGCGAAGTGCAGGTACAGCGCCGTCGGGGAGACCGCCGCGCGGCGTGCGATCGCCCGCACGGACACGCGCGACGCGTCGCCGACCTCGTCGAGGACCTCCACCGCCGCCTGTACGAGCTGCTCTCGCAGCCGTCCGCCCTCACCGCGGGGATTGCGCTGCCGAGTCGGCGAGGCGGACATGCGGCGAATCGTAGCGGCGACTTGACAACCGTACATGTACATGCGTTAACTGATGAATGCTTTCTACGCTCACCGACCGCATCACCACCCGCCCGAAACGCGCCCTGCTCGCGGTGCTCCTTTTCGTGGTGCTCGCCGCCGTCTTCGGTGGTCCCGTTGCCGGGGCGCTGCAATCCTCCGGCGGCTTCACTGCCACCGACTCGGGGTCGGCCCGCGCCGTCGAGCGCGTGGAGACCGCCACGTCGACCAAGGCGTCTCCGGGCGTGGTCGCCCTGCTGCGCACGCCCGCAGGCGCGCAGTCGCCCGAGGCCCGCCGCCGTGCCGACGCGGTGCGGCGGATGCTCGCGGCCGAGCCGGGGATCGCCTCGGTGGCCTCGCTGCAGACCACCCGCGACCCGGGCTTCGTCAGCCGCGACGGGCGCGCCACCTACCTGGCCGCCACGCTCGACGCGGGCGCCGATGAGGACACGGTGTCGGCGGCGCTCACCAAGCGCTTGAAGGGCGCGCGCGACGTCGCCCTCGGAGGCTCGATCTTCGCCCAGAGCCAGATCGGCGAGAGCGTCGCAGCGGACCTCGGCCGCGCCGAGGCGCTCGCCTTCCCGATCCTGCTGCTGCTCTCGCTGCTGTTCTTCCGCGGCCGCGCCGCCGTGCTGCCGCTCATGGTCGGCATCACGACGGTGCTCGGCACCTTCCTCGCGCTCAGCGCGGTCAACCAGGTCTACGGCCTATCGATCTTCGCGCTCAACCTGGTCATCGGGCTCGGCCTCGGACTGGCCATCGACTACACGCTGTTCCTGGTCACCCGCTTCCGCGAGCAGCTCGCGGCCGAGGGCCCCGGAGCCGGCGCGGTGCGCACCACGATGAACACGGCAGGACGGACCGTCCTCTACAGCGCGGTGACCGTCTCCTTCGCGCTGATCACGCTGACGGTGTTCCCCCTCAACTTCCTGAAGTCGATGGGCATCGCCGGCGCCGTGGTCGCGCTCGTCGCCGGCCTGGCCGCACTCGTCATCGCTCCGATGATGTTCGCGATCTGGGGCGCGAAGCTCGCGGGCCGCCCACGCCGGCGGGAGCGCGCGGCCGAGCAGGGCGCGTGGTACCGGCTCTCCCACGCGGTGATGCGTCGCCCGCTGCGCGTGGCCGTGGTCACCGGAGCGCTCATGCTCGTCGTCGCGCTCCCGTCCCTGCGCGCGGTCTGGACTCCGGTCGACACATCGGTGATCCCGAAGGGCAAGAGCGCGCGCACCGTCGCCGACACGCTGACCCGCGACTTCGGCGGCCAGGACTCGAGCCCGGTCACGATCGCGATCGACGCGCCGGCGGCCGCGCGCGGCGGCGTCGCGAAGTACGCGGCGGGTCTCGCGGCACTGCCGGGTGTGCGCGCCGTGGGCGTGCCGCAGGCGCTCGACGGCTCGACCTGGCAGGCGGACGTCGCCGTGGGCGGCGACCCGAAGGGGCCCGCGGCGCGGGCGCTCGTCCAGAAGATCCGCCAGGCGCCCTCCCCGTACCCGCTCCTGGTGGGCGGCGCGGCCGCGGAGTTCGTCGACCAGCAGGCCGCCATCGGCTCGAACCTGCCGCTCGCCGTGGGGCTGCTCGTCGCGCTCACCTTCTCCGTGCTGTGGCTCATGACCGGCTCGATCGTGCTGCCGATCAAGGCGATCGTCATGAACGCCCTGACGGTCGGCTCGTCGCTCGGCGTCCTCACGCTGGTGTTTCAGGACGGGCGCTTCGAGGGGCTCCTCGGCTACACCCCCAACGGCGGGGTGGAGCCGACGGACTTCCTGGTCGCGGCGGCGCTCGTCTTCGCTCTGTCGACCGACTACGGCGTGCTCCTGCTCGGGCGCATCAAGGAGGCCAGGACGACCGGCGTCTCCGAGCGCGAGGCCGTCGCCGTCGGCGTCGCGCGCACCGGCGCCGTGCTGACCGCTGCCGCCATCCTGCTCGCGGTGGCGATCGGCGCCTTCATCACCTCGTCGATCTCCTTCATCCAGCAGATCGGCGTGGCGACGGCCGCCGGCGTGCTGATCGACGCCTTCATCGTCCGCGCTCTGCTCGTGCCGTCGCTGATGGCTCTGCTCGGCCGCTGGAACTGGTGGTCGCCGCAGCCGCTGGTCCGCCTGCACGCACGCATCGGCCTGCGCGAGGAGCCCGCGTGAGGATCCTCGTCGTGGGCGCGACGGGGGTCCTCGGGCGCGACGTCCTGGCCGAAACGATCGCGCGCGGACACCAGGCTGCCGCCCTCGTCAGGAACAGTGCCCTGGCAGCGCTCCCCCCGGAAGTCGAGATGGTCGAGGGCGACGTCCTTCAGCGGTCCTCGCTCACGGCTGCGGTGCGAGGACGCGAGGCTGTGATCTGCGCGCTCGGGACGCCAAGTCCGAGGCGGCCGAGCACCCTGCTCGCCGAGGGCACGAAGAACCTGGTCGCGGCGATGAGCCAGGAAGGAGTTCGGCGGCTCGTCTGCGTGACGCTTCTCGGCGCCGGTCCCAGTCGCGCAAACGTATCGTTGGTCTATCGCGAGGTGGTGCTGCGGATGCTCGCCCCCATGGTTCCCGACAAGGAGGCGCAGGAGCAGGTGGTCCGGGACAGCGACCTCGAATGGCTGCTCGTGCGGCCGCCGCGCTTCGTCGGCGGCAAGGCGCGCGGGAGGCTGCGCGTGATCCGAGAGGGGCAGCGCGGACGCCTGGGGCGTGTCGTGCGGGCGGACCTCGCGCGCTTCCTCGTGGGCGCGGTCACCGACAGCCGGTACGTGGGTCACGCGGTGGCCGTCGGCTCGTCGGCCCGCTCTTCGCACGACGAGGAGCTCTGAAGCGATGGACGTGCGCTCGTTGATCGCCGTCCTGCTCGCCGGCGTGCTGGCGGGCAGCGAGCTGACCTCCTGGGGCATCGTCCATCCGACGCTGTGGAAGCTCGAGCACCGAGCGCAGGTGCGCGCGGAGAAGCTGATGTACCGGCGATTTGCGAGCATCGACCCGTTCCTCATGACGGCCACCATCGTGGCCTGCTTCACAGCCGCCGGTGGCCTCAGCGGGCGCTCGGGCACGCTCGCGCTCGCGGGGGCCGTCTGCTTCGCCGGCATGCTCGCGATCACACTGGTCGGGAACATGCCGATCAACGTCCGCGTGCTTCGCTGGGACGAGGAGGGCGGCGACCCAGACGAGTGGCGGCGTCTGCGCCGGCGCTGGGACCGCCTGCACACCGCCCGGGTCGTGCTCGACAGCGCCGGCTTCATCCTCGTCGCACTGGCCGTCCTCGGGGCCTGACTAGGGAAGCGCATGCACCGGCCGAACATCCTCTACCTCCACTCGCACGACACCGGGCGCTTCATCCAACCCTACGGCCACCGGGTGCTCATGCCCAACGTGCAGGCGATCGATCCACACGCCCGACCTGGACGACGTGTTCTTCGCCGTCACCGGCCACCCGACCAGCGAGCCGGTCGCCGCGTCATGACCAGCCTCGCCTACACGCTCACCGACTCGAGCACGATGCTGCGCCGCAACCTGCGGCGCCTGCTGCGCTACCCGTCGATGACGCTGCTTCTGGTGGGCATGCCGATCGTGTTCCTCCTGCTGTTCGTCTACGTCTTCGGCGGCCAGCTCAGCCACGGTCTGGGCAGCGGGCTCGCCGGCGGCCGCTCCGGCCGGGCCGGCTACCTCAACTACGTCACTCCCGGCATCCTGCTCATGACCGTGGCAGCGGCCGTCCAGGGCACCGCGATCGTCGTCGCCATGGACATGACCAGCGGGATCACGGACCGGTTTCGCACCATGGCCATCGACCGCGCCGCCGTGCTCGCCGGCCACGTGCTGGCCAGCGTCATCCAGACGCTCGTCAGCCTGGCTGTCGTGATCGGCGTCGCCATCGCACTCGGCTTCCGACCGACGTCTGATCCCATCCACTGGCTAGCCGCGATCGGCGTGCTCACGCTGTTCACCCTCGCACTCATCTGGCTGGCCACCGCGCTCGGACTCGCCGCCAAGAGCGTCGAGACAGCCAGCAACACCCCGATGTTCCTGACCCTGCTGCCCTTCCTGGGCAGCGGCTTCGTGCCCACCGCCTCGATGCCGGACGGGCTGCAGCAGTTCGCCAAGTACCAGCCCTTCACCCCCGTCACCGAGACCGTGCGCGGACTGCTGACCGGAACCGCGATAGGCACCAACGCCATCGCCGCCATTGCCTGGAGCGTCAGCCTGACCCTCGCGGCCTACCTCTGGGCAATCCACCTCTACACCCACCGCCGGCCGCGCTGACCGGACCGAGCGCCGCGACGCGCAGGGCCGGCTAGCTCAGGATCTCGACGTACCCGTCCGTTCCATGCACTCGGATCCGCTGCCCATCCTGGATCAGCCGGGTGGCATGCTCGACCCCCACGACGGCCGGCAAGCCGTACTCCCGTGCGATCACTGCGCCGTGGGTCATCAGGCCCCCGACCTCCGTCACCAGACCCTTGGTCGCGACGAACAGGGGGGTCCAGCTCGGGTCCGTGTAGGCCGTGACCAGGATGTCGCCAGGTTCGAGTTCGGCCTCCGCCATGTCCAGGATGACGCGGGCCCGCCCCTCGATGGTCCCGCCGGAGACCGCGAGGCCGATCAGCGCGCCGGTCGGCAGGCCGTCGCGTTGGTACGCCCCGGCGATGACCTCGCCCTCCGACGTGAGCACCCGGGGCGGTGTGAGCGCTTGATACGACCTGAACGCGTGCTTGCGCTCAGAGATGATCTGCTCATCCACTTCGTGCGTGCGCACGACGTCGTGGAGCTCCTGGAACGTGAGGAAGAAGCTGTCCTCCTTCTCACGGAGCACGTCGGCGTGGACGAGGCGCTCGGCCTCTTCCAGCAGGGCCTGCTTGTAGACGAAGTAGCGGCTGACGATGCTGTACTTCGGATACTCCCGGTACCCGGTGAAGGTCCGGACGCGGTCGATCTTCCGCTTGGCCTCTTCGGCCTTCCGCTCTGCGCCCGGGAGGGCCCGCAAGCGCTCGAGCAGCTCCTGCTCCTTTTCCGCCGCCGCCTGCCGGCCCTGCTCGAAGCGCCGCTTGCCGGCGCCGGCCTCGAAGGTCTTGATGTTGTTGAGGATCAGGGGCACGAGCGCGGAGGGGCGTTCGCTCCAGCGCGGCCTCGTGATGTCGATCTCGCCGACGCAGCACATGCCGTACTTGTCGAGGTAGGCCCGGATGGCGTCTCGCGCTTCCCGCCCGCCGGCGAGCTCGGCCAGCTCGTCCAGGAAGTCGTCGTCCTCGACGTGGTGCAGGAAGGCCACCACGTCCGGATGCGGGCGGATCACGTCTGCGACGTCCAGGAGCGCCAGCCCCATCTCCGACGTGCTGTTGTGCGGGACGGACTGCGTCAGCGTGTCGGCCGCGTTCTTCTCGCCCAGCCACGCCTCGAGCTGCTCGTTGAGCCACCACGTGGCCTCCATCGCCGCCATGATCACCTGGCTGCTCTGCGGAGCGAACACGATCCGCTTGAGCTCCTGGATGTCCGCGAGGATGAAGTCGAACAGCGCCGATCCGGACTGGGTGCGGATGTTGCGCTTCAATGCGGCGATGGAAGCCTGGCTGCGCCCGACCAGCTCGGTGACGACGGCCGGATCGGTCTCGATCGCGGCCGGTGCGCCGCCAGGTGGCGGCCCGCCGGGACCGTCGTCTGGGAGCGACGGGATGAAGTCGCCGCGTTCGAGGATGGTCTGCAGCGCGTCCCCGATCAGCGGTTCGGACTTCCCGATGAGCTCGAGGAGCCTGCGCGGCTCGTTGGCGATGCCAGGCGCTGGGTGACGTCGACGAACAGCCTCCCGCCGGCCTCGTGCATCGGCGGCAGGGCGGTCAGCTGGAACAGGGAGAGCCCCAGGGGCTTCAGGGGGTCGGTCATCATCTGCTGGTGACCGACGGAGACGTACACATGGTTCTCTTGGTCGCCGGCCGCGGGGATGGGAAACAGCGTGGTGATCGGCCGGCTTTGGACGATCTGAAAGCCATCGTCGACCAGACACCATTCGATGTCCTGGGGGCGGCTGAAGTGCGCTTCGATCCGCCGGCCCAGCTGCGCGAGCCGCACGACCTGCGCATCGGTCAGGGCCGGCTGTTCCTGCCGCTCCGCCTCGATCGTCAGTTCCTGCGTCCCGCCCGCCGGCGAGGCGTGGACGGCAAGCCGCTTGGTGGCGACCGCCTTGGCGATGACTTCGCCGTCCCGCACCTTGTAGACGTCCGCGTTGACCAGTCCGGAGACCAGGGCCTCGCCGAGGCCGAAGCCGGCCTCCACTGAGGTGACCTTCCGGTTGGATGTGACGGGGTCGGCCGTGAAGAGGATGCCGGCCGCATGCGGGAAGACCATCTGCTGCACGACGACGGCCATCTGGACCTTCCGATGGTCGAAGCCGTTGCGCAGGCGGTAGGTCACGGCTCGCTCGGTGAACAGCGAGGCCCAGCATCGGCTTACGTGCTGGAGGATCGCGGCCGGCCCCACGATGTTCAGGTACGTGTCGTGCTGGCCCGCGAAGGAGGCGGTCGGCAGGTCCTCCGCCGTCGCGCTCGACCGGACGGCGTAGGCGGCCTGCTCGTCGAGCCCGGCGAGCGTGCCGGTGATCGCCGCCGCCACATCGTCGGGGATGGCGATCGCTTCGAGCGTCCGGCGCATCTCCTCGCTGAGCGTGCGGATCACGTCCCGGTCGCCCGGGTTCAGGCGCGACAGCCGATCGAGATGATCGTCGATCGACGGGGCTTCCGCGATGACCCGCCGGAAGGCGTCGGTCGTCAGGCAGAAGCCAGGCGGCACGCGAATGCCCTCGATCCGCGAAAGCTCCCCCAGGTGCGCGCCCTTGCCACCCACGACCGCAACCTGCGTCTGGCCGATCTCCTGGAAACCCAGCACGTAACCGTCGGGCTCGAAGGTGTGGACCCCCGTCGGAACGGCTCCAGCGATCGCCGCCGCATGCTCCTCGGTGCCCATCGCGTTGCTCCCTTCGTCGCTTGCGGCGAGCGAGTATGGAGCACACCCCGGGGCTTGAAACAAGCCCCCCGGGCGGCGATACTTTGGATGTGGCGGGGCGAAGGCACCCCCGCTCGCCCCTGATGCTGACGAGACCCGGACTCGAACGATCAGGCTTCCCGCAGCAGCTCGGTCGGGCGGAGCCTGCGCAGCAGGTCGGTGGCTGCGAAGGCCGAGGCGAGCGTCGCCGCCAGGACCAGTGCGACCAGCGTCGCCGTGCCGATGATCGACAGCGACACGCCGGGGGCCAGGATGAACAGCGGCCGCAGGACGTGCACGAGCAGGAAGCCCATGCCGGTCCCGATCGCCACGCCGGCGAGCATGCCGCAGCCGGTGACCACAGCCGTCTCCCCGAGCACGAGGGCGCGCAGCTCGCGGGTCTGCATGCCCTGCGCGCGCATCGTCACGTACTCGCGCCGGCGCTGGAGCATCAGGCCGAAGACGAAGATGCCGATGCCGGCGGCCGCGATGAGCAGGGTGAAAAACCGGTCGAGGTCGAGCAGCCCGCGGACGTTCACGGCCGTGAGGCTCGACTGGTCCTTGTCGAGGCTGGTGCGGGTCGTGTCGATGTTGAGCGGGCTACGCCGCCCAGGGCCGGTGCGCATCGCGGCGACCGCGCGGTCCACGCCTGGGGCGCTCGGATCGGCGGAGCGGGCGAGGAAGAAGTCCACGCCGGGCAGGCGGGTCGCCGCCTCGTAGGTGCGCAGGTCGGCCACCACGTTGACCCCCTCGGGGAATCCGGCGAAGCGCGTGAAGAAGCCCGCGGCGCGTACGGTCACGAGTCGCTGCTGCTTGGTGCCCCGCGCCAGCAGGACGCGCACCTTGTCACCCTGGGCGATCTTGAGGTCGTCAGCTGTCTTGGCGTCGATCAGCACCGCGCGCGGATCGCGCCGGAGCGCCGCGAGCGCCGCCGACGCCGACTGCCCCACGAAGAAGCGATCCGAGAGCGCCGCGACGGCGCCGAAGCTGCTGGGGTCGATCGCGGCGAGGCTCTCGCGGTCCTCGCCGAAGGTGCTCGTCAGCACGGCGTTCTGAGGCTTGAACACGACCGGCGTCGCCGCCGCGACACCCGGGACCTCGAGCTTCCGCGCGAAGCCCGGCGGCTGCGGCCGCGTGCTGAGGATGCTGGGCGTAACGCGGACGTCCGAGCCGACGCTGAAGCGCGCGTCGGCGGCCTTGGCCGCGTCGTAGGTGGTCGCGAAGATCGCCAGGCTGGTACCCAGCGAGACGACGAGGCCGACAGCGACCATCCCGCCGGCCAGCGACCACGAGCGGCGGCGCAGGCTGCGGGCGAGGCTGCCCCACACCGGGGAGCCGAAGCGCGGGGAGGCGGGCACAGGGGCACGCCTGGCCAGCGCGTCGAAGCCGCGGAGCGCCAGCAGCATGCCGGCCACCCAGACGCCGATCGGCGCGAGCAGCAGGTGCGAGGGCAGCGACACGGCGCGTCCTTCGTAGACCGAGCCGGGGGGAGCGTCGAAGGCCCCGGTGCGCAGGGCGACCACCTCGCCGGCGACGGTCGCCGCGAGCAGCACGAAGTCGAGCCGCAGGCGCCGCCACGCCGGGGCGGCTCCCAGTGCCATCTCACCGCGCTGCTCGTGGATCTCGCGGCGCAGCGAGCGCCGGCCGGGCAGGTAGAGGGCGAGGCCCGTGGTGAGCGTCCCGATCCCGACGCTGATGAGGGCGGAGACAAGCAGTGAACCGGCGGACGCCTCGAACAGCGGTCCCGCGCCGAGGATCACGAGCACCGACAGCAGCCCGAGACCGGTTCCGATCAGCGATCCCGCGCCCGCCAGCGCAAGCGTGCGGTAGACGAGCATCCGCAACAGGTGGCGCTGGTCGGCGCCGCGGATACGCAGGATCGCCTGCTCGCGGCGCTGAGCGCTCGCGAGGATGCCGCCGGCGAAGGCCGCGAGGAACCCTGCGAGCAGGGCGCCCGGCAGGCCCAGGAAGAGGAACATCCGCTTGGCCACCGCTGCGTCGTCGCGGGCGACCTGCAGGCTGTTGGAGATGTTGTCGATCAGGTAGTCCTGGCTCGCCGCGACGCTCCGGACCGATCGGGCGATGGCCTTCGTCTGGCCCAGCGCCGTGCCGGGGTCGGATTGCAGGCGCGAGCGGCGCGCCTGCACGTCGACCTCCAGGAGCGGGAGGCTCTTGAGCGCGTGGCCCTGCGTTGCGGTCGCGGCCCGGAACGCGGGCATGACCACGCGGCGGAAGGTGGCGAGGTCCACGACGATCGAGTTCGGCAGGTACAGAAACGCCTCGAGGTCGGTCGACTTGCGGCTGTAGAAGAGCGGCTTGGCGCGCGAGAGGTCGGTGATCGCGCTGACCTGCAGCGGGACCGGCGCGGGGCGCCCGGGAAGTCGCAGCGAGACGTTCGCGCCCGCTCGCCCTGAGAGCGCGCGCGAGGCCTCTGCGCTCAGCCCGGCGCCTCCGTGCCGAAGCCGCCCCGCGACGATGCGGATCGAGGGGTAGTGCTGCGCGTAGGCGGGGTCGAAGCCGAACACGCGGACGGTGTCGTGCACGCTCGCGGAGCCCGAGCTGAGCGAGCCCGCCGGAAGGTCGACGAAGGCCAGGCCGTCGGCGGCGGCCACGCCGGGGATCCGGTGCACCCGCGCGGCCAGCTGCTCGACCCCGACCTGCTGAGCGGCGTTCGCGGCCTTCGGTATGACGTCCTCGCGGCTGGAGATCCTGCCCGGCAGGGCCAGCCGCCGAGCGTCGCCGACCGCGCGTGCGGCCCGGGCGAGGTAGGTGAGCCTCGCACTCTTGCCTGCCGGGATCGTGCCGATGTTCAGCCCGGTGCGGGCGAGGCCCTGGGCGAGCGGGATCCGGCCGCCCTGGTCACGGAGCGGCTTGCCGTCGAGCGTCGCGCTGCCCGCGACGTAGGTCAGCGGGGCGGGCGGCTCGTCGTTGACCACGACCTCGTTGGCGGGAGCGGCTCCCCGGTTGGCGACGACGAGCGTGAACGTGGCGCGACCGCCGGCTTTGAGCGGGCCACTCGCGGACTGCTTCTCGCTGAGCTGGAGGCCGCCGCCGAGGGGGGCGCTGAGCACTCGCTGCATGTCGATCGCCAGTGGCGCGATCGCGCGCTGGGTCATCGAGGCGCCCGAGCCGTCGATGAAGAACAGCACGCCGGAGAACAGGCCGATCCCGAGCGTCACGCCCACCAGTGCCGCAAGCGTGCGCCGCGGGTTGCGGATCAGGTCGCGCCAGACGTAGCTATTTGCCCCGGACAAACTCGGGGTGAGGAGCGGGCGAAATGAAACGGCCGCGCGGGTGCGCGGCCGTTTCTGCGAGTTGGCGCTCGGGGTGAGCGGCGGCCCGGGAGGA
>JBBRYA010000008.1:0-83219 GCA_038238015.1 Solirubrobacterales bacterium
CGCTCGCCATCCGAACCGATTGAGATCCTCCCGGGCCGCCGCTCACCCCGAGCGCCAACTCGCAGAAACGGCCGCGCACCCGCGCGGCCGTTTCATTTCGCCCGCTCCTCACCCCGAGTTTGTCCGGGGCAAATAGCTACAGCAGGACGGGCAGCGCCGCCCCGGGCGCGTCGGGCACACGGCGGGGGTGCAGGATGTGGGCCATCAGCTCGAGCCCGCGACCAGCCGCGGGCCGGGCCGCGAGAAGTAGGCGGCCGCGTCCACGGCGACCACGCGCTCGGCTCCGACCTCGGCGAGCTCGTCGCCGAAGCTGTAGGCCTCCTCCTGGGCGCGCTCCGCGTCGTAGCCGCACGGCATCACGACGATCACCTCGGGCTCGGCCGCGGCCACCATCTCCCAGGTCACCGTCTGCGAGCTCTCGCCCGCGAGGCCGAGGACGTCCTCGCCGCCGGCGTACTCGATCAGCTGCGGGGTCCAGTGGCCGGCGGCGAACACCGGATCCAGCCACTCGAGCGCAGCAACGCGCACCGGCGCCTCCGCCAGCACGGCGAGCCGGATGCGGTCGATGCGGCTCGCGGCGTGGCGCACGAGCTCGAGCCCTGCGTCGCGCCGGCCGGTCGCCTCGGCCAGGATGCGCACATCGCCGAGCATCTCGCCGAGCGTGCTCGGGTCCATCGACAGCACTGCGGGAGAGGGGTCCAGGCGCTCCGCGACGGCCTGGACGTCCTCGTAGGAGACCGCGCAGACCGAGCACAGCGCCTGGGTGACGATCAGCTCGGGCTGCAGGTCGCGCAGGCGCGTCTCGTCGAGCTCGTAGATCGAGCGCCCCTGCTCGGTCAGCGCGCGAACGGCGCGGTCGATCTCCCCGGGCTCCAGGCCCGGGCCGATCAGGTCGCGCGTCACGCGCGGGAGGTCAAGCGCCTCCGGCGGGTGGTCGCATTCGTGGGTGACGGCGGTGAGCTCGTCGCCGAGCCCGAGCGCGAAGAGCATCTCGGTGGCCGACGGGACGAGGGAGACGATGCGCATGCGCGTGCAGGATAGGCCCGGATGCCTGAGCCGGCCGGGGGTGGGGTAGCATGCGCACGTCGCCTGATGCCCGACGACGACCTCTCTCGAAGTAGCGGCGCGCTGCGCGCGCGCCACTCTCCCTCAGCATGACCGCACTGGCCCTGATCGCCGTGCTGGTGCTCGTGCTGGCCAACGGCTTCTTCGTGATCGCCGAGTACTCGCTGGTGCGATCTCGCCGCGCGCGCTTGGAGGAGCTGCGCGACGAGGGCGCCAAAGGCGCTGCGCTGGCGGTCCGCCAGATCGCGAACATCAACGACTACATCTCGGCCTGCCAGGTGGGCATCACCATGGCCTCGATCGGCATCGGGGCGCTCGGCGAGCCGACCGTCGCGGGGCTGGTCGAGCCCTCGCTGGGATCGGTCGCCGGCCACGGCGTCGCCGTCGCGGTCAGCGTGTTCTTCGCCTACCTGGTGATCACCTCGCTGCACATCGTCTTCGGCGAGCTCGTGCCCAAGCTGGCCGCGATCGACGCGGCGGAGACGATCGCGCGCCGCGCCGCCCGGCCGCTGCAGTTCTTCCGGCTGGCCTTCCACCCGTTCATCGTCGTCCTCAACGGCGCCTCGATCCGCATCCTCAAGCTCGTGGGCATCGACGCCGGGGCCGCCGCCGACCAGGGCGGCAGCCCAGAGGAGATCCGCCGCATCATCGCCGAGTCGATGACCGGCGGAAAGCTCGACCCCGGCGAGGCCGGGATGCTCACCGGCGTCTTTCACCTGCACGAGCAGCAGGCCCGCCAGGTGATGACGCCCGCGCCGGCGGTCGTGACCGTCGACCTCTCCGAGAACGTCGAGACGGCGCTGCGCCGCTGCGTCTCCTCCGGCCACACGCGCGTCGTGGTCACCGAGGACGACAACCACGACCGCGTGAAGGGCATCGTGCACTCCAACGCGCTCGCCGCCAAGCTGCTCGCCGAGGGAGCCGACGCGAGCATCGAGGACCTGGTGCGCGAGGCGCCGATCGTCCCCGAGACCAAGCCGCTGGACGATCTGCTCGCCGACCTCCAGCGCCAGCGCTCATCGCTGGCGGTCGTCGTCGACGAGTACGGGCGCACGGCTGGCATCGTCACCGTCGAGGACATCATCGAGGAGGTCGTCGGCGAGATCGACGACGAGACCGACCCGCTGGGCGGCGCGGTGCGCAAGCTGCCCAACGGCGACTGGTTCGTGCGCGGGCACGTGGCGATCACCGACCTGCACGACTACGGGCTCGAGCTGCCGACGGACTCCGACGCCTACAACTCGGTCGGCGGCTTCGTGTTCGGCGAGCTCGGGCGGCTGCCCAAGCGCGGCGACACGGTCGCCGCCAACGGCTACTCGATCCGCGTCGAGTCCGTGCGCGAGAACCGCGTCGAGGCGGTGCGGATCCGCGACCGCCGCCCGAGCTGAGGGACCCGGTAGCGAATCGAAACTGCGTGCGGTATTGCACAAGCCCGCCACCCGCGCTACTTTCTGCGCACCGACTGGCCGCCCCGGCGGTCTGGGAGGAGAGAGGGAGATCCTGGGGAGGATCGACCCACTGAGAAAACACAACGCGGCCGACTCAGGGGAGCGAGTCGGCCGCGGAGTGTTTCTTGGAGGAGGGGTTGCGATGAGGGTCAGTTCGTCGCAATCGGCAGTTTCCTCAGCTCACCTCAACGGGCGCTAAAAGGTTGTGATCAGTACGCGTAGAAGCCGCGCCCAGCCTTGCGTCCCAGCGCTCCGTCGCCGATCAGCGATCGCACGCGATCCGGGACGCGGGCGCCGATCGTCTCGCCGATCGCCACCGCGACGTCGAGCCCGATGAGGTCGAGCAGCGCCAGCGGCCCGAGCGGGTGGGCAGCGCCGAGGCGCATGCACGTGTCGACCGCCTCGGGCTCCAGGCCCGTCTGCTCGAGCAGCTCGACGGCGCTGAAGAGGTAGGGGAACAGCAGGCGGTTCACGACGAAGCCCGGCGTGTCGGGGACCTCGACGGCGGTCTTGCCGAGCGCCGCGCAAAGGGCGAGCGTGCGCGCCCGGGTCTGCTCCGACGCGGCGTCCGGGAAGGCGAGCTCGACGAGCTCCATCTTGCGCACGGGGTTGAAGACGTGCAGCGCCGCGAAGCGGTCGGGGCGCCCGGACGCGCCGGCGAGCTCGGCGACCGACAGCGA
The DNA here is from genome assembly GCA_038238015.1 of Solirubrobacterales bacterium. Classification (GTDB taxonomy): domain Bacteria; phylum Actinomycetota; class Thermoleophilia; order Solirubrobacterales; family Solirubrobacteraceae; genus DASQFQ01. Next base: position 3,194 of record JBBRYA010000008.1, read on the forward strand.
GGAGGTCGTCGTCGCGAGCACCGCGTCGCCGCCGAGCACCCCGTCCAGGCGCGCGAACAGCTCGCCCTTGGCCGCCGCGTCCTCGACGATCGCCTCGACGGCGTAGGTGGCGCCCGCCAGCGCCCCGAGGTCGGTGGTGACCTGGACCGCCTCGGGATCGAGCGCCGCTCGCGCCGCCGCGGCCGACGCTTCTGACCGCGCCCACAGGACCACCGTGCCGTGGCGGGCGCCGATCGCCGCCAGCCCGCGGGCGATCGTGCCGCTGCCGAGGATCCCGAGACGCTCGGGCAGGGGGTGTTCCCGGTGGGTTGACTCGCCAGTCAATCGGCGCCGTAGACTACGGAGGATCGCCAATCCAGGAGGCTTCGAGGCATGAACGGCAACGGACGCGACGTGGTCATCGTCGAGGCGGTGCGCACCCCGATCGGGCGCGGCCACCGGGAGAAGGGCTACTACAAGGACACCCATCCCAACGCTCTGCTGGGCAAGGTCTACTCGGAGGTCATCGAGCGCGCCGGCGTGCCCGCGGAGGCGGTCGAGGACGTGATCGCCGGCTGCGTGCAGCAGTACGGCGAGCAGGGCTTCAACGTCGCCCGCAACGCCTGGCTGCAGGCCGGGCTGCCGATCGAGACGCCCGCCACCACGGTCGACCGCCAGTGCGGCTCCGCGCAGCAGGCCGTCAACTTCGGCGCCGCGCTGATCGCCGCCGGGGTCCACGACATCGTCATCGGCGGCGGCGTGGAGCACATGGGCCACATCCCGATGGGCGTCGGCTTCAAGTGGGTCGACGACGTCGGCTCGCCTTGGCCGCCCGAGCTGATGGAGCGCCACAACCTCGTGCCCCAGGGCCTCAGCGCGGAGATGATCGCCGACCAGTGGGAGATCCCCCGCTCAGAGCTCGACGAGCTCGCCGTGCGCTCGCACCGGCTCGCCCACCAGGCCACCGAGGAAGGGCGCTTCGAGCGCGAGACCGTGCCCTTCAAGGTCAACGGCTCGACCTACGTCTCCGACCAGGGCATCCGCCCCGACACCGATCTCGAGCGCCTCGCGGCGCTCAAGCCGGCGTTCAAGCCCGACGGCAAGGTGACCGCCGGCAACGCCTCGCAGATCTCCGACGGCGCGGCCGCGGTGCTCCTGATGTCAGCCGACAAGGCCTCCGAGCTCGGGCTCACCCCGCGGGCGCGGATCGTCGACCAGACCACGGTCGGCGTGGACCCGGTGATCATGCTCACCGGCCCGATCCCGGCGACGCGCAAGCTGCTCGAGCGCAACGGGATGAAGATCGACGACATCGACCTCGTGGAGATCAACGAGGCGTTCGCGCCGGTCGTCGCCGCCTGGCAGCGCGAGCTGCAGCCCGACATGGACCGCGTCAACGTCAACGGCGGCGCGATGGCGCTCGGGCACCCGCTCGGCTCCACCGGCGCGCGCCTGATCACCACGCTGCTGCACGAGCTCGAGCGCTCCGACAAGGAGACCGGCCTCGTGACGATGTGCTGCGGCGGCGGGCTCGGGACCGGGACGCTGATCCAGCGCGTCTGACTCCTGGTCGGGCGCGTCTGACTACTGCGCGAGCTGGTTGGCGACGGCGGCCATGAGGTGCATGCCGCCGTCGACCAGCAGCGTCTCGCCGGTCACGTAGGACGCCTCCGGCGAGGCCAGGAAGGCAACCGCGGCGGCGATCTCGCGCGCGTCGCCCGGGCGCCCGATCGGGATGCCGTCGCGCTGCTCGGTATGCGGGTCGACGTCCTCGTTGCCGGTCATGCGCGTGGCGATCTCGCCGGGCGCGACAGAGTTGACCGTGATGCCGTGCATGGCGAGCTCGAGCGCCATGACCTTCACCAGTCCGCCCACGCCGTGCTTGGCGGCGCAATAGCCCGCCGCGGTGGGGAGCGGCACGAGCTCGTGGATCGAGGTGACGTGGACGATGCGCCCGCCGCGCCCCTGCTCGACCATCCGGCGGGCCGCGCGCTGCGCGGTCAGGAACTGGGCGGTCAGCGACAGGCGGATGACCTCCTCCCATTCCTGCGCCTCGATCTCCAGGAACGGCGTCGAGTGGCCTGAGGCGGCGCTGTTGACGAGCACGTCGATCCCACCGAGGGCGTCGGCCAGCTCGTCGATCACGGCGTCCTGACCGGGCACGTCGGAGAGGTCGGCGTGGCGGTGCTCGACCCGCACGCCCTTGCTCTCGCACTCGGCGGCCGCGGCGCGCGTCCGCTCCTCCTGCTCGTGCCAGGTCAGGCCGAGGTCGAAGCCGCGCTCGGCGAGCGCCACGGCGCTGGCGAGGCCGATGCCCGAGTTCCCGCCGGTGACGATCGCGATCGGCATGGTGCGCGGGGGCTGCCCGATTTACACTCCCGTCATGCCCGACGTCGAATCGCCGCTCAGCGCGACGCTCACCGAGGAGCAGCAGAAGGCGCGAGCGGCGGCGGAGCGGCGCGGCGCGCCGTTCCTCGTCTACCGCGACGACAAGGGCGAGCAGCACATCCTGGAGCTCGAGGAGGCCTCGCGCACGATGACGATCGGCCGTCGCTTCGAGGCCGACGTGGCGCTGCCGTGGGACCGCGAGGTCTCGCGCCTGCACGCGCAGCTCGAGTTCAAGGGCGGCGAGTGGACCGTCGACGACGACGGCTGGTCGCAGAACGGCACCTGGGTCAACGAGATCCGCCTCGACGGCGCGCGGCGCCTGAAGGACGGCGACCTCATTCGCGTCGGGCAGACCTCGATCGCCTTCTGCCACACCCGCAACGTGAGCGTGGAGATGACGCTGGTGCCGGGCGAGCTGAGCGCGACGCCGCAGTTCTCCGACCAGCAGCAGCGCATTCTGCGCGAGCTCTGCAAGCCGCTGATGGGCGACGGCGATGGCCTCTCCCCGGCGGCCGACGACGAGATCGCCGACGCGCTCGGCACGACCCAGAAGATCATCACCACCGAGCTCGAGCACCTGGCGCGCAACTTCGGGCTGCAGGACATGCCGTTCTTCGAGCGCCGCGCGGAGATCGCGATGCTCGCGCTGCGCTCCGGCCTCGTCAAGGACTAGCGACCGCGGGTTGCCTCGTCCGGCCCCCGGGCGTAGGGTCGGCCACACCCACGACCCGAGAGGGGACCCGATGAACACCTACGTGATCCTTCGCCGCAGCGGATGGCAGTCTCCGGAGGAGCTGCAGGAGGCGGCAGGACGATCCAAGACGGTCGGCGACGACGAGATGTCCGACGACATCCGCTGGATTCGCAGCTACGTCCTTGAGGAGGGCGGGGGATCGGTCGGAACGGTCTGCATCTATCAGGCCACCAGCCCCGAGGCGATCCGCGAGCACGCCTCTCGCGCCGACCTACCTGTCGACGAGATCATCCCGGTCGCCGACACGGTCATCGTACGGCCGGATCCGGAGGCCGCCGCCGTCTAGCGGTTAAGTCAGGCGCCCTCGCTCGGCCCGACGTGCTCGTCGAGCCAGGCGTTCAGCGGCGCGGCTGCGCGCCAGCTCCCGGCGACGTGATCGAGCGCGGCGGCGCGCTCGATGCCGTCGCCGCCGGCCCGCGCGCTGCCCGCAATCAGCCCCTTGCGCCGCAGCAGCTCGATGCGGGGGTGCTCGCGCGGATAGCCGCGCGGCGCCGTGCGCAGGCTGTGCCCGGCCAGCTCGAGCCCGGCGCCCTCGGCGGCGGCGGCCGCGTCGGCGAGCCCGGGGCCGGTCCGCTCGTCGCTCACCGCCGCGCGAAAGCGCGCGAGCTGGTCGGTGGCGAGGTGGAGGTAGCCCGTGCCCGCGTAGAGCCCGCGCTCGGACAGCTGCGCGTAGAAGCCCGCCGCGGCTCCCGGCACGTCCTGCAGGATCCCGTAGGTCCTCGTCTTGTAGGGCGTCTTGTCGGGCGTGAAGCGCAGGTCGCGCTGCTGGCGGAACACCCGTGCGCGGCCGCCGAACTCCTCGCTGAGCTCGTCGAGCATTGCCTCCAGGCCGCCGCGGACCTCGCTCTCGAAGCGCTCGCGGGAGGCGGTGAAGTAGGCCTTGGAGTTGTCGCGCTCGAGCCCGGTGAACCATTCGAACACGCCGGGACCGAAGCCCTGGAAGGCGCCGTCCACCCGCGGGTGCTCAGGCGCGGCCGGCTTCGAGCCGCGCGACCAGCTCGTCGAGGCGCAGCTCCTCCAGGCCCTGCCCGACCGCCTCGAGCTCGCCGGCGCAGTACTCCACGAGCCTGCGCCCCTCCTGGCAGAGCTCGAGCGTCTCGCGCAGGCCGGCTTCGCCCGAGTCCAGGCGGCGGATGATCTCCTCGATGCGCCCGCAGGCGGCCTCGTAGGTCGGGGCGCTGGTCTCGGTGGCCTGCTCGCTCATCGCTGCTGCTCAGGGTACGCGCGCGTCGGACGGACCCCGAGCCGCCCGTCGCGCAGGCGCAGGACGAGCTCTGGCTGCTCGCGGGCTGCGGCGGCGGAGGTCACGGGCTCCCCGTCGGGGCCCTCAATGAGCGCGTAGCCGCGCTCCAGGGTGCGCTCGGGATGGTGCGCGGCGAGGGCGAGCGCGAGCCGGTCGAGGTCCGAGCGCCGCTGGGGGAGGCCGGCGGTGCCGGCGGCGATCGCCTTGCGCTCGAGCACGAGCGCCCGCGTGGCCGTGTGGCGCGCCTCCTCGGCGTGCACGCGGCGCGTGCTCGCGCGCAGCTCGCGCGCGTGTTGGTGCAGCCGGGCGCGATGGCGCGCGACGTGCTCGGCGGGCGCGCGCGAGAGCCGGGCCAGCACGCGCGCGCGATCGACGATCGCGCGGCGGCTCTGGCGCTCGAGGCGCGCGGCGCAGGCCTGCAGCGCGGCGCGCGCGCTCGCGCAGTCGACCGGCACCGCGGCCTCGGCGGCGTGGGTCGGGGTCGAGCAGGCGACGGCGGCGACGTCGTCGATCAGCGTGCGGTCGGTGTGGTGCCCGACGGAGGAGATCACCGGTACCCGCAACAGCGCCACCGTGCGGCAGAGCGTCTCGTCGCAGAACGCGAACAGGTCGGCGAGCGAGCCGCCGCCGCGCGCCACGACGATCACCTCGACCGCCTCGCAGGCGGCGAGGTCCTGCAGCGCGCGGGCGATCGCGGGGGCGGCGTGGCGGTCCTGGACCGGCGCGAAGGCCCAGACCACGCGGCCGGCCCAGCCGCGGCGGCGCAACCCGGCGATCACGTCGTCGCGCGCCTTGCTGCCCTCGCCGCAGACCACCCCGATGGTGCGCGGCAGCGCTGGGCGCGCCAGGCGCTTCTGCGGCTCGAACAGCCCTTCGGCGCCGAGCGCCCGGCGCAGCCGCTCGACCTGGGCCAGCAGGTCGCCCTCGCCCGCGACCCGCAGCTCGCCGACCGAGAAGGAGAACGACGGCGAGGACGCCCGCGAGCCCGGATAGAAGTCACAGCCGCCGGCCGCCACGACGACCGCGCCGTCGGCGAGCTCGGGCAGTCCGAGCGCCTCCCAGTCGCGCCGCCACATCGAGCACGGCAGCGCGCCGGTGACGTCACGCAGCTCGAACCAGACCTTCGCGCGGCCCGCCTTGAGGCCGAACAGCTCGCCGAAGACCTGCACGCGCTGGAAGCCGCGCAGGCGATCGCGCAGCGCCGCCGCGTAGTCGCCCACCGGCCACGGCCCGGTGAGCCCGCTGCCGGGGATCCCGTCGGGGCGCGGGGCGGGCTCGGGCATGTCGGGAAGGGTAGGTCCCGGGGCGGCGAACCCAGGCGGGTGGCTAGCCCCGGGCGGGACCGTCGACGCGGCGGCTGAGCTCGTCCTCGTTGACGCTGCGCAACGCTCGCTGGCCGGGCTGGGCGTCCTCGCCGCGCACCTCGCCGGTGAACGCGATGCGGTTCAGCCGCGCGATCTCCTGCTGGCCCAGCAGCCGCGCCGGGTCTTCGGGCCCGAGCCCGGCGATCAGCTTCTCGATGCGGTTGCGCAGCTGCAGCGCGAAGTGCGGCGTCGAGGCGCCCATCAGCTGGCGCACGTCGTCGATGCTGACCCGCCGCTCGGGGCGCAGGCGCTCGGGCTGCTCGGCTTCGGCCATCGCGGCGGAGTCTATTTGGAGGCCGCGGGATCGACGGGCTGGATCTCCAGCAGCGCGTCGATGCGGGCCTGCACGTCGATCGAGAGCGCCGACTCGTCCCCGATCACCCAGCCGTGGTTGTAGACGCCGCGCACCGGGTCCTTGTCGTAGCCGGGCTGGACGTCGAGCAGGTAGTCCTGCAGCGGGCCCGGCAGCGTCGCGCCGTCGGAGACCAGCAGCAGCGGTCCGTAGGTGCCCGCCGCCGACAGCGGGGCGGCGGCCGCCGCGTCCAGCGGCCGTCCCGCCGAGGCGAAGACGAGCCCGTGCCCCGGGTCGACCGCGTTCCAGCCGAAGCGCCCGTCGGTGAAGCGCGCGAAGGCGATCGCGTTGGCCACCGGGTCGTTGCCGGCGATCCGGCGGACCGTCCCGAGGCGCTCGAGCTGCTTGGCGACGGCGTCGGAGATCGCCGAGGCCGGGCCGAGCACGTAGATGCGCGGGCGGCGGTGGGCCAGGATCGCGGCCTTGGTGGGCGCAGGCAACGAGTTGCGGTCGGCCCACAGCACCGGGTCGCCGGACTTCGCCGACCAGCCCGCGGCGGGCATCGCGAACGCGGGAGAGCCCGAGGGGGCCACGAGGACGGCCGGGCTCGGGCTGCCGGCCGCCGCGGTCTGCAGCCGGTCGATCGCCTGGGCGAGCGCGGCGTAGCCGGCGCCCTCGATGGCCGAGGACCGCAGGCCGGCGGGCTTGGCCACGGCGCCGACGCGCAGGACCTGGGCGTTGCCGGCCTTCTTCGCGCCGGTTGGCTGGAGCTCGTCGAGCGCGGTCTTCGAGGCGTCGGGCAGCGTGTCGCCGTCGCTGAACAGCAGCGGAGCGCGCACCGGCCGGCTCATCAGCTGGGCGGCCGAGATCGCCGCGCGCCAGTCGGCCTTGTCCACGAGCGTCACCGCCGCCGGGCGGGTGTCTGACGAGCGCGAGGGGAAGATCGCCTGCGCGACCCCGGCCGCGTCGGCCACGGGGTCGGCGCCGCCGACGCGCGTCGTGTTCTTGGTCGCGAAGGCGGGGAAGCCCAGGCCGGTGGCGGCCTGCTTCTGCCCACCCTGCTGCCCGAGCCGCGGCGGCGTCGCGGTGTCGGGGGTCTTCTTGGGCGCCGGGCTGGAGCCACACCCGGCGGCCAGCGCGAGCAGCACGGCGAGCGGCGCGAGGCGGGCGATCATGCGCGCGAACGGTAGCGGCCACCCTCGTTGTCCCTTCTGGAGTGCGGCTCTGGGCGCCGAGCGCCATCGGGTAGGAAATCGCTCAAGCGCGGCGAAGACCGCACCGACATAGGGTGGGCATAACGCGGTGCTGGTTGCTACAGTGCCGCGCCAAGCCGAGTTCCCGGTCTAGAGCCGGGGAGCGGGGGACCCAGTTGTGTGGGGCTAATCACGTCCAGAGCGGCGTGAGGCGCAGGCTCTTTCAGCGCCAGCCCGTCAGCTAACCCCGTAGGCAGACGAAAGAGGTTCGGTCGGTCATGCGGGGATTCTCCCTTGTCGTACTCAGCTGCGTGGTGTGGTGCGTGCTGTCCGCAGGCGCGCTCGCGAACGCCCCCACCGGGGGCGCGACCTACGCACCGCCGCCGCCGCCTGCCCCGGCCGTCGCGCCGACCACCGGGCAGATCCCCGGCCCGCAGCCGACCGTGCCCGGCGAGGTCGCGACGCTGCTGCCCGACGGCACCGCCGCCGCCCCGGCCGCTGCGCCGCCGCAGGTCCAGCAGGCCGTGTGGGCCGCCAATGCGATCCAGAAGGCGCCGTATCGCTACGGCGGCGGCCACGCCTCCTTCGTCGACAACGCGTACGACTGCTCTGGCACCGTCTCCTTCGCGCTCGGCGCGGCCACGCTGCTCAAGCGCCCGCGCGACTCCTCGGGCTTCATGCGCTTCGGCCAGACCGGTCCCGGCCGCTGGATCACGGTGTACGCGAACCCCGGCCACGCCTGGATGGTCATCGCCGGGCTTCGGCTCGACACGAGCTCGGCCGGCGCCGGTGGAGGCAAGGGCCCCCGCTGGCGGGCGACCGGCCGCCCCGAGGCCGGCTACACCGTGCGCCACCCGCGTAACTTCTAGCTCCCGCCGCGGGCAGGGCCGCATGCGGCGGGGTATACCATCGCCTCCAGGCCCGAATCTGACTCGAAGGGAGGCGACGTGCCAGGCGTAAGCGGACGCATGTCCACCGTCATCAAGGCGAAGATCAACAAGTTGCTCGATCGCGCGGAGGATCCGGGCGAGACGCTCGAGTACTCCTACCAGCGCCAGATGGAGCTGCTGCAGAACGTCAAGAAGGGCATCGCGGACGTCGTCACCTCCAAGAAGCGCCTTCAGCTGCAGGCCTCAAAGCTCGAGCAGCAGGTGGTCAAGCTCGACACGCAGGCGCGCCAAGCGCTGGCGGCCGGCAAGGAGGACCTCGCGCGCACGGCGCTCGAGCGCAAGCAGTTCGCCCAGTCCGAGCTGCAGTCCCTCGACCAGCAGATCACCGAGCTCGAGGGCCAGCAGCAGTCGCTGATCGACAAGGAGCAGAAGCTCCGCGGCAAGATCGACCAGTTCCGCACCAAGAAGGAGGTCATCAAGGCGCAGTACTCCGCGGCCGAGGCCTCCGTGAAGATCTCCGAGGCGGCCACCGGCGTGGGCGAGGAGATGGCCGACGTCGGGCTGGCGATGCAGCGCGCACAGGACAAGACCGAGGGCATGCGCGCCCGCGCCGGCGCGATGGAGGAGCTCGAGGCCTCCGGCGCCTTCGACGACAACCTGACGCTGGGCGGCGGCCAGGACGACATCGACCGCCAGCTGCACGAGCTGACCTCCCAGAGCGTCGTCGACGACGACCTCGCCAAGCTCACGGCCGAGCTCGGCCAGGGCGGTGCCGCGCCGGCGCCGGCGCCGGCGCTCGAGCAGGGCAAGGAGGGCACTGCGTGATCGTCCGGATCGCGACGGAGAACCAATACCGGCTCCCCGACGAGGACGGCGCGCGGCTCAACGAGCTCGACAACGAGGCGGTGCAGGCGGTCGTGGCCGCCGACGAGAGCCGCTTCTACGAGCTCTTCGCGTCGATGGTCGAGCTCGTGCGCACCTCGGGCGCTCCGCTGGGCGAGGACGAGCTCGAGGAGTCAGACGTGATCCTGCCCCCGCCCGACACCTCCTTCGCCGAGGCGGCGGGCGAGTTCACGGGCGAAGGGCTGATCCCGGACTAGTGGCCCACTAGACCTCGTCCTCGGCTTCCTCCGCGGCCTCGCCGGCCTCGACGATGTCGCCGTCGGTGAACAGCACCTTCTCGAGCGCCACGCGCCACTTGGGCGTGCGGCGGATGAGGAACTCGAGATCCATGGCGAAGTGCTTGAACTCCTCCATCTGGGCGTTCTCCATGATCGCCTTCGCGTCGCCGTCGGGCTCGAGCGCGATCCGCTGGGCGTACCAGCCGATCGCCTCGGCCTCCTCGGTGAGCGAGGCGACCATGCGCGCGTAGGTGCGCGCCTCGGCGCTGAGCTCCTCGGGCGGCTCGTGGTACTGGTCGAATCCCATGCAAGGCCTCCGTATACGGTCGTGAGAACGGCTGACGCCTACCCCAGGCGGCGCCGATGCACGCGCGCCTCCCACGGCTCCAGCCCGAGCCCCGGCCGCGCCGGGCAGTTGGAGAGCAGCAGCTCGGAGCTCGCCCAGGCGTCCGCGTCCGCGAGCTCGACCTCGGCGGCCTCGCCGGACACGTTGGCCAGCACCAGCAGCTCGACGTCGCCAAGGCGCCGCGTGAACGCGTACACCTGGCGGTCCTCCGGCAGCAGCATGGTGAAGTCGCCCTGCGCCACGGCCGGCTCGGAGTGGCGCAGCTCGATCAGCCTGCGGTAGTGGTGCAGCACCGAGCCGGGGTCGGCGAGCGCCGCCTGCGCGTTGATCTCTGCGTGGTTGGGGTTCACGGCGATCCACGGCGTTCCCGTGGTGAACCCCGCGTGCTCGGAGGCGTCCCACTGCATCGGCGTGCGCGCGTTGTCGCGGCCCATCGCGCGCAGGCCGGCCATGACCTGCTGCAGCCCCTGCCCGGCGGCGATCGCCTCGGCGTAGTGGTTGAGCGACTCGATGTCGCGGAAGTCCTCGATGTGCTGCAGCGGCGCGTTGGTCATCCCGAGCTCTTCGCCCTGATAGACGAAGGGCGTACCGCGATGCAGGTGCAGCAGCGTGCCCAGCAGCTTGGCCGAGCGCACGCGGTGCTCGCCGTCGTCGCCGAAGCGCGACACGACGCGCGGCTGGTCGTGGTTGTTCCAGTAGAGGCTGTTCCAGCCGTGCTCGGCCAGGCCGGTCTGCCAGCGGCCGAAGGACGCCTTGAGGTCGCGCAGGTCGAGCGGGTGCACGTCCCACTTGGTGGCGCCCTGGTCGAGGCCCACGTGCTCGAACTGGAAGACCATGTCGAGCTCGCCGCGCGCCGGGTCGGTGAACTCCCGCGCCTGCTCCACGGTCACCCCCGGCGTCTCGCCCACGGTCAGCGGGGCGTCGGAGCGCCCGGCGAACACCTCGCGGTGCATCTCCTGCAGGAACTCGTGGTTGCGGGGCCCGCAGAGGTAGCCGGCCGAGCCGTCGCCGCCGGGGCCGTCGGGCAGCGCCGGGTCCTTGGAGATCATGTTGATGACGTCCATGCGGAAGCCGTCGACTCCGCGGTCAAGCCACCAGCGCATCATCGAGTAGATCGCCTCGCGCACCGCCGGGGTCTCCCAGTTGAGGTCGGGCTGCTTGCGCGAGAACAGGTGCAGGTAGTGCTCGCCCGTCGCCGGGTCGAGCTCCCAGGCCGGGCCGGAGAAGAACGAGCGCCAGTTGTTCGGCCTCTCGCGCCACCAGTACCAGTCGCGCCGCGGGTCCTCCCGGCTTGAGCGCGACTGCGCAAACCACGGGTGCTCGTCAGAGGTGTGGTTGACGACGAGGTCCATGATCAGCCGCATCCCGCGCTCGTGGACCGCACCGAGCAGCCGGTCGAAGTCCGCGAGCGTGCCGAACACCGGGTCGATGTCCTGGTAGTCGCTGATGTCGTAGCCGTTGTCGTCCTGGGGCGAGCGGTAGACCGGCGAGAGCCAGAGCACGTCGGCGCCCAGCCAGGCGAGGTGGTCCAGGCGCCCGGTGATGCCCGCGAGGTCGCCGATGCCGTCGCCGTCGGAGTCGGCGAAGCTGCGCGGGTAGACCTGGTAGACGACGGCGGTCTTCCACCACGGCTCGGGGGCCGTCACGCGGGCAGGGGCGCGGCGCCGGCTCGCCGCCCGGCGCGGTGCAGCACGCGCGCGGCGACCACGCCGCCGACCGCACCGAAGAGGTGGTCCTGCCAGGAGACCCCCGGGTGGGGGATGAAGCCGAACAGCAGCGTCGTGCCGTAGACGAGGAGCACGAGCAGGCCGGCGGCCAGGTGCCACGGCCGGCGGCTGTAGGCGCCGCGCACGACGAGGTAGGCGGCGAAGCCGAACACCAGGCCGCTGGCGCCGATCGTCACCGAGCCCGACGGCGCCGTCAGCCACGTGCCCAGCCCGGCGACGAGCGCGACGACCGCGGTCACGGCGGCCACGCGCACGAGGCCGCCGAGCGCGACCACCGCGCCGAGCGCCAGGAACGGGATCGTGTTGCCGATCAGGTGCCCGAAGCCGTTGTGCAGGAACGGCGAGACGACGATGCCGGGCAGCCCGGCCGGGTCACGCGGGCGGATGCCCTCCGAGTCGAGGTTGGCGCCGACGAGATCGACGATCTCCAGCAGCCACATCAGCGCGACCATCGCTCCCACGAGCACCAAGCCGCGGATGCGGTCCTCGCGCGTGCGGGTGGCGAGCTCGGTGCTCATGTCAGATCGGGATCCCCCAGAGCGGGAACCAGCGCTCGAGCTCGGCCTCCACCGGCAGGTCGGCGCCGATCTGGGCCTTCAGGCGCAGCTCGCGCTCGGAGTCGCGCTGCTGCTCGCCGCCGGCCGGGACGAACGGGTAGAAGCTGCCGCGCTTGTAGTTGTAGATCCAGTAGACGGGCCGGGCCTGGTCGTCGCGGAAGGCGAACACCGCGGTCAGGATGCGGTCGCCGTAGCCGCCGCCCTCCAGCGCGGTCGAGACGCCGTTGACGCCGACCACGAGGTCCTCGAAGTCGGGGTCGGAGAGGACCATCCAGCGGTAGCCGTACTTGTCGTCGGAGCGCTCGACGGTCGTCCCGGTGTCCTCGCCGGTGCCCTTCACGACCTCCTCCATGTCGGCGACGATCGCGTCGAAGTCGCTCGTGGCCAGTGGCTGGAAGACGATCGCGGCCTTGCCGGAGGACTTCAGGCCCATCTCGGACTCGAGCGTGACCCCCGCCGTGCTCATCGCGAACAGGCGGTCGGGCGCCGGCTGCTTGAGCTTGCGCTTGCCGCTCAGGATCTCGAACAGGCCCATCCTGAGAGCTTAGGCCTGGCCCTGCAGCTGCGCCTCCAGCCGCTCGAGCGCCGCGATGCGCTTCTCCATCGGCGGGTGGGTGGCGAAGATGCCGGCGATCGCCGACTTCGTGGAGGGCGGGAAGAAGTAGAAGGCGCTGAGCTCGCTGGAGGCGCGCAGGTCCTGCTGGGGGATCCGGTGCATGCCGGCCGAGATCCGCATCAGCGCCGAGGACAGCGCGCTCGGGCGGCCCGTGACGAGCGCGGCGCCGCGGTCGGCCGCGAACTCGCGGTAGCGCGAGAGCGCCTGCATCAGCACGAAGGAGACGATGTAGACGACGAGCGAGACGACGAACAGCACGATGAAGCTGGGGTTGTCGTCGTCGTCGGAGGACCCGCCGCCGAAGAAGAACCCGAACTGCACGATGTAGGCGGCGATCGTGGCGAAGAACGAGGCCAGCGTCATCACCAGCACGTCGCGGTTGGCGACGTGGGAGAGCTCGTGGGCCATCACGCCCTCGAGCTCGGCGGGCGAGAGCAGCTCCATGATCCCGGTGGTCGCGCAGACGGTCGCCGACTTCGGCGAGCGCCCGAGCGCGAAGGCGTTGGGCATGCGCGTGTCGGCCACCGCGACGCGCGGCTTGGGCAGGTCGGCCTGGACGCAGAGGCGCTCGATCATCGCGTGCAGCTCGGGCGCCTCCTGCGGGCTGACGACGCGGGCGCCCATCGCGTGCAGCGCGAGCTTGTCCGAGCCGAAGACGTTGGCGAGCGCGAGGCCGCCGGCGATCAGCGCCACCAGCGCGCCGTTGACCCCGCTGTAGAGCAGCGCGACGACGAGGCCGACGTACAGCAGGCCCAGCAGGAACATGGTCAGCGTCATGCGGACCTGAAGGCCGGTGTCACGTCCGAAGGAGGTGGAGCGGGGCATATGCTTACGAAGTATAAGCATTGCGACTAGGATCGGCCGCGTGAGGGAGGAGCTGACGCGCAGGCGTTGGGATGCGATCGTCGTCGGCGCCGGCCACAACGGCCTCGCCGCGGCCGGCTACCTCGCCCGCGCCGGGCGCTCCGTGCTGGTGCTCGAGCGCCGCGAGCAGGTCGGCGGCGCGTGCACGCTGGAGGAGCCCTGGCCCGGGTACTCGATCTCGCCCTGCGCCTACCTCGCCGGGCTGTTGCACCCGCGGGTGGTCGAGGACCTCGAGCTCCATCGCCACGGCTACGAGCTGATCGCGCTGCGCCCGCAGGACCCCTACATCACCGTGCCCTTCGCCGACGGCTCGGCGTTCACGGAGTGGATCGACGAGGCGCGCACGGTGGCCGGGCTGTCGGCGCAGGACGCGCGGGGCTATCGCGACTACGTCGCGCTGGTCGCGCGCATCCGCGACGCGCTGCGCCCGCCCACCGACGCGGACCTGTGGCTCTCCGACCCGCCGTCGCGCGAGCAGATCGAGGGGCGCCTGGGCGGCGAGGAGGTGGCGATCGCGACGGTGTTCGAGGACTCCGTGGTGACCCAGCTCGAGCGCTTCTTCAGCCCTCGTGTGGTCGACGCGCTGGCCGGCCAGGGCGTGATCGGGACCTTCGCCTCGCCCTATGACCCGGGCACCGCGTCGATCTCCTTCCACCACTCCAGCGGCCGCCTCACCGGCTACCCGGGGGCGTGGACCTACGTCCGCGGTGGGATGGGGCGCGTGTCCTTCGCGCTGCGCGACAGCGCCGTCGCGGCGGGGGCGACGGTAGTGACCGGGGCTCCCGTGGCGGCGATCCTGCCGGGCGAGGGCGTCGAGCTCGAGGACGGGACGCGGGTGCTCGCTTCGGGCGTGCTCTGCAACGCCGACCCGCAGCGCGCGCTGGCGCTGCTCGACGGCGCCGCGGGGGCCGAGCTGACGCGCCGGGTGCGGGCGGTGCCGATGCAGAGCCCGGTGTTCAAGGTCAACTTCGCGCTCGAGGCGCTGCCGGAGTTCCCCCAGGCCGAGCACGCCGTGCGCGGGACGATCAACGTCACCGGCGGGGCGGCCGGGCTGCACGCCTCCTGCGAGGCGGCGCGCGCCGGCGAGGTGACCGACGAGCTGTGGTGCGAGTTGTACTGCCAGACCGCAGCCGACCCGAGTGTGGCCCCAGCGGGGCGCCACGTCATGAGCGCGTTCTGCCAGTACGTCCCCTACGCGCTCGCGCAGGGGAGCTGGGACGCGCGCCGCGACGAGATCGCCGACCGCGTGGAGGCCTCGATCGAGCGCTACGCGCCCGGCTTCCGCGACCGCGTGGTCGACCGCGAGGCGCTCGCGCCGCCCGACGTCGAGGCCAAGGTCGGCCTGACCGGCGGCCACATCTTCCAGGGCGAGTGCCTGCCCGAGTTCATGTGGGACCGGCGGCTGCCGTACCGCACCGGGGTCGAGGGCGTCTACCTGTGCGGTGCGGCCACCCACCCGGGGGGAAGCGTGATCGGGGCCAACGGGCGCAACGCCGCGTTCGCGCTCCTCGCCGACCTGGACTGAGCCTGAGCCTGAGCCTGAGCCCGCGTCCGTTCGCGGGTTGAGGCAAAATCCCTGCACGTTGCAGGATTCGTTGCACGGGCCATAACGAGGCGCCTGTGCTGGAACTGGGCCCGCGGGCCTCCTAGAGTGGCCCGCCGCATGAAACTGCGCCTCCTCATCGCGGTGGCGACGGTCCCACTCGTCCTGTGGGCCTGTCTTCCCGTCCTCTCAGACGGCGCCCCCCTCAGCGGCAAGATCGACGCCAAGCGCCGCCAGATCGCCGCCAAGAAGGGGCGCGAGCACGTGCTCTCGAGCACGGTCGCGCGCTACAGCCACCGCATCGGCTCGCTGCAGTCCGACATCACAGTGCTCCAGCGCCGCCAGGTGAGCATCCAGGCCGACCTCGACGCCAAGCGCGCCGAGCTGGCCCGGGTCCAGGAGAGCCTGCGCCTCCAGCGCATCCGGCTCTCGCGGCTCAAGGCGCGCCTCGCCGAGTCGCGGGCCGCCCTCTCGGACCGGCTGGTCGCGCTCTACAAGGCCGACAAGCCCGACGTGGTGACGGTGGTGCTGGACTCCCACGGCTTCGCCGACCTGCTCACCCGCACGGAGTTCATGCAGCGCGTCTCCAATCAGGACGCCCGGATCCTCGGCCGCGTCCGCGTCGCCCGGGTCGACGCCAAGCAGACGACGGCGCGGCTGGGCACGCTCGAGCAGCGCCAGACGCGCGTGGCCGCGGTGATCGAGGACCGGCGCAACCAGGTCGCGGGGGTCAGGGGCAAGCTGGTGGACCGCCGCGACGCCTACGCCTCCGTGCGATCGACGCAGGCCGCGGCTCTGGCCAGCACGCGCGAGAGCCGCCAGCACCTCGAGGGCGACCTCGCGTCGCTGGTCAAGGAGAACGCGGCGGTGCAGGCGAGGCTGGCCTCCACCGCACAGGGCGGGGGCCCGACGGTCGACGGGCCGATCAAGCCCGGCTCGGGCCAGCTCATCTGGCCGGTCAACGGGCCGATCGTGTCCCCGTTCGGCATGCGCTGGGGGCGCCTGCACGCCGGCGTGGACATCGCGGTGCCGGGCGGCACACCGATCCACGCGGCGGACTCGGGCAAGGTCGTGCTGCTGGGCTGGACCGGCGGCTACGGGAACTACACCTGCATCCAGCACACGGGTGCGCTGTCGACGTGCTACGCGCACCAGTCGCGCTACGGCACCTCGATGGGCGCGAACGTGAGCAAGGGCGACGTAATCGGCTACGTCGGCTGCACCGGCCACTGCTTCGGCGACCACCTGCACTTCGAGACGCGCATCAACGGCCAGCCGGTCAACCCGATGGGCTACCTCTAGCCGTGCGTATCCTTAGGGGGAGATGCTCCCTGAGCTGCACTTCCTCGGCCTGACGCTGCAGACGTTCGGGCTGATGCTGGCGCTGGCGCTGGTCTGCTCGGGCCTGCTGGCCGCGCGGCGCCTGCGCGAGCTCGGCAAGCCCGCGGACTGGGCCTACGAGATCACGTTCTGGGCCGGGGTGGGCGGCATCGCGGGCGCCAAGCTCTGGTACGTCGTGGAGAAGGGCGACCTCGGCAGCCTGTTCTCGGGCATCGGGCTGGTCTTCTACGGCGGCGCGATCGGCGGCACGCTGGCGGTGATGGCGTGGGCCTGGCGGCGCAAGTTCCTCGGCGCGGCGCTGTTCGACATGGGCGCGCCCGCGCTGGCCATCGGCTACGCGGTCGGTCGCCTGGGCTGCCAGCTGGCCGGGGACGGCGACTACGGCATCCCTTCGAGCCTGCCCTGGTCGATGGCCTATCCCAACGGCACGGTGCCCACCACGATCCCGGTCCACCCGACGCCGATCTACGAGTTCATCGTGATGGGCCTGCTCACGATCTGGCTGTGGCGGCGGCGCGATCGCGTGGCCCCCGGGTCGCTGTTCGCGCTGTGGGCCCTGTGGGCGGGGATCGAGCGCTTCCTGATCGAGTTCATCCGCCGTAACGACGACATCGTCGGGCCGTTCTCGCTGGCCCAGCTGGTCTCCGTGCTGATGATCCTCGGCGGCGGCGCCTGGCTCGCCCGCGAGCGGCTCGCGGCGCCCCGCGGCGAGCCCGCGACCGTCGCGCGCTAGGCGGTCGTCAGCGCGCCGCGCAGCCAGCGCAGCGCCAGCCCCTGCAGCTCGGCGTCGTGCTGGACGGAGCGATGATGGCCGCCCGGGACGACCACGAGCTTGGTCAACGGCGCCGGCGAGCGCCGCGCGAGCTCGATCGAGTGCGCGACCGGCACGCGCTCGTCGTTCTCGGCGTGGAGCAGCAGCAGCGGGACGGCGGAGCGCTCGACGGCCTCGTCGAGCGGATGCTCGGCGAGGAAGTCGCGCAGAGCCGGGCCGTCGGCGCGAAAGTCGAAGGCGCCCGCCTCGAGGCCGCGGGCGAGGCCCTCGGCGGTGGCCGGGCAGATCGCCACCGCCGCGCGGGCGCCGATCCGCTCCGCGGCGAGGATCGCGACGTAGCCGCCCATGCTCGACCCGCGCAGCGCGAGCGGGACCCCGCCCAGCAGCCCAGCGACGGCGGCGACGTCCTCGAGCAGCCGCGCGTCCAGCGCGCCCGTGCTGGCGCCGTGCCCGCGCTGGTCGAAGCAGACGGCGGACAGGCCAGCCGTGCGCGCCGCGCGGGCGAAGTCGTGGTGGCGCTCCTTGCAGGAGCCCGCACCGTGGAGGATCACGATCCCGGCCTCGGGAGCCCGGTCGGGGAGCCAGAGCGAGTAGGCGAGGCCGTCGACCGCACCCTGCTCGGCCGGTCCGGCCGGGGTGGCATAGCGCATAATCGCTGCAGATCATGGCTGCCGCGACGCTGACCGTCTACCCCGAGGCCGCGTCCGTGGAGGGCGGCCGGCTGTCGGTGGGCGGCTGTGACGCGGTCGAGCTGGCGCGCGAGTTCGGCACCCCGGCCTACGTCTACGCCGAGGACGACCTGCGGGCGCGGGCGCGGGAGTACGTCCACGCGCTGCACGCACATCATCAGGGCGTCTGCGACGTCATCTTCGCCTCCAAGGCGTTCCCGTGCACGGCGGCCCTGGCGCTGTTCGCGCAGGAAGGGCTGTCCTGCGACGTCGCCTCGGGCGGGGAGCTCCACCTCGCGCTGAACGCGGGCTTTGCCCCGGAGCGCATCCACCTGCACGGCAACGCCAAGTCCGAGGCCGAGCTGGCGATGGCGGTGGCAGCCGGCGTCGGCTGGATCGTGCTCGACAACCACGACGACGTGGACAAGCTCGCGCGCGTCCTCGGGCCCGGACGGCGCCAGCAGGTGCTGCTGCGCGTGACCCCGGAGGTCGAGGCCGACACTCACGCGGCGATCCTCACCGGCCACGCCGAGTCGAAGTTCGGCTTCTCGCTCGCCGACGCGCGCGCGCTCACGCTCGATCCGCCCGGCCACCTCGTGCTGGCCGGCCTGCACGTGCACATCGGCTCCCAGCTCTTCGCGCTCGAGCCCTACCGTGAGGCGATCGCCGCGCTGGCCGAGCTCGGGGACTTCCCGGTCTACAACCTCGGCGGCGGCATGGCCGCGGCCTACACGCGCGCCGACCGCCCGCCGGGCGCCGACGCGTCGGTCGCCGCCATCGTCGAGTCGGCACACGAGCTGCTCGGGCGCGACAAGGTGCTGCTGATCGAGCCGGGCCGCTCGCTGGTGGCCAACGCAGGCGTGACGCTGTACCGCGTCGAATCGGTCAAGGGCAACTTCGTCGCCGTCGACGGCGGCATGTCCGACAACCTGCGCCCGATGCTCTACGACGCCGTCTACGAAGCCGACATCGCCGACCGCCTGGGGGACGGCACGCCCTTCACGGTCGTCGGCAAGCACTGCGAGTCCGGCGACGTGCTGGTGGAGCGGGCCTCGCTGCGCGACCCGGTCCCCGGCGACGTCCTCGTCACCCCGGCCACCGGCGCCTACGGGCACGCGCTGGCCAACAACTACAACGGCGTCCCGCGCCCGCCGGTCATCTTCTGCTCGGGCGGCGACGCGCGCGCCGTCGTGCGGCGCGAGACCTACGACGACCTGACCGCCCGTGACCTCTGAGCCGCGGCCCTTCCGGGTCGGGCTGCTCGGGCACGGCACCGTCGGCGCAGCGTTCGCCGAGCTGCTGGGAGAGCGCGCGGAGGCGGTCGCCGCGATCACCGGGCTGCGGCCCGAGCTCGCGGGCACGCTGACCCGTTCGCAGGGCGACTTCGACGCGATCCTGGAGGGCTCCGACCTCGTGGTCGAGCTGATGGGCGGGATCGACCCGGCGCGCGACTACGTGCTGCGGGCGATGCGCGCCGGCAAGCACGTGGTGTCGGCCAATAAGCAGCTGCTCTCCCAGCACGGGGAGGAGCTGTGGGCGACGGCGCGCGAGCACGGCGTACAGCTGCGCTTCGAGGGCGCGGTAGCGGGCGTGGTCCCGGTCATCCGGGTGCTGCAGGAGTCGCTGGCCGGCGCCCACGTCGAGCGCGTGCACGGGATCGTCAACGGGACGACCAACTACATCCTGTCCGAGATGGCCGCCGCCGGGATCTCCTACGAGACCGCGCTCGCGCAGGCCCAGGCGCTGGGCTACGCCGAGGCCGACCCGACCGACGACGTGACCGGGCGCGACGCCGCCGCCAAGATGGCGATCATCGCTCGGCTGGCGTTCTCGACGCCCGTCCACCTCGATCAGGTCCGCTACGAGGGCATCGAGCAGATCACCGCCGACGACATCGCCTACGCGCAGGAGCTGGGCCTCGGGCTGAAGCTGATCGGCACCGCCGAGCGGGTGAACGGCGGCGTCAGCGTGCGCGTGCACCCGGCGTTCCTCTACGCCGCCCATCCGCTGGCCTCGATCCACGGCCCGTTCAACGCCGTCACCGTGGAGTCGGCGGCCATCACCGAGATCACCCTCTCGGGCCCGGGGGCGGGCGGGCCGCAGACCGCGAGCGCCGTGCTCGGCGACGTGATCTCGGCAATGATCCCGCCGGCCACGACGCCCGAGACGACCGAGGAGCTGGCCATCGTGGAAGACGTGGAGTCGGCGTTCTACGTTCACCTCGAGGTCGCCGACCGCCCCGGGGTCCTCGCCCAGATCGCCGAGGTCCTGGGGATGCAGGGCGCATCGGTGAAGTCGGTCGTCCAGCGCGGCCTCGGCGAGAACGCGCGCCTCGTGATGGTCATCCATCCGCTGCTCGAGTCGCGCTTCTACGCGGCCCTGCGCATGATCGGCCAGCTCGGCTTCATGCGCTCGCCGCCGCGGGCGATTCGGGTGATCGACGAGGAGTTCTCCTGAGCCCGGGCCTCATCGAGCGCTACCGCGACCGCCTCCCGTTCGCCCCGGAGGACCCCGTGGTCTCGCTGCAGGAGGGCTCGACGCCGCTGGTGATGGCCGAGCGCCTGTCTGAGCGCGTCGGCGCGGAGGTCTGGCTGAAGATCGAGGGCGCGAACCCGACGGGCTCCTTCAAGGACCGCGGGATGACCTGCGCGGTGTCCGCCGCGCTGCGCGACGGCGCCGAGGCCGTGATCTGCGCCTCGACGGGCAACACCGCGGCGAGCGCCGCCGCCTACGCGGCGCGCGCGGGGCTCACCGGCGCGGTGATCGTCCCCGAGGGCAAGATCGCGACCGGGAAGCTCGCGCAGGCGCTGATGCACGGCGCGCGCGTGGTCGCGCTGCGCGGCAACTTCGACGCGGCGCTGACGCTCGTGCGCGAGCTGGTCAAGCGCCATCCGATCGCGCTCGTCAACTCGGTCAACGAGTACCGGCTCGAGGGCCAGAAGACCGCGGCCTTCGAGCTCGTGGACGAGCTCGGGGAGATCGACGCGCTCTGCATCCCGGTCGGTAACGCGGGCAACGTCACCGCGTACTGGCGCGGCTTCGAAGAGGCGGGCGCCACGCGCCCCCGGATGCTCGGCTTCCAGGCCGAAGGGGCGGCGCCGCTCGTCCACGGCGCCCCGGTGGAGAACCCAGAGACCGTCGCCAGCGCGATCCGGATCGGCAACCCCGCGCGCTGGGAGGAGGCGATGGGGGCGATGACGGCCTCCCACGGCGACATCCGCGCCGTGACCGACGAGGAGATCCTCGACGCCTACCGCTGGCTGGCCGCGCACGAGGGCGTGTTCTGCGAGCCCGCGTCGGCGGCCGGGGTCGCGGGCCTGCTGCGCTACGGCGCCGACGGCGCGCGCCGCGTCGTCTGCGTGCTCACCGGGCACGGCCTGAAGGATCCGCAGACCGCGCTCGGGCACGCGGGCTCGGTCGTGCCCTGCGAGCCCGACATCGCCGCCGTCGAGCGCGCGGTGCTCCCGCCGGCGTGAACCGCCGCCGCGTCGTCCGGGTTCCGGCCTCCTCGGCCAACCTCGGGCCGGGCTTCGACGTCCTGGCCGCGGCGCTGGCCCTCCACATCGAGGTCGAGGTCGTCGAGACCGGGCGCTTCGGCGTCCGCACGGGCCTGGCGATCGCCCGCGACGAGCGCAACCTCGTCGTGCGCGGGTTCGAGCGCCTGCACCCGGCCGGCGACTTCGAGTTCCGCATCACCGCGAACGTCCCGCTGGCCGGCGGGCTGGGTACGAGCGCGGCGGCCTACGTCGCGGGCCTGGTGGCCGCGGACTCGCTGTTCGAGCTCGACGCCGACGTCCTCGCCCTCGCGTCCGAGCTCGAGGGCCATCCCGACAACGCCGCGGCGGCCCTGCTCGGCGGCTTCGTGATCTGCGCGGACGGCCAGGCCGTGCGCCTGGAGGTGCCGGCCGGCCTCGAGGCGGTGCTGGTCGTGCCCGATCGCGCGGTACGGACCGCGAAGGCGCGCGCGGCGCTGCCGGCCGAGGTGCCGATGAGCGACGCGGTGTTCAACGTCGCGCACGCGAGCCTGCTCGTGCTGGGGCTCGCCGAGGGCCGCTGGGACCTGATCGCCCGCGGGCTCTCCGACCGCCTGCACCAGCCACGCCGCGCGTCGCTGTTCCCGCGCTCGGCGGCGCTGCTCGACCGCGCGGTCGAGCTGGGCGCGCTCGGCGCCACGATCTCGGGCGCGGGCCCGAGCGTGCTGGTGTGGACCCAGTTCGAGGCCACCGGCGGCGTGCTCGAGCGGCTGCGCGCGGAGGCCGAGGGCTGGGCGAGCGTTCTGCGCGTCCCGTTCGAGCCTCAGGGCGCCGACGTGCGCGAGATCGCCTGAGTCACTGGTCGCCCGGCTCGTCCTGGATCCACAGCGCGTCGTCGAACAGCAGCCGCCGGGCGGCCTCGAGATCGCCCGAGAGCGGTCGGTCGGTCATGTCGGCGTCGAGGCGGTCGGCCGCGGCGTCGTGGAGCCGCATCAGGGCCGGGGAGGCCGGCCGGCGCCCGCGCAGCCGCAGCGCGCGCACCGCGAGCACGAGCTCGGCGGAGACCGCCACGGCCATCCGCGAGATCGCGTCGGAGGTCCGCCGGGCGGAGTGCCCCGCGAAGTTCGCGTGCGACTCGATCCCCGACTGCACGCTCGTGGTCTGCGAGGCGGCGCTGGCCGCGAGCGAGCGCACCTCCGCGGCGGCGGCGTGCGCGGTGTACTCGAGGATCATCGCCCCGGAGTCGGGCCCGGGGTTCCGGGCCAGCTGCGAGGCCAGGCCAGTCACCTCAGGGTCGAGCAGCGCGCTCACCCGTGCCGCGACCAGCGACGCGGACTGCGCCATCGCTCCGCGCAGCGAGTCGAGCGCCAGCGTCAGGACGCCGGCGTGGAAGTTGCCGTTCGGCAGCGCGACGCCGTCGCCCGGGAGCAGCAGCGCGTTCTCCCCGGCGACGTTGAGCTCGATCTCGAGAACGCGGGCCAAGCGCTCGAGCGCGTCCAGCAGCGTCCCCTCGACCTGCGGCACGCAGCGGAACACGAAGGCGTCGTGGACCGTCCGGCCGGCAGCGTGCGCATCCGGCGCGAGCCCGCCGAGCAGCTCGCGCAGGCGGCGCGCGACCTCGACCTGGCCGCGGTGGGGCCGCGCAGCGTGCACGCGCGGGTCGAGAACGGCGAGGTCGGCGCCGGTCGCGTCGTAGGACAGCGCGGTCACCGCGAGCGCGGAGTCCAGCAGGCGGCTCGCGTCGTGGAAGACGAGCGCGGCGAGGCCGATGCTCACGGCGTTGGAGCTCATGAACCCGATGCCGTCGCGCGCGCCGTAGTGCACCGGGGTGAGGCCGTGCGCCGCAAGCGCCTCCGCGGCGGGCACGACGTCGTCGCCGACCCAGCAGTCGCCCTCGCCGCCGAGCGCCACGCCGATCTCGGCCAGCGCGGTCAGGTCGCCGGTGCCCAGCGAGCCGAGCTCGCGCACGAACGGCGTCACGCGCGCGCCCAGCGCCCCGAGCAGCGCGTCGATCAGCCCGTCGCCCACGCCCGCGCCCCCGGCCCCGAGCTGGTTGAGCCGGACCGCCATCGCAGCCCGCACCACCTCGACGGTCAACGGCGCCCCGCCGCCGCCGGCGTGGCTGCGCAGCAGCCGCCACTGGTGGTCGTCGGGGTCCTCCAGCGCGGCCGGCGCCGAGCGCAGCGACCCGACCCCCGTGGTGACGCCGTAGAGCAGGTCACCGCGGCGGCGCAGCGAGCTGACCAGGCGCTCGGCGGCGGCGTTGCGCTCGCGCGCATCGGCGCCGATCGCGGCCTCGGCGCGGCCACGGGCGAGCTCGACCACCTTGGCCGGCGTGAGCGTGCGGCCGTCGAGCGTGATGGTCGGGCCGCGGGTCACGCGCGCACGAACACCGGCGCCCCGACGGGGACGCTGCGCATGAGCCGGCGGACGTCGCGCTCGCGGGCGCGCATGCAGCCCAGCGAGGCCGCCGTGCCGACGGTCTGCACCTGCGGCGTGGCGTGGATCGCGAGGCGGTCGCCGCCCGGCCAGCCGGGCAGCAGCTTCGTCTGGTGCCCCGAGAGCGCGAGCGCGCAGCAGCCGTAGGGCGAGGCGGGATCGTCGGGGTGCAGCTTGTCGGTGATCGCGAAGCGCCCGGTCGGCGTCGGGGTGCCCGGCCGCCCGACGGCGACCGGGAAGCGCGTGACCACGCGGTCGCCGTGGCGCAGCGTGAGCCGGCGCGCGGAGCGGTCGACGTGCAGCGACCAGTCGGTCCCCGCCAGCCGGGCGCGGCGCTCGGAGATCCAGCCCGCGCGGCCGTTCGGGCGCTCGGAGGTGACCACCCGCAGCCAGCCGCCGCGTCGGGCGGTGACGCCGAGCACCCGCCGGGACCCGAACTCGGTACGCATGCCGAGCCGGGCGAGCACGCGGCCCCCCGGGCGGGCCCGCAGCTCCGCGGCGGCCAGCAGGCGCGCGGTCAGGTAGCGCCCGCCGGGTGCGGGCCGCTCAACCTTGCCGGCCGCCGTGAATGGCGGCCGCTGCGCGGGCGTGCCTACCGGCCTGGCGGCGCCGCAGCCGCCGAGGACGAGGACCAGCGCGAGGAGGAGCGGGCGTCGCCGCATCCTCCTCAATCTACGACGCGGCGGCCAGGGACTTCAGCTTGCGGCGCGGCGCGTCCAGGCCGATGCGCTGCAGCACCTCGTCTGCGAGCGCGAGGTAGTCGGCGCCGAGGTCGGGGCGATGGTCGAGGATCGAGCGGCCGCGCTCGGCGGACTCCGCGTAGGCGATCGAGGAGCGGATGACGGACGCGAACACCTTCTCGGGGTAGTGCTCGGCCAGCGAGTCGTAGGCCTCGCGCGAGTGCACCGTGCGCATGTCGGCGATGTTCATGACCACGCCCAGGAACTCGAGGTCGGGGTTGTAGTACTCGGCGGCCTGCTCGATCACCTCGAGCGCGCCCTGCACGCCCTGCAGGGCGAAGTACTGCGCCTCGGAGGAGATCAGCGCCCAGTCGGCGGCCACGAGGCCGTTGACGGTCAGCAGGCCCAGCGCTGGCGGGCAGTCGATCAGGATCACGTCGTACTCCGAGCCGGCGGCCTTCAGCGCCTTGCGCAGCACCAGCTCACGGCCCATCCTGCCCGACAGCGAGCGCTCGACCTCGGCCAGGATCGGCGTCGCCGGGACGATGCCGTCGTGGGTCGCGGCCTTGACCTTCGCCTCGCCGCTGAACACGTCGGCCACGGTGGGCGAGGCGTCGGGCGGCACGTCGAAGTAGTCCGACAGGTTGCCCTGGGGGTCGAGGTCGAGCACGAGCACGTCGAGGCCGACGCGCCGCAGCACGTCAGCCAGCGTGCGCACCGTCGTGGTCTTGCCCGTCCCGCCCTTGAGCGAGAGGACCGCGATCGTCTCGGCCATGCGGGCCGGGACTGTAGCGGCCGCTACTCCGCGAGCGCAGCCGGGGCCGATGCCACCGCCGAGCCGACGGTCGCCGTGTCCAGGTAGTACAGGGTGTGGCGGCCGATGGTGATCTCGTCGCCGTCGGCCAGCGGGCTGAAGTCCACCCGGCTGCCGTTGACGTGCACGCCGTTGAGCGAGCGGTCGTCGAGCACGCGCACGCCGTCCTCCTGGAGCGCGACGAGGGCGTGGCGGCGCGACACGGTCGCGTCGTCGAAGCGCACGTCGGCCGACAGCGAGCGCCCGATTCGCGTCCATTCCCGGGACAGCGGGACCACGACGCGGCGGCCGGAGTCCTCGTAGGCGATGTAGCGCCCGGGGCCGGTCACGCTCGCGCGCGCCTCCTCCACCCAGTCGGGCCGATCGGGGGCGATCACGGGCTGCTCGGCCGTCACCGGCACCGAGCCCTCGCCGGTGAACGGCAGAGTGCCAGTGCGCTCGATCTCGCTGGGGGTGCGTGGATCCATCAATCTCTCCTTGGCGCGCACGCGCCGTCCCGGCGACCCGATCCTCCGTCATGAATCATACGGGCGCGGTCAATGGGGGCTGGACCCCAGGCCCCAGGGGACTCGCCCCGGGCAGGGTCCTGGTGCCCGCCGCCGAACCCTCTCAACCATGCCGGTCATCGCGTCGCCCTCACCGCGCCTGGAGCTCGCGCTGCTGCGCAAGAGCGTCGGCGCCCTCGCCGCGCGGCGCCACCGTTGCGCGCACTGCCACCGCACGCCGCTGATCGGCGAGCGCGTCTACCTCTACGGGCAGCGCATGGTCTGCGAGCTGTGCCGCCCGCTGCGCCGCGAGGCGCCCGAGCGCTCCGAGCTCGTCCACTCCCCTGAGCACAAGCGGGCGGTGCGGGTCAGACGCGCGTAGTCTTCGCGCGCGCCGTGAACCCCATCGAGCTCTCCATCACGATCGACCGCCCGCGCGAGGAGGTCTTCGACTACCTCGCCGACATCGCCAACCACTCCGAGTTCACCGACCACTACCTGAAGGAGTGGCACCTGACGCGCGTGGAGTCCTCCGGCCGCGGGGCGGGCGCGCGCTATCGGGTCGACGCGCCGCGCAACCGCTTCTCGTGGGCGGACATGACCTTCGTCGAGGTCGAGCGGCCCTACCGGATCGTCGCCGTCGGCCGCGGAGGCAAGTTCAACCGCACCAAGAGCTTCGCGAGCTGGACCCTCTCCCCGTCCGGCTCCGGGACGCACGTGGAGTACGTCACCGAGACCGAGCCGGCCCTGGCCAGCGACCGCCTGATGGAGGCCTTCGGCTTCCGGCGCTGGCTCCGGCGGCGCTCCAACAAGGCGCTCAAAAGGCTGCAGCGGATCCTCGAGGACAACGAGGGACGCGGCACGCGGGTGACGGTCGCGGGCCTCTAGACTGCCGCCCGTCGTGACCCGCCCGGCCCGCCACCTGAGCCTTTGCGTCCTGGCCCTCACCGCCCTGCTGATCCTCGCGGGCTGCGGCAACAAGCTCGAGGTCCGCACCCTGGGCGCGACCGAGGGCCTCTACATCGACGTCGGCCAGCTCAAGTACCAGGTGCAGAACTCGCGGATCCTGAACCCGAACGACATCGAGGACCGCACCTACCTGCAGGGCCTGGACTCGAGCGAGGCGCCGCCGAACGCCCAGCAGACCTGGTTCGCGATCTTCGTGCGCGTGCAGAACACCGGCAAGCGCGCACTGCCCTCCGCGCGCGACTTCTCGATCATCGACACGCTCGCCAAGCGCTACACGCCCGTGCGCATCACCAACCCGTTCGTGTACCAGCCGATGACGCTCCAGCCCAAGGGCCTGATCCCGCAGCCCGACTCGATCGCGGCCGACGGCGTCATCCAAGGCTCGCTGCTGCTCTTCCGCGTCGACCTCACTTCGCTGCAGAACCGCCCGCTGGAGTTCCACATCGCCAACCCGGCAAACGCCAAGGAGCTCGGGATCGTGGACCTCGACGTCTAGCGCTTCAGCGCGGCGAGCAGGACGGTCTTGGCGGCGGGGGCCGCCGTCTCGCCGCCGGCCCCCTGGCCGACGAGCAGGACGGCCACCGCCACGCGCGGGTGGTCGTAAGGGGCGAAGGCGGTGAACCACGCGTCGGTGTCGGTCTTGTCCTCCACCGGCACGGGCGTGGGGACCGCCCCGGGCTGCTGGGTCCCTGGGTCGGGCTTGACGGTCGTGCGCAGCTCCGCCGTGCCGGTCTTGCCGGCCACCGTGACGCCCGGGATCGAGGCGCCGGCGCCGGTGCCGCCGGCGACGACGGCGCGCATGAAGCGTGCGATGACGCGCGCCACGGGCTTTGACACCGCCTGCACTGCCGTGCCCTGGCCGCCGCGCGAGAGCGTCGGGCGCACGCGCCGGCCGCGCTCGGCGATCGTGGCGGCCACGGATGCGAGCTGCAGCGGCGTGGCGAGCACCTTGCCCTGGCCGATCGCCGATGAGCCGACGGCAAGGTCGTCGCCGATCGCTTCCGGCGGCGGCAGCGTCGAGGGCGCGGCGCCGGCCAGCGTCGGCGTCTCGTTGAAGCCGAAGCGCTGCGCCGTCGCGCTCAGCCGCTTGGCGCCGAGCTTGGCGCCCAGCGGGGCGAAGACGGAGTTGCAGGACTCGGCGAACGCCGCCTTGAGCGAGCCCCCGCAGGCCTCTCCGTGGGCGTTCTCGAGCTTGACGCCCTCCAGCGTGGTGAACGTCTCGACCGGGAAGCTGTCGGTGCTCTTGGCCACCCCGGAGCCCAGCAGGCCCGCGAGCGTGACGATCTTGAACGTCGAGCCGGGGGGCTGCGGCGCGGAGTAGGCGATGCCCGCGAGCGCGAGCACTTCGCCGGTGCCGGGCTTGAGCGCGGCCACCCCGCCGAAGCGCCCCGCCAGCGCCTCGACCGCCGCGCGCTGCACCGCCGGGTCGATGCTCGAGCGGACGTTCTCGCCCCGCACCGGCGCGGCCCGGGCGAGCGTGCGCCGGCCGGCGAGCAGGATGCCCCCGGGGGCGCCGGTCAGGCGCGCGTCGAACTCGCGCTCGAGCCCGTTGAGGCCCACCGGCGCGCCGGCCGGGACGCCGCGGCGTGCGAGCTCGGCCGCTCGCTCGGGCGGCGCGGGGCCGACGCGGCCGACGACGTCGGCCGCCACGGGCCCGAGGCTGGAGACGCGGGTCGGGCCCTGCGCCAGCGGGGACCCGTCGCGAGCCAGAATGTCCCCGCGCGCCGCGAGCGTCGTCTCGCGGGTCAGCTTCTCTCCCGCGCGCAGCCCCGGGTAGACGAGCTGGGCGCGCCAGTCGACGCCCACGCCGTCGCCGTCCTCGACCACCGGCAGGCGCAGCCGGCCCGAGAGGCGCCCGAACACGCGCGTCGTGTAGACGACGGGCACCACGTAGGCGCCGTCGCTGCCCCTGCGAGGCCGCGTCGCGGACACCCGCTGGAGCGTGAGCGTGTCGTTGGCCTGCCGGTAGGTGCGCTGGAAGCGCTGCAGGCTCGCGCGACGGCGCGCGGACTGCGTGAGCAACGCGTGCATCGCCGCGTAGTCGCCGCGCGACCATGCAGCGGCCCACCGCCGTGCGATCGCGCGCTCTGGCGGCTCGTGGCGCAGGCCCGCCACCGCGCCGGCGCCGAAGGCCAGCAGCGCGAGCGCGCCGAGCAGGAGCAGCCGCGAGCTGCGCGGGCGCCGGGACCCGCGGCGGCGTGCCGGCGCCCGGACGGCGAGCGGGGAGAGGCGGGACGCGGGCATCACGGTCATATTCCCTGGCGGAAGGGCAAGCACGCGGCGCCCCGGGTGGCGAGGCCGACCATCTACCCTCGCTGGCCCGATGACGGGGCTCGACTGGATCATCGCCGCGATCGTGCTGCTGCTCGCGGTCTTCGGCTGGGCGCAGGGCTTCGTGGCCGCGGCGCTCGCGCTCGTCGGCTTCGCGGCCGGCGCGTGGCTCGGCACGCGGCTGGTGCCGCTGGTGCTCTCCGACGGCGCCCGCTCGCCCTACGCGCCGGCCTTCGGGCTGATCGGCGCCCTGCTGGCCGGCGCGGCCTTCGCGGCCGGCTTCGAGGGCGTCGGCTCCCGGCTGCGCGCCCGGCTGCGGGCGCCCGGCCTGGCGGCGCTCGACGGTGCCCTGGGCGCGGTGCTGACCGCCTGCATCGCGCTAGGGGTGATCTGGATCATCGGGGCTGTCGCGGTGCACAACGGCTCGCCGGACCTGCGCCGGCAGGTCCAGCGCTCTGCCGTCCTCTCGCGCCTGAACGCCGCGCTGCCCCCCTCGGGCCCGCTGCTGAACACGCTTGCGCGGCTCGACCCGTTCCCTCGCATCAACCTGCCCGAGGGGCGTCTGGCCGCCCCGCGCGCCGGGATCGCTCGCGACGCCGACGTCCGCGCCGCGGAGCCGAGCGTGGTCAAGATCCTCGGCACCGCCTGCGGGCTCGGCGTCGAGGGCTCGGGCTGGGTGGTGCGGCCCGGCCTCGTGGTCACGAACGCCCACGTGGTCGCCGGCCAGGACGACACTCGCGTGCTGCCGCGCGGCAAGGGCGCCGGGCTTGCCGCGCACGCGGTCGCCTTCGACCCCCGCAACGACATCGCGGTGCTCCGCGTCGAGGGCCTCACGGCGCCGGCGCTCGAGATCGCTGCGGACCCGAAGGCCGGCACGTCGGCGGCGATCCTCGGCTTCCCGCTCAACGGCGACTACGACGTGCGCCCCGGGCGCCTGGGCCCAACGCGCAGCAGCGCCACGCAGGACGCCTACGGCCGCGGCCCGGTCCAGCGGCGGCTCACCTCGCTGCGCGGCGTGGTGCGCTCAGGCAACTCCGGCGGGCCGATGGTCGACGGCCGCGGGCGTGTCGTGACGACGATCTTCGCCGCGACCACGACCGGCCCGCGCGGCGGCTACGGCGTGCCGAACGCGATCGTGCGGCGCAGGCTCGCGGGCGCGTCCGGGCCGGTGTCCACCGGACCGTGCGCCGGCTGAGCCGCCGCAGGAGGCCCCGCTAGGCTCATCGCACCCATGGCCAAGACCCTCGTCATCGCCGAGAAGCCCTCCGTCGGGCGCGACCTCACCCAGGTTCTGCCCGGCTCCTTCGCCAAGCACGAGGGCTACCTCGAGTCCGACGAGCACATCGTCACCTGGGCCGTCGGCCATCTCGTCCAGCTCGCCGAGCCCGACGAGTACGACCCGAAGTTCAAGAAGTGGCGCATGGCCGACCTGCCGATCCTCCCTGACGAGTTCCAGCTCGTCGTGCGCGACGAGCGCTCGCGCAAGCAGTTCTCGGTCATCAACCGCCAGCTCAAGCGCAAGGAGGTCGCCGGGGTCGTCAACGCCTGCGACGCCGGGCGCGAGGGCGAGCTGATCTTCGCCTGGCTCTATGAGAAGGCGGGCGCCGACAAGCCGGTGCAGCGCCTGTGGCTCTCCTCGATGACCGCCGCCGCGATCCGCAGCGCGTTCGCCGAGCTGCGCCCGGGCGAGGCCTTCTCGCGCCTCGAGGAGGCGGCCCGCTCGCGCTCGGAGGCCGACTGGATCGTCGGAATGAACGCCACCCGCGCGGCCACCATCCGCCTGCGCTCCTCCTTCGACGGCGCCGTCTCGCTCGGCCGCGTACAGACCCCGACGCTGGCGATCATCGCCCGCCGCGAGCAGGAGATCCGCGACTTCAAGCCCGAGCCCTACTGGCTCGTCGACGCCACCTTCGTGCCGCAGGCCGGCGAGCCCGGCCGCCGCTACGTGGGCCGCCTGCACCAGGGAGCCAAGCCCCGGCTGCCCAGCGCCGCGGAGGCCGACGCGATCGTCGCCGCCGTGCGCGGCCACGCCGGCCAGATCACCAAGCTCGAGACGACGACCCGCAGGGAGCGCGCTCCGCTCCTATACGACCTGACCACCCTGCAGCGCGAGGCCAACACGCGCTTCGGCTTCTCCGCGCGCCGCACGCTGTCGGCCGCCCAGCGCCTCTACGAGGAGCACAAGGCGCTGACGTACCCGCGCACGAGCTCGCGCTTCCTCTCCTCCGACATGGTCGCCGAGATCAAGCCGACGGCCGCCGGGGTGGGCTCCAAGCGGGAGTACGCGCAGGCGGCCGGCTACGTCACCGGGCTCGACGTGCTGCCGCTGGGGCGAGTCATCAACGACGCGAAGGTCACCGACCACCACGCGATCATCCCCACGCGCTCCGAGCACCGCACGGAGAAGATGAGCGACGACGACCGCCGCGTCTACGACATGGTCGTGCGTCGCTTCCTCGCGGTCTTCCATCCCGACGCCGTGTGGGAGAACACGCGCCTGGAGACCACCGTCGAGGGCCACGTCTTCCGCACGCGCGGGCGCGTCCTGCTCGAGCCGGGCTGGCGCGCCGCCTACGGCGAGACCGCGGCCGAGGTCGGGCGTCCCGCCGCCGAGGACGACGAGGAGTCTCCCGACCAGGCGCTGCCCAAGCTCGAGCGCGACGAGCACGTCGAGACCGCGGAGGTGGCCGCGGAGGAGAAGGAGACCAAGCCGCCGCGGCGCTACAGCGACGCTTCGCTGCTGGCCGCCATGGAGACCGCGGGCAAGCTCATCGAGGACGACGAGATCCGCGAGGCGATGAAGGACTCCGGGATCGGCACCCCGGCGACGCGCGCGGCGATCATCGAGCGGCTGATCGACGTCGGCTACATCGAGCGCGAGGGGCGCGCGCTGGTCGCCACCGAGAAGGGCCTGAACGTGATCCGGCTGCTCGGCGAGCACCCGCTGACCTCGCCCAGCCTCACCGGCGACTGGGAGCACCGCCTGACGCGCATCGAGCAGGGCGAGGAGCAGCGCGAGCGCTTCATGAGCGACATCGCCGACTTCGCGCGCGGAACCGTCGCCGAGCTCGACGCCAAGCTCAAGGACGTGCGCATCCCGCGCGCCAACCTCGGTCCCTGCCCGGTCTGCGGGCACGACATCAACGAGAACCGCAAGGGCTTCTCCTGCTGGTCGCGCGAGGACCCGGGCTGCGGCTTCGTGATCTGGAAGAGCAAGGCCGGAAAGACCCTGCCGCCGGCCGTGGCGCGCGAGCTGATCGCCAGCGGGCGTACTGCCAAGCCTGTGACCGGCTTCAAGGGCCGCTCGGGCCGCTCGTTCCGCGCGCGCCTGGCGCTCGAGCAGAGCCCAGAGGGCAAGTGGCGCGTCGAGTTCGACGAGCCGTGGGCGCGCGAGGGCGCCAAGCCGCCCGAGGGCGAGGCGGAGGCCGCGGAGACGCCGGCCACCGCCGCGGCGGTCTCCGCCGCCGAAGCGGCTTGAGCGAGAGCTTCCCGCAGCGCGCGTTCGCGCTCCCGGCGGGTGCGACCGAGGTCGTGCTCGTACGCCACGGAGCCTCGGCGGTCGCGGTGCGCGGGCGCAGGCACCCGTTGCTCGACGGCCAGGGCGACCCCGCGCTCGCGCCGGAGGGCGAAGCGCAGGCGCTCGCCGTCGCCGAGCGCCTCGGCGCCGAGGCGCTGCGCGGCCTGTTCGTGACCACACTCCAGCGGACCGCGCAGACCGCCGCGCCGCTCGCCGCGAGTCTCGGGATCGAGCCGGTGGTGGTCGCCGACCTGCGCGAGGCGCACCTCGGCGACTGGGAGGGCGGCGAGCTGCGCATCCGCTCGGCGGACCGCGACCCGCTCGTGCAGCGCATGCGCGAGCAGGAGCGCTGGGACGTGATCCCGGGAGCGGAGCCGATGGAGGCGTTCGCCGCGCGCGTGCGTGCCGGGCTGCAGCGCGTCGTGGCGACCGCGGGCCTGGATGTCGTGACCGCGGCGGTCGTCCACGGAGGGGTCATCGGCGAGCTCTGCCGGCAGGCCACCGGCAGCCGGCCGTTCGCGTTCGTGCATTCCGACAACGGCTCGTTGACGCGGCTCGTCGTCCTGCGCGACGGCGCCTGGCTCCTGCGGTCCTTCAACGACACGGCCCACCTCGAGGGCCGAGCCCACTAGCGGTCGGCGCCCTCCATCGGGCTTCGGTCGAGCCGCGGGGCGCGCGGCGGCGCGCTGTCGGGGTCCGAGCGGCCCGGGCGCAGCAGCAGCGAGAACAGCGCCGAGAACGCGATCACGATCTCGGCGAGCGCGTGGGCGAACGGGTTCACCGGCACGGGCTCCTCCCGAGGCGGCGCCTCCGGAGCGCAGGCGGCGCCCGCCGTGCGCGTCCAGGCCACGAACAGCTCGGCGGAGTCGACCGCCTCGGCGACCCGGCCGGCGAGGGCGACGTCGGCGTCGCTGTGGTCAGCGGGCATGTAGAGATGCGGCATTCCGACGGCTCCCGGTGCGATGAACGGCTCTCGACGTGTGTCGGCCCGAACCCTCTCAGCTTGAGCCTCAGCCGGACATAAATGTCCGCTAAGTGCGGCGGACGCGTCACATCGTCGGGGCCGCGGGTCACCCTTAGCGGTCGCCATGTCGCTCGTCCTGATCACCGGTCCCGCCAACGCCGCCAAGGCCGGAGCCGTGCTCGAGCGCTTCCGGTCGGCGCTCTCGCGCGACCCGCTGCTGGTGGTGCCGACCGTGCCCGACGTCGAGCATTACCAGCGCGAGCTGGCGGCGAGCGGGGTCGTGTTCGGCGCCGAGGTGGCCACCTTCGAGTGGCTGATGCGTGCCGTCGCCGAGGCGGTCGGCCTCCACGGCCGGCCGCTGGGCGCGGTCGCGCGCGACCGCGTCGTCGCGGCGGCGATCCGCGACGCGCGCCCGCAGCGGCTGGCGGCGTCGGCGGCCTCGCCGGGCTTCGCGCGCGCCGCCGGGGAGCTGTTCGCCGAGCTGCAGCGCTCGCTGGTCACCCCGCAGCGCTTCACCCAGGCCCTGCGCGAGTGGGGGGCGGGTTCTTCGGGAGAGGAGCCCGCGACGCTCTACGCCGCCTACCGCCGCCGCCTGGAGCGCCTCGGCCGCCTGGACGCCGAGGGGTTTGCCTGGGCCGCGCTCGACGGCCTGCGCGCCGATCCCGCCCGCTGGGGCTCGCGGCCGGTCTTCCTCTACGGCTTCGACGACCTCACGCGGATCCAGCGCGACGCGGTCGAGACGCTCGTGCGCCACGCGCACGCCGACGTCTGCGTGGCCCTGCCCTACGAGCCCGGCCGCCACGCGCTGGCCGGGAGCGCCGCCACCGTCCAGGAGCTGCTCGGGCTCGCCGACGAGGTCATCGGGCTGCCGGAACGCTCGGAGCACTACGCGGCGGCGGCGCGCCCCGCGCTGCACCACCTGGAGCGCGCCCTGTTTGAGCCGGGCGCCGAACGGCGGCCGCCCAACGGCGCTGTGCGGCTGCTCGAGGCGGGCGGCGAGCGCGCCGAGGCCGAGCTGGTCGGGGCCGAGGTGCTCGAGCTGATGCGCGACGGGGTCGCGCCCGAGGACATCGCCGTGCTCGTGCGGGGCGACGCCCCGGCGGCGCTGTTCGCGCAGGTGCTCGAGGCCTACGGCGTGCCGGTCGCGCACTTCAGGCGGGTCGCGCTCGCCTCGACCCGGCTGGGCGCGGGCGTGCTCGCCTTCGCGCGCGCGGCGCTGCCGGGCGGGAGCGCCGCGGACCTGCTGACCTGGCTGCGCACGCCGGGCAAGCTCGCGGTCGCAGACATCGCGGACACCCTGGACGCGCTCGTGCGCCGCAGCGAGGTCGCCGGAGCGCGCGAGGCCGCGGCGCTGTGGTCGCGCGCGGGCGGCTTCGGCGGGCTGTCCCCGGCCGAGCAGCTCGACGCCGTGGCCGTCGCGGCCTCGGATGGGCCGGCGGCGCTGCTCGACGCGCTCGTGCGCGAGGCGGATGCGATCTGGGCCGCGCCGCACGTGCGCCGCGCCGATGTGCTGGAGGGCGGCGCGCGCGACGATGCGCAGGCGGCGGGCGAGCTGCGCGCCGCGGCGGCCGAGCTGCGCGGCCTGGCCGCGGCCGACCCCGAGCTCGCCGGCGCGCCGCAGGAGCTGCTCGACGTGCTCGGCGCGGTCCGCGTCCGCGAGGGCCCGCGCGCGGCGCCGGGGGTGCTGCTGGCCGACCCGCTGGCGATCCGCGCGCGGCGCTTCCGCGCGGTCTTCGTCTGCGGCCTCCAGGACGGCGAGCTCCCGCGCCGCCCGGTCCCCGAGCCGTTCCTCGACGACGACGCGCGGCGTGCGCTCGCATCCGCGACGGGCCTGCGCCTCGAGCCCCACGAGGACGTGCTCGCCCGCGAGCGCTCGCTGTTCTACGCCTGCGTGTCGCGGCCGGAGGAGCTGCTGTTCCTGTCCTGGCGCTCCTCCGACGAGGAGGGCGATCCGCTGCAGGCCTCGCCGTTCCTCGACGACGTGCGCGCGCTGTTCACCGATGCGCTGTGGGACGGCCGCGGGCGGCGGCTGCTGGCCGAGGTCACCTGGGCCCCGCGCGAGGCGCCCACGCCGCTCGAGCTCCGCCGCTCGCTGGCCTCCGCGCAGGCGCGGCCGGACCCGCCCGGTCTCGCGGCGCCGCGCAGCGAGCCCGTGCTGGGCGCGCTCGCGGCGCGCGAGGAGGCGCCCGCGAGGGCGCTGGAGGCCTTCGCCGCCTGCGGGGTGCGCTGGCTGATCGAGCAGGTGCTGCGCCCGGGGCGCGTCGATCCCGACTCAGATCCCCAGCGCCGCGGCTCGGTCGCGCACGCCGTGCTGTACCGCACGCTGAGCGGGCTGAAGCTGCGCACCGGCTCGGCGCGGCTGGCTCCGCAGACCCTGGCGGCGGCGCTGGAGGAGCTGGAGGCGGCGCTGGCGGAGCTGCGCCGCAGCGACGGCTGCGCGCAGGCGCGCGTGGCGCTGCGGCGCCTGGACGCCGACCTGCGCCGCTACCTCACCCATGAGGCCGAGCACGGCGCCGGCCTGGAGCCGCAGTGGCTCGAGTGGAGCTTCGGGCGCGACGGGGACGCGCACGGACCGCTCACGCTCGGCGACGGGGAGCTGCGGGTGACCGGCCGCGTGGACCGCATCGACGCCGACCCGCAGACGCACGCGGCGATCGTGCGCGACTACAAGGGTGCCTCGGCGCCGCCGGGCGCGAAGTGGGCGGACGGCCAGCACCTGCAGGTCGCCCTCTACGCACTCGCCGCGCGCGAGCTTCTGGGCCTCGACCCCGTGGGCGGCCTCTACCAGTCGCTGTGGGGCGGCGAGCAGCGCCCGCGAGGGCTGATCCGCGACGACGTCCCCGGCCGCTACGTGCGCTCCGATGTCGTCTCCGGGCCCGAGCTCGAAGCGCAGCTCGCAGCGGCCGACGAGCTCGCGCTCGCTACCGTGCGCGACCTGCGCTCCGGGCGGATCGCCGCCTGCCCCGACCGCTGCCGGCCGCAGGGCGGGTGCGCCTACCCGGCGATCTGCCGGGCCGGGGAGGGCGCGCCGGAGTGAGCGCGCCGGAGTGAGCGCGCCGGTCTTCACCTCCGAGCAGCGCGCCGCGATCGAGGACCGTACGGGCTCGTCCCTGCTCGCCGCCAATGCGGGCTCGGGCAAGACCGCGGTGATGGCCGAGCGCTTCGTCGAGGCCGTGCTGCGCGACGGCGTCGGAGTCCACGCGATCCTCGCGCTGACCTTCACCGAGAAGGCGGCCGGCGAGCTGCGCGAGCGCATCCGCCGGCGCTTCGGCGAGCTTGGCGAGGACGAGCGGGCACGCGAGGTCGACGGCGCGTGGGTGGGGACCATCCACGGCTTCTGCGCCGGGCTGCTGCGCGCACAGCCGCTCGCCGCCGGGCTGGACCCGCGCTTCGACGTCCTCGACGAGCCGGGCGCGCAGCGGCTCGCGCGCCAAGCCTACGACCGGGCGCTCGAGGCGTGGGTTGCGGACCGGGGCGCCCCCGCGCTCGACCTCGCCGCCGCCTACGGGCCGGGCCTGCGCGATCTCGTGCTCGGCACGCACGCGGTGCTGCGCAGCCGCGGGCAGACCCGGCCGGCGCTCCCGCCCGCGCGGGCGACGCTCGCGCCGGCCGACCTGCGGGCGGCACTCGAGCCTGCCCGCGCGAAGGCCGCGGCGTGCCTCGGCGCGGCCGGCGACGGCCGGCGCGTGGCCGAGGGGCTGGCGGCGCTCGACGCCGCGGCGGCGCTGCTCGAGCACGGCTCGGAGGCGGTGCCGCTGCCGCGCGAGCTCGACGCCTCCGAGCTCAAGAAGGGCGCGCGCGCCCTTACCGAGCCCGACTGCGAGGCCTACCGCGCGGCCTGGGGCGCCTATCGCCAGGCCTGCGCCGACCACCATGCCGCCGCCGCGCTGGTGCTGATCGACGGGCTGCTCCAGCGCTTCGGCGCCGCCTATGCGGAGGCCAAGACCGCGCGCGCGGGGCTGGACTTCGAGGACCTCGAGCTCGGCGTGCGTGATCTCCTCGCCGGCTCGCCGGCGCTGCGGCGCCGCTGGTCGGAGCGCTTCGCGCTGATCATGGTCGACGAGTTCCAGGACACCAACCGCCTCCAGCTCGACGTGCTCGAGGCGCTCGAGCGCGACAACCTGTTCGCGGTCGGCGACGAGTTCCAGTCGATCTACGGCTTCCGCCACGCCGACGTGACGATCTTCCGCGAGCGCCGCGCGGCGCTGGGCGAGGCGCGCGTGCGGCCGCTGACCGCCAACTTCCGCTCGGCCGAGGAGCTGCTGGACGTCCTCAACACGGCGTTCGCGCCGCTCTGGCGCGAGCACTTCGCCCCGCTCTCCGCGGGCGCGCCCGCGCCGGCGGCCAACGGCACCGGCGAGCTGCGGCTGTTCGATCCCGACCACGCGGGCGCCGGCTCCGAGCCGCCCGTGGAGTTGCTGCTGACCGACGCGCGCGGCTGGGACGAGCCCGCGCTGGAGGCGCAGCTCGGCCTCGCCGGCCAAGGCGCCCCGCCGCAGCGCCGCGCCGAGGCCCGGGTGCTCGCCGCGCGCCTGCGCGCCGAGGTCGACGGCGGCCGGCGCCCGGGCGACATCGTCGTGCTGGTCCGCGCGACCGCCTCGCTGCGGCTCTTCGAGCAGGCGCTGGAGGAGCAGGGCCTGGCCACCTACGTGGTCGGCGGCCGCGGCTACTGGTCCCAGGAGCAGGTCCGCGACGGCCTCGCCTATCTCCGCGCGCTGGCCAACCCGCGCGACGAGGAGGCGCTGCTCGGAGCGCTGGCCTCGCCGCTGTGCGGCGCGGGCACCGACGCCCTGGTGCTGCTCGCCCAGGCCGGGCGCGAGCGCGGCGACGGGCTGTGGGGAGCGCTGCGCGCCGATCCGCCCGCGCTCGACGTGCTCGAGGCGACCGAGCACGAGCGCCTGCGGGCGTTCACCGCGCTGCTGAGTGGCGAGCGAGAGCGGGCCGAGCGACTGCCCGTGGAGGTGCTGCTCGAGCGCGCGATCGCCGCGACGGGCTACGACCTCGCCGTGCTCGCGCGCGCCGGCGGCGACCGCCGGCTGGCGAACCTGCGCAAGCTGATGCGCCTGGCGCGCGAGTACGAGCGCGCGGAGGGCCGGGACCTGCGCGGCTTCCTGCTCTACGCCGCCACCCAGGACCTCGCGGAGGCGCGCGAGGGCGAGGCGCCGCTCGAGGCCGAGGGCCTGGACGCCGTGCGCCTGATGACCATCCACCGCGCCAAGGGCCTGGAGTTCCCGGTGGTCTGCGTCGCGGACCTCGGGCGCCAGGGGGTGCTCTCGCGTCCGCGCCTGCTGGTGGGGCGCGACGGCTCGGTCGCGCTCAAGCTGCTCTCGCCGGGCGGCGGCGAGTCCGTGCCCGCGCTGGGCTATGAGCGTCTCGCTGCCGAGCTCGACAAGGAGGAGGAGGCCGAGGAGCGGCGCCTGTTCTACGTCGCGATGACGCGTGCCCGCGAGCTGCTGATCCTCTCGGGCGCCGCCGACCCGGAGAAGCGCCCGGCGCCGCGGCCCGGCGGAGCGCCGCTGGACTGGATCGTCCCCGCTCTGCTCGGCGACACTCCGCCGGCCGAGCAGGTGCGCGAGCGCGCGTGGGCCGGCCGCCACGCGCGCCTGCGCGTCGCGCCGGCCACCCCGGGGAGCGTCCCAGCCGCGACGCTCGCGCCGGTGGCGCGCGAGCGTGCCGGGGCGCCCGGAACTGCGCTGCCCACCGCGCCCAAGGTGGCGCCGGCTGCGGCGCGCCCGCGCCCGGAGCCCCACCGGCTCTCCTACTCCTCGTTGCAGCAGTACGCGCGCTGCCCCTACCGCTACTACCTCCAGCGCGAGCTGCGCCTGCCGGAGGATCGCGCAGGGCTCGTGCCCGACGCGTCCCCGGGCGCCGTGGCGCTCGACCCGCGCGTGCGCGGCACGCTGGCCCACGCGCTGCTGGAGGACCTGGACTTCCGCGCGCCCGCGCCGCCGAGCGCCGAGGCGGTGCGGCGGCTGGCCGATGCCGGCGGGGTCGAGCTGACCACGGCCGACGTCGAGGACCTGCGGGCGCTCGTCGCCGCTTTCGGGCGCTCGCCGCTGTGCGGCCGGCTGGCCGCCGCCGGGCGCGTGCGCCGCGAAGGGGCGTTCGTCTTCGCGCTGGGACCCGGCGGCGCGGGCTCGCTGGTCAACGGCTTCGTCGACGTGCTGGCCGACGAGCCCGGCGGCCACGCCCTGGTGGTCGACTACAAGACCGACCGGCTCGACGGTGCCTCGCCCGCGGCGGTGGTCGCCGCCGACTACGCCACGCAGCGGATCGTCTACGCGCTGGCGGCGCTGCGCGAGGGCGCCGAGTCGGTCGAGGTGGCCTACTGCTTCCTCGAGCAGCCGGAGGAGCCGGTGGCGGCTCGCTTCGCGGCGGCCGACGCCCCCGAGCTCGCCGAGTCGCTGGTGACGCTTGCCGAGGGGCTCGTCGCGGGGCGGCGCCCGGTCACCGCCACCCCGCACCGCGAGCTGTGCGCCGACTGCCCCGGCCGGCGTGCGCTGTGCTCCTACGACGAGTCGATGACGATGCGCACCCTGTAGGGGCTACTTCTCGGCCGGCACCTTCTCGGGCAGCGGCGGCCCGTCGTAGCGCCTCGGCAGCTCAGGCGAGCGGCGCAGCTCGATCACCGCGTTGAGCTCGGCGCCGAGCAGCAGCACGACGTTGGTCAGCCACAGCCACACGAGCAGGATCACGACGGCGGCGAACGCGCCGTAGGTCGCCGAGTAGGACGAGAAGTTCGCGACGTAGAGGAAGAACAGGCCCGACGCCAGCAGCCAGGACACGACGCCGAACACGGCGCCCGGCGTCACGAACTGGAAGTGCGGGACCTCGACGTTGGGCGCCGCGAAGTAGACGACGGCGTAGACGAGCATGGCCGAGATCAGCGCGGCCGGCCAGCGCGCGAACTGCCAGATCGAGGCGGCGGTGTCGCCGAGGCCGATCGACCCGAGCACGTCGTTGGCGAGGTTGCCGCCGAGGAAGATCAGCACGAAGGTGATGCCGACCAGCAGGAGCACGACCAGCGTCCAGCCGAGGTCGCGCAGCTTGCGCTTGACGAATCCGCGGCCCTCCTCCACGCGCCACACGACGTTGAGCGCGCGCCCGACCGCGCCGAACGCGCCCGAGGCCCCGTTCAGCGAGGTCAGCAGGCCGAGGACCAGCGCGGTGATCGCGGTGCTCTTCTGTCCCTGCGCGGAGGCCAGGGCCGTCGTCACGGCGTCGACCGTCGCCGACGGCGCGCCCGCGGTCTTCAGGTACTTCGACGCGTCGCTGACGAGCGTCGCCTGCCCGAACACCCCGAGCACCGCGACGCCGAACAGCAGCGCCGGGAACAGCGAGAGCAGCGCGTAGTAGGTCAACCCGGCTGCGCGATCGGTCATCTGATCGCTCGAGAAGCGCTTGAACGCGCGCTTGAGGTCCTCGAGCGTCAGGAGCTTCCCGGGCCGCGGGTCCTCGAGGGCTCCTGCTTCCTTGTCACGGGCTCCTCCCATCAACGGCAGGTTCCCACCTGCCGGAGCGCGCTAACCCTTGGGCAGGAGCGCGTGGCCTTCGGTCACGGCGCGCGCCACCTCGACCACGCGGCGGTTCGTCGCCCGCGCATGTTCGCGCAGGAGCTCGAAGGCCTTGCGTTCGTCGGAGGCGTGGCGCTCCATCAGGATGCCCTTCGCGCGCTCGATCAGGGCGCGACGCTCGAGCGCGCCCTCGAGCTGGTCGACCTTCTCCACGAGCGCGGACGCCTCCTTGTAGCGGCGGAGCGCGATCTCGATCGCCCCCTGGACCGCCGAGGGCTCGGTCGACTCCACGAGCGCCGAGACGCCGTGCTCCGCGGCGCGGGCCACGAACTCGACGTCGGGCTGGGTCATCGTCGCGATGACGGGGCCCGAGGCGCACTCCACGGCCTCGCCGATCAGCGCGAGTGCGTGCTCCTCGTCGTCGTGGACCATCACGAACGCGACATCGGGATCCTCCTTCATGATCAGCTCGCTGGCCTCCTTGAGCGAGACCGCGTAGGGCATGACGTCGTGGCCGAGCCCCTCGAGCACCGAGCCCAGGCGCTCCAGGGTGCTCTGGTCCTCGTCGGCGATAAGGATCGTCAGGTGGCGTTCCGATGCCGACATACGCGCGCTCATCGCCGGGCGCACGCGGTAGAATCCTGACAAGTCCGGCCCAGCCCCTTGCCGGTATGTCCTTCGCGCCCGTGCTCCCCGGCGCCCACATCAAGTTGGTTCAGCATCGTGAGAGGCGTGGGGCAGATCCAGGATCGTTCTGACGCGCGGGGTAAGACCCGCGCAGCATACGGCGCTTCGGGCGCGGCCGCTGACGGCGTCGCACTCGACCGTGCGGCGCGCTCCGCCGAGGATCGGCGGCTGCTCGAGCGCTATCACCGCGAGGACGATCCCGCGGCGCGCGAGGCACTGGTCCAGCGCTTCCTCCCGCTCGCGCGTCAGCTCGCCCGCCGCTACCAGCGTGCCGGCGAGCCGCTCGACGATCTCGTCCAGGTCGCGTCACTCGGGCTGCTGAAGGCGATCGAGCGTTTCGATCCGGCTCGAGAGACCGCTTTCTCGTCGTTCGCGGTACCCACAATTCTGGGTGAGCTCAAGCGTCATTTCCGTGACAAGGGCTGGTCCGTGCGGGTTCCGCGCGACCTCCAGGAGCTGGCCGTCAAGGTGGACCGCGTCGGCGAGGACATGTCGCGCGAGCTCGGGCGCGCGCCGACCCCCGTGGAGATGGGCGTGCGCCTCGGCGTCAGCCCCGAGCAGGTGCTCGAGGCGCGCGAGGCCGCCGGCGCGTACCGTGCCGTCTCGCTGGACCGCCCGCGCAGCGAGGAGGAGGACGAGGGCGATCTCGCCGACGCGTTCGGCTCCGAGGACCACGGCTATGCCGTGGCCGAGGACGCCGCGACCGTCCAGCGGCTTATGCGCGTGCTGACCGACCGCGAGCGGGAGGTGCTGCGGCTGCGCTTCGAGGAGGACCTCACGCAGTCGGAGATCGGCGACCTCGTCGGCGTCTCCCAGATGCACGTCTCCCGCCTCATCCGCCAGTCCGTGGCGCGCCTGCGCGCGGCCGCCGACGGCGACGTGGCAACGCGCTAGCGGCCCTTGCGGTAGCGCCGGTGCCGAGGCACCGACCTGCGGCTCGAATGCTGCCGGCGGCGATCCTCACGGCGCAGGCGCTCGATCACCTCGTCAGACCATTCGTGGGTGCGCAGGAACGTGTAGCGCGCGGTGACGATCCGCAGGTAGGCGTCGGCATCGGACTCGCCGCGGTCCTTGAAGCCGGCGGCGGTCAGCGTCGCCACCACCGGGAGGTACTCCTCGTCGAACCACAGCCGTGCCACCTCGGGCCGGTCGAGGTAGGCGCGGCGGCCCTGCATGGCGCGGAAGCCCCAGGCCTCGACGCATTCGGCGAGCATGCCGTGGTCCCAGGGGTCGCTCGGGGCGATCTTCTTCATGCGCTCGTCGTCGAGCGGGACGCGCTCGCGGAAGAGACGCTCGTGGCCCTTCAGCGGAAGGTCTGAGACCCGGACGTCGCGGCCGGGCCCGACGCGCGTCTGCACCTCGGTGACGTACGCGTCGATATCGGCGCTGCCCAGCGAGCGCGCGACCGAGACGCGGTGGTGGCCGTCGCGCACGAAGTGCAGCTCGCCGACCCGGAACACGGAGATCGGCGGCAGCGGCTCACCGCGGCGCTGGGCCTCGGCGATGCGCTGCCAGCGCGTGCGCAGGCGCGGGCTTGTCGGCCGGAAGGCACGGTCGAAGTCCCGCGCGCGGTCCACCGAGCCCACGATCGAGTCCAGCGCGACGCGCTGCAGGCCGAGGTCGCGCTCGCCGACGCGCCCGAGCGCATCGACCACCTCCTCGAAGGGGAGCACGTGACCGACGTCGTCGGGCTCGAAGCGCAGGCGCCGCCCGAGCTCGGCGAGCATGCGCGCGCGTCGCGCGCGTGAGAAGTCGTCCTGGGCGTCAGAGGTAGGGAAGCCGGTGCCCACCACGCGGCCTGGGTGACGGAGCTAGGCGTCGACGGCGTCGCCGTCGAGCGCGTCGTCCAGCGACGGAACCAGCGTGAAGACGCTGTCCAGACCGGTGATCCTGAACGTCTTCACAATCGTGTCATTGTCGCAGACCACGACTAGGGTGCCGTCGCGCTGGCGCATCCGCCGGTGCGCTCCGATCAGGACCCCGAGGCTCGAGGAGTCGATGAACGTGGTCGCCGTCAGATCGACCACCACGCGCGGCGCGCCCTCGTCGATCGGACGGCTCAGGCTCTGCTTGAACTCGGGCGCGGTGAAGAGGTCGATCTCGCCCGACACGGCGATCACGTGGACGTCACCGGGCAGCCGGCGCTCCTCGATGGCGAACTCGATCGCCATCAGTCGGCGTAGGCGAGGCGTACGTTCAGGTGCTCGGCGTCGCTCCCCGGGATGACCGACACCTGATCGGCGAGCTGCTCGATGACGTTGCCCACCCCGGGCACGGCGGCGTCCTGGATCAGCGCCTCGCCGCCGC
This sequence comes from Solirubrobacterales bacterium, assembly GCA_038238015.1. GTDB lineage: Bacteria > Actinomycetota > Thermoleophilia > Solirubrobacterales > Solirubrobacteraceae > DASQFQ01. The sequence continues at coordinate 46,972 of JBBRYA010000008.1, forward strand.
CGGGGCGCAGGGGCCCGACGTTGAGCACCAGCGTGCGCGGCCCGGTCTCAAGCTGCACGTCCACCGTTGCCGCGGCCATGTGCGCGGGCGCGCGCGCCGCGATCAGGTCGGCGACGAGCACAGCGTCGTCCAGCCGGTCCAGCGGCAGGTCGGCGCGCGCGGCGAGCATCCCGACGACGCGCCGAAGGACCGGGCCGACGAGCGGCCCGCTCGCGATCGACACCCGTGTCGCACCCACGGAGACCGCGGGCGCGGGACGGGCATCGCTCACGCGGCGCCTTCGCGCTCTGCGGGGGAAAACTGGGGGTGGCGCATGGCAGCGGTATCCGTACCCGGGCCGGGTTGACGGCTAACTCCACGTTGGGTCAGGCGGCGCGCTGAGTCACGCTCGCGACGTGAGTGCTCACGTCGGCGGCGGCCGCCTGAGCGTTGGCCCTCGCCGTGAGCAGCGAGAACCCCGCCTGCAGGGCGTCGTTGCCCGCGGACGCGGCCAGCACCGAGGTGACGGTGCGGGAGGCCGCGGGCGAGTACATCCGCAGGCCCACGAGCGCGAGCGAGCTCCAGGCGCCCATGCAGCGCGTGCAGGTCAGCAGCTCGCCGACCGCGTAGCGCAGCCGCCGGCCCTTCGGGCGCTTCTCGTCGGCCTCCTCCATGACGAAGGGCTCGCGCAGCCACGTCTCGACCTTGTCGTGCACGAGCAGGCGCGAGAGCGAGAACGCCGCGGCCGAGAGCGGCAGGAGCTCGGCGCGCTCGATCGGCTCGCGGCTGCGGCTCGCCGCGGCCAAGGCCACGAGCAGCGAGCCGAAGGTGAGCGAGATGACGGCGTAGTCGGCCGGCTCGGTCGGGGTCTCGGAGACGGGCTTCAGATCGAGGGCGGGTCGGGGTTCGGCGGCAGCGGGCCCGGTTGCGGCGCGGGGGCCGGAGGCTGGGGATCGGGGCCCGGGGGCGGCCCGGGGGAGGGCGGGGCGGGCGTGTGAGGGTGCTCCATCGCGACCGGCCTACCCCTGCGCGTTTGACGGCTAACGCGGGCGGCGAGCCTCAGCGGAAATCACGACATCGGAGGATCGACATGGGAAAGCTCGACGGCAAGCGAATTGCCTTCCTGAGCGCCATGGAGGGCGTGGAGCAGGTGAAGCTGACCGAGCCTTGGGAAGGCAGTCAAGGACGCAGGGGCACCCCTGAGCTGATCGCGCCGGAGTCCGGGGAGGTCCAGGCCTTCAACCACCTCGACAAGGCGGACACCTTCACCGTGGACAAGACGGCGGGCGACGCCGATGCCGGCGACTACGACGGCCTCGTGCTGCCCGGCGGGGTCGCGAACCCCGACGACCTGCGCACCCACGAGGACGCGGTCGCCTTCGTCCGTGCGTTCTTCGAGGCCGGCTCCGTGGCCGCTTGGACGACACTCCGCTAGGCTGACGCGCGCGGGTCGCCGAGACCTGTCGAGGGCCGGCACGGCCGCCATCAGGAGAGGCTTGGAACGCGAGCAGACACCGGCTGCAGCCCAAGGGGAGGGCGCGGCCTACACGACCCATCAGCTGGTCCGCGGTGCGAACGGGCGTCCCTCCGAGGATCCCGGGTCGCGCGCCCGGGAGGACCGGCGCCTGCTCGTCCGCTACCACCGCTTCGGCGACCAGGACGCTCGCGAGCAGCTCGTGGAACGGCTGCTGCCGCTCGCGCGGAGGATGGCGCGGCGCTACCGGCGCTCCGACGAGCCGCTCGACGACCTCGTGCAGGTGGCGACGCTCGGGCTGATCAAGGCGATCGACCGCTTCGACCCGGCTCGCGAGACCGCGTTCTCCTCCTACGCCGTGCCGACGATGCTGGGAGAGCTCAAGCGCTACTTCCGCGACAACGGGTGGGCGGTCCACGTCCCGCGCGGGATGCAGGAGCGCGTGATGCAGGTCGACAACACGGTCAAGGAGCTGTCGCGAAAGCTCGGCCGCTCGCCGTCGGCGGCCGAGGTCGCCGAGTCGGTCGGGACCAGCACCGAGCTCGTGCTCGAAGCCATGGAAGCCGCCTCGGCCTATGACGCGGTGTCGCTCGAGTCCTACCGCTTCGGCGACGAGGGCGACGGCGAGACCTACGCGGAGTCGATCGGCGTCGAGGACGACCGCTTCGAGCTGGTCGAGTACGGCGCCACGATCGCGCCCACCCTGCACGCGCTGCCTGCGCGCGACCGCATCGTGCTGCACCTGCGCTTCGTCGAGGACCTCACGCAGGCGGAGATCGCCGAGCGCGTGGGCGTCTCCCAGATGCACGTCTCCCGGCTGATCCGGCGGGCGCTCGAGCGGCTGCGCACGGTCGCGGAGCACGCGGGCTGAGCGCCGCGGCGCCCGTTTCACGGCCACGGCGCCGGGTAACCCCCCGATACACCCGCGACCTGGGAGAGCATCTACATGGGCATCACCGACAAGCTGACGGGCCGCGCCAAGAAGGCGGCTGGAGATCTGAGCGGCGACGCGTCGCTTCGCCGCGAGGGCCGCAACGAGGAGCGCAAGGGCGAGGCCAAGGACGAGCTGGCCGGTGCGCAGGACCGCGCCGACGCCAAGGCCGACGAGGTCGCCGACCTCGAGCGCAAGACCTGAGCGCCCGACCGATCCGCACTGCGGCGAAGGGCCGGCTCGCGCCGGCCCTTCGCGTGTTCGGGGCACCGACCGGGTAGTGGCACGGCATGGACAGCCCAGACAAGTCAGACGCCGGCTACCCGGAGGAGGCGCCCTCGGAGGTCGCCGGGGGCGACGAGGGCGAGCAGAGCGAGGGCGGCCGCGACAAGCAGGCCGAGCGCGACGCGCCCGACAACGAGGACGGCACGGCGACGGGCAACCCCGCCGCGGCCGGCTGAGGGCGGCCGTCAGGCGGCGGTGACCGCGCGCAGCGCCAGCATCGCGACGTCGTCGCGCTGCGGCGTCTCGCGGCCCTGCAGCGCGGCGGCGGCGACGTGGTCCACGACCGCCTGCGCGCTCTGCCCGGCCGCGCCGCTCAGCGCCCCCTCCAGATCGGCCGGCGTCCACACCTTCGGCGCGCTCGCCTCTGTGATGCCGTCGGTGTAGAGCAGCAGCGCGTCGCCGGCCGCGAGCTCGGCCGATCCGTCCTGGACCCGCGTCTTCTCGACCATGCCGAGCAGCGTCCCCGGCACGCCGATCGGCTCGACGGACCCGCCCGCGCGCAGGACCAGCGGCAGCGGGTGGCCGCCCAGTGCCACGCGCAGGCGGGTGACCGGCCGGCTGCGATCGAGGTGCACGACGGCGACGGTGCAGAAACGCGCGGCGTCCTGGCGCAGCATCGCCTCGTTGACCCAGCGCAGGATCTCCGCCGGTGAGCGACGGCGTGCCGCGGCTGCGCGGATCGTGTAGCGGACCAGTGCGGTGACCGCGGCCGCCTCCGGGCCCTTTCCGCAGACGTCCCCGATGACCGCGAACCACTCGTCGTCGGTGGTGGAGAACAGGTCGTAGAAGTCGCCGCCGACCTCGTAGCCGTCGCCGCCGGCGGCTCGGTACATCGCGCCCACCTCGAAGCCCTCGATGTCGGGCAGCAGCGGCGGCAGCAGCGAGGCCTGCAGCACGCGGGCGATCGTCGAACGCGACTCGTAGAGGCGCGCGTTCTCGACCGCGGTCGCGGCGCGCAGCCCGATGTCCTCGGCCAGCCGCAGGTCGCTCTGATTGAAGTGCCGGCCGGCCTCGGCGCTGACGAAGCTGATGATCCCCAGCACGCGGTCGCGCACGAGCATCGGGACGATCATCACGGAGACCATCCCGAGCGCGCGGATCAGCTCCAGGTGCTCGGCGTCCTGCGCCGAGGCGGCGAGCAGGTCCTGCGGGATCTCCGAGTAGAGCTCGGAGCGCCCCGTGCGCAGCACCTCGGGCGCACCGGTCGCCGCGTTCGGGTCGGGGGGGTAGCGGCGCTCCAGCTCGGCGGCCAGCTCGAGCTTGGAGGGGTCGACGTGGGCGATCGCGACCCGCTGCAGGCCCTCCGGCAGGGCGAGGTCCACCGCGCACCAGTCGGCCACCTCGGGCACCGCGAGGCGCGCGATCGCCGCGAGCGTCTTCTCGTAGTCCAGCGACCCGGCGAGCACCCGGCTGGCCTCGGCGAGGAAGCTCGAGGCCTCCTCGGCCTGCTTGAGCTCGGTGATGTCCTCGATCAGGTTGATGGCCAGGCGCACCGACTCCTCGTCGCCGTTCACGGGCCGCGCCTTCACGCGCGCCCAGCGCATCTCGCCCCCGGTGCGGTCGCGGAAGCGGACGAGCTCGGGCTCGGGCTCCTCTCCGAGCAGCGCCCGGCGCCCCGGCAGCCGCTCGGTCGGAAACGGCGTGCCGTCGGGGGCGAACATCTCCCAGCGCGTCATCAGCTCGGGGATCGGAGCGGCGAGCAGGTCCTCGACGCTGCCGTAGCCGAGCATCCGCACCGCGGCCGAGTTGGCGTAGACCAGGCGGCCGTCGGCTGCCTGCGCGGTGATCGAGTCGGCGACGCCTTCGAGGATCGCCTCGAGCTCCTCGGCCGCCCGTCGCTCGCCCCCTCGCGCCAGCTCGCGGTCGGTGACCTCGAGGTAGGTCATCACGACGGCCTCGCCGACGCCGGGGAGGTCCATCCTGCCCGCGCTCGCCACGAAGTTGTGGCGCCCGTCGTCGGTCTCCCACGTGACCTCGACGTCCTGCACCTCCTCGCCGCGTGCGCCGCGCACGCCCGGCAGCTCCTCGAACTCGAGCCGCCGGCCGGCGGCGTCGAAGCAGCGGAAGCGCGTGCCGTAGGTCTCGCGCGTCCGGGGCAGCGCCAGCACTCCATCGGCGAGCGTGCGCGAGGCGCGGTTGGCGTAGAGCACCCGAGCGGTACCGGGCTCCAGCAGGACCACCGGGGCGGGCACCGCGTCGAGAAGCGCGGAGGCCGCGGCGAGATCCCTCGTCACGAGGTGGAGTCTAGGCGCACTCCAACTCCCCAGGTCATCGTTTCGCCCGGCGCCGGTTTGGCGGATCGTCCGGCAGGCGAGGCCCGTGGCATGCGCATCGTCGTCACGGGAGCGACCGGCAACGTCGGCACGAGCGTCGTGCGGGCCCTGTCGGACGACCCCGAGGTGCACGAGATCGTCGGCCTGGCGCGGCGCGCGCCGGCGTGGCAGAGCCCCCGCACCCGCTGGGTCGAGGCGGACGTCTCGCACTCGCCGCTGGAGCCGCACTTCGAGGGCGCCGAGGCCGTGATCCACCTGGCCTGGCTGATCCAGCCCTCGCGCGACGAGACGGTCGCCGAGGCGAGCAACGTCGGCGGCTCGCGCCGGGTGTTCGACGCGGTCGTGGCAGCACGTGTGCCCGCGCTCGTCTACGCCTCCTCGATCGGCGCCTACTCGCCCGGCCCGAAGGACCGGCGCGTCCGCGAGGACTGGCCCACCGGCGGCATCGAGACCTCGTTCTACTCGCGCCACAAGGCCGCGGTCGAGCGGGCCCTGGACGAGGTCGAGGCGGCGCATCCCGAGCTGCGCTCGGTGCGCTTGCGGCCGGGGCTGATCTTCAAGCGCGAGGCCGCCTCCGGCATCCGCCGGCTCTTCGCCGGGCCGCTGCTGCCCTCGCCGCTCGTGCGCCCTGGCCTGATCGGCGTGCTCCCGGACCTGCCGCGCCTAGTCCTGCAGGCGGTGCACGCCGACGACGTGGCGCAGGCCTACCGGCTCGCCGCCACCCGCCCGGACGCGCGCGGGGCGTACAACGTCGCCGCCGAGCCCGTTCTCGACGTCCCCGAGCTCTGCCGGCTGCTGGGCGCCCGGCCGGTGCCGGCCTCGCGGCGCGTCGTCCGCGGGCTCGCCGCGGCCACGTGGAAGCTTCGGCTGCAGCCCACGTCGCCGGGTTGGCTGGACATGGGCCTGCAGGCGCCGGTGATGGACACCACGCGCATCCGCGAGGAGCTTGGCTGGAGCGAGCGCCGCAGCGCCGGCGAGGCCCTGCTCGAGCTGATGGAGGGCATGCGCGGCAGCGCAGGGCTCGACACCCCGCCGCTCTCGCCTTCGACCGGCGGCCCGTTGCGCGTTCGTGAGCTGCTGACCGGCGTCGGCCGGACCAGCCGCTAGCGGCGGCGGTCGCGGCCGAGCAGCGCGCCGAGGGGCTCGCCGCGGGTGCCACGGCCGGGCTCGACGCTGGCCACGAGCGTCTCCTCCTGCGCGAGGTCGTCGAGCTCCTGCGCCAGCCGCCGCGCCGGGCGCAGGAGATCGTGCGCGCGGCCGGACACGCCCCCGCGGGAGCTCAGTGCCGATGGGTCGGGGGGCGAGCCGCGCAGCAGCCAGGAGCCGTCGTGGCGGCGGGTCAGCTCCCCGCGCTCGGCGAGCTCGCCGAGCGCCGTCGAGACGGTCGGGCGGCGCGCGCCCACCAGCTGACCGAGGATCCGGTGCGTGAGCGCGAGCGGGACCACGACGCCGTCGCCCGAGACGCGGCCCCAGCGCTCGGCCAGGTGCCAGAACAGGGCGCTGAGCCGGCGGTCCACGCGCGTGAGCTGTGAGATCGCCTGCGTGGTAGCCAGGCGCAGCGAGCGCTCGCTGAGGCGCTCGAAGAGCGCTGCGGTCACCTCGGGCCAGCGAGCCAGCTCAGCCGCGAAGCGACGGTCGAGCACGGCCAGCGACGCCGGCGCCAGCACGGTCCAGACCACCTCGACGGGAAGCAGCCCGGTCTTGGACGCGGGCTGCCACGGGCGCAGGAGGTCGCCCGGGCCGAGCAGCTCGGCGCTCACGTGGTCGGCGACGACGACCTCGCGCGCGACCACGCCGTCGAGCAGAAGGAGCCCGACGTGGTCGGCGCGGGCCCCCTCGAGCCGCGATACGTCCCAGGTGCCGGCCGCCAGCTGGTGCGTGCGCACCACGAGCTCGCGCTCGGCCTCGCCGCGGCGCGCGCCGCTCAGCAGGCCGCCGAGGTCGGGATCGACCTCGAGCAGCCTGATGACCTCGGCCGGCTTCGACGTGGTCCTGGCGGTGAGCGTCCGGCGGTGCACGGCTCGGCTCCTCGATCTCCGGCGGGCGCCTCGCCTAGTCGGCGAAGCCCACGCGGTCGATCTTGCGGTGGTAGCGGGCGCCGGCCTTGCCGCCCACGGCCGCCGCGAGCAGCGTCACGACGAGCAGGACCAGGGTGGCGATCAGCCCGCCCGTCGTGAGCGTGTTGGAGCCGACCGGCAGCCGCGGCAGGTTTGCCTGCTGGACCACGTTGTACTTGTCGCCGAAGATGACGGCCACGACGGCGATGAGCAGCGTGATGATCAGGCCGATCGCCCAGGCGCCGATGCCCTGGCGCGCGCCGTCGAAGCGCGACATGCGCCCGGCCACGTAGCCGCCGCAGTAGTAGGCGATCGCCAGGACGATGACCAGGCCGATCGCGCCCGCGAGCGTCAGCGTGTCGGGCTGGGACTGGGCGGCCGAAGCGGTCGAGGGCTGGGTGAGGCCGATCGCGGCGCCGGCCGCGGCGAGGATCCCGGTGAGCAGCACGGCGATGCCGACCGCGACGAGCCAACCGAAGAAGGCGGCGCCCCAGTTGATGCCGCCGTATTCGTCGCGCTGGCGCGCGCGAACGACCTGCATGGTCTCGGCGTCGGCCACGGGTCCCGCTCCGGTGCGGGCGGTTCCGGGCTCCGTGCGAGCGGGGCGGGTGCGCGTGCGGGTGACGCCGTCGTCCATCGGCGGTCCGTCGTCCACGGCGGTCGCGGCTGGAGCGCCGCTGCGCCCGCCGGCCGTCTCGTCGCGGTTCTTGTTTCGATCGAACAGTGCCATTGGGTCGTCCTCCGTAGGGGTCCACGGTCGGTCTCCCCATGGCGGTGAGCAGCCAAACGCGGGGGCCCTGGCAGGGGTTTAGCCGCGTCCCTAAGCGGTGACGGTTAATTGGAATGCCCGCGATCAACGACGCAACGGGAGGGCCGATCGCCGCGCTGCTGGATCGCGGGGAGCAGCGGGGCTGCGTCGACCTGTCCGAGATCGACGAGCTGGCCCAGGTGCTCGAGCTCGAGGATCAGGATCTCGGTCACATCTACGAGACGCTCGAGGCGCGCGGCGTGGAGATGCGCGACGACTGCGGGCGCGACACCGAGCCTGCGCCGATCGACGACGCCGCCCTGGCCTCGGCGACCACCGACACGCTGCAGCTGTTCCTCAACGAGATCGGCCGCCACCGGCTGCTGACGCCCGACGAGGAGATCGAGCTCGCGCGCCGCATCGAGCGCGGCGACCTCGTCGCCAAGGAGCGGATGATCAACGCCAACCTGCGCCTCGTGGTCTCGATCGCCAAGAAGTACCAGGGCTCGGAGCTGACGCTGCTCGACCTCATCCAGGAGGGCATCCTCGGGCTGATCCGGGCGGTCGAGAAGTTCGACTGGCGCCGGGGCTTCCGCTTCTCGACCTACGCGACATGGTGGATCCGCCAGGCCGTCGAGCGCGGGATGGACGCCAAGGCCCGCACGATCAAGCTGCCGATCAACCTCGTGCGCAACCAGCGCAAGATCGCGCGCGCCGAGCAGGCGCTCTCGATGAAGCTCGACCGCCCGGCGACCGACGCCGAGCTCGCGGCCGAGGCGCAGATCGAGATCGGGGAGCTGCACGCGCTGCGCGACGCCGCGCGCACCGTGACCTCGCTGGACCGCCCGCTGGGCGAGGGCGAGGATGCGTCCTTCGGGGACCTGCTCCCTGGCGACGGGCCCGCACCCGAGGACGTGGTCCACATCTCGCTCTCCGAGCAGGCCCTGCAACGGGCCCTGGCCGAGTTGCCCGACCGCGAGCGCACCGTCGTCGAGCTGCGCTACGGGATCGCGGGCAACCAGCCGACGCCGTTGCGCGAGATCGGGCGCCAGCTCGGCATCACGCCCGAGCGGGTCCGCCAGATCGAGTCGCGCGCCCTCGGGCGCCTGGGCCGCATGCGCGAGCTCGAAGCGCTGCGCCAGGCCGCCTAGGGCTCCTAGCCCGGCGCGTCGGCCTCGGCGTCCCAGCGGCCGTCGGGGCCGACGGTTCCCTGCACCGGGTTGGTCGTCGCGGGGTCGACCTCGCGCTCGTAGGCGAAGGTCATGCGGACCTCGGTGCCCTGGCCCGGCTGTCCGCTGAGCTCGAACCCGTCAGACAGCGCGGCGATCAGCGGGAGTCCGAGGCCGAGCGCGGGCGCGTCGTTGCGCGCGGGGCCGGCCTCGATCCCCACGCCCTGGTCGCGCACCACGATCGTGAGGCCCTGGTCGCCGGCGAGCATCTCGACGTCGAGGGCGCCGCCGTCGCGCTCGTCGTAGGCGTGGACGACCACGTTGGTGCACGCCTCGGTGACCGCCATCTTCATGTCGGCGAGCACGGCGGCGTCGAAGACCAGCGCGTCGGCGACCCCCGCGAGCGCCTGGCGCACGACGCCCACGCCCTCCGCCCGTGCGGGCAGGCTCAACCGGACCTCGGGCGGGGGGACCGGGGAGCTCATTCGCCCGCTCCGTTGCCGTTGGCGCTGCGCGCAGTCGCGATCGCCTGCTGGCGGCCATCGATCACCGGCAGCACCGGCACCAGGCCGGTGATGTCGAGAATGCGCTGGACCCCGGGCTCGACCGCCGGGCCGACGCAGACCACATAGCCCTGGCCGGCGTCCATCGCGCGGCGGCGGGCCTCGAGCAGCGCACCGAGGACTGATGAGTCGACGAAGGTGGCGGCGGTGAGGTCGACCACGACGCCGCCGCCGCGGGCGAGGGCCTCGTCGAGGCGGTCGCGCAGCGTAGGGGCCGTGTAGATGTCGTGCTCCCCCTCGACCACCACGACCACGACATCATCGGCGGAGTCGTCGAGGACGATGGGGTTGGCGTCCATTGCGGCCCCCACGGTACCCGGTCTGCAGGCGGCGGTAACGTCATCCGCGTGAGCCGAGACGCCGACAGTTTGGCGCCCTATCGCGCCAAGCGCGACTTCGCCGTCACCTCCGAGCCCTCGGGCGAGGCGGCGCCGGCGCCCGAGGGGCTGCCGCGCTTCGTGGTCCACGAGCACCACGCCCGGCGCCTGCACTGGGACCTGCGGCTCGAGCGCGACGGGGTGCTCGCCTCCTGGGCGGTCCCGAAGGGCATCCCCCCCGATCCCGCGCGCAACAACCTCGCGGTCCACACCGAGGACCACCCGCTGCGCTACATCGACTTCGCGGGCGAGATCCCGGCGGGCGAGTACGGGGCCGGCACGATGAAGATCTGGGACCAGGGCACCTACGAGACCCACAAATGGCGCGAGGACGAGGTCATGGTCAGCTTCCACGGGGAGCGCCTGCACGGGCGCTACGTGCTGTTCAGGACGCGTGGCGAGGACTGGATGATCCACCGGATGGACCCCCCGGAGGACCCTGCGCGCGAGCCGATGCCCGACGCGCTCGCGCCGATGCTCGCGGGCACAGGCACGCTGCCGCCCGATGACGGGCGCTGGGCGTACGAGATCAAATGGGACGGCGTGCGCGCCATCGCCTTCGTCGACGGAGGGCGCCTGCGGCTGGCCAGCCGCAACGGCCGCGAGATCACGCCGCGCTATCCGGAGCTGCGCGAGCTCGGCCGTTCGCTGGGCTCCCGCGAGGCGGTGCTCGACGGCGAGGTGGTGGCCTTCCAGGACGGGCGGCCGAGCTTCCAGAAGCTGCAGGGCCGGATGCACCTGACCTCCGAGCACGCGGTGCGGCGGCTCTCGAAGTCCGACCCCGTCGTCTACATGGTCTTCGACCTGCTCTTCCTCGACGGCCGCTCGCTGCTCGGGCTGCCCTACGACGAGCGCCGCGCGGCGCTGGAGGCGCTCGGCCTGGGCGGGCCCGCGTGGCAGGTCCCGGCCAACCACGTGGGCGACGGCGCCGCGCTCCTCGAGCTCTCGCGCGCGCAGGGCCTCGAGGGGATCATCGCCAAGCGCCGGGATTGCGCTTACACGCCCGGCCGCCGCTCGCCCGGCTGGGTGAAGGTCAAGAACATCCGCCGCGCCGACGCGGTGATCGGCGGCTGGCTGCCGGGCGAGGGCGGGCGTTCGGGGAAGCTCGGGGCGCTGGTCGTCGGCTTCTACCAGGAGGGCGAGCTGCGCTACGCGGGCCGCGTCGGCACCGGCTTCACCCAGGCCGAGCTGGTACGCCTCGGCGCCATCCTGGAGCCGCTCGCCCGGGCCGAGAGCCCGTTCGGCGGCCGCCAGCCGCCCAAGCTCACGCGCTTCGTCGAGCCTCGCCTGGTCTGCGTGCTCGACTACGCCGAGCTCACCCAGGCACGCACGCTGCGCCAGCCTTCCTACAAGGGGCTGCGCGACGATGTCGAGCCCGACGCGGTCGGGCCGCCCGACGACTGAGGCGAGGGGAGGTCGTTTGCCGGCGGGAGGGGCGGGGCAGGCGGTTGACATGACAACTATCCAGACCGCCACCCGCCGGCTGGGCGACGTCGATGTCTTCCCCATCGGCCTGGGCGCGATGCCGATGTCCGTCGAGGGACGCCCCGACGATGAGAGCCAATCGGTCCGGACGATCCACGCCGCGCTCGACGCGGGCGTGAACCTGATCGACACCGCCGACGCCTACTGCCTCGGCGAGCACGACGTCGGCCACAACGAGCGGCTGATCGCCAAGGCGCTCAAAGGGCTCCGCGACGGCGTGCTGGTCGCCACCAAGGCCGGCCACATCCGCCCCGGCGGCGCCTGGGAGCTCGACGGGCGCCCGGAGCATATCCGCGCCGCCTGCGAGGCCTCGCTGCAGGCGCTCGGCACCGACCGCATCGACCTCTACCAGTACCACCGCCCCGACCCCGAGGTTCCCTACGCGGAATCGGTGGGCGCCTTTAAGCAGCTGCAGGACGAGGGCAAGGTGCGCTTCATCGGGCTCTCCAACTGCACGGTGGCCCAGCTCGAGGAAGCGCTCTCGATCGCGGACATCGTGGCCGTGCAGAACCAGCTCTCGCTCGACTTCACCTCGCCGATCGGCAAGGGCGAGGTGCAGGCGACCGCCGAGCGCGGCATCGCGTTCCTGCCGTGGTCGCCGCTCGGCGGCATCGGCAACGCGGGCGATGCGGCCGCCGGCGTCGACCCGGTGGCCGCCGCGGCGCGCGCGCACGGCGTCTCGCCCCAGCAGGTGGCGCTCGCGTGGCTGCTCTCGCTCAGCCCGACCGTCATCCCGATCCCGGGAGCGAGCCGTCCAGAGACGATCACCGACTCGCTGAAGGCCGCCGAGCTCGAGCTGGGCCGCGACGAGCTCGAGGCGATCGCCGCGGTCGCCGGCGGGTGACGCTCGTCGACCTCGTCGAGGAGACGATCTCGCTGCGCGAGGGCACGCTGAGCGTCCTGCGCCCGCGTGACAGCGACGCGCTGCTCGACGAGGCGGCCTTCGAGCGCGAGGAGTTCCTGCCCTACTGGGCCGAGCTGTGGCCGGCCGGCACCGCGCTGGCCCGGCTGCTCTCCGCGCGCGCCCTCAAGGGCGCGCGCGTGCTCGAGCTCGGCTGCGGCCTCGGGCTGGCGAGCCTGGCCGCGGCGCTCGCCGGCGCTCGCGTGGTCGCGACCGACTGGTCGCCGGGGGCGCTCGAGCTGCTCGCCGAGAACGCCCGCCGCAACGGCGCGGAGCTCGAGATCGCGCTGCTGGACTGGCGCACGCCCGCCTGGGCGATCGAACGCGGGCCGTGGGATCTCGTGCTCGCGGCGGACTTGCTCTACGAACGCCACAACGTGCTGCTCATGCTCGACTTGCTCCCGCGCCTGGTCGCCTCCGGCGGCGAGGTCTGGCTCGCCGACCCCGGCCGCCCGCCCGCGCAGGAGTTCCTCGAGCGCGCCGAGGCGGCCTGGGAGCGCTCCGATCGCCAGGACGGCCCGGTCACCGTGCACCGCCTGACCCGCCGCTGATCCGCAACTCCGCGTGCGGGCATGGCGCGAGGCGCGTCGTGGTATCACAATGTGCCAATGGCTCGATCCATCTGGAGCGGCGCGATCTCGTTCGGGCTCGTCAACGTGCCCGTCAAGCTCTACTCCGCGGTCTCGCGCAAGACCGTGCGCTTCCACCAGCTCAACGAGGAGACCGGGCACCGGATCCAGCAGAAGCGCGTGGACTCCGGCACCGGCGAGGAGGTCTCCTACGACCAGATCGTCAAGGGCTTCGAGCTGACTAAGGACCGCTACGTGGTCATCACCCCCGACGAGCTCGACTCGATCGCGCCCGAGAAGACGCGCACGATCGACATCGAGGACTTCGTCGACCAGCAGGAGATCGACCCGATCTACTACGACCACCCGTACTACCTCGCCCCGGACAAGGGCGCCGAGAAGGCCTACCGGCTGCTGCTCGACGCGATGGAGGAGGCGGGCAAGGTCGCGATCGCGCGCGTCGTGCTGCGCTCCAAGGAGAACCTGGTCGCGATCCGCCCCGCGGGCGACGTGCTGGCGATGGAGACGATGATCTTCCACGACGAGGTCGTGCCCTCCGGCGACCTCGAGGAGCTGCCCGACGGCAAGGGCGCGAAGACCTCCGAGCGCGAGCTGAAGATGGCCCAGCAGCTGATCGCCTCGCTGTCCTCGGACTTCGAGCCCACCAAGTACCGCGACGAGTACCGCGACAAGGTCCTCGAGCTGGTCGAGCGCAAGGCCGAGGGCGAGGAGATCGCAATCCAGCCCGAGGCGGCCGAGCCCACCAAGGTGCCCGACCTGATGGCCGCGCTGGAGGCCAGCCTGGCCGCCGTGAAGGACGACACCGGCGGCAAGGCGAACGGCAAGGCCGCCACCGAGAAGGCCTCCAAGCCCAAGACCGCCAAGGGCGGCTCGCGCGCCAAGGCGGGCTCGAAGAAGTAAGCGGCGGGTAGAGCGACTGCCGTGGCTCGCCTCTCGCGCACCGACTGCTCCGGCCCTGGCCTGACCCGCAAGGGCGCCGGCCGCGGCTTCGCCTACTACGACGACGAGGGCAGCCGGGTCACCGACGTCGAGGACCTTGGGCGCATCGGCGAGCTCGGCATCCCGCCTGCCTGGAAGGACGTCTGGATCTGCCCGAGCCCCGACGGCCACCTGCAGGCCACGGGGACCGACGCGGCCGGGCGCAAGCAGTACCTCTACCACCCACGCTGGCGCGAGCGCCGCGACCAGGAGAAGTTCGACGAGATGACGGCGTTCGCGCGCGCGCTGCCCGACCTGCGCGCGCGCGTCGAGCGCGACCTCACCGAATCGGACAAGCTCACCCGCGAGCGCGTGCTGGCCTGTGCCGTGCGGCTGCTCGACCGCGGCTTCTTCCGCATCGGCTCCGAGCAGTACGCCGCGCAGAACGAGAGCTACGGCCTCGCGACGATGCGCAAGGAGCACGTCTCCCTCGAGCCCGACACCCGGACGATGGTCTTCGACTACATCGCCAAGAGTGGCAAGCCGCAGGTCAAGGGGATCCTCGATCCCGCCGCGTTCGAGGTCGTCTCGGCGCTCAAGCGCCGGCGCGGCGGCGGTCCCGAGCTGCTGGCCACCAAGCACGGCCGCCAGTGGCGCGACGTCCGCTCAGCCGAGATCAACGAGTACGTCAAGGAGGCCATGGGCGCCGACTTCTCGGCCAAGGACTTTCGCACCTGGAATGCCACGGTGCTGGCGGCGGTCGCCCTCGGGGTCTCGGGCGAGGTGGCGAGCACCAAGACGGGCCGCAAGCGGGCGATCACCCGCGCGATCAAGGAGACCGCCCACTACATGGGCAACACGCCGGCGGTCTGCCGCGCGTCCTACATCGACCCGCGCGTGTTCGACGCCTACCAGGCCGGGTTGATCATGCGCCCTGTGGTGGAGGAGCCCGGGGACACCGAGCAGCCGGGCGAGCTGCTGATCCACCAGCCGGCGGTGCAGGAGGCGGTGCTCGACCTGCTCAACGAGCGCGAGGGGTCACCCGCGCTCGAGCGCGTCGCGGCCTAGGCGCCGACTGACTCCTAGGCGCCCGGCGCCGGGACCTCGGGGCCGGCCGGGGCGGGCGGCAGCGGGTCGGACGGCTCGGGCGCGTCGGGGCCCGAGGGCGTGTCGGGCGTCTCGGGCACCTGCGGGACGGCCGGGGTGACCGGGGCGTCGGGCACCACGCTGGGCTGGTCGGGCGTCTGCGGGGTGGAGGGGACTTCGAGCGTCGGCATGGGGCTCGCCTACCCGCTCGCGAGAGCGGATAGGCGGCCCGAGCCGGGGCGAACTAGCTCTTGGCGCTGATCTGGCGCTGCGCGGCCTCGAGCACCTCGACGCGGCGCTTGTGGCGACCCTCGTACTCGCGCACGGAGTTCACGGTCTTCTCGTCGGCGTCGCGGACGCGCTCGGCGACCTCACGGCCGGTGAGGTCGTCGTAGCCCGAGAAGGGCTGGGACTCCTGCAGCGCCTTGACGCGGTCGATGACCGTGTCGCGGCTCTTGTTGGCACGCTCGTAGGCGTTCACGCTGCGCAGCTCGTCCTGGGAGAGCTCGGTCAGCTTGGTCACGATGTCGCTCGCGTTGAGCTCGTCGTAGCCGGCCATGGGCGGCTCGCCGCCGCTCGCGGCCGACTGCGTGCGCTTCTGCGCCGTGCCGGCCGCGTCGCTCGCCTTGGCGGACGTGCGCTCGGCCGTCGAGGCCGCGCTGCGCTCGGCGCGCTTGGCGGTCGACTTCGCCGCCGTCTTGGCGGTCGAAGTGGTGCGCTTGGCGGTCGAGGTCGTCTTCTTGGCGGTGCGGGTGGTCTTGCGCGCGGTCTTCTTGACCTGCTTCTCGGCCTCCTCGGCGACGCCCTTGACGGCCTCGGCGGCACCCGTGGTCTCCCAGTCGTAGCTGGGCTCGCCGCCGGCGCGCGACTTCACGGTCGCGAGCGTGAGCTTGCCGATGTGCTCGCGAAGCTCGCGCAGCGCGCGCTCCTCCTGATCGCGATGGCGCGTGGCCATCCGGGCCGTCTTCTCGTCGCCGAGCGCGAGCGCGAGCTGCTCGATCGCGTCATAGGTGGCGATCTCGAGCATCTCCGTGGTCGCCTCGTCCTTGGCGTTCTTGAGCAGCTTCTCCTCGCCGCCGGAGCCGCGGAGCATGTCGATGGGGCCCTTGCCGAGCACGAGCGCCTGGCCGAGGATGGTCTGCACGGTGCCCTTGGCGGAGCCGAGCAGCCCGCTGCCGCCGCCGAGCTCGGCGATCCGGCGCTCGAGCGCGCGGGCATGCTGGCGGGTCTCGGTGAGATGACGCTCGAGCGTCGTGCGGTAGGAGCCGCGCGGCGTGATCGAGATGTGGGTGCCGAGCGTGGTCACGAGCGCGCCTTCGGTGGCGTGCGCCTCGTTGAGGTACTCGATGAGCATCGCGCGGCCGGCCTCGAGCTCTCCGAGGTTCTCCGTGTCGATGACCTTGGGGGTGTTCCGCTTTGTCTGTGTAGCCATTCAGGCGGTCCTTTCTATAGGTGGGGAGCATCGTCTGGCCTACCGTGCCCACGAGCCTCTGAAACGCCCGCTACCGTCGGGCCCCATGGCTCGGCGCATCGAAGTCGACATCGAGGGCAGGCGCCTCTCGCTGTCAAATCTCGACAAGGTCTACTACCCCGTGCCCGGCTTCACGAAGGGGCAGGTGGTCGACTACTACACGCGGATCGCGCCGGCGGTGCTCCCGCACCTGCGCGGGCGCCCGCTCACCCTCAAGCGCTACCCGGAGGGCGTCGAGGGCCAGTTCTTCTACGAGAAGCAGTGCCCGCGCCACCGTCCCGACTGGGTCCTCACCGCGCCGCTGTGGAGCCGCCACAACTCGCGCACGATCGACTTCTGCCTCTGCGAGGACCTCGCGACGCTGGTCTGGCTGGCCAACCTCGGCGACCTCGAGCTGCACACCTCGCTGGCGCTGGCCGGTGACGTCGATCGGCCCACCGTGGTCGCCTTCGACCTCGATCCCGGGCCCCCGGCCACGATCGTGGAGTGCGCGCGCGTGGCGCTCGAGCTGCGCGAGGTCTTCGCGCACGTCGGGATGCAGGCGTTTCCCAAGACGTCGGGCTCGAAGGGCATGCAGGTCTACGTCCCGCTGAACACGGCGGTGACCTACGACGAGAGCAAGCCCTTCGCCCACGGGCTCGCCCAGCTGCTCGAGCGGCGCCTGCCCGATCTCGTGGTCTCGGACATGAAGAAGTCGCTGCGCGCGGGCAAGGTGCTCGTCGACTGGAGCCAGAACGACGGCCACAAGACGACCGTCAACGTCTACTCGCTGCGCGCGCGCGAGCAGCCAACGGCGTCGACGCCGCTGCGCTGGGAGGAGGTCGAGGCGGTGCTGGAGTCCGGAGATCCCGGCGACCTGGCGTTTAGCTCCGACGCGGTGCTCGAGCGCGTCGCCGAGCACGGCGACCTGTTCGCCCCGGTGCTCGAGCTCGAGCAGGTGCTGCCGACGGGTTCTTCCGAGGCCTGAACATTCACGCCGCACAGACCGGATAGTCCGTCCGAAGGCTTGACATTTCTCCGGCGAGCGGAGAGGGTCGCCGTCGTGAGTGCCAGGTCCGGGTCCCTGGAGTCGTTGCGAGAGCTCAACCGCCTCCGGGTGGTGGAGACGCTGCGCGAGCGCGGCACCGCCAGCCGCGCAGACATCGCGCGCCGCACCGGGCTCTCCCGGTCGACCGTCTCGAGCCTGGTCGCCGATCTGCAGGCGCACGGCCTGATCGTCGAGCAGACCGACACGGAGCTCCCGCTGAGCATGCCGACGGGCCGGCCCCCGACGCTGCTCGCCCTCGACCGCTCGGCCGGCGCGGCCGTGGGCATCGACTTCGGCCACGACCGGGTGCATGCCGCGGTGTCGGACCTCTCGCGCACGGTGCTCGCCGAGACGGTCCAGCCGCTTGACGTCGACAACCGCTCGGGCGAGGCGCTCGACCTCGCCGCGGAGCTGATGGACCGGCTGCTCGCGGAGGCCGGGCTCGGGCGCGAGGACGTCATCGGCGTCGGCGTCGCACTCTCGGGCCCGATCGACCATGCGCGCGGCGCCGTCCACGACACCGCGATCCTCCCCGGCTGGGCGGGGCTCGAGGTCGGCGCGGAGCTGAGCCGGCGCATCGGCGGCCTGCCGATCCACCTCGACAACGACGCGAACCTCGGCGCGCTCGCCGAGGTGACGCTGGGGGCCGGGCGCGACGTCCGCGACGCCCTCTACGTCATGGTCTCCTCCGGGATCGGCGCCGGGCTGATCATCGACGGGCGCCCGTACCGCGGCCGGCGGGGGATGGCGGGGGAGATCGGCCACGTGCTCGTCGACGAGACCGGCCCGATCTGCCGCTGCGGCAACCGCGGCTGCCTGGAGACCTACATCTCGGGACCCGCGCTGTCAGAGCTCATGCGCTCCAGCCGTGGCGAGCTGATCGGCGTCCACGAGATGGTCCGCCTGGCGCGCGCGGGCGACGGCGGCTGCAGCCGCGCGATCGCCGACGCCGGGCGCATCCTCGGCCGCGTCGTCGCGGCGGTGTGCAACGTCTTCAACCCCGAGATGGTCGTCGTCGGGGGAGACCTGGGAGAGGCGGGAGACCTCCTGCTCGATCCCATGCGCGAGGCGGTGAGCCGCTACGCGATCGCGCCGGCGGCCGCGGACGCGCAGGTGGTGGCCGGAGTCCTCGGCGAGCGCGCCCAGGTGCTCGGTGCGCTCGCCCTGGCCATCTTGCAGTCGGAGCATCTGGCGGCGCATCTCGCGTCGCCGGCGCTGTCAAACCAAGGAGGAGCAAGGTGAGGTTCAGTTCCACGAGGTTGGTGGCCGGCGCGAGCGTGCTCGCGATGGCCGTGGGGGTCGCCGCGTGCGGCAGCAGCGACAAGTCGAGCTCGAGCTCGAGCTCCTCGAGCTCGAGCAAGAAGGCCGGCAAGGTCGCCGTGCTGCTCCCGGACTCGAAGTCCTCGGTCCGCTGGGAGACGGTCGACAGGCCGCTGCTCAAGCAGGCCTTCGACGCCGCCGGCGTGCAGGTCGAGATCCAGAACGCCGAAGGCGACAAGTCCACCCAGCAGCAGCAGGCCGAGCAGGCGATCACCAACGGCGCGAAGGTGCTCCTGCTGGTGAACCTCGACTCCGGCTCCGGCGCCGCCATCGAGGCCAACGCGAAGGGCCAGGGGGTCAAGGTCATCGACTACGACCGCCTGACGCTCAAGGGGACGTCTGACTACTACGTGTCCTTCGACAACGAGAAGGTCGGCAAGCTCCAGGGCCAGGGCCTCGTGGACTGCCTCGGCTCCAAGAAGGGCGCCCAGGTAGCCGAGCTCAACGGCTCCCCCACCGACAACAACGCCACGCTGTTCAAGCAGGGCTACGACTCGGTGCTCAAGCCGAAGTTCGCCGACGGGAGCTTCACCAAGGTCGCCGACCAGTCCGTGCCCGACTGGGACAACCAGAAGGCGCTGACGATCTTCGAGCAGATGCTGCAGAAGTCCAACAACAAGATCGACGGCGTGCTGGCGGCCAACGACGGCCTCGGCAACGCGGCGATCTCGGCGCTCAAGCAGCGCAAGCTCGCCCAGGTGCCGGTGACCGGCCAGGACGCCACGCTCCAGGGCATCCAGAACATCCTCGCCGGCGACCAGTGCATGACGGTCTACAAGGCGATCAAGAAGGAGGCCGACGCGGCCTCCCAGCTCGCGATCGCGCTGGCCAAGGGCACGACGCCCAAGCAGGCGACAACCAAGGTCAACAACCAGTCGCGCGACGTCCCCTCGGTGCTCCTGGAGCCCGTGCCCGTGACCAAGGACAACATCAAGCAGTACCTCGGCGAGGTCGACTTCCCCAAGAAGGAAGAGATCTGCGCCGGGAAGCTGGCCTCCGCCTGCACGAAGGCCGGCCTCTGATGACAGCCGAGTCGGGGGGGCGCCATCCGGCGCCCCCCGGCGCGCCGATCCTCGAGCTCCGCAAGGTCTCGAAGTCCTTCGGCGCGGTGCAGGTGCTCTACGACGTGGACTTCCACGTCGCGCCCGGCGAGGTCATGGCGCTCGTCGGCGACAACGGCGCCGGGAAGTCCACGCTGATCAAGTGCATCGCCGGGATCCACCCGATCGACGGCGGCGAGATCGTCTTCGAGGGCGAGCGGGTGTCGATCAACGGACCGAAGGACTCGGCCGACCTCGGCATCGAGGTCGTCTACCAGGACCTCGCGCTGGCCGACAACCTCGACGTGGTCCAGAACATGTACCTCGGCCGCGAGCAGGTCGGCACGCTGCTGCGCCTCGACGAGACCGCGATGGAGAAGCGCGCGTCCGAGACGCTCAAGGGCCTGTCGGTGACCACCATCAGCTCCGTGCGCCAGACGGTCGCGGGCCTGTCGGGCGGCCAGCGCCAGTCGGTGGCGGTGGCCAAGGCGGTGATGTGGAACTCGCGCGTGGTGATCCTCGACGAGCCCACCGCGGCGCTGGGCGTCGCCCAGACGCGCCAGGTCCTCGCGCTGGTCAAGCGCCTCGGCGAGCAGGGCCTGGCGGTCATCCTCATCTCCCACAACCTGCATGACGTGTTCGAGGTCGCCGACACCATCACGGTGCTCCGGCTCGGCCAGAACGTCGCCGAGTTCAAGCGCACGGAGACCAACCAGCAGAAGGTCGTCGAGGCGATTACCGCAGGCACCCTCTCCGAGGTCCCCGGCCAGGAGAACGAGGTGATGGCATGAGCGTCGCCGCCCCGCCGGTCGAGGCAACGGCGCCCGCCACCGAGACGCTCAGCGCCTACGCGCGCCGCTGGTGGAACAACGTGCGCGGCGGCGAGCTCGGCTCGCTGCCGATCGTCGTCGGCCTGATCGTCATCGCGATCATCTTCCAGTTCCAGAACGACCGCTTTCTAACGGCGGGCAACTTCGTCAACCTGATCGTCCAGACGGCGCCCTACGCGGTGATCGCCATGGGGGTCACCTTCGCGCTGCTGCTGGGCGAGATCGACCTCTCGATCGGCTTCGTCTCCGGCGTCGGGGGCGTGCTCACCGCGATCCTGCTGACCCCGGACGGCAACGAGCTTCCGGCGGGCATCGTCATCGCGATCGCGATCGCGGCCGGGCTGGCGATCGGGACGCTGCACGGGCTGATCATCACCAAGGTCGGGGTGCCGTCCTTCGTGGTGACGCTCGCGGGCCTGCTGGCCTGGAACGGCGTCGTGCTGCTGCTGATCGGCACCAAGGGCACGGTGATCCTGCAGAACGACCTCGTGATCGGGCTGGCCAACGACTTCCTGCCCCCGGGGACGGCGTGGGTGCTCGCGCTCGTGTGCGTCGCCATCTACGCGGCGACGCAGCTCGTGAGGCTGCGCTTGCGCAGGGCGGCGGCCCTCGAGACCGATCCGCCGCTGATCGTCGCCCTGCGGATCGTGGGTCTGGCCGCCGCGCTGCTGATCATCGTTGCCGTCGCCAACCAGGACCGCGGCGTGCCCTACGTCGGGATCGTGGTCGCCGGGCTGTTCGTCGGTTGGAGCTTCGTGCTCAACCGCACGCAGTTCGGCCGCCACATCTACGCGGTGGGCGGCAACGCCGAGGCCGCGCGCCGCGCGGGCATCAACGTCGACCGGGTGCGGATCGCGTGCTTTGCGATCGTGTCCGCGATGGCCGTCCTGGGCGGGCTGATCCTCGCCTCGCGCCTGCGCTCCGTGGACACGAACACCGGTGGCGGCCAGGCGCTGCTCTATCCGATCGCCGCGGCGGTGATCGGCGGCACGTCGCTGTTCGGCGGCCGGGGGACCATGAAGGCCGCGCTGCTCGGCGCCGTGGTCATGCTCTCGATCGACAACGGGCTCGGGCTGCTCGGGCTGTCCTCGGGCACGAAGTTCGTGCTCACGGGCGCCGTGCTGCTGCTGGCGGTCACCGTCGACTCGATCTCCCGGAGGGGCCGCGAGGCGTCGGGTCGCGCATGAAGTGGGGGCTGCTCTCCACCGCCCACATCAACCAGGCGATCCTCGGGGGCGCGGACGCGACGCAGGAGGCGACGGTCGTGGCCGTCGCCTCCCGGGACCGCGCCCGGGCGGAGGCCTACGCGCGGGAGCACGGGATCGAGCGCGCGCACGGCTCCTACGAGGCCCTGCTCGAGGATCCGGAGGTCGAGGCCGTCTACGTGCCCCTGCCCAACTCGATGCACGTGCCGTGGTCGATCCGCGCGCTCGAGGCGGGCAAGCACGTTCTCTGCGAGAAGCCGCTGACGCGGCGCGCGGCGGAGGCCGAGGAGGCGTTCGCCGCCGCCGAGCGCGCGGGGCGGCTGCTCGCCGAGGGCTTCATGTGGCGCCACCACCCCCAGGTGGCGCGGCTGCGTGCGCTGCTCGACCAAGGAGCGATCGGGCGCCTGCGACTGGTGCGCGCGGGGTTCTCGTTCCCGATCGCCGACGCGGGCGACATCCGGATGACCTCCGCGCTCGACGGCGGGTCGCTGATGGACGTGGGCTGCTACTGCCTGAGCGCCACGCGGGTGGTGGCCGGCGCGGAGCCCGAGCGCGTGTCGGGCGAGCAGGTGATCGGGGGCGACGGCGTCGACGTCGCGTTCTCGGCGGTCCTGCGCTTCCCGGCTGACGTGGTGGGCCAGTTCGACTGCGGGTTCGCGGTCGCCAAGCGGGGGGAGCTCGAGGTCGCGGGCGACGGCGGGACGATCCTGCTGCGCGATCCGTGGCACGGGCGGGCGCCGGCGATCGAGCTGCGGCGCGACGGCGAGGTCGAGGACGTGCCCGTGGAGCCGGCCAACCCGTATGCGCTCGAGCTCGCCGACTTCGCGCGCGCGGCCCGCGGCGAGGCGCCGCCGCTGCTCGGGCGCGAGGACGCGCTCGGGCAGGCGCGGGCGATCGAGGCCCTCTACCGCTCCGCGGAGGAGGGGCGGTCCGTCGAGCTGTGAGCGCGCACGACGCCGATGGTCCCGATGAAGCGCGAGGCCGCGTCCTCCGGCGCCGCGTGGGAAATGCTGAGCTCGACCTGCAGGCGGCGCCCGTAGGCGTCGAGCGCCGGGACCTCGATCGTCGTCCCGACCAGCGCCGACGGGCCGCCGGAGGCCACGCGCTCGAGCCCGCGCTGATGCACGGCGCGCAGCTCGGGAGGGACGATCAGCTCGGCCACGCTGCGCCCGACCGCGTCGGCGCTCGCGTACCCGAACAGCATCTCGGCGCCCTCGTCGAAGTGCGTGACGACGCCCCGCGCGTCCATCCCGACGACCGCGGTCCCCTCAGCCACGCGGCACCGCCTCGCGCCGGCCGCTCGCGGCCGAGCGCGCGATCGCGTCGGCGACCTCGCCCGCACGCCAGCCGTCCTCGAACGTCGCTCCGTGCGGCGCCACGCTGCCCTCGCCGGCGATCGCCCGCAGCAGATGGCGGAGCTCGTGCACGAACGAGTCGCCCCAGCCCACGATGTGCCCGGGCGGCCACCAGTGCTCCATGAACGGATGCTCGGGCTCGGTGACGAGGATCCGCTCGAAGAACCGCGGCCTCGCCACCTGCAGCTCGTTGAGGCGCTCGACGTCGAAGGCGATCGCCCCGCGCGCGCCGTTGATCTCCAGCTGCAGGCCGTTGATGCGCCCGGTCGCGAAGCGCGTCGCCTCGAGCGTGCCGATCGCGCCGCCCTCGAGCTCGACCGCGGCCGCGAAGGCGTCGTCGACGCCCCCCTCGCCCAGGCCGGGCGCGTCGCGGAAGGTCCGCGTCAGAGCGCTCACCGCGACGGGCTCGCCGACGAGGTAGCGCACCAGGTCGATGATGTGCGTGCCGAGGTCGCCGAGCGCGCCCGACCCCGCCTGCGCGGCGTCGAAGCGCCAGGAGGCGGCCGCGTCGGCGCCCCAGGACTGCAGGTAGCGTGCCCGCACATGGTGGATCTCCCCGATCTCCCCGGCCTCCAGCAGCTCCCGCGCGAGCCGGATAGCGGGCATGAAGCGGTAGTTGAAGCCGCACATGTGCTCCACGCCGGTCGCGGCGACGCGCTCGTAGATCTCGCGGCTCTCGGCGGCGTCGCGCCCGAGCGGCTTCTCGCAGAGGACGTGCTTGCCGGCCTGCGCGGCCGCGATCGTCGGCTCGGCGTGCAGGGCGTTGGGGCCGAGGTTGTCGAACAGGCCGATGCGCTCGTCGGCGACCAGCTCGCGCCAGTCGGTGACGTGCCCTGCGAACCCGTAGCGCCGCGCCGCCTCGGCGACCGCCGCCTCGTCGCGGCCGGCGACCAACACGAGCTCGGGGACAAGCGGCGGTGGCCACGTCATGTAGGCGAGCGTCTTGAGCGCGTTGGCGTGCGCCTTGCCCATGAAGCCGTAGCCCAGCATCCCCACGCCGATCGCGTCCACGCGCTGCACCCTATGGACAAAGGAGACCCGACATGAAGATCAGCCTCGGCATCTGGGCGATGGGGGGGATGGTCACCCGCTTCGTCCCCGGCGGCTACCAGCCCGAGCACGGCGCGGAGAACACCGTCGAGAAGGTCCAGCGCGCGGTGGCGGGCCTCGACGGGCTGGTCGACGACTACGAGTTCCACTATCCCGGCGAGCTCTCAGAGGACAACCTCGAGGAGGTGCGCGCGGCGCTCGGCGACCACGGGATCTACTGCATCTGCAGCGGCCTGCACGTCGACCAGCGCTTCGGCAAGGGCGGGCTGACCTCTCCCGACCGCGGCGTGCGCGAGGAGGCGCGGCAGCTGACCCGGGCGGCGGCGGACTTCGCCGGCTCGCTGGGCGCGCACTTCATCATCTGGCCCGGGATCGAGGGCTACAACTACCCCTTCCAGGCGGCCTACCGCGAGAGCTGGGCGTGGCTGGTCGAGGGGATCGGCGAGGCCGCTGAGCGCTGCTCGGAGCACGGGATCAAACTCTTCCTCGAGCACAAGAACTCCGAGCCCGCGATGAAGATCCACATGGGCAACGTGGGGATGACGCTGCACATCATCCACAAGCTGCGTGCCCAGGGGATCGACAACGTGCAGGTCAACATGGACTGGCAGCACCTGATCATGAACGGCGAGAACCTCGCCGAGTACGCGGCGCTGCTCGACGCCGAGGGGCTGCTCGGCCATCAGCACGGCAACTCGGGCTGGGGCACCTTCGACGACGACAACATGGTCGGCGCCACGGCGTTCATGGAGACGCTCGAGCTGGCGGTCGAGCTGCGGCGCGCGAACTACGGGGCCCAGGGTGAGCGTCTCGGGCTCGACCTCTACCCGTACACCGAGGACCAGGTCGCGGCCGTGAAGCGCAGCGTGCTGCAGTGGCGCTTCATCGACGAGGTGGCGTCGCGGATCGACGACGCGGCGCTGCGCGAGGCGCAGAGCCGCAAGGACGCGGTGCGCGCCTACGAGCTGGTCTACGCGGCGCTCGGAGCCCCCGCGTGAAGGTCGCGGTCGGGCTCGACGTCGGGACCACCTCGGTCAAGGGCGTCGCCGTCTCCGAGGACGGCGACGTGCTCGCGCGCGCCGAGCGCGAGCACGCGCTCTCGACACCCAGGCCCGGCTGGGCCGAGCAGGACCCCGAGGACTGGTGGCGCGGCTCGCGCGAGGTGCTCGACGAGCTCGAGCAGGCGGGCGAGCTCGCCGGCATCGGGCTGGCGGGCCAGATGCACGGGCTCGTCGCGCTCGACGACGGCGAGCAGGTGGTGCGCCCCGCGATCCTCTGGAACGACCAGCGCACGGGGGCCCAGTGCGAGGAGATCGAGCAGCGGGTCGGGCTCGAGGCGCTGATCGCCGCGACCGGCAATCGCGCGCTCACCGGCTTCACCGCGCCGAAGCTGCTGTGGCTGCGCGAGCACGAGCCGGAGGGCTACGAGCGGATCGCGCACATCCTGCTCCCCAAGGACTACGTGCGCCTGCGCCTGTGCGGGGAGCGCGCGATCGACGTCGCCGACGCGTCGGGCACGCTGCTCTTCGACGTCGCGCGGCGACGCTGGAGCGACGAGGTCTGCACGGCGCTCGAGATCCCGCGCGACTGGCTTCCACGAGCGCTCGAGTCCCCGGAGGTCTCGGGCGAGACGCCCGCCGGCGTGCCGATCGCGGCCGGGGCGGGAGACCAGGCCGCGGGCGCGCTCGGGGTCGGGGTGGTCGAGGCGGGCGCCCCGCTGTCGGTCGTGCTCGGCACCTCCGGCGTGGTCTTCTCGGCGCTCCCGGAGTTCGCCGCCGATCCCGAGGCGCGAGTGCACGCGTTCTGCCACGCAGTGCCCGAGACCTGGCACGCGATGGGGGTCATGCTCTCGGCCGCCGGCTCACTTCGCTGGCTGCGCGATGCGATGGGAGGCGGCGCCGGCTACAGCGAGCTCGTGGAGCAGGCGGCAGGCTGGGAGCCTGGGGTGGAGGGGCTGACCTTCCTGCCCTATCTGGCGGGCGAGCGCACCCCGCACGCCGATCCCGACGCCCGTGGGTCGTTCACCGGGCTCTCGCTGCGCCACGACCGCGGCGCGCTGGCGCGGGCCGTGCTCGAGGGCGTGGCCCACGGCCTGCGCGATTCACTCGACCTGATCGCCGAGCTCGGCCCTCTGCCCGACCGCGGCCGGGTGTCCGGTGGCGGCGCGCGCTCGGAGCTCTGGCTGCAGATCGTCGCCTCCGTGCTCGAGCTGCCATTGGAGCGCACGGCCGTCGACGAGGGCGCCGCCTTCGGCGCCGCCCTGCTCGGCGGCGTGGCCGCAGGGCTGTGGGCCGACGCGGCGCAGGCGGTCGAGGCGACGGTGCGGCCGACCGGCGTGGTCGAGCCGGTCGAGGCGTGGGTCGCGCCATACCGCGAGGGCCAGGAGACCTTTCGCGCGCTCTACCCGGCGCTTCGGCGGGCCTAGAACGAAAAGAGCCGCCCAGAAGGCGGCCCGTTCTCCCGATATCGGCAGGGGGGCCCGGAACTTGAGCGTTGTGGCTGAGTTGGCGTGTGGCCGCTCTTCGGGCTTTCCCTCAGGCGCTCACCGCTGTGAGGTCCGCGAGGGAGGTCGAGGGCAGGTCCGGATAGGCCTCGCGGACGGACCTCGCGTCGTGCGTCATGTCGATCGTGTCCATCACGAGTGCCGCCCGGGCCTGGCGGGCCTGCTCGGGTTTCACCGGGCCCATCACCGCGGCCATCAACCGCAGCATCGTACGGGGGACGTGCCGGGCAGGCGTGGCGCGCCCGGCTGTCGCCTGCGCCGCGGCCGCAAGGTCGTTGAAGGTGAGGTCCTGCGGGCCCCCGACCTCGAGCGTCGTACCGCGGGTGGAGGGGTCGGCGATCACACGATCGACCAGCGCCGCAACGTCGGCCACGGAGACGAAGTTGATGGGATTCTCACCGCGCCCGAAGACCAGCGGGCGGCCGGCACGGCCGGCGGTCTGCTCCAGCAGCTCGAGCCAGAGCTCGAGGAAGGCCGTCGAGCGGACGATCGTCCACGCCGCCGTCGAGGCCCGCAGATGCCGCTCGGCGGCGCACTTCATCCGGAGGAGCTCCATCGGATGGTCTTCGCGAGACCCGGCCACGGAGACCAGGACGACATCGGCGCCGGCGCCGCACGCGGCGTCGATGAGGTTGACATTGCCGTCGCGGTCCACCGACTCGGGTGAGACGTTCCCCGGCCCCGCGAAGCCGTGGACCGCCGACACGACGATGGCGGCACCGTCGACGGCAGCCCGAAGCCTCGCGGGGTCGCGCACGTCGCCCTCGAAGATGTCGACGAGCGGGCCGGCGAGGTGCGCGGCTCGTACCGGATCGCGAGTGAGCACGCGGACCGGCGCGCCTCGAGCGACAAGGCGCTCCACCAGGACCGTGCCCAGCCTGCCGCTGGCTCCGGCGACGAGGATCACGCGGTGGGCTCCACCTGACGGCGCACGGCGGCGTCGACGCCGCCGGCAGCGCGCTCGAGCGGCTCGAGGTACAGCCGCGCCCACGTGGCGACACCATCGGCGACGCCGAAGATGACGACGCCACGGAGCAGGTGCTCGGATCCGTCGCGCCGGGTCCCTCGGTGCTCCCATTCCGACCATGCCGTGTCACCGTCGACGCAGCAGCGCAGAACCTCCGCGGTGAGGTCTGGGATGAACGCGAGCATCTGCTTCCAGTTGCGACGCACCTGCTCAGCTCCGGTGAAGCCGCGCTCGGGGTGGGCGGGGGTCTCGTTGCGGTAACCGGGGGCGAAGCACGCGACGATCGCGTCGAGGTCGTGCGCGTTCGTCGCGGTCACGAGTCGGTCCACCATCTGAGCCGGACCGCTGTCCTGGCGCTGAGCGATCATTCGTTACAGCGGTCTGTAATCATTATCCCACTATGAACCTACGCGAGCACGACGTCAAGTCGACGCGCCGCTATGACGCATCCCGGCGCCGGTCGCGCGCGCTGCGGACGCGCACTGCCGTGCTGCAGGCCGCGGAACGGCTGTTCCTCAGCGACGGGTACGCGGCCACTACGATCGCCGCGGTGGCGACCGCGGCCGGCGTGTCCGTCGAGACGATCTACAAGGCCTTCGGCGGCAAGCCCGGGCTCGTGCGGGCGATCCGTGACCGGGCGCTGAAGGGCGAGGGGCCCGTGCCGGCCGAGCAGCGCTCGGACGAGCTGCAGGCGCGCGAGTCCGATCCCCGCGAGCTCATCCGCGGCTGGGGAGCGCTCACCGCGGAGGTCGCGCCGAGGGTGGCGCCGATCCTGCTGCTGGTGCGCTCAGCCGCCACCGTCGACCCTGGGCTGGCGGGCCTCAGGCATGAGCTCGACGCCGACCGCCTGGTCAGGATGACGCACAACGCCCGCACGCTGGCAGAAGCCGGCCACCTCCGTGCAGGGGTTAAGCTCGAGGACGCCGCCGACGTACTGTGGACCTGCAGCTCGCCTGATCTGTACGAGCTGCTGGTTCTGATGCGCGGGTGGCCCTTGGACCGCTACGCCCGCTTCGTCGCCGACGCCATGATCGCGGGACTGCTAGCTCCCGCTCCCTAGCTCAGCAGCACGACCAGCACGACGACGATCAGCAGCAGCACCATGCCGCCGCCGGCGACCTTCGCCTGCCACTGGTTGCGCCAGAAGTCCGGCTTGGCCCGATCGCGCGTGTAGCGGCCCTCGGGCGGCTCGCCGACCCAGTCGTCGTCGTCGCCGGCCATGGGCGCCCGGCCTAGGCCGGGCTGTGCTCCTTGGCCATCTGCTGCGCCGCCTCGGCGATCGCGTCGGCGTCGATCTTGGCCGCGTGCAGGAGCTCCTCGGGCTTGCCGGAGGTGGGCATGTCTCGCACGGCGAGCTTGCGCACCGGCGGGCGGTCCTCGGACTCGGCGAGCGCCTCGAGCACCGCGTCGCCCAGTCCGCCCTCGGGCCAGTGGTCCTCGACGGTGACGATCGCGCCGCACTCGCGCGCGGCGGCCGCGACGGCCTCGGCGTCGATCGGCTTGATCGAGTAGCAGTCGAGCACGCGCGCGCTGACGCCCTCGCCCTCCAGCCGCTCGGCGGCCTCGACCGCCTGGTCGACCGTGATGCCGCAGGCGAGGATCGCGATGTCGTCTCCCTCGTGCACCAGGCGCGAGCCGCCGATCGTCACGGCCTCGTCGGCCGGGGTGCGGACCTCGGTCTTGCCGCGCAGGGTCCGCAGGTAGGAGATGCCCTTGCGATCGGCCATCGCCTCGACCAGCTGGGCGGTCTGGTTGGCGTCGGAGGGATGTAGCACGACCGAGTCGTGGATCGCCCGGAACGACGCGAAGTCCTCCAGCGCCATCTGCGACGGGCCGTCCTCGCCGATCGAGACGCCCGCGTGCGAGCCCGAGAGCCGCAGGCTCGCGCGCGAGACCGCCGCCATGCGGACGAAGTCGTAGGCGCGGCTGAGGAACGCCGCGAACGTGGACCCGAACGCCACCCAGTTGCGGACCTGGAAGCCGACGACCGTCGAGACGAGCTGCTGCTCGGCGATGAACTGCTCGAAGTAGCGGTCCGGGTGGGCCTCGCGGAACATGTCCGCGTGGGTGGAGTTCGAGACCTCGCCGTCGAGGGCCACGACGTCTCCGCGCATCGAGCCCAGGGCGGTGATGGCCTTGCCGTAGGCCTCGCGGGTGGCGACCTCCTCGCCGAGCTCCCAGGTGGGCAGCTCGCCGCCCTCGACCTCGAAGCTGTGGGGCTTGCCGTCACCCTCGGGGGGCGAGACGTCGACCGTGAGCTCGCGGTAGCCGCCCAGCTCCTCGATCGCGGCGTCGGGGTCCTCGATCGGCTTGCCGTGCTTGCCGGGCTGGTCCTCGACGGCCTTGACGCCCTTGCCCTTCTTGGTCTTGGCGATGATCACCGTCGGCCGGCCCTTGGTCTCCGCGGCCTCGGCGTACGCGGCGTCGATGGCCTCGTCGTCGTGCCCGTCGATTGCGATCGCGTGCCAGCCGAACGCCTCGGCGCGGCGGACGTAGCGGTCGAGGTCCCAGCCGACCATCGTCTCGCGGGTCTGGCCCAGGCGGTTGACGTCGATGATCGCGGTCAGGTTGTCGAGCTCGTACCAGCCGGCGTGCTCGAAGGCCTCCCACATCGAGCCCTCGGCCATCTCGGAGTCCCCGCAGAGGCACCAGACCCGGAAGGGCAGCTGGTCGAGCTGCTTGCCGGCCAGCGCGACGCCCGCGGCGATCGGCAGCCCCTGGCCCAGTGAGCCCGTGGCCACGTCGACCCACGGGAGCACCGGCACGGGGTGGCCCTCGAACTTCGAGCCGAACTTGCGGAAGCTCAGCAGGTCCTCGTCGGAGATCGCACCGGCCGCCTTGAGCACGGAGTAGTACAGCGGCGACGCGTGGCCCTTGGAGAAGATCAGGTGGTCGTTGTTCGGGTTCTCCGGGGTCTGGAAGTCCAGGTGCAGGTGCTTCTCCATCAGGACCGCCATCAGGTCGGCCGCCGACATGGACGAGGTCGGGTGCCCGGAGTTGGCCTCCGAGGAGCAGCGAATGGAGTCGACGCGCAGCTGCTGGCCGAGCTCGCTCATGCGGTCACCAGCTCGTCGCGCTTGGACTCGACGTCCGCGAACAGGTCCTTGAAGGACTTCGCGAACTTCTCGACGCCCTCGCGCTCGAGCGTGGCGACCACGTCGTCGTAGTCGATCCCGGCGGCCTTGAGGTCCTCGAGCACCTTGTGGGCGCCGTCGAGGTCGCGCTCGATCGTGTCCTCGATCTTGCCGTGGTCGAGCACGGCCTCGACGAGCTCGCGAGGCATCGTGTTCACCGTCTCCTTGCCGACGAGCCCCTCGACGTAGATCGTGTCGGGGTAGTCCGGGTTCTTGGTCGAGGTGGAGGCCCACAGGCAGCGCTGCGAGGTTGCGCCCTTGGCCTCCAGCGCGTCCCAGCGATCGCCGGAGAAGAGCTCCTTGTAGCTCTGGTAGGCGAGCTTGGCGTTGGCGACGGCGAGCTTGCCCTTGAGCTCGTCGTGGCCGCCGAGCTCGTCGAGGCGCTTGTCGGCCTCGGTGTCCACGCGCGAGACGAAGAACGACGCCACCGAGGCGACCTTGGAGAGGTCGCCGCCGCTCTCGGCGAGGCGCTCGAGCCCGCTCAGGTAGGCCTCGGCGACCTCGCGGTGGCGCTCGAGCGAGAAGATCAGCGTGACGTTGATCGGGATCCCGGCCGCGATGCACTCCTCGATCGCGGGCAGCCCCTCCTTGGTGGCGGGGATCTTCACGAACAGGTTGCGGCGGTCCACGAGCTTGCGCAGGCGCTTGGCCTCCTCGATCGTGGCCTCGGTGTCCTCGGCGAGGTTCGGGTCGACCTCGAGCGAGACCCAGCCGTCGCCGCCCGAGCCCTCGTCGAAGACCTTCCCGAGCAGGTCGCAGGCGCCCTGGATGTCACGGCTCGCGAGCTGGAGGAAGACCTCCTTGGGCTCGGTCTCGTCCTTGAGCACCTCGCGCAGCTGCTCGTCGTAGTCGTCGCCGTCGCTGATGGCGCTCTGGAAGATCGTGGGGTTGGACGTGATGCCCTTGATCCCTTGCTCGATCAGCCCCTCGAGGTCGCCCTTCTCGACGAACTCGCGCGAGAGGAAGTCGATCCACACGCTCTGGCCGTGGTCGGCGAGCTGCTCAAGCGGCGTTTCGGGCATGGAGATCTCCTCAAGTCGGACTCGGGCCTACACATATTGCCGTGCCCGCGCGGGCAGGGCGTGAAACGCGCGAGAACCGCGCTCAGCGAGGGCGGCCGGCGAGCTCGCGCAGCCAGTGCGCGACCGCGAGCTCGTCGCGGCGGGCCTCGCGGCGCAGCGCAGCGCGCGCCTGGCTGAGCCGCACGGCGTTGGACGACGGCCGGGCGGGCTTGTGGAACCGGCCCTTGGGCAGGCCCGGAGCGGCGGCTGAGCCCGCGCGGGGGAGCGACGAGCCGTCTGAAATCAGCGACATCGAGGCGGACCCTACAAGGCGTTGGCGCGTTCGTCTACACCTTCGTGTCGGAGTGCCGACTTTGGGCCCTTCCGAACTGTCCAACTGCCCGCGCCGCGGCGGACAGAGCGTCAGCGTGAGATCAGCGCGTGCGTCACCGGCACGCCGAAGCGCGCCTCGAGGTCGGCGAGGCCCGCGTCCTCGCGGTAGTCGCGGTCCCCCTCGGGATGAGAGAAGATCACGATCCGGTCGGCTGCGAACGTCGCCAGCGCGTCCTGGATGGCCACCGCGGGCTCGCCCTCGCCGGTGTCGCCGGCGGCGTCGACGCCCTCCTCCTCCAGGCGCTCCACCGTCTCCTCCTGGGCGAGCTCGGCCTCGCCGATCGCGTCGTCGGGGTCTGACACCCAGAACGCGACCTTCGAGCGGCTGGTGGCGGGGGAGACGACCAGCACCTCGGCCCCCATCACCTCGTCGCCGAGCGCCGAGCGCAGCATCGCGGCGT
The DNA here is from genome assembly GCA_038238015.1 of Solirubrobacterales bacterium. Classification (GTDB taxonomy): domain Bacteria; phylum Actinomycetota; class Thermoleophilia; order Solirubrobacterales; family Solirubrobacteraceae; genus DASQFQ01. The sequence continues at coordinate 79,505 of JBBRYA010000008.1, forward strand.
CCACGGGCTCTGCGGTCAGCACGAGCAGCTTCACGCCTGGGCCGCTACCCCTCGCCCACCGGGGACAAACTGCGCCTCGGCGCTCGAGAGCACGCGGACCACGAGCACCGCGACGTCGTCGCGCGCAACGCCGCCCTGGATCTCCAGCGCCGCGTCCTGGATCCGGCCGGCGATCACGCTCGCGTCCGCACCGGCGCAGCCCGCCACGAAGGACGCGAGATGGTCGGGCCCGAAGGCGTCGTCGAGCGGGCTGGCCTCGGTCACGCCGTCGGTGTAGAGGATCATCGCGTCGCCCGGCCCCAGCTCGACGGTCTCGGTGCTGATCTCGGGATCGGACAGGATCCCCAGCAGCGTCCCCGGCCGGCCCGCCGCGTGAACCGTCCCGTCCGCGCGCAGCACGAGCGGCAGCGGATGCCCGCCGGTGGCGACGCACGCGCTGACGCCGTTCTCGGCCGGCGACAGCGAGACGTAGAGGACGGTGCAGAAGCGGTGGTCCTGGGTTTGGCGGCGGATCGCCTCGTTGAGGTCTGAGAGCACGCGCGACGGGCGCTCGGAGTGCAGCGTCGCCGACGCCCGCATCGTGTAGCGCGCCAGTGCGGTGACGACCGCCGCCTCCGGGCCCTTGCCGCAGACGTCGCCCATCACCACCGCCCAGTCTCCGCCCCCGGTGGCGAAGCAGTCGTAGAAGTCGCCCCCGACCTCGTTGCCCTCGCCCGCGGCGACGTAGCGGGCGGCGATCTGCATCCCGGGGATCTCGGGAAGGTCGGGCGGCAGCAGCGAGCGCTGCAGCGTGCGCGCCGCGGCCGCGCGCTCCTGGTAGAGGCGAGCGTTGTCCATGGCCAGCGCGGCGCGGCGACCCAGGTCCTCCAACAGGGCGACCATCTCCTCGCCGACCACCCCTGCGAAGCCGAGCGCCATGACCCCAAGCGTGCGCCCGCGCGCCGACAGCGGGACGAGGACGCTGCTGCGCATCGTGAACGCGCTGATCAGCTTGCGGTGACGCTCGTCCTGCCCGAGCTCCTCGACGCCCTGGTCGTGCACGACGAGCCGCGAGGTTCCGCTGCGCAGGACCTGGAAGAGCGGGTGCGCGCTGCGCTCGGCGATCGGGTAGTCGGAGTTGAGCTCCTGCAGGAGGCGCTCGTCTTCGGGGTCGCGCGCGACTGCGGCCACCCGCCGGACCCTGCCGAAGCTCGAGCCCAGCAGGATCACACAGGTGTCGGCGAGCTCGCGCACCGAGAGGCGGGCCAGGCTCTGCAGCGTGCGCTCCTCGTCGAGCTCCTCGTCGAACGCGGCGCTGGCCTCGGCGAGGAAGCGGGTCTGCGAGAGCAGCTGCTCGCGCTCCGTCTCGGCGCGGGCGCGCGCGGTGACGTCGCGCGCGACCACCACGAGCTGGAGCTCGCCCTCGATCTCGAGCGGGACGCCGGCGAGCTCGAGCTCCAGCGTGCGTCCTTCGCGGTGGCGCATGCGCACGCGGTAGCCGGGCGCGACCTGCCCCTCCAAGCGCCGGGCGACTCGGCGCTGCGCGGCGTCGCGGTCGTCCTCGACGAGCAGCTCGTAGGCCGATCCGAGCGCCTGCAGCTCATCCAGCGCGTAGCCGCTGAGCGCGACGAACGCGTCGTTGGCGTAGTCGATCCGGCCCTCGCGCAGCACGACCATGCCCTCGCCGACGTCTGAGAGCGCCTGCAGCAGCGTCTCGTAGCGAGCGGTCTGCTCGCGCGCGGAGCGCTCGGCGGCCCGCCGGTCTGTCACCTCGAAGACGACCGCGCCCACGCCAATCACCTCGTCTCCGCCACGGCGCCGCACGGGCCAGTAGGAGGCGGTCCACTCGCGACGCACGCCCATGGCGGCGGGCGTCTCCCCGGAGACCTCGATCTCGGTCAGCGGGACGCCGCTGGCGAGGACACGGCGCTGGTCCTCGCCGACCCCGCGGAGATCGGGCACGATCTCGGCGACCGTCCGGCCCACGTGATCCTCGGGCGGGACCCCGTTGATCTCGGCCAGCCGCTGGTTGACCCGTACGAAGCGCAGGTCGCGGTCCCAGAAGCCCAGCCCGATCGGTGCGCGGTCGAAGAGCACGTCGAGCAGCCCGAAGGCCTCGAGCAGCTGATCCTGGATCTCGCGGCTGTCGCGCAGGAGGCCCGCGGTGTCGAGCGCGTGCGCGCAGCGCGCGGCCACCTCTTCGGCGAGCTCGGACTCGCGCCCGTTGCGCCCGCGCCGGGTGTGGGAGGCCAGGCACAGCGTGCCGAGGGTCTGGCCGCGGGCGACCAGCGGCAGCTCCGCGTTCACCGGCGCCGAGGCGAAGTCGGCGAGCAGGGCGGGATCACCCGCCTCGGCCACGCGCGTGGAGCCGCCCGATGCGTCGACGGTCGCGATCGCGCAGGCGTCGGCGAGCTCGGGGACGCTCAGCCGAGCGATGCGCTCGAGCGCCTGCTCCTGATCGGTGCCCGCCGCGAGCGCCTCGGTCGCCCGGCCGAGGAAGCGCTCGCGGGCGACGACCTGCTCACGCCGCTCACGTTGCAGCGCCGCCCACCACGCGAGGGCACTGATGGCGGCGAGCGACGCCAGGCGGACCGCGCCCTGCCCGGTCAGCGAGGGTTGCTGGACGACCTCGGCCACCACCGCGAGGAGCGCGGCGGCCGCGGCGATCGCCGTGGCCAGCGGGCCGCCTGCGGCGGCGGCCAGCACCGGCGCCAAGCCGTAGCCGGGGCTGAGGATCGTCGCGTCGCCGGTGGCCAGGTCGGCGATGAACAGCGCGGCGAGCAGCGCCGTCGCCAGGGCAGGCCAGGTCCAGGAGCGTCGATGACCCACGTGCGTGCGTTCCTATCACGCACGCGTGCGCGCGGGGAGTGTTTGGGTGCCATGCGCACTCTCACGTGGACGATTTGCAGAGCCCGGAGGCGCTGCTACCTTTCCCGCTCCGCCTCAGTGCCCACGCCCGCCCCGGAGCACGACATGCACCGCACCGCAAGGCCGATCGGTCCGGTTGGCCTGTACGACCCGAGCTATGAGCACGACGCCTGCGGTGTCGCGATGGTCGCACGGCTCGATGGTCAGCGCACGCACGAGACGGTCGAGCGGGCGCTGGTGGCGCTGGCGAACCTCGAGCACCGCGGCGCCGCCGGTGCGGACCCGAACACCGGCGACGGCGCGGGGATCCTGATGCAGCTGCCCGACGCTCTGCTGCGCGCCGTGGTCGGCGAAACACTGCCCGCGGCGGGCGCGTACGGCGTGGCGGTGTGCTTCCTGCCGCGCGCAGAGGAGCGCCGGGCCGAGCTCGAGCGCCTGCTGACCGACGCGGTCGAGGCGGAGGGGCAGACCGTCGTGTGCTGGCGCGACGTGCCCGTCGACCAGGACTACGTCGGCATCACCGCCAACTACTTCGCCCCGGCGATCCGCCAGCTGGTCGTGGCCGCCTCGGACGAGCTCGCCGGCGACCAGGACGCCTTCGAGCGCAAGCTCTACGTGATCCGCCGCGTCGCCGAGCTGGCCGCCGGGCCCGAGCTGGTGATCCCGTCGTTCTCGAGCCGCACGATCGTCTACAAGGGCATGCTCACGGCGCCCCAGCTGCTCGGCTACTACCCCGACCTCCAGGACGGGCGGGCGCAGACCGCGCTGGCGCTCGTGCACTCGCGCTTCTCCACCAACACCGTCCCGTCCTGGCCGCTGGCGCATCCCTACCGCTACCTGCCCCACAACGGCGAGATCAACACCGTCA
>JBBRYA010000009.1:0-80101 GCA_038238015.1 Solirubrobacterales bacterium
GACCAGACCTACACGTTCAGCCAGGCCGAGACCGAAGACGAGACGCGCGGCGGGCGCTACGTCCGCCAGCTGCTCGGCGCGGCGAACATCGAGGGCGGCCCGATGTGCCACTTCATCAGCGGCAACCTCGGCTACCAGGTCGAGCACCACCTCTACCCCGACATGCCGAGCACGCGCTACGGCGAGATCGCGCCGCGCGTGCGCCAGATCTGCGAGCGCTACAACCTGCCCTACAACACCGGCCCGTTCTTCAAGCAGTGGGGCATGGTGCAGCGCACGATCCTGCGCCTCGCCTTCCCCGGCGGCAAGCCGCGCCCCAAGCCCGGCCCCTACCGCGAGGAGAAGATCAAGGGCTCGGGCGAGCGCACGACGCGGATGGAGCCCGCGAACGCCTGACCGCGGGAGTTCGAGAGATGGAGCCGGCGTTCTTCGCGACGCCGGCCGACTTCCGCGCCTGGCTGGAGCGCCACCACGGCGAGGCCGCCGAGCTCCTGGTCGGCTTCTACAAGAAGCGGTCGGGCCGGCCGACCATGAGCTGGCCGGAGTCGGTCGACCAGGCGCTGTGCTTCGGTTGGATCGACGGAGTCCGCCGCGGGCGCGACGCCGAGAGCTACACGATCCGCTTCACCCCCCGCAAGCCGCGCAGCATCTGGAGCGCGGTCAACATCGCCAAGTACGCCAAGCTCGTCGAGCAGGGGGCGGTCGCGCCGGCGGGGGTCGCGGCCTACGAGCGGCGCACGGAGAAGCGGTCGCGCGTCTACGCCTTCGAGCAGCAGCAGGAGCCCGAGCTCAGCGCCGAGCAGGAGCGACGCTTCCGCGAGCGTGCCGGCGCCTGGGAGTTCTTCCTCGACCAGGCGCCGTCCTACCGGCGCACCGTGGTGTGGTGGATCGTGAGCGCCAAGCGCGAGCAGACCCGCGCCGCGCGCCTCGGCCGCGCGATCGAGGACTCCGCGAACGGTCAGCGGATCGCCCAGTTCTCGCGATGGCGGTCATCCGCCGGGCCGGGTGTAGCGAAGGAGTAGAGGCAACCCCTTCGAGAGGAGAACCACTGATGTCCGCGGACACCAACGTCAAGGCCCAGGAGCGCATGGCCGAGATCATCAACACCGGCAAGCTCGACTCGCTCGACGAGGTCCTCGCCCCCGACGTCGTCGACCACGATCCGGCCTCGGACCAGGGCCCCGGCCCCGGGGGCTTCAAGGACATGTTCACGGCGATGCGCACGGCGTTCCCCGACCTCAAGGTCGCGCCCGCCACGCTCGTCTCCGACGACGAGCACGTCGCGCTCGCCTACACGATCACCGGAACTCACGACGGCGACTTCCAGGGCGTCGCGCCCACCGGCAAGAAGGTCTCCGTGCGCGGGATGCAGATCGGGCGCTTCGAGGACGGCAAGATCGTCGAGCGCTGGGGCAGCTCCGACGAGCTCACGATCATGCGCCAGATCGGCGCTGTGGAGGACCCGGCGTGAGCCGAGAGGTCTCGCCGCTCGGCGCCGTCGCGCGCGGCCTGCTGGCCGGCGCGGCGGGCACCGCGCTGATGACCGCCGTGCAGACCGCGGTCGCCAAGGCCCGCGACCAGGAGGCGAGCACCACTCCGGCCGAGGTCGGCCGGCGGGTCATCGAGGGCGTCCTGCACCGCGAGGTCGGCGAGGACAAGACCGGCCTTCTCAACAACGCGATGCACTGGAGCTACGGCACGAGCTGGGGCGCCGTCTACGGGCTCGCCCAGGGCACCCTGCACGCCCGCGCGCCACGCCACGGGCTCGCGTTCGGCACCGCGGTCTGGAGCGCCAGCCTGATCGAGCTGCCCGCGATGCAGCTCGCTCCCCCGGTGTGGGAGTACCCCCCGGCCGAGCTCGCGCTCGAGGTGGGCTACCACCTCGTCTACGGGCTCGGCGTGGCCGGCGCCTACGCGCTGCTGCGGGGCTGAGCGCTCAGCGGTCCTGCAGCGCGCCGTAGGCCAGCGCGCCGCCGAAGCCCACCAGGCCCAGCCCGGCGATCGTGTCGGCGGCGCGCAGCGCGCGGTCGCCGGCGCGGCGCCGGGCCAGCGCGGTCCCCGTCGCCAGCAGGCTCACCCACCCGAGGCTGCCGAGGCCGACGCCGGCGACGAGCAGGACGGCCCCGCCGGTGCTGCTCGCGGCTCCGGCGGCGCTGGCCGCGGCGAACACCGCCGCCCACGACGCGATCGTCAGCGGGTTGGACGCCGTCCCCGCCAGCGCGGTCAGGAAGGCGCGGCTCGGGGTGGCCACCTCGGCACGCACCTCGCCACCCATTCGCACGCGGAACGCGCTGTAGAGCGTCCTCGCGCCGAGGCCCACGAGCACGGCCGCGCCCGCCAGCCCGAGCACGAGGCGCAGCGGCCCGATGGTCAGCAGCGGCGCCACCCCCGCCGTGCCGCATGCGGCGTAGAGCGCGTCGACCACGGCGATCCCCGCGCCGATCGCGAGGCCCACGCGCAGACCGCCGCGCAGCGTCGAGCGCATCAGGAACAACGACATCGGGCCCAGCTGCAGGGCCACGAAGAAGCCGAGCCCGAAGCCGACGGCGAGCGAGTGCACCCGCGCATCCTCTCGGACTCGCCATCATCTGCGCAACGGATGCTGCGCCCCGGCGACCCGATCCCCGACCTCCCGCTGCTGACGCCCAGCGGCGCCGGCGCGTCGTTGCGCCACTTCGCGGGCGAGGCAACGGCGCTGATCTTCCTGCGCCACCTCGGCTGACTGCCCTGCCGCAGGCATCTCGTGGAGATGTCCGACCAGCGCGCGGAGCTCGCCGGCGGCCTCGCCTGCATCACGTTCGCCGAGCCGCCGCTGGTGGCGATGTTCGAGCGCGAGCTCGGGCTCGGCGTGCCGCTGTTCGGGGACCCCGGCCGAGCGTCCTACCGGGCGTTCGGCTTCGGCCGCGGATCGGTGCGCCGCGTGTGGCTGGACCCACGCGTCTGGGCGGCCTACGCACGGCTGCTGGCCGCCGGGCAGCGGCCCCGGCCCACGCGCGAGGACACGCTCCAGCTCGGCGGTGACGCGGTCATCGACGCCGCGGGAACGCTCAGGTGGATCCACCGCAGCGAGGGGCCCGACGACCGCCCGAGCGCGGCCGTCGTGGCGGCGGCGCTGCGCGAGGCGGCAGAGACGTCGACGGCGGGTGCGTAGGAAGGCGGGCCGTGCGAGCGCCGGACCCGCCTCACCCGCCGCCGTTGACGTCCGTCACGCGCTCCCGCCCCCACGCTGCCAGCGCGACGTTGACCACCGCCACCACGGCCAGCGCCACCGCGTAGGTCCGCGCGTCGTCGAGCACGCCCTTGCCCTGGGTGGTGAACGCGAGGACGAGCCCGCCGGCGGCGATCGTCAGCGCGATGCCCAGCGGGTTCACGCCGAAGCCGGCGCGCTCGAGCATCAGCCCGGCGACGACGCCGAGGCCCGCGCCCGCCAGGTAGAGCCCCGAGACGTCGAGGTCGGGCTTGGCCGCGCCGGCGAGGAAGACCGCGGCGCCCCAACCCGTCAGCGCGCACGCGGTGGCCCAGTGGCCGCCGTGGCGACCCCCGGCCGCCGCGGCCGCAAGGTAGGCGAGGCCGATCGTCAGCGGCGTCCAGTAGAAGCGCGCGCCATCGGGCGCCACGACGAGGACGAGCACCGCGGCGCCGGCCAGCAGCGCAGCCGCCTGCGCGAGCCGCGTCGCTGCAGCCTTGGCGGCGGGCTCAGGCACGCCGCGCCGCTCCCGCCGCCCGCGCCAGCTCCGCGACGCTCCACGCGCAGCCCGACAGCACGAGCGCGTCGGCGAGGCCCGGGCGCCCCCGCCCGGCCGCGAGCAGACCGGCCACGCGCACCGGGGCCGCCACGCGCGCGGCGCGCGTGACGCGCGGGTCCGGCGCCCCGGCGGTCCCGAAGTACACGAGCAACGCGTAGCCGAAGCCCGCTCCCAGCCGCGCCAGCTCGGCCACCGCGGCGCCGGGCCCGAGCCAGCCGCGGCGCCGCGCGCCGAGCAGGGCGGCGGCGGCGAAGCACGCGTCGGCCAGGCCCTCGAGGTCGCGGCCGAGGCGCGAGGGCTCCGTCGCGCGCGCGGCCATGCCGTCGAGCACGTCGGTCAGCGCTCCCACCGCGACGACGCCCGGCACGGGGCTGTCAGCCGCCACGGGCACGAGCCAGACGCGCAGCAGCGTGAGCGCGTCCGCCGGGCCCAGCGCCAGCGGGCGGCCGTCCGGTGTCTCGGCCATCCCCAGGTGCCAGTCGAGCATCACGGCGCCGGCGCCCCACCAGGCCAGGCCGGCGCGCAGCCGGCGGCGCCAGGGCTGCGCCCCCGCCAGCGCGAGCGCAATCCACACCGCCGCGCCCGCAGACATCCATTGCCGCGACTGGCGCGCGAGCGCGGGCCGCGCGCGGCGCACCTGCGCGGCTCGGCGCTGGGAGGCGAGCAGGAACGCCGCGATCGCGGACGGGGAGAAGCGGCCGGCCAGCAGCGCGGCGAGCTGGTCTCGGGTCCAGAGCTCCCCCGGGGTGATGGCCGCCGCGCCCACTCGCGCTCAGCCGAGCAACGTGCCGAAGACGTCGTCGACCTGCGCCCAGCCCGTGCGCATGAGGAACTGGCTGTTGCGCCCATAGGACTTGGCGCCGAGGATGAAGAAGCCCGGCTCCGGGTTGGTGAGCGCGTCCGGGCCGGCCGGGGCGATCGACAGGCAGTCGCCGCCCGTCTCGCCGAGCAGCGCGGCGGCGAGCTTCATCGGCCCGCTGGTCGCGTAGCACTCGTGGACCTGGAGCTGACGGTAGAGCGACGCATCGCCCACCGACCCGTTGAGCGCAAGAACCCGGTCGGCGACGAGCTCGGTGTCGTCGCCGTTTCGCAGCGTCACCGCGACGCGCCCGTCGCGCGGAGCGAGCGCCTCGGTCACCAGCCCGGTGCGCACCTCGATCGCGGGCGACGCGCCGGCGGCCAGCGCCGCGGCGTCCCTGTTCAGCTCCGCGCGCTCGGGCAGCGGGTCGCCGGCGACCGCGCCGAAGTCCGCCTCGGCGCGCCGGAGCGCCCAGACCACGCGCGTTCCCGGCGCGTCGCGGGCGAACTCCGCGAGGTCGCGCGCCGCGGTCTGCGCCGAGTGCCCGGAGCCGGTCAGCAGGACGGTCGCGCCCGCCCACCGCCCGGGATCCTCGGCGAACGGCGTCAGATGGCGGTCGATCCGGTCCTCGCAGGCGCGCTCCCCTACCGCCGCGATCCCCCCGTCCCCCAGCCGGTTGGGCTGGCCGTAGGTCCCGGTCGCGTCGATGACGGCGTCCGCACGTTCGATCGACTCGCGGCCGTCACGGTCGGCCAGCAGCAGCCGGAACTTGCTCCGCGCGCGCTCGGGCGCGCCGATCGCCTCGTGCTTGAGCAGCCCCTCGCGCCCGACCGCCGCGACGCGCGTGCCGAGGCGCAGGCGGGAGCGCAGCGCGGGCAGGGCCGCGAGCGGGTCGAGCAGGCGCTCCGCGAGCTCGGAGCCGATGGGCAGCGCCGAGCCTGCCGGCGCGCGCTCGCCGAGAACGGCTCGAGCACGCGGGGACACGCTCATCGACCACGGCGTGAACGTGCACACGTGCCCCCAGCGGCGGACGTGGGCGCCGACGTGCTCGCCGGCCTCGTAGATCTTGAAGTCCAGCCCCTGCTCGGCCGCTGCGAGGGCGGCCTCGAGCCCGATCGGGCCAGCGCCCAGGATTGCGACTGATCTGGTCATGATCCGATCACGGGTGGCATGCGGAAGGATCCGCGCAACCCGGCCGACCATAGAGGAACCCACTGCCCCGCATCGCCGTCTTCGGAGGTGTATACGCCAACCCTCACGCGCTGGGCGCCGTGCTCGCCGACGCGCGCGAGCGGGGATGCGCCAAGCTGTTCTGCCTCGGCGACCTCGGCGGCTTCGGTGCCGAGTGCGACGCGGTCTGGCCGCTGCTGACCGGCAACGGCGTGACCTGCATCGCGGGCAACTACGACGTCGCGATCGGCCGCGGTGACGAGGACTGCGGCTGCGGCTACGCCGACGAGCGCGACAACCGCTTCGCGCAGGTCATCTACGACTACACGCGGGCGCACACGAGCGACCAGTTCGCCGCCTGGATGCACGGGCTGCCCGGCGAGCTGCGCCTGCGACTCGGCGGCTGCGACGTGCTGATGGTCCACGGCTCGCCGCTGGCGGTCAACGACTTCCTCTGGGAGTCGCTCGAGGACGAGGAGCTCGCGCTGCGCCTTGCCGCCGCGTCGCCCCCCTCCCCGGACGTGCTGCTGTGCACGCACACCGGCCTGCCGTGGCAGCGCGAGCTCGAGGGAACGCTCGTGGTCAACGTCGGTGCGGTCGGGCGCCCGGCGAACGACGGCCGCCGCGAGGTCGCCTACGCGGTGCTCGACCTCGAGGCGGGCGCGGCGAGCGCCGAGATCGTCGACGTGGCCTACGACTGGCGCGCGCAGGCCTCATCGATGCGCGCCGCCGGACTCCCGGAGCCGTTCGTGGAGACGATCGAGACCGGCTGGTGGACGACCTGCCTGGAGGTGGTGCCGCCGCGGGAGCGCTCGCGCGGCCGCTATCAGGTCTACCGCGACGCCCTGCCGGCGGGCTTCGGCGTGGACGGCCTCGGCTGGGCCGGCGACCCCGCACCCAACCAGGAGGACCGCCCGGTGGTCTCGCTCTTCGGCTCGCCGCTGTTCCCGGCGCGGCTGTGGGTCTACTCGAACTTCCACTGCAACCTCGCCTGCGACTACTGCGTCGTCGCCTCCTCGCCGCGCGCCCGCCGGCGCGAGCTCGCGCCCGAGCGCTTCGCGGCGCTGGTCGACGAGGCGGTCGCAGAGGGCTTCGAGGAGCTCTACGTCACCGGCGGCGAGCCGTTCGTGCACCCCGAGATCGAGGCGATGCTCGAGTACGCGGCCGAGCGCCTGGACACCGTGGTGCTGACCAACGCGATGCTGTTCGCCGGGCGCAGGCGGGGTGCGCTCGAGCGGCTCGCGACCCTACCCCGCCTGACCCTGCAGAGCTCCGTCGACGGCGCGCGGGCCGAGACCCACGACCGCTGGCGCGGCGCCGGCTCGTGGGCCCGCGCGATGGAGGGGCTGGCGCTCGCCGCGGAGCTGGGGCTGCCGCTGCGCGTCGCGATGACCGAGACGCCCGACAACCGCGACGAGGTGGAGGAGCTGCGCGAGATCCTCACCGCGATGGGGATCACCGGGGACGCGTTCTCGGTGCGCCCGCTCGTCCAGCGGGGTTTCGCGGCCGGGCTGCCCGGGGCGACCCAGGTCTCTGACGCGCTGATGGTGCCCGAGCTGACGATCACCGCCGACGGCGCGCACTGGCACCCGGTGGGCGGCGACCTCGCGTCGAGCCCCGACTTCCTCGTCGCCGAGGGCGAGCTCCCGCTGGCCGAGGCCAAGCGCCGCATCGTCGAGCGCTTCCTCGCGCTGCGCCAGGCCGACGGCACGCTCCCCGAGGCGTTCCGCTGCGCGGTGTGAAGCCCGCGGTGGTGATCCCCGTGCTCGACGAGGCCGCGGAGCTGCCGGCGCTGCTCGACCACCTGGCGCAGCTGCGAGGCGAGTGGGAGGTGATCGTCGTGGACGGCGGGTCGCGCGACGCCAGCGTGGCGCTCGCCCGCGCGCACCCGCGCGCCGACGTCGTGGTCGAGGGCGGCGGCGGCCGCGCCGCGCAGCTCAACGCGGGCGCGAAGGCGAGCCGCGGCGACCCGCTCGTGTTCCTGCACGCCGACAGCCGCCTCCCCGCCGGGGCGCACGCGGCGCTCGCGGGCGCCAGCCCGGAGATAGCGGGCGGCAACTTCACCCTGCGCTTCGCCGGCGGCGACTGGTTCTCGCGGCTGCTCGGCGTCGTCTACGCCGCGCAGCGAAGGCGCGGCTACTACTACGGGGACTCGACGGTGTGGGTCCGCCGCGCCACGTTCGCGGCGCTCGGGGGCTTCCGGCCGCTGGCGATCATGGACGACTACGACTTCGTGCGCCGGCTCGAGCGCAGCGGGCCCACGGTCGCGCTCCCAGGCCCCGCGCTGACCTCCGCGCGCCGCTGGCAGGCCATGGGCATCAGGCGGACGCTGCTCTCCTGGGTGCTCATCCGCTGGCTGTTCATCGCCGGGGTCCCGGCCGAGCGCCTCGCGCGCATGTACCGGCGGGTCAGGTAGCGTCAGGCCGATGTTCGCCCGCCTCGCCGCGCGTATGCGCGAGCTCGAGATCGAGACCCGCCCCGAGCACCCGGACCTCACCGCGGCCCTGGCCAGGCGCTGGGACGAGCTGCCCGCGCACGTCAAGACGCCCAACCAGATGCTCGGCCGCCGCACCGCCGGCTGCGAGGGCACCCATGGCGTGTTCCCGCGCTGCAACCTCGCCTGCACCCCGTGCTACCACTCGCGCGACGCCAACCGCGTGCGCATCGACGGCGAGCACACGGTGCGCGAGGTCGGCCACCAGATGGAGCAGCTGCGCCGCGAGCGCGGGCCGGGGCAGAACGCGCAGCTGATCGGGGGCGAGGTCACGCTGCTCTCGCCCGACGACCACGCCGCCGCGCTGCAGGCGATGATCGGTCACGGGCGCAAGCCGATGTCGATGTCCCACGGCGACTTCGACTACGAGTATCTGGAGGCGCTGGCGCTCGATCCCCGCAGCGGCCGCCCGCGCCTGGCGCACCTGAGCTTCGCCGGGCACTTCGACTCGATGATGTACGGCCGGCGAGGCATCAAGCGCGCCGCCACCGAGGCCGCGCTCAACCCCTACCGGCAGCGCTTCTGCGACATGTTCGCGCGCCTCGAGCGCGAGCACGGGGTCACGCACTACCTCGCGCACAACATGACCGTCACGCCGCGCAACCTCGACCAGGTCGCGGGCGTGATCCGCGACTGCCGCGACATGGGCTTCCGGATGTTCTCCTTCCAGCCCGCCGCCTTCATCGGCAACCAGAGTCGCTGGAAGGACGAGTACCGCGTGTTCTCCGATGACGAGGTGTGGCAGGCGATCGAGCAGGGCGCCGGGGCTCGCCTGCACCACCGCGCGCTGCAGATCGGCGACGCCCGCTGCAACCGCACCGCCTACGGCGGCTACTGCGGCGATCGCTACTTCCCGCTGTTCGACGAGGACGACGCGCGCGACCAGGCCTTCCTCGCGGAGTTCATCGAGGCCTTCGGCGGGATGGACTTCGTGGCGCCCAAGGCGGTCCTCGCAGCCCGGCTCGCGCGCGGGATCGCCGCGCGCCCCGCGGTGGCGCCGCGCGCCGCCGGCTGGGCCGCGCGCCTGGCCGGGCGGATGGGCGGGCTGCGGGCGCTGCGCCGCGACCCGCCGCGTGCGCTGACCTACGTGATGCATTCCTTCATGGACGCCCGCGACGTGCGCCCGGCCTGGGAGGCGCTGCAGCGCGGCGAGGTCAGCGAGGACCCGGCGATCCGCGCGACGCAGGAGCGCCTGCAGGCCTGCTCCTACGCGATGGCCCACCCGGACTCGGACACGCTCGTGCCCGCGTGTGCGCAGCACTCCGTGCTCGATCCGCTGGAGAACCTCGCGCTCACGCGCGAGCTTCCGCTGGCCCCGACGGCCTAGCCAGGAAGCGCAGGCGGCGCGCCTTCTCGTACGCCGCCTCGCCGCCGAGCTGCTGGATCGCGAGCGCCAGCGTCGGATACACGTGCACGACGCTGCCGAGGTCGGCGAGGTCGAGGCCCCGGTCGATGGCCAGCGCGAGCTCGCCGATCAGCTCGCCGGCGGACGGTGCGAGCGCGTGCGCCCCGACGAGCTTGCCCTTCACGGTCACGAGCAGCAGCGCGCCCTCCCCCGCGCTCTCGGCGCGCGCCCGGTCGGAGTGCTCGAGGCCCATGCGCCACGTCCGCACGTCGTCGTCGCCATGGCGCTCGCGCGCCTGCGCCTCCGTCAGCCCCGCGTGGGCGAGCTCGGGATCGGTGAACGTGCACCACGGGACCAGCAGGGCGCCGCGGGCCGAGCCGGGGAAGAACATGTTGCGGATCGCGCGCGAGGCCTCGAAGCCGGCGGAGTGGGTGAACAGGTGGCGCCCGGCGAGGTCGCCGACCGCGTAGACCGACTTGAGCGCCGTGCGCCGGGCGCCGTCGACGACCACGCCCTTGGGCGTCACCTCGATCCCCAGCTCGGCGAGGCCGAGGCCGTCGACGTTCGGGGTGCGCCCGACCGACACGAGCAGCTCGTCCGCGCGCCAGCTCCGCGACTGCCCGCCGACCGTCCCGTGCAGCACCTTCTTCCCGTCCTCGACACCGGCCCGCTCGACCTCCGCGCCGAGCTCGAGCTCGACGCCCTCCTCGCGCAGCCGGCGCGTGAGCACCTCCACGAGCGCCGGCTCGTCGCGCGGCAGGATCTGAGCGGCGCGCTCCAGGACGGTGACCCGGACGCCCAGACGCGCGAAGGCCTGCGAGAGCTCAACCGCGATCGGCCCGCCGCCGAGCGCGATCAGGCTGTCGGGCACGCCGCCCGCGTCCCACAGCGTCTCGCTGGTCAGGTAGCCGGCCTGCTCGAGCCCCGGGAGGTCGGGCACCGCCGGACGGCTGCCCGTGCACAGCAGGACGTAGCGCGTCTCGATCCGGCGGTCGCCGACGACGACGGTGTGCTCGCCGGCCAGCCGCGCGGCGCCGAAGACGACCTCCACGCCCTCGGCCTCGAAGCGCTCGGCGTTGTCGTCGGCCCGCTCGATCTCGCGCTGGATCGCGCGCACGCGCTCGAACACGCGCGCCCGGTCGATCACGGGCTCGGCTGCCTCGAGCCCGTAGCGGTCGGCGTGGCGGATCGTGTGCGCCGCCTTGGCGGAGGCCAGCAGCGCCTTGGACGGCACGCAGCCCGTCCACAGGCAGTCCCCGCCGACGCGGTCGCGCTCGATCGCCACAACGCGCAGCCCCAGCGTCGCGGCGAACTCGGCGGCGACCATGCCGCCCGACCCGAGGCCGACGATCACCAGGTCATAGCGCTGCCCCATCGGCCCGACCCTACGCGGTCGGGACGCCGCGACGCTGGGGGTAGTGTGGTTGACCATGCAACCGCTCACGGCTCGCCCGCTGCCGCCCGCCGAGCCCCTCGACGGCGGCGAGCTCGACACCCGCCGCCTGCTGCGCCGGACGGCGCAGGTCGTCGCGCTGCTGGTGGTGATCGGGCTCGTGGTCTGGCTGGCGCCGGGCCTCGGCGAGGTCCGCGCCCGCCTGCGCGGCGCCGACCCCGGCTGGCTGGCGGCCGGGGTCGCGCTGGAGGCGCTGTCGTGCCTGTCCTACGTGCTGATGTTCGGCCCGGTCTTCTGCCTGCGCATGTCCTGGCGGACCTCCTTCGAGCTCGGGCTGTCCGAGCTCGCGGTCGGCTCGCTGCTTCCGGCCAGCGGCGCGGGCGGCCTCGCCCTCGGTGCCTGGGCGCTGCGCAAGAGCGGGATGCCCGCGCAGCAGATCGCGAGGCGGACCGTCGCGTTCTTCACGCTCAAGAGCGCCGCCAACTTCGCCGCGGTGCTCGTGCTCGGGGTGCTGATGTTCGCCGGCCTCGGCCCGTCGCTGTCGCCGCTGCTCACGATCCTCCCGGCGGGGCTGGCGCTCGCGGCGATCGCCGCGGTCGCGGCGGTGCCGATGCTCCTGCCCCGCCTGGAGGGCAGCGCGGCGCGCGGCGGGCGCCTCGCCCGCGCGCTGAAGGCGCTCGCGGGCGGTCTCAAGGAGGCCGGGCAGGTCCTGCGCCGCGGAGACCTGCGCGTGATCGCCGGCTCGCTCGGCTACTGGGTGTTCGACAACGCGGTGTTGTGGGCGTGCTTCCGCGCGCTCGGGGAATCCCCGCCGCTGACCCTGATCCTGATGGCCTACCTGCTGGGCCAGCTCGGCGGGCTGATCCCCATTCCCGGCGGGATCGGCGGCATCGACGGCGGGCTGATCGGTGCGCTCGTCGTCTACGGCCTGAACCCGGCCATGAGCGTCGCCGCCGTGCTCGCCTACCGCCTGATCCTCTTCTGGCTCCCGCTGCTGATCGGCGCCGGCACGTTCGTCAGCCTCCGCCGCGGCCTCAACGACCCCGGGCGGCCCGACCTCTGCGCCGTGCCCGGGGCCATTCCGGCTTAGCGCGACCTAGGCGACCGCGCCCTCCTGCTCGACCACCGCCACGTGCTCGTTGGGCACGCAGTGGGTCATGACGCGGCCGTCGACGTCGCGCGGCCCGTTGGCGCCGAGGTTGTCCAGGCGCTGCTGCTCGGCGTCGCCCCAGCCCTGCGTCGGCACCGGCTTGAGGCTGCGGACGTCGTCGGCGGAGATGCCCAGGCCCTCGCCGACCCGCTGGCCGAGCTCGTCCTCGCAGAGCAGGAGGTGCCAGACCATGCGCTCCTGGATCGGCCGGTCGCACTGGCCCAGCAGGCCCGTGAGGTTGGTCACGAGGTCGTCGCGCTCCCAGGGCTCTGAGAGCAGGTAGCGCTCGCCCGGCTGGGTGTAGTCGTCGGTGCGCGGGATGCGCCTGCGTGTCAGCCGCGCGCGGAT
Organism: Solirubrobacterales bacterium; assembly: GCA_038238015.1. Taxonomy (GTDB): domain Bacteria; phylum Actinomycetota; class Thermoleophilia; order Solirubrobacterales; family Solirubrobacteraceae; genus DASQFQ01. The sequence goes on from JBBRYA010000009.1 coordinate 12,446, forward strand.
CTCCGGGCCCTGCTCGTCGTGCGCGGCCTTGGGCGCCTCGCTCAGGCCGCCGGTGATCGACGGCTCGTAGTTGACGCTCGCGTTCTCGCCGGTGTCGTCGACGTAGTGGGCCATCTGGCCGTCGCGCAGGTTGGTCGCGGGGACGCCGTTCTTGGGCTGGTTGACCGGCAGCTGCTGGTAGTTGGGCCCGACGCGGTAGCGCTGGGTGTCTGAGTAGGAGAATGTCCGCCCGACCAGCATCTTGTCGTCGGAGAAGTCCAGCCCGTCGACCAGCACGCCGGTGCCGAACGCGATCTGCTCGTTCTCGGCGAAGACGTTGCGCGTCGTGCGGTCGAGCACCATCCGCCCGACCGGCTTGAGCGGGAAGACCTCCTCGGGCCAGACCTTCGTGTCGTCGAGCGGGTCGAAGTCGAGCTCGGGGTGCTCGTCGTCGCTCATGATCTGCACGTGCAGCTCCCACTCGGGGTGCTCGCCGCGTTCGATCGCCTCGTAGAGCTCCTTGGTGTGGCAGCCGAGCTCCTTGCCCTGCATCACGCCCGCGTCGGCCTCGGTCCAGGTCTTGACGCCCTGCTTGGGCAGCCAGTGGTACTTGACCAGCACGGTCTCGCCCTGCTCGTTGACCCACTTGTAGGTGTTCACGCCGAAGCCCTGCATCGTGCGGTAGCTGGCCGGGATGCCGCGCGGCCCGAACACGAGCGAGACCATGTGCAGCGACTCCGGGCTCTGGGAGATGAAGTCAAAGACGCGGTTGGGCACCTGGCGCTCGAACGTGACGGGGTCGGGCTTCTGGGAGTGGATGAAGTCCGGGAACTTGATCGCGTCACGGATGAAGAAGACGCCGAGGTTGTTGCCGACGAGGTCCCAGTTGCCCTCCTCGGTGTAGAACTTCACCGCGAAGCCGCGCGGGTCGCGGACCGCCTCGGAGGAGTCGCGACCGCCGGCCACGGTCGAGAAGCGCACGGCCACCTCGGTGCGCTTGCCCTTCTCCTGCAGCAGCTTCGCGCGGGTGAACTTCGCGATCGGCTCGTCGCCGCAGGCGCCGTAGGCCTCGAAGTAGCCGAACGAGGTCGTGCCGCGCGCGTGCACGACACGCTCGGGGATCCGCTCGCGGTCGAAGTGGGAGATCTTCTCGAGGTAGTGGTAGTTCTCGAGCGTCGCCGGGCCGCGCTCGCCGACGGTGCGCTGGTTCTGGTTGTCGTAGACCGGATGGCCCTGGCGGGTCGTGATGGTCTTGCGGGACTTCCCGTTCTCGCTCATGCGCTGCTCCCTTGGACGTCGTTCTGGCAGGAGGGGCAGAGCCCCCAGAAGGTCACCTCGGCCTCGTCGACCGTGAAGCCGTTGCGCTGCGCGGGCTCCAGGCAGCCGGCCTCGCCGACGGCGCAGTCCACGTCGACCGCGACGCCGCACGCGCGGCAGACCAGGTGGTGATGGTTGTCGCCGACGCGCGACTCGAAGCGCGCCGGGCCGCCGGCGGGCTCGATCCGGCGCGCCAGCCCGGCACGGTGCAGCGCCTCGCAGACGTCGTAGGTCGCCTGCGTGGAGATGCTCACCCCCGCCGCGCGCACGCGCTCGATGACCTGGTCGACGCGCGGGTGGTCGTCTGAGTCGTCGAGCACGCCGAGCACGGAGACGCGCGGCGCCGTGACGCGCAGCCCGGCGGCGCGCAGGCGGTCGGTGACCTGTTGCATCGACACGGTGGTCAGGCTACACGTTCAAGGTCTGGAATGACTCCAGATCGTCTTGACTTGCCCCTCGATCGGGGGGAGGGTGAACGCGCCAGATTCCGGCCTTCGAGAAGCGAGGTATCGACGTGCGCCTGTCCTGTCGTGCTGCGATCCTCACCGCCGCGGCAGCGGCCTGCCTCGCGCTCGGCGCGCCGCCCGCACTCGCCGGGACGCTGAGCTACGACGGGAACACCCTCGTCTTCACCGGCGGCGACAACCTCAACCACGAAGTGCAGTTCCGCTACAACCAGTCCACGAACAGCGACGAGATCCTGGACACCCAGCCGATCACCGGCGCCCCGGGAGACTGCTCATACGTCGTGGACCCCACCTGGGTCTCCTGCCCGGGCCACAATGAGATGCGCGCGGAGCTCGGCGCCGGGAACGACAGCGTGACGACGAGGGATGACTGCTTCGACGTCTACACCATCAATCTGGGCGATGGCACCAACAGCAACGAGCTCGGCAGCACGTGCCCGGCAGGCGAGACGGCGACGATCACGTCCGGATCGGGTCAGGACGAGCTGCGCGGCGGGAGCGAGAACACGACGTTCTTCGCCGGCGGCGGCGACGACCACGTCAACGGCGGGGACGGCGTCGACGTGATCCACGGCGGCGAGGGCGCGGACGAGCTCGACGGCTACGGCGGCAACGACGAGATGTACGGAGAAGGCGGCCCCGACACGATCCGCGGTCACGCCGGCAACGACATCGAGGACGGCGGCCCGGGCGACGACAAGATCGGCTACAGCGGCGGCCTCTACAACGACGACGACCAGGGCGCCGACGACGTCCGCGGCGGCACCGGCGCGGACCAGCTGACGCTCGACGCGCACACCGGCGGGATGACCATCAACCTCGATGACGTGGCCAACGACGGCTCGGACGGCGAGGGCGACAACATCCACTCCGACATCGAGAAGATCTACGGCACCAAGGCCAACGACACCTACACCGGCAGCGGGAATGCCGACTACTTCGACGGCGACGTCGGCGCGGACACCATCCACGGCGGCGGTGGCGGCGACACGCTCTACGGCGGCTCGGAGAACGACAAGGTCTACGGCGACGCGGGCAACGACACGGTGTACGGCGACTACGGGGACGACCTGGTCGACGGAGGGTCTGGCACGGACTCCGTCTACGGCGACCTCGCCAGCTGCTCGAGCTTCTCGTGTCCGGCCGGCAACGACCAGCTGTTCACCCGCGACGGCGAGCTCGATCAGGCCAACTGCGGGGCGGGCGCCGACACGCTCCAGGCCGACCAGCTGGACGTCTACGCCACCGACGGCTTCCAGGCGTGCGAGTCGGTCGACCGCGCCACGGTCGCCGTGGTCGGCGGGAGCGGTGGCGGCGGCGGGAGCGGGAGCGGGAGCGGTGCCGGTGGCGCTGGCGCCGGCGGGGCGGCCGCCGCGCTCGGGGTCAACGTCCCCGGCTCGATCAAGGTCAAGGCCCTGCTCAAGAAGGGCCTACCGGTGACGCTCGCCTGCCCCGGCGCGTGCACGATCGCGGCGGAGCTCCGCTACAAGTCGAAGAAGCTCGGCTCGGCCCACAAGACGCTGCTCAAGAGCGGCCCGGCGAAGCTCGTGGTGAAGGTCGCCAAGAAGGCCAAGGGGACCGTCCGGCGGCTCAAGCGCGGCACGCTCACGCTGCGTCTGAAGGTGACCGACGCGGCCGGCAAGGCGACCTCGGTGACCAGGACGGTGAAGCTCAAGCGGTAGGGGGCTGCGCAGCCGGCCGCGCCTTGGCCCGGGCCAGGCGCAGGTCGGCGGCCGCGGAGACCTCCTGGAGCTCGCGCAGCCGGTTCGTGCTCGTCGGGTTGGGCCCCAGCACGCGGGCGCGGTAGAGCGCCAGACGATTGCGGTGGTGCTGCGCCTCGGCCGCGTAGCGCTCGAGGTCGGCGTCGGCGTCGCGCCGAGCGGTTCGCGGTCGCATGTCGGCACTGAGCTTACCCCCGCCGAATGGGGCAATCGGCTCGCGAGACCCGGGCGCGGCTATAGGCTGCGCGCATGGGGAGCGAGGGGCTGCTCGACGTGCGCGATCTGCACGTGGGCTACGCCGGGGCGGTGCGAGCGCTACACGGCGTCAGCATGTCGATTCCCGCTGGGGCGGTGGTCGCCGTGCTTGGCGGCAACGGTGCCGGCAAGAGCACGCTGCTGCGCGCGATCTCCGGCACGCTCGCGCTGCAGGGCGGCTCGATCGAGAAGGGCGCGATCGCCTTCGAGGGGCGCGACCTCGCCGGGCGCGACCCGGGCACGATCGTTCGCTCGGGTGTCGTGCAGGTGCCCGAGGGCCGGCGGATCTTCGGCGAGCTGACGGTCGAGGAGAACCTGCGCGCGGGGGCCCTCTCGGTCCGCGACCGCGGCGCACGCACGCGTGCCCGCGACCGCGTCTTCGAGCTGTTCCCCCGGCTGCACGAGCGCCGCCGCCAGCGCGGGGTGCTGCTGTCCGGAGGCGAGCAGCAGATGCTCGCCATCGGCCGCGCGCTGATGAGCGAGCCCAAGCTGCTGCTGCTCGACGAGCCCTCGCTCGGCCTCGCGCCGCAGGTCGTGGAGCGCATCGGCGAGGTCGTGCGCGAGATCAACGGGCAGGGCACCTCGGTTGTGCTCGTCGAGCAGAACGCGGCGATGGCGCTGGAGGTCGCGACGGAGGCCTACGTGCTCGAGGTCGGGCGGGTGTCGCTGAGCGGCCCCGCGGCCGAGCTGGCCCAGACCAGCGAGGTGCAGGAGCGCTACCTGGGCGTGGCCGCGACCACGGCCGGCGGCGCGACGCCCTCGAAGGCGACCGCGACGGGCAACGGCCGCTCCGTCCAGGAGCTCGCGGTCGAGTCGCTGACGGTGCGCTTCGGCGGCATCACGGCGCTCGAGGACGTGAGCTTCCGGGTGGAGCCCGGGACCGTTCACGCGGTCATCGGCCCCAACGGCGCGGGCAAGTCCACCTGCCTGAACGTGCTCAGCGGCGTCTACGCGCCGAGCTCGGGGACCGTCCGCTACGGCGACGCGCCGCTCACGGGGCTGCGCCCGCACCGGATCGCCCGCCTCGGAGTGAGCCGGACCTTCCAGAACCTCGCGCTCTCCCCTCAGGCCACCGTCGCCGACAACCTGCTGCTCGGCCGCCACCGGCTCTCGAGCGCGGGCTTCCTGTCGGCGGGCCTCGGGCTGCCGCGCGCCCGCTCGGAGCGCCGCAGCCAGGTGGGACGCGTGCGCGAGATCGCCGGGCTGCTGGCGCTCGAGGATCAGCTTCAGCGCCGCGTGTCCGAGCTGCCCTACGGCGACCGCAAGCGCGTCGAGCTCGGCCGCGCGCTGTGCGCTGACCCCGCGCTGCTGCTGCTCGACGAGCCGGTCGCGGGCATGAACGCCGACGAGACCCGCCAGATGTCCCAGACGATCACCGACGTGCGGGCCGAGCTCGGCATCTCGATCCTGCTCGTCGAGCACGACATGGGCTTCGTCATGGGCCTCGCCGACCGCGTCACCGTCCTGGACTTCGGCAAGCGCATCGCCGACGGAACCCCCGGCGAGGTCCAGAACGATCCCGAGGTGCTGCGCGCCTACCTCGGCACCCCGGCCAAGGACACCCAGGAGGCGGACGCGTGACCCAGTTCATCGAGTTGCTGATCAGCGGGATCTCGCTCGGCTTCGTCTACGCGCTGATCGCGCTGGGCTTCGTGATCATCTTCAAGGCCACGCGGGTCGTGAACTTTGCGCACGGCTCGATCCTGCTGCTCGGGGCCTACGTGGTCGCCCGTGCCCACGGGAGCCTCGGCTTCCTCGGTGCGGTCCTGCTCGGCATCGCCGCCGCGTCGCTGTGCGCGCTGTTCGTGCAGGTGGTCATCCTGCGGCGGCTGCGCGGAGCCGCGGTCGACACCCTCGCAATCGTCACCATCGGCGTGGACATCCTGCTGGCCACCGAGCTGACGCGGCGGATCGGCGCCAACGTGCTGAACATCGGGGACCCGTGGCGCGACCACGTCACGCACTTCGCGAGCTTCTCGGTGCCCTCGGCCCGCGTCGCCGCCGCGGTCGTCGCCGTGCTGGTGCTCGCGGCGTTCCTGGCCGCGCTGAAGTACTCCGCGTGGGGCGTGGCGATGCGCTCGGCCGCCGAGGACGACGAGGCGGCGGCGCTGATGGGCATCCGCCTCGGGCGCGTCGCGGCCGGAGCCTGGGTCGTGGCGGGGGCGCTCGCCGCGCTGGGCGGCGTGTTCTTCACAAGCTTCCCGACGCCGGGCGTCGACGCCTCGGTCGGCCTGGGAGCGCTCACCGCGTTCCCGGCCGCGATCCTCGGCGGCCTTGACTCGGTGGCCGGCGCCGTCGTCGGCGGGCTGATCATCGGGGTCGTGGCGACGCTGACGGCCGGCTATCAGGACGAGCTGTCCTTCCTCGGCCGCGGCCTGGGCAACGTCGCGCCCTACGTGGTGATGGTGCTCGTCCTGCTGTGGCGGCCCTCGGGTCTGTTCGGCACCAAGGAGCTCACGCGTGTCTGATCGCCGGCGCCTGCTCAAGCTCGCGGCGCTGATCGGCTTCGGCGTCCTGCTGCTGCTGGTCCCGCTCTTCCTCGCGCAGTTCTGGGAGCAGGCGGGCCTGTTCGCGATGGCGTCGATCATCGGGGCGATCGGGCTGACCATCCTCACCGGCACGACCGGGCAGCTGTCGCTCGCGCACGCGTTCTACGTCGCGGTCGGCGCCTACGGCTACTGCTACTTCGCCGGCGGCGGGGGGACGGGGATCGAGAAGGTCGCCGGGCTCGGGCTGCCCCCGGTGCTGGCGACGATCCTCGCCGTTGCGCTGGCCGGCCTCGCCGGCGCGCTGTTCAGCCCGATCGCGGGCCGCGTGCGCGGCATCTACCTCGGGATCGCCTCGATCGGCCTAGTCTTCATCGGCCAGCACATCATGTTCAACGCGACGAGCCTGACCGGCGGCTTCAACGGCCGCGACGCCCAGCCCTTCAGCCTGCTCGGCTTCCACTTCCAGCAGGGCAGCCCGGACCTCGTGATCGCCGGCGTGCCGTTCGGGGAGCTCGAGAAGCTCTGGTACCTCGGGCTGGCACTCGTCGCGCTCGCCTACTGGTACGCGCGCAACCTCGTCGGCGGGCGCCCGGGGCGGGCGCTCGAGACCGTGCGCGACAGCGAGGTCGCCGCCGCCGTCATGGGCGTCGACGTGACCCGCTACCGGGCCGCCGCCTTCACGCTGTCCTCGATGTACGCGGGGCTCGCCGGCGTGCTGCTGGCGCTCGCGTTCGGGCGCATCGTGCCCAATACGTTCGGCTTCCCGCTGTCGGTGGACTTCCTGGCGATGATCGTGCTCGGCGGCCTCGGGTCGATCCGGGGCGCGGCGTTCGGGGCGATCTTCGTCAGCATCCTGCCGCGGGCGCTGGACCACTACAGCGGCTCGCTGCCGCTCGTCTCGGACACCGGCGGCGGAGGCCTGCAGCCCTCTCAGGCCGCGCGCCTGGTCTACGGCGCGGCGATCATCGCCGTCCTGCTCTACCTGCCCGGCGGCCTGGCCGGCCTCGGCCAGCGGCTGCGGCGCCGGAAGGCGCCCGGCGACACCCCTGCTTCGCCACCGGAACCCTCCGGTGCGCGCTCGTCCTCACCCGAGTTGAAGGAGAAGGCCACATGAATAGACGCCTCGTCCCCCTCGCGACCGGCTTGCTCGTGGTCGCCGTCCTGGGCCTGTCGGCCTGCGGCAAGGCGACCCAGAGCGGCGGCGGGAGCTCCGGCGGCGTGAAGACCGGCCCCGGCGTCACCGCCAAGCAGATCACGCTCGGAATCCAGACCGACCTCAGCGGCGTCTTCGCCGCGCTCGGCGAGGTCGTCACCAAGAGCGATCAGCTGTACTGGAAGCAGGTCAACGCCCAGGGTGGCGTGTGCGGCCGCAAGATCAACCTGATCGTCAAGGACCACGGCTATGACCCCCAGACCGCCGTGACCCAATACCGCGACCTCTCGCCGAAGGTGGCCGCGCTGCAGCAGGTCGTCGGCTCGCCGATCTCCGCCGCGCTGCTGCCGACCTGGCAGCGCGACCACATGCTGGCGCTGCTGGCTGCCTGGGCGCCGGCCCTGCTGAGCAAGGACTCGATCGGCATCATCGGGGCCAGCTACGACGTCGAGGCCGTCAACGGCGTCGACTGGCTGATGAAGAACAAGGGCCTGAAGAAGGGCGACAAGATCGGCGACCTCTACTTCGAGGGCGAGTACGGCGAAGGCGGCCTCGCGGGCGTCAAGGCCGGGGCCAAGACGAACGGACTGACGGTCGTCGAGCAGAAGATCAAGGCGACCGACACGGACATGTCCGGACAGGTCGCGGCGTTCAAGCGCGCGGGCGTGAAGGCGATCTGGGTCACCACCGGGCCCAAGCAGCTCGCCTCGCTCGCCGGCGTGGCCAAGGCGCAGGGCCTCAACGTGCCGATCGGGGGCAACGGGCCGGTGTTCTCGCCGACCCTGCTCGCTACCGCCGCCGGCCCGGCGCTCGAGCAGAACCTCACGGTCTTCGCGTCGACGGCGCCGATCTCGCTCGACAAGCCGGCGATCGCCAAGGCGAAGGCCGACTTCCACGCCGCCTACCCGAAGCTCGTCCCTCAGCAGTCCGTGATCACCGGTCTCGCCGAGGGAGAGGTCATGAAGGCCGCGCTGCAGAAGGCGTGCGACAGCAAGGACCTCAGCCGCGAGGGCATCGTCAAGGGGTTCCGCCAGGTCTCCAACCTCGACACGAAGGGCTTCACCGCCGGTCCGCTGAACTTCAACGAGGTCGGCAAGCCCTCGACCAAGGAGGTCTACGTGCTCAAGATCGACAAGAGCGCGGACGGCGGCGAGCGGGCGCTCGGCGGCCCCTTCCTCTCCGACGGCGCGAAGGGCTACACGTTCGCGGGCCCCTGAGCCCACGGCCCACTCGGCGACCGCGTGCTGCGCGGTCGCCGGGTCGCAGGGCCCGCCGCTCACGCGGCGGCGATCTCCCGAAGCGGGGTACGGCTATCCGCCCGCCGCCAGCCGCACCCGCGCCTCGGTGAGCGCTGCCTCGGCGGCGCGGCGCATCTCCTCGAGCAGGTCGGTGCCGTCCACCGCAGAGGCCATCGCCCGCTCCATCAGCTCGGCGAGCTCTGAGGCCCGCACCTCATCGAGACGGCGCTGAGCGCGCTCGACGGCGGTGTGCAGCGCGCCGACCCGGCGCGCGGCGCGCACGGAGCGACCCTCCTCGCCGTGCGCCGCGACCGAGTGCGGGGACGCCTCCCACTGGCGCTGCAGATCGGCTATCGCGTCAGCGTCGCCGGCACGGTAGGCGTCGTTGAGGCGCTTCATGAACGCCTCGGCGTGGCCGCGCGTCTCCGCATCGGGCGCGAGGTCGGGGTGCATGCGCTTCGCGGCCTCGCGAAAGCGCTTCTTCAGGTCGCCCGTCGGCGCGGGCCCGGGCGGCGCGGGGAGCGCAGCGGCGGCGGCCGTCGTGCGCCGGGCGCGCGCCGCGGCGCTCTGCGCGGCCTCGGCGTCGTCGCGGGCGCCCGAGCGCTGCGCGGCGAGGCTGAGGAGCCGCGCCTCCACGTCGTCGAGCTGCGCCATCACGACACCGACCGTGCGCAGGTAGTCCGCGTTGAAGGCCGCGAGCTCGCCTTCGAGGGTCACCTGCTCGAGCTCGATCTGCGCGAGGCGGTCGCGAAGGCGCTCCGCCTCGCGCTCGGCGATGGCCGCCGCGGACACGAGGTCGGTCCCTTCGGGTGCGCCCATCAGGCGGTGACTGCCGCGGCGCCGCTCCCGATCAGCGCGGCGTAGCGACCGCCCGCGGCCCGCAGCTCCGCGTCGGTGCCGCGCTCGGCGATCCGCCCCTCCTCGAGCACGAGGATCTCGTTGTAGGCGTCCAGCCCGGAAAGCGCGTGCGTGACGACCAGCAGCCCGCGCTCGCCGGCGGCCGCGGCGAGCGCTCGCAGCAGGCTCTCGGCGGCGACGGCGTCGAGGTGCGCGGCCGGCTCGTCGAAGATCAGGAACCGCGCGTCTGCGGCCAGCAGGCGCGCCGCCGCGAGCCTGCGCCGCTGGCCGCCGGAGAGCGCGCCGCCGTGCTCCCCCACCGCCGTGTCCAGCCCAGCGTCGAGCTCCCCTGCCCAGTCTTCGAGGCCGGCCGCGGCGAGCGCCGCGTGCAGATCCTCCTCGCCGGCGTCCGGGCGCGCGAGCAGCAGGTTGGCGCGGATCGAGCCGGCGAACAGGTGCGCGTCCTGCCCGCCCAGGCGCACGGCGCGGCGCAGCTCGGCCTGGCGCAGGCCGCGCACGTCCTTGCCCCCCAGCGTGACCGACCCGGAGTCGGGATCGAGGAAGCGCACGAGCAGCCGGGCGAGCGTGGTCTTGCCCGCGCCGCTGGCCCCGACGATCGCGATGCGCCGCCCAGGCGCCAGTCGCAGGCTCACCCCCTCGAGCGCCCACGGGCCGCCGGGCGCGAAGCGCACGCACGCGTCGTGCAGCGCGAGCTCACCTCCTGAGGGCAGCGGCGCGGGCGCCGCGGGGTCGGCCACCGCCGCGCCGGCAACGGTGACCTGCTCGAGCCGCGCGGCCGCCTGCGCGGTCGTGTCCAGGTGCTGAGCCGTGGTGGCCAGCGGCACCACCCCCTCCAGCGAGGCGAAGGCGAGCAGGGCGAGCGCCGCAAGCGCCACGCCCGCGAGCGTTCCGCCGTGCACCGCGGGCAACGCGACGGCGACCACGATCACGGCAGCCCCCGTGGAGAGCAGCGCACCGAAGCCGGCGGCGAGCGCGGCGGCGAGCGCATCGCGCCGCTGCGCGCGCACGAGCTCGGCGTCGGCGGCCACGACGCGCTGGGCCCATTCCCCTTGGCGACCGGCGACCGCAAGCTCCCCGGCCCCTTGCGCAAACTCGATTAGCTGCACGGTCAGCTGGGCGCGCGCGGGCGCCTGGCGCCGCGCCGCCGTCCGGGCGACGGCCGCGGCCGCCAGCGGCGGCACGATCGCCGCGACCGCAAGCACGCCGGCCAGCGCCGCCGCGGCCGGCGCATAGATGAGCGCGGCGGTGAGCACGGCGACGCTCGTGGTGGCGGCCGCCACCAGCGGCGGCCCGAGACCCCGCAGGTAGAGGTGCTGCAGGCCGTCCACGTCGGCGACGAAGCGGCCCAGCAGATCGGCCGAGCGCAGCCCCAGGCCTCCGGGCACGAGCGGCGCCAGGCGCTCGAAGAAGCGCACGCGCAGGTCGGCCAGCACCCGCAGGGCCACGTCGTGCGACGCGAGGCGCTCGGCGTAGCGGAGCGTCGCGCGGGCGAGCGCGAGGCCGCGCACGGCGACGATCGCGACGCTCAGCGAGAGGATCGGCGGACGCTCGGCCGCGCGGCTGATCAGGTAGCCCGACGTCGCCAGCAGCCCCACGGCAGCCAGCACCGCGCCGGCGCCGAGCGCGACCGCGAGGGCGAGCCGCGGCCAGCGGGTGCGCGTGTCGCGGACCACCCGCCACAGTGCGGCGCGCTCGCTCACGCGGTGATCCCCGTCGCCAGCGCCTCGCGCAGGCGGCCGCCCTCGAGCTCGGCGATGCGCCCGGCCGTCTGCGCGAGCGCGCCGCGGTGGGTGATCAGCAGCGTCGTCCGGCCCACCGCGGCCTCGGCGATCGCCTCCCCCACCGCCGCCGCCGACTCCTCATCGAGGTGCGCGGTGGGCTCGTCGAGGATCAGCAGCGGGGCGTCGCGCAGCAGCGCGCGAGCGAGCCCCAGCCGCTGGGCCTGCCCGGCCGACAGTGCGCGCCCGCCTTCGCCCACCAGGGTGTCCAGGCCGCGCGGCAGGCCCGCGACCACGTCGTCGATGCGGGCGGCGCGCAGCGCGCGCCAGACGGCTTCGCGCGACGCGCCGGGCACCGCGAGCCGCACGTTGTCGGCGACCGAGGCGGCGAACAGCGTCGGGCGCTGCGGCAGCCAGGCCACGCGCGCACGCCACGCCGCCGGGTCGACCCCCGCCAGATCCACCCCGGCGCAGGCCACGCGGCCGCCATCGGGCTCGAGCAGGCCCAGCAGCAGCGCGGCAAGCGTGCTCTTGCCCGCCCCGCTCGGACCGGTCAGCGCAACCAGCTCGCCGGGCGCGAGCGTGAGGTCGACGCCGGCCAGCGCGGGCCCGCCCCGGCCGGGATAGGCGAGCGTCACCCCTTCGAGGCGGACCGGCCCGCGCGCGGGATCGGGCGCGGCCGAGTGGTGCACCGGCCCCGCGGCGCGGGGCGCGGGGATGTCCTCGAGCAGCGTGCGGGCCGCGGCGACGCCGTCGGCCGCGGCGTGGAACTGCGAGCCGAGCTGGCGCAGCGGCAGGTAGAGCTCCGGGGCCAGCAGCAGCACGGTCAGCCCCGCCTCGAGCCCGATCGCCCCGCGCACGAGCTGGAGCCCGATCGTCACGGCGGCCAGCGCCGTGCCGAGCATCGCGACGAGCTCGAGCACGAGCGCCGAGAGAAAGCCGACGCGCAGCGTCGCCATCGTCTCGCGCCGCAGGCGCTCCCCGACGCCGGCCAGCGTCTGCGCCTGGGCCTGCTCGCGCGCATGGGCACGCAGGGTCTCCAGGCCCTCGACCACGTCGAGGAAGTGCGCCGACAGCGCGGTCAGCGTGCGCCAGCGCGCGTTCGCCAGCGCCGCCGTGCCGCGCCCGATCAGCACCATGAAGACCACGATCAGCGGCACGGTCACCGCCAGCACCAGCGCGACCACCGGATCCAGCGTGGCGACGTAGGCGAGGACCGCGAGCGGCACCAGCGCCGAGAGCACGACCTGCGGCAGGTAGCGGGCGAAGTAGTCCTGCAGGGCGTCGACGCCCTGGACGGCCGCCGCCGCGAGCGCGCCCGCCGTGGCCGACGGGCGCCGGCCGCGCGCGAGGCCGAGCACGAGCCGGCCGCGCAGGTCCGACATCACCCGCGCGGCGCCGGCTCGGCCCGAAAGCTCGAAACCGGCCGCCACGAGGCCGCGCGCGAGCGCGACCCCCGCGAGCGCGAGGAGCGCCGGGGTGAGCGAGGCCGGCGTCGCGTGGCGCAGGAACGCCGCGGTGACGACGTGGGCGAGCAGGGCCGCCTGCGCGACGGTGAGCGCGGCTGCGCACGCCCCGAGCGCCACGGCCGTGGCGAGCTGCACGCGCGCCGGGCGGCTCGCGCGCACCAGCTCGCGGTCGATCGCGCTCACGGGTGCGGTGCGTAGTCAGGCGGCCGCAGGCGGCGGCCGAAGACGCGGTGCGACCAGGCCTGGTAGGCGAGCACGAACGGCAGCAGCGCCCCGGCGACGATCGCCATCGCGGTCAGGGTGTAGGAGCCCGACGCCGTCGCGTGGAGGGTCAGGCTGTTGGCCGGGTTCGTGCTGGAGATCATCACGTGCGGGAACAGGTCCGCGAACAGCGCGCAGAACAGCAGCGCGATGGCGCCGGAGGTCGCGAGCACGGCGAGCGGCGGACGGCGGGCGGCGAGCACGACGGCCGCGATCACCAGCACCCCGGCGGCGATCGCGCAGGCGAGCGACAGCGGCTCGATGCCCGCCCGGTCGGCCTGGGTGACGAGCGTCCAGACGAGGAAGGCGATGCTCGTCACCGCGGCGGCGACGCCCGTGACGCGCGCCGCATGCAGCGCGCGCGCCACCATCGGCCCCTCGACGCGCAGCGCGAGGAAGATCGCGCCGTGGAAGAGAAACAGGGTGAGCGTCGTCAGGCCGCCGAGCAGCGCGTAGGGGCCGAGCAGATCGCCGAGCCCGCCGGTCGCCTCGCCCTTGCCGTCGATCGGCGTGCCGCGCACGATGTTCGCCCACACGACGCCCCACAGCAGCGCGGGCAGCGCGCTGCCGATGATCGCGGCCCACTCCCAGCCGCCGCGCCACGCCGGGCTGTCCTCCTTGCCCCAGAACTCGAAGGCGACCCCGCGCAGGATCAGCCCGACCAGGATCAGCAGCGGGATGAAGTAGAAGCCGGAGAACAGCGTCGCGTACCAGCCGGGGAACGCCGCGAAGGTCCCCGCCGCCGCCACGATCAGCCACACCTGGTTGGCGTCCCACCACGGCCCGACCGAGTGGATGACCATGCGCCGCTCGAAGCGCTCGCGTCCCACCACGCGCGTGAGCATGATCGCGCCGTAGTCGTAGCCCTCCAGCACGAAGTAGCCGAGCCACAGCACGGAGAGCAGCAGGAACCAGATGACCTCGAGCGTCGTGTACTTGGTCATGTCAGTAGGCGAGGGCGAGGTCGGGCCGCTGGGCGGTGGGCTGCTGCTCGTCCTCGAGCGGCTCCGGCCCGTGGCGCGCCTCGCGCAGGCCGATCAGCGCCGCCACCGCGCCGAGCCCGAGGTAGATCAGCGTGAGCACGACGAGCGTGGCGACGATCGCGCCGGTCGCGACGTTCGGGGACACCGAGCTGTCGGTGCGCAGCAGCCCCTGCACCGCCCAGGGCTGGCGCCCCATTTCCGACAGGACCCACCCCGCGGTGTTGGCGACGAAGGGCAGCACGGCCGCGAGCATGGCGATCCTGAGGTAGCGCAGCGAGACCTCCAGGCGCTTGCGGCGCATCAGCAGCAGGCCGAACGCCGAGATCAGCCCGAGCAGTCCCGCGCACCCGAGCATCGTGCGAAACGACCAGTAGGTGACCGCCACCACCGGGACGTAACTGCCGGGCCCGTAGCGCCGCCGGTAGTCGCGCTGGATGTCGTTGATCCCGGTCACCTTGCCGTTCCAGCTCAGCGTCCCGATCAGCGAGAGCACGTGCGGGAGCTTCAGGTTGCGGTTGGTCTTGCCGGGGTTGGCCTTGATGGCCCCGGTCGCGAACAGCGAGAGCGAGGCGGGCGCCTCGGTGTCGAACAGCGCCTCGGCCGCGGCCATCTTCATCGGCTGTTTCTCGATCAGCCGGCGGCCGAACTCGTCGCCGCTGAAGAACACGAGCGCCGTGCCCACCAGCACCATCGGCAGCGCCATCCGCAGCGAGCGCCCGAACACGTCGACCTCGTTGCCGCGCCGCAGGTGCCACGCGCTGATCGCCACCACGACCATGCCGCCCGTGACCAGCGCGCCGAAGACGGTGTGGGGCAGCGCCATCTCGAACAACGGGTTGGTGAGCAGGGCGCCGATGTCGGTCAGGTGCGCGCGCCCGTTGGCCACCGTGGTGCCGACGGGGTACTGCATCCACGAGTTGGCTGCGAGGATGAACGTGGCCGAGAGCACGGTCCCGATCGCCACCAGCCAGATGCACGCCAGGTGCACGCGCGGGCTCAGCCGCCCGCGCCCGAACAGCCACAGCCCGATGAACGTCGACTCCAGGAAGAACGCCGCCAGCCCCTCGATCGCCAGAGGGGCGCCGAACACGTCGCCGACGTAGCGGGAGTAGGCCGACCAGTTCATGCCGAACTGGAACTCCTGCCACAGCCCGGTGACGACGCCGACGGCGAAGGACAGCAGCATGAACTTGCCCCAGAAGCGCGTCATGCGCAGGAGCGCCGGGTCGCCGCTGCGGAACTGGCGGGTCTGGCAGACGGCGACGAAGAACGAGAGCCCGATAGAGGTCGGGACGAACAGGAAGTGGAAGATCGTCGTCAGGCCGAAGGTCAGCCGCGCGAACTCGAGCTTGTTCACGCGGGAAGCATTCCCCAGCGCGCGGTCGGAAGCAAACCCGCTCACCCAGCGGCTGACCACGGGCGTATGCTGGCCCAGGGGGCTGGGTCCGGTCGAGGGGAGCTGAGGGTCATGGTGTGGGTCGCGCGTCGCGTCGGGTTGGGCGTCCTGCTCGTGCTGCTGGCGGCCTGGCTCGCGCCGCAGGCTCAGGCCGCGACCCACAGGGCCGCGGCGCTCGAGGTCACGCGCCTCGCCTCGGCGCCCGCCGCGGTGCCGGCCGGCGCCGGCCTTCGCGTCACGGGCCGCGTCGCCAACCGGCGCGGTCGCCGCGCCGGCGCGGGGCGGCTGGGCTTCAGCCTGCGCCGCAACCCGCGCCGCGGCGGCGTCGCGCTTCGCGCGGTCAGGGTCCGGACGCTGCGGGGCGGGCACAGCGGCCGCTTCTCGCTGCGCCTGACGGTCCCGCGCAGCCTGCCCGCGGGTCGCTACCTGCTGGTCGCGTGCGCGCGGCGCGGCGGGACCCGGCGGCCCAGCTGCCGGACGCGCCCCCTCACGGTGACGCGGCCCGCGGCGGCACCGGCTCCGGGCCCGGCGGCGGGAGGCACGACGACGCCGGCGGCCGGCGGCGGCGAGGCCTCCGGAGCTCAGCAGAGCCTGCGCGCGCCGCTGACCGGCGAGAACTTCTACTTCGTCATGGCCGACCGCTTCGAGAACGGCTCGCAGGCCAACGACCGCGGCGGGCTTCCCGACGACCGCCTCCAGTCCGGCTACGACCCGACCCACAAGGGCTTCTACCACGGCGGAGACCTCAAGGGGATGCGCGACCGGCTCGACTACATCAAGGGCCTCGGTACGACCGCGATCTGGCTCACGCCGAGCTTCAAGAACAAGCCGGTGCAGGGGCCCCCCGGTCAGGAGACGGCGGGCTACCACGGCTACTGGATCACCGACTTCACGCAGATCGATCCGCACCTGGGGAGCAACGCCGATCTCGCGAGCCTCATCCAGGCCGCCCACGAGCGCGGCATGAAGGTGTTCTTCGACATCATCACCAACCACACCGCCGACGTCATCACCTATGACCAGAAGCCCGGCGGCCCGGCCCCCTACGGCTACGTCTCCAAGGACGCGAGCCCGTACCGGACGGCCGCCGGGAACCCGTTCGACGACCGCGACTTCGCCGGCACGCCGGCCTTCCCGCCGCTCAGCGCGGACACGAGCTTCCCGTTCGTCCCGAAGAACCCGGCCGGGAGCGAGAACCCCGGCAACGTCAACCACAAGGTGCCGGAGTGGCTCAACGACGTCACCGCCTACCACAACCGCGGCGACACGACGTTCACCGGGGAGAACTCCCAGTACGGGGACTTCTTCGGGCTCGACGACCTCTTCACCGAGCAGCCGCGCGTGCTCGACGGGATGACCGACATCTACAAGACGTGGATCCGCGACTTCGGCATCGACGGCTTCCGGATCGACACGATGAAGCACGTCAACGACGAGTTCTGGCAGACCTTTGCGCCGCGGATCCTCGACTACGCCCACAGCCAGGACAAGAAGTCCTTCTTCCTCTTCGGCGAGGTGTTCGACACCACCAAGACCTTCACGTCGCACTTCACGACCCACGACCGCGTGCAGGCGGTGCTCGACTTCCCGTTCCAGGCGGCGGCGCAGCGCTTCGCCGCGAGCTCGGGTGCGACAAGCTCCCTGCGCGACTTCTTCCTGGGCGACGACTGGTACACCGACGCCGACTCCAACGCCTACCAGCTGCCGACCTTCCTCGGCAACCACGACATGGGCCGCATCGGGCTCTTCCTGCGCCAGGCCAACCCCGGCGCGCCGGACGCCGAGATCCTCAAGCGCGACCGGCTCGCCCACGAGCTCATGTACTTCTCGCGCGGCAACCCCGTCGTCTACTACGGCGACGAGCAGGGCTTCGTCGGCGACGGCGGCGACCAGGACGCCCGGCAGGACATGTTCCCGAGCCAGGTGGCGAGCTACAACGACGACGACCTGATCGGCACGAGCGCGACCACCGCGGACTCGAACTTCGACCCGTCGCATCCGCTCTACCGGGACATCGCCCGGCTCGCGACGGTGACCCGCGAGCACCCGGCGCTGCGCGACGGGCCCCAGCAGACCCGCTACTCGAGCGACGGCCCGGGCGTCTTCGCGTTCTCGCGCCTGGACCGCGGCGCGCAGCGCGAGTACGTGGTCGCGCTCAACAACGCGACGCAGCCGAAGACCGCGTTCATCCCGACCTCGGCGGGGCGCGCCGCCGGCTTCGATCTCGTCTACGGCGACGCCGCCGCCACGGCGACGACCGATCCGGGCCGGCGCCTGCCCGTGGTCGTGCCGGCACTGTCGGCGGTGGTCTACCGCTCGAGCGCCGCGATCCCCACCAGCGATTCCGCGCCCGACATCGGGCTCGCCCCGCTGCCCGAGGGCGGCGACGCGCGCGACCGGGCGGAGGTCCGCGCGTTCGTCGACGGCCGCTCGTTCTACGACGTGACCTTCCAGCGCCGGATCGGCGACGGCGCGTGGACCGCGATCGGCACCGACGACAACGATCCCTACCGGGTCTTCGACGACATCGCCGACCTCGCGCCGGGCACGAAGGTCCAGTACCGCGCGATCGTGCTCGACAACGGCGGGCACACGCGCACGAGTGACACCGGCGAGCTCACGGTCGCCGAGCCCGCGATCGAGCTGACCTCACCGGCGCAGGACGGCCGCGTGCGCGATCGTGTTCAGCTCGGTGCCACGGCGGTGCCCGACCACAACGACTACTCGGCGACGTTCCAGCGCAGCGTCTCCGGCGGCGATTGGACCGACGTCGCGACCGACGACTCACAGCCGGTCTACAGCGCCGAGGACGACGCGTCCGCGCTGGCGCCGGGGACCGAGGTCCGCTACCGCGCGGTGCTCACCTACGCCGCCGGGCGCACGGTGACGAGCGCGACGCGCACCGTCCACGTCGCGACGCCCGTGAGCACCGCGGTCATCCACTACAACCGCCCCGCCGCCGACTACGCCGACTGGGGCCTGCATCTCTTCGGCGACGGCAAGGCCGGCCGGGACACGGACTGGAACGCGCCCCGCCAGCGTAACGGCGTCGACGGCTACGGAGCGTTCTTCGACATCCCCCTCGCCGACGACTCCAAGCCGCTGAACTTCATCGTCCACCGGCCCAGCGGCGACTCCGTGCCCGCGACCCGCGAGCCCGGCGGCGACCGCTCGTTCATCCCGATCGACCACCCGGAGATCTGGCTCAAGCAGGGCGACCCGGCGATCTACTACCAACCGCCCTCCTAGGCGGCGGCCGTGCTGGGCGCCCGGGCGCTACCAAGGACGTCGGCAAGGGCACCGGCCTCGGGCTGGCGACGGCGCGCAGCATCGTCGTCGCCCGCCACGACGGCAGCCTGACCGTCGAGTCCGAGCCGGGACGCACCGTCTTCAGCGTCCGACTGCCCCTGACTCAGACCTCACCCCAGGAGGCCCAATCCGATGGCCATCTGCACCCACCTCGACCAGGTCGAGATCACCCAGCTCCCCGAGTCCGTCGACGGCTGCGAGGACTGCCTCGCGACCGGCGGCGAGTGGATGCACCTGCGCATCTGCCTGTCCTGCGGGCGCGTCGGCTGCTGCGACAGCTCGCCAAGTCAGCACGCGAGCAAGCACGCGGCGGCGACCGAGCACCCGCTGATCCGCTCGCTGCAGCCCGGCGAGGACTGGTCGTGGTGCTTCCAGGACGAGCAGGGCATGCTGATCGACGGGATCAACGGCGAGACGCGCATCCCGCCCTCGCCGCTGGGGGGCTGACGTCACGGCGCCGCTTCGTCGTCCCACGTCGCTTCGACCTCTGCGGTCAGCTCCTCGTCGCGCAGGCGGCGGCGGATCCGGCCGAACGCGATGACCCCGAGGATCGCGGGCAGGCCGAGCTGGAACACGCGATAGGCGAGGATGGCGGCCGCCGTGGGGGCCGCCGGCGCACCGTAGAGGACGAACAGCCCGATCAGCCCGCCCTCGGTTCCCCCGACGCCGCCCGGCGTGGGGATCAGCGCGCCCGCCTGCCCGAGCGTGTAGGCCAGGACGAACGCTCCGATCGGCGGGCCCCCGCCGCCGACGGCCTGGAAGCAGGCGCCGACCGCGGCGACGGCGAAGGCGAGATAGCCGACGCAGCCGCCGAGGAGCAGCGGATCGCGCTCGCGAAGCAGCGCGAAGCTCTCCTGCACCCCGTCGCGAAGCAGGGCCGCGAGGTGACGCCCCCACCGGGTCACGAACCCCTGCGCCTCCGAGGGCGGGCCCACCGGCAGCTGCCCGAGCCCTGCGACCGCGGCCACGGCGGTCACCGCCAGCGAGGCGGGCAGCAGCGTGCCGAGCCAGGAGGTGCCGCCCGGCAGCAGGCCCACTCCGGTCGCGGTGCCGGCGAGGATGATCGCGGCGAAGCTCGCGGCGCTCGTGAGCAGGAAGAGCGCCGCCGAGCGCGGGGTTGCAAAGGCGGTCGGCACGCCGGCCCGTCGCATCACGATCGCGCCGAGCGCCGGCCCCCCGATGCCGCCGGTCGGCAGCAGGACGTTGCTGCCCTGCTCGGCCATCGCGAGGTTCCAGCTCCCGCGCCACCCGATCCGCCGCGACACGCTTCCGCGCACCGCCGCCCAGTAGCTCAGCATCGACGCCAGGACGCACGCGAACGTGACCCCGAGCCAGACCGGGTCTGCCTGGCTGAAGCGTGCGCGGACGTCCTGGAGGCCCGGCAGCACGCTGACGACGAGCACCAGCACAGCGAGGAGCACGACCAGCCCGAGCGCGCGCCGCAGAAGCGCGGCGGAGGTCGGCACGTCCTGGGGCGCGGTCGGCTCGGCCGTCACGCGAACGCGCCTACACGCGGTACAGGAAGGAGTACTCGGCCGAGGGGCCGCCCTGCGACCAGTCTTCCAGGCAGTAGCGGCACGTGCTCCCGTCGTCAGCGGGAACGTCGATTGTCTTCGGCGGCCGGCCCTCGACCACCCCGACCTCGAGGCTCCGCCCCTTGAGCGGACCGTCGCCGAGGTCCGCGGTGATCGTCGGCCCGTCAGGCTCGTCGCGATGTGGCGCGTGCACCGTCCCAACTTAGTGGCCGAGGAGGCGGGCGGGCCGCACACCGCGGTGAGATGATGCGGCGGATGACTCGCGATGCCTGACCTCCCCGGCCACGACCTCCTCCGCGAATGGCAGGCCGCCATGGGGTCGCTCGCCGCGTCGGCCACGGGGCACGCGGACATACCCCGGCAGCTGCTCAAGCCCCTGCAGCGCCAGGGCGAGCTGCTCCAGGAGGTGCTCGAGCACGAGCGCCGGCTCCAGCGCGAGGTCGTCGGGCGCCTGCTGGCTCCCGCCGACGCGATCTTCGACCTGCTCGAGCAGAGCGGCGCCGCGCTGCACCAGCAGGCCGAGGCGCTCGAGGAGGCCGCGCGAGCGCTGGAGCAGACCGCCGCGATGGTCAAGACCCAAGCCGACCTCTTCGAGCGAACCGTCCGTGCCGTGCGCGAGCCGACCGAGCTCGCCAAGGCGGCCGCGGGCGTCGAGCCGCGCGCGGCCAAGCGGGCCAAGCCCGCAAGGCGCCCGCGCTCCGCCTGATGTCCCGCCCCGTGCTCGACGAGGCCCGCCTCCGGCGCCTGATCGACGCCGGGCGCGGGCTGATCTCCGAAGCCGACGTCGATGCCGTCATGCAGCAGCTCCTCGACGTCGCGCGCAAGGTCACCGGCGCGCGCTACGCGGCGGTCGGCGTCCTCGACGAGAGCCGCCAGGGGCTCGAGCGCTTCATCACGGTCGGGATCGGCGACGCGACACATCGCGCGATCGGGGAGCTGCCCCGCGGCCGCGGGATCCTGGGGCTGCTGATCGAGGAGCCCAGGCCGCTCCGGCTGGACCGCATCGGCGAGCATCCGCGGTCCTACGGGTTCCCGAGCGCGCACCCGGAGATGGAGACGTTCCTCGGCGTTCCAGTGGTGATCCGCGACGAGGTCTGGGGGAACCTCTACCTCACCGAGAAGGAGGGCGGCGGCCCCTTCACCGACGCCGACGAGGACTCGATCGTGATCCTCGCCGACTGGGCCGCCATCGCGATCGACAAGGCCCGCCTCTATGCCGCCGTCGAGCGCCGCCGCGACCACCTCGAGCGCGCCGTGCGCAGCCTCGACACCACCGTCGCGATCGCCCAGGCGCTCGGCGGGGAGACCGACCTCGACCGCATCCTCGAGCTGATCGTCAAGCGGGCGCGGGCGCTGGTCGGCGCCCGCACGCTGGTGATCATGCTCGAGCAGGACGACGAGCTGGTCTTCGCGGCCGGCGCGGGCGACCTGCCTGAGGGCGTCCACGGCCAGCGCATGCCGATCGAGGGAACGGTGTCGGGCCACGTGCTGCGCACCCAGCGCTCCGAGCGCCACGCCGACGCCCGCGCGGCACTGCACAGCTCGCTGGGGCTTCTCGGCCTCGACGCCGACAACGCGCTGCTGGTCCCGCTCGCGTTCCGCGGGCGCTCCGTCGGCGTGCTCGTCGCCTTCGACCACCTCGGCGACGAGGCGAGCTTCGACCACGAGGACGAGCGCCTGCTCGGCGCGTTCGCGGCGAGCGCGGCGACCGCGGTGGCGACGGGCAAGTCCGTCGAGGAACAGCGGCTGCGCCAGAGCATCGAGGCCTCCGAGCAGGAGCGCCGGCGCTGGGCCCGCGAGCTGCACGACGAGACCCTTCAGAGCCTCGCCGGCCTGCGCGTCGGGCTCTCCGCCGCCCTCGGCGGCAGCGAGGAGCAGCTCCGCGGGGCCGTGAGGTCCGCGGTCGAGAACGTCTCCGAGGAGATCGCCAACCTACGCGCGCTCATCGTCGAGCTGCGCCCGGCTGCGCTGGACGAGTATGGCGCCGCCGCGGCGATCGAGAGCCTCGCCGAGCGCACGGCGGCACGGCAGGGGCTCGCCGTGGACACGCACGTCGACCTGGCCTGGGAGCGCGGCGAGGCCTCGACGCGGCACGTCCCTGAGCTCGAGAGCACGGTCTACCGCCTGGTGCAGGAGTCCTTGACCAACGCCGTGCGCCACGCCGGCGCGACCCGCGTCCGCATCGAGGTGACAGAGCGCGACGGCGCACTTGACGTCGCCGTCAGCGATGACGGTCACGGCTTCGACCCCGCCCTCCGGGCCAAGGGCTTCGGCCTCATAGGGATGCGCGAGCGCGTCATGCTCGCGGACGGGGAGCTCGACGTCGAGACCGGACCCGCCGGGACGACCGTACGCGCACGGCTGCCGGTGCGCCGGCGCGCCGCGGCCCACTAGACGTTCAGCGAC
The DNA here is from genome assembly GCA_038238015.1 of Solirubrobacterales bacterium. Lineage (GTDB taxonomy): Bacteria > Actinomycetota > Thermoleophilia > Solirubrobacterales > Solirubrobacteraceae > DASQFQ01. The sequence continues at coordinate 35,000 of JBBRYA010000009.1, forward strand.
GGGAACGCGGCGGTGACGCCCGGCGCCTGCACCCGGACGCGGGCGTCGACGACCAGAGCCCCCGTGGGCGAGGCGATCACCGGGGTGAGGTCGAGCTCGGCGACCGCCGGGTGCGTGGCCACCAGCGCGCCGGCGCGCACGACGAGGTCGCCCAGGGCGCCGAGGTCGGCGCGCGGGCGCCCGCGGTAGCCCTCCAGCAGCGGGAAGCTCCGCAGGTCGCGGAGCATGGCGTCCGCCTCCCGCGGGCCGAGCGGCGCGAGCCTGAGCTGCACGTCGCCGAGGAGCTCGGCCTCCAGCCCGCCGGCGCCGCAGGCGACGAGCGGCCCGAAGGCCGCGTCGCTCAGCGCGCCGACGATCAGCTCCGTCCCCGCGGGCGCCATGCGCTGGACGTGGAAGCCCTCGGCCGGCGTACCGGCGTCCTGGAGCAGGCGCCCCATCTCGCGCGCGGCGCGGCTCACGGCGGTGGGGCCGGAGAGCCCCAGCCGCACGCCCCCCACGTCGCGCTTGTGCAGGAGCCCCGGCGCCACGGCCTTGAGCGCGACGGCCCCGCCGAACTCTGCGGCGGCGCGGCCGGCGGCGCCGGCCGAGGTCACGAGCCGGCCCGCCACCATGGCGATCCCCCAGCAGGCCAGCGGCCGCTCGACGTCTCCGGCCGGCAGCCAGCCTCCGCCCCGCCCCAGCCCCGCGGCGACGAGCGTCGACGCGGTCGCGGTGTCGGCGCCGGACGGCTCGACCTGCGATTCGGCCGGCTCCTCCCGCCGGCGAGCGTGCCCGACGGCGTGCGCGAGCGCCCGGACCGCCTCCTCGGGCGTGGAGAAGCGTGGCACCGCGCCCGCGTCCGCGGCCGAGGGCGCGTCGGCGCCCACCCACACGGCGAGCACCGGCCGCTCGGTCCCCGCCGCCGCCGCCGCGACCGCGCGGACGACCTCGGCCGCGCGCGCGGCCAGCGGCCTGACGAAGATCGTCACGACCGCGTCGACGGCGTCGTCGCCGAAGAGGACGCGCAGGGCCCGCTCGTACTCGGCCGCGGTCGCCGACGCGGTCAGGTCCACGACCGTCGCGACCCGCAGCGCGGCCGCCTCGCACGCGTCCGCGCACAGCCTGCCGGGACCCGCGGCGTTGGTGAGCACCGCAACGCGGTCCCCGCGCGGCAGCGGCTGGTGCGCGAGCAGCGCGGCCACGTCGAGCATCTCCCCGACCGTCTCGGCCCGCAGCACGCCGGCGTGGGCGAACAGCGCGTCGACGGTCTGCTCAGACGCCGCGAGCAGCGCTCCGGTATGCGTCGGCACCGCGCGCGGGCGCAGTACAGGCCGGCCTCCCTTGACCGCCACGATCGGCTTGGTCCGGGTGATCCGCCGCGCGATCCGCCCGAACCTGCGCGGGTTCCCGAAGGACTCCAGGTGCAGCAGCAGGACCGAGGTCTGCGGATCCTGCTCCCAGTACTCGAGCAGGTCGTTGCCGGAGAGATCGGCCTTCTCGCCCATGGAGACGAACGTGGAGAGCCCGATGCCCCGCGCCGCCGCCTCGTCGAGCGCGGCGATCGCGAACGACCCGCTCTGCGTCGCGAAGCCGGCGTTGCCGGCCGTGAACGCAGCGGGAGCGTAGGTCGCGTTCAACGCGACGGCGGGGTGCGGGTTGGCGACGCCGAGGCAGTCGGGGCCCACCAGGCGCATGCCCGCCGAGCGGCAGACCGCGAGCAGGTCGGCCTGCAGCGCGCGCCCGTTGGGCCCGGGCTCCGCGAACCCGGCGGTCAGGACGACCAGGGCGCGCACGCCCTTGGCGGCGCAGGCCCGCGCCGCGTCCACGACCGCGCCTGCCGGCAGCGCGATCACGGCGAGCTCGACGTCGTCCTCGACGTCGGAGATATCGGTCACCGTCGGCCGCCCGGCGACCTCGGCCCCGCCAGCGGTGACGAGGTGCAGCGATCCCGTGAAGCCCGAGGCGAGCAGGTTGCGCACGAGCTCCCCGCCGATGGTCGCGGGCGTCGACGTCGCCCCGAGCACCGCGACGCTCGACGGCCGCAGCACGTGGGCGACAGCCGCGACGTCGGCGTCGCGCTGGCGGTCCTCGAAGCGCCGGCGTGCGTCGCGGGAGAGCGAGGTCGGGAACTCGATTAGCACCTCGCCCTCGAAGGAGCCGGTCGTCACCGGGAAGCCGGAGTCGCGGAACACGCGCAGCATGCGCCGGTTCTCAGGCAGGACGGTGGCGCTGAACGTGGCGATCCCCTCGGCCGACGCCGCCTGCGCGAGGTGGGCGATCAGCACCGTTGCGATCCCGTGGCCATGCCAGGCGTCGGCCACCGCGAACGCGACCTCCGCCTCCCCCGGCGACCCGCGGATGTAGGTGCCGTGCCCGACGACCGTCGCCTCGGGACCTCGGAGCACCACCAGCGACAGCCCGTCACCGAGGCCCGCCGCGCTGCGGGCGGCCGCGTCGAGGTTGACGCCGCCGCTGAAGAAGCGAAACCAGCGCGACCGGTCAGACAGGGCGCCGAGGAACTCGCGCAACCGCGGTTCGTCCCCCGCTGTCGCCCGGCGCACGTGCACGGTCGAGCCGTCGCGGAGCACGATGTCGGTCTCGGCGAGGAGCCCCATGGGCGGCGGCTCTCGGCCCTAGACGGTCATCAGCCCGTGCTCGAGCGCGTAGTGCACGAGCTCGGCGCGGCTCGTGAGCCGGATCTTCTGCTGGATGTGGGCCCGGTGGGACTCGACCGTGCGCACGCTTAGGTAGAGCTGCGTCGCGATCTCGGAGTTCGTGTGGCCCAGGGCGATCAGCCGCAGGATCTCCAGCTCGCGCTCGGTCAGGTCGTCCGGCGGCCCGGACGGGACAGGCGGCGCCGCGGCGATGCGGGCGCCGAGCTGCGGGTTCAGGTAGGTCCCGCCCGAGGCCGCCGCGCGGACGGCCTGCACGAGCTCCTCGTCGGCGGCCTCCTTGAGCACATAGCCGCTCGCGCCGGCCTGCATCGCCTCACGCGCGAACGCCGGGTCCTCCTGCATGGTCAGGACGACCACGTGCGTCCCGGGCGACTCCTGCATGAAGAGCGGGATGGCCGGAAGGCTCGGGTCACCGGGCATGTTCAGGTCGAGGACGAGCACGTCGGGCTGGTGCGCGCGCACGTAACAGTGGGCATCGGCCACGTCGCCCGCCTCGGCCACGACCTCGAAGCCCTCCTCGCGGTCGAGCAGCATCCGCAAGCCACTGCGCACGACACGATGGTCGTCGGCGATCACGATCTTGGTCATCGCAGCGCACGCTAACGGCTCGCGACCGCCGCCCGCTCCGTAGTTCGCCGCGCGCCCGACCGCAGTTGCCGCCGATGACCCGCCGGGCATCCGCGCCTAGGTTCACGGTATGACCGATACCACCCCCTCTCGCGTCGTCATCGCCGGTGGCGGCGTGGCCGCGCTCGAAACCCTGATCGCCCTGCGCGATCTCGCCGGCGATCGCGTGGAGATCACGCTCGTCGCGCCGAACGAGTTCTTCAACTACCGCCCGATGATGGTCGCGGAACCCTTCGCCAAGGGCCGCGCGCGCGGCTACGAGCTGGCCCGCATCGCGGAGCGCTTCGATGCCCACCTCGTCCCTGACGCGGTGGCCGAGGTCCGCCCGGACGAGCAGGTCGTCCGTACACAGGGCGGCGAGCTGATCGGCTACGACCACTTCGTCCTCGCGACCGGCGCGCGAGCGACGCCGGCCTCCGAGCACGGGATCACCTTCGGGGAGGATCGCGAGGAGGAGGCGCTGCACGGCCTGCTGCGCGACGCCGAGGAGGGCTACCTCAAGCGCATTGCCTTCGTGGTCCCGAGCGACGCGACGTGGTCGCTGCCGCTGTACGAGCTTGCCCTGATGACGGCGCGCCAGGCCTGGAGCATGGGGGCCGACAGCCTCGAGTTCCTCTTCGTGACGCCCGAAGACCGGCCGCTCGCGATCTTCGGAGCCGAGGCGAGCGACACCCTGGCCGAGCTGCTCGGGGGGGCCGGGATCGACTTCACCGGGTCCTCGTACGCCACCGTCGAGAAGGGTCACCTCGTCATCGACCCGGGGGGCCGGCGCGTCGACGTCGACCGCGTGGTCAGCCTGCCCCGCCTGGAGGGACGCCGCATGCCGGGCATCCCCGCCGGCGACGACGGGTTCGTCCCGGTCGACACCTACGGCCGCGTCGCCGGGCTCGACGGCGTGTACGCCGCGGGTGACGCGACCACGTTCCCGATCAAGCAGGGCGGGCTCGCGACGCAGCAGGCCGACGCGGTCGCCGAGACGATCGCCGCGGCTGCGGGAGCGCCGCTGGAGCCCCAGCCGTTCAAGCCGGTGCTCCGCGGGATGCTCCTCACCGGCGGCGAGGACCGCTTCATGCGCGCCGGCGTCGCCGGCGGACAGGGACAGCCCGAGCTCGCGACCCACGCGCTGTGGTGGCCGCCGACCAAGATCGCGGCCCGCTACCTCGCGCCGGTCCTGTTCGGCCAGGACGAGCTCGACGCCGTAGCCCGCATCCGCGGCGATCACCTGCCGGTGGAGACTGAGCTCGGCCTCGCCGCGGCGAGCTCCAGCGCGTAATCGACTGGGCACATGGCCCCCGGCCTTCCACTCCCCGGCCCGATCGTCGTCGGCGTCGAGCACTCCGAGCCGGCGCGCGACGCGCTCGCCCTGGCCCGGACGCTCGCGCGGGCCGCGGGCGCCCGGGTGATCCTGGTCGCGACGTTCCCCGACAACGCGCGCTCGGCCACGCTGGGACGAGGCGCGTACGCGCGGGCGCTGGCGCTCGAGGCCGAGGAGGCGCTCGAGTGGGTGGCCCGGCCGCTCGCCGGGGTCCAGACCGAGTCGAGAGCCGTGGCGAGCACCTCCGTCGCACGTGGCCTGCAGGAGGTCGCGGCGGCCGAGGGCGCCCTTGCCATCGTCGTCGGGCCGTCGCACCGCGGGGCGGTCGGGCGCATCCTGCTCGGCACCGTCGGCGAGCGGCTCCTGCACGGATCCCCCTGCCCGGTCGCGGTGGCGCCGCGCGGCTACTGGGGCATCGGTGACACCCGCATACGGCGGATCGGCGTCGGCTACGTGAAGGTGCCCGAGGCCGGCGAGGCGCTCGGCGCGGCGGTCGGGCTCGCCGCGAGCACGGGCGCGGCGGTCCGGGTGCTCAGCGTCGTCGAGCCTCCCGTGGTCACGGCGACGCTCGCGCTCGCCGGTGGCTACGCCGAGCTCGAGCAGACCGCGCGCGAGGATCTGGCCCAGCGCCTGGGCCGCGCGGTCGACGGCGCCTTCCCGCCGGTCGTGATCTCAGACGAGGTGGTGGACGGCTACGCCGACGACGAGCTCGCGCGGCTCTCCGGCGAGGTCGACCTCCTGGTCTGCGGCTCGCGCGGCCAGGGCCCGGTCGGCAGGGTCATGCTCGGCAGCGTGTCGGGCGGCGTCCTGCGCAAGGCGCACTGCCCGGTCCTCGTGGTGCCGCGCGGCGTCCGCGACGGCTTCACGGCCCTCCCCGTCCCCGCCGCAGCCGCGCTGACCTAGCCGGTCGGACCCGACGGATGCGCCGTCCGCCCCGTGCGGGAACGCGGCGTAGGCGTCCCGGCCGGCGCCCCGCGGACCCCCGCCCCCCCGCCGGGGGTCGGGGGTCCGGAGGCGTCTCCGCCCGGCGGTAGGTTCGGGCGATGGCCCCGTCCGCGCTCGATCTCCCCGGCCCGTCGCGCCGGATCCGCGTCGAGCCGCTTCGCCGCCCCGCTCCTGAGCCTTCGCCCGAGCCCGACCGGGAGGCGCCCGCCCCGGCGCCGGCGGAGGAGCCCAGCCGCCCCGCGGAGCCCGTGCCGGCGTGAGCGCGCCGGACCTGATCGAGCCGCTGCTGGGGTTCCGCGCGTGGCGACCCGATGACGACGGGAGGCTCGTCCCGTGGTCGGCCGGGCTCAGCGGCACTTGGGTGCCGGGCGAGAACGAGGCGCGCTGCCTGGCGTCGCCGAGGGCGCACCGAGCACCCGCGCACCGCTGCACCTGCGGCCTCTACGCCCTCACCGAGCACGCGGACGCGCGCCTTCGCCCCCATCAGGACGCGGTCGGCGCGATCGTCGCGTGGGGCGACATCGAGGTCCACCGCACGGGCTTCCGGGCCCAGTTCGCGCGGATCGTGGCGCTCGGCCTGCCCGATCGATGCGGCCTGGCCCACCGCGAACGGCTGGAGCGGGCCGCGGAGCGCTACGGCGTGCCGCTCGTCGCGATCGGGCTGCTGCCGGAGATGGCCCTGGAGCACGGCCGTCCCGTCGCCTTCGAGACGCTTCCCGCTCACGCCCCTCGAGCCCGCTCGCCGCGTGACCGCTGCCCGCCGCTGACCGAGGACGGCCTGGTCGGCTACGCCCCCGACGAGCATCTGCGCGTCGAGATCGCCGGCGGGATGCTGCGCGTGGCTCCCACGGCGCCGCTCGCGCGCGATCTCGGTCCGTCGAGCACGGTCAGGCTCGCCGGCGCCGGCATCGCGCTGCGGCGCGGGGACCCGCTCGGCCGGCTCGGCGAGCCCGACGGCGGCGTCGTGCTGACTTCGCCGGTGAGCGGCACGCTGACGACCGGCTCACACGGCGTCGGGGAAACCGAGCCGGCCCTGGCTTCGGTTGGCGCGAGCGGCTGGATCTGCTCGATCACCCCGACCTGCTGGGAGCAGGAGGCCGGCGACCTCGAATGGGGCGACGCCGGGGCCCGCACCTACGCGGCCTGCCTCGCCCACGACGCGCGCGGCGGCGATCCCTTCGCGTTCGTCCGGGCCCGCTGGGTCAGCGCGCACGCGCACGTGAGCTCGGCGGGGGCGGTGCTCGCGCAGCTCCGCGCGGACAGCAACCGGCCGCGCTTCGCGAGCGAGCAGGAGGTGCACGACCGGGTCGGCGGCGCGCTCCGAGCCGCCATCGCAGAACCCGCGCTGGCGCCGCGGCTGACCCGTCTCGACACGCTCGTCGGCTGGAGGCTGCACCAGCCCGGCGCCGACGTGGTGCTGGACCTGCGCGGGCCCGTCCCGAGCGTGGCCTGCGGGACGCTCGATCCCGGCGAGGACGGCCTCCTCATCTACAGCTCCGCGCAGACGGCCGACGAGTACCTGGCGGGCCGCCTCGACCTGCCGGCCGCGTGGCGGCGCCGTGAAGTCCAGGCCAACCGCCCCCTCCAGCACGTGCTGCGCGCCGCGAGCGTCTTGAAGTCGCTGCACCCGGGCTATCGAGCCGCGCGGGCGGCGTCCCGCTGAGCTCCTAGCCCCCTCGGCGCCGGCGCCACACGAGGTAGCCGGCGGCGGCGAGCACCAGGACGCCGATCCCGGCGAAGCCGACGGTCTTGAAGACCTGCGCCACCGCCGGGCCGAGGTAGTAGGCGAGCAGCCCGACCGACGTGGCCCAGGCGATGCCGCCCAGCGCGTTCCAGAACACGAACACCCGCCAGGGCATCCGGCTGATCCCGGCCAGCCATGCCGCGGCGACGCGCAGGCCCGACACCCAGCGGCCGAGGAACACGGCCCGCGGCCCGTACTTCTCGAAGAACGGCTCGCCTCGCTCGAGGATCGCCCGGCGGTACTTCGCCAGGAAGCCCGGGCGCGCGAGCAGCCGACGGCCGCCGGTCCGGCCGATCAGGTACCCGAGGTTGTCGCCCACGATCGCGGCGGCCGCCGCGACGACGATCACCCACTCGATCTGGAGCCGGCCGCGGCCCGCGAGCACACCGGCGGCGATCAAGATGGTCTCGCCGGGCACCGGCACACCCGCCGACTCGGCGCCCACGAGCCCGAACAGCGCGAAGTAGCCGGCGCGCGCCGAGAGGTTGATCAGAGCGAGCATCGGGCCGGCGTGTGAGCTAGGTGCTCTGGTAGATCCGCATCGCGAGCTCGAAGAGGTCCTCGGTCTCCCTTGCGGCGATCGCGGCCGCGGCCGCTCCGGCGAGCAGCAGCAGCGAGGTGAGCGCCATCAGGCCCGGCCGGGAGCGTGGAGACGGGCCCAGCAGCGCGGCAACCCGCTGGGGGACGGCGTGCGACCCGGCGGCGAGCGCGCTCGCCGGCCCGCGGCCTCCGAGGACGGCGGCGCGAGCCACGGCGGACGCCACGACCCGGCGGTCGCCCACCTCCGTGGCCGCCGCCTCGTCGGCCCAGCGCTCGACAGCGTGGTGCACGGCGCGCCGTAGGGGCTGGAGTAGCGGATTCAGGGTGGCGGCGACCGTGACGAGCGTGAGGTGCCAGTGGTGTGCGTGCTTCAAGTGCGCGCGCTCGTGAGCGAACAGCGCGCGCCGCTCGGGACCGGACAGCGCAGCGAGCAGCGACTGGGCGACGACGATGCGCCCTGGGCGCCCGGGCAGGGCGTAGGCGGCGGCGGCGGCATCGGCGACGACCACGAGCTCACCGCTGCTCGACGGCAGCTCGCGGCAGGCGCGGTACGCCGCCAGCACCGCGCGCCCACGGCGCGCGGCGACAGCCACAGCGGCCGCGGCGGCGGCGACCGCCACGAGCAGCGCGAGCAGCCCGACGTCCCGGTCGACCGGGGCGTGGGCGCGCAGCGCCGTGACCGACCAGTGCCCCTCGCGCGCGATCTCCGGCTCCTGGCCGACGAGCGTCGAGCCGAGCAGGACGAGCACGGCGAGCCCGCTGAGCGCGGTCACCGTGGCGCCGCCGCTGAGCAGCCAGGTCGCGTGGCGCGGCGGCAGCCGGCGGGCGAGGCCGGGCCCGAGCACCCCGAAGCAGGCTGAGACCAGCAGCGGAAGGGCGAGGACCACGGGGCTCACGCTCAACCGCGATCGTCCTGGTGGGGCCGTTGCAGCAGCGCTGCGAGCACCCGCTCCTCCTCGTCGGAGAGCGAGCCCACGAAGCGCGCGAGCACCGCGGCGCGGTCGTCGCCGGCGTCGAGCACGTCGCGCATCCTCGCCGCGGAGATCCCGGACTGATCGAGCACCGGCGTGTACGCGTAGGCACGACCCGCCCGTTCGCGCCGGGCCGTGCCCTTCTCGTGCAGGCGGCTCAGCGCGGTCATCACGGTCGTGTAGGCGAGCGTGCCGCCGAGGTCCTGCTGGACCTCGCGCGGGGTCAGCGGGCGGTTCGCGGCCCAGAGGGCGCCGAGCACCTCTGCCTCGAGGCCGCCGGCGGGCCGGCGGTGGCCGGCGTCGTGGCTCATGCGCCGGCTCTCATGGCGTCGGAGTGTCGCAGCATCGTCCCGCTAAGCTACTACGCCGTTGTAGTAGCTGAGTCCCGGCGGCTCTCCCCCACGTGACCTACCTCCAAGCCATCGTCATCGCGCTCGTCCAGGGCGTCACCGAGCTCTTCCCGGTGTCCAGCCTCGGGCACTCCGTGCTCGTGCCCGCCTGGTTCGGCGGCAGCTGGCAGACGCTGGTCACCCAGTCCTCGCAGGGGAGCAGCGAGTCCTCGTTCTACCTCGCCTTCATCGTCGCGCTGCACTGCGCGACCGCGCTGGCGCTGCTGTGGTTCTTCCGCGTGGACTGGGTGCGCATCGTCCGCGGCTTCCTGCGCAGCCTGCCGCGCAGCGTGCGCGCGCGCCGCATTGAGACCGTGGACTCCGACGAGCGCCTGGCCTGGCTGATCGTGCTGGCCACCATCCCCGTCGGGATCACCGGCCTCGCGCTCGAGCACACCTTCCGCACCATCTTCGCCAAGCCGCTCGCCGCCGCCGCCTTCCTGCTGATCAACGGCTTCGTCCTGCTCGCCGGCGAGCGCGCCCGGCGGAAGGCCGAGGCGAAGCTCGCGACGGTCGGCGCGGACGCGAGGCGCGAGCCGGCGGTCGCCGCCGGAGCGCCCGCCGGCGGCGGGCGCGGCCGCAGCAGCCAGGACGTGGCCGACGCCTACGCCTCGGACCTGCGCATCTCGCGCATCTCCTACCGCGACACGCTCTACATCGGCCTGCTGCAGGTACTCGCGCTGCTTCCCGGCATCAGCCGCTCCGGCGTGACGATGGTCGGCGGCCTCTGGCGCGGCCTGGACCACGAGGACTCCGCGCGCTTTGCCTTCCTGCTGGCAACGCCGGTCATCTTCGCGGCCGGTGTGCTCAAGCTCCCGAGCCTGTTCGGCCCCGCCGGCGACCACATCCACGGCCAGGTCATCGTGGGCTCGATCCTGTGCGGCATCACGGCCTACTTCACCGTGCGCTTCCTGGTCCGCTACTTCGAGACCCGGACGCTCACGCCGTTCGCGATCTACTGCTTCGTCGCCGGCGGCGCCAGCATCATCCGCTTCGCCGCGTTCTGAGCTGCGGGGCGCCGGTTTGCGGCGAGCCGCAGAGATAGCTCTCGGCCTGCCCTGTCGGTGGTGCCGGAGACCTATGCCTCGCCGCGGGCGGGATAGTCGTTGGCCGTCCAGTAGTCGATGCCCCCGAGAAGGTCGTCCAGGCGCGGGCGGCCGACGGGCATCGAGAGGATCGACTCGTAGTAGACGGTGCCGTCGGGCGAGATCAGGAACAGGCCGGGCTCGTTGAAGACGGCCGGCTCGTCGTCGCTGATCCCGTGGGACACGAACAGGCCCCACTCGCGCATCTGCGCCTCGCTGAGGCCGTAGGCGAGCGGGAGCTTCTCGAGCTTCCACTCGTCGCGCATCCGCGTCGCGCGCTCCTCGCTCTCGCCGCAGATCGACACGACGTCGATGCCGCGCTGGGCCAGCTCGTCGAAGCGGCGATCGAGCTCGGAGAGCTGTGCGCGGCAGACCGGACAGTGCAGGCCGCGGTTGAAGACGAGCATCGTGAAGAGCTCGGGAGTGCGGTCTCCGAGGCGGAAGGTCGCGCCGCCGACGACCGGCAGCTCAAGGACCGGCGCGGCGGTGCCGGGACGGGCGGTGGTGGTCTCAGTGCTCATCGATCTCCCCTGTTCGTGGACTGTACAGTCCATTTCGTTCCACGAGTGGAGCAGGTCTTCTCTGGACTGTCAAGTCCATTTCGCCTACGATGAGGGGATGGCCACGGTGATCCCCTCCACCGCGAAGGGCCGCGCGACGCGCGAGCGCATCGTCCGCGCCGCCGCCGAGCTGGTCGCCGAGCACGGTGTGGCCGCGGTGAGCCTGGACGACGTCGGCGGCCGCGCGCCCGCCAGCCGGAGCCAGCTCTACCACTACTTCGAGGACAAGGACGCCCTCGTCCGCGCCGTGGTCGACGCGACCAGCGACGCGGTCCTCGGCGCGCATGACCAACTGCTGGCGCAACTCGATTCCTGGGCGGGGATCGACCGCTGGTTCGACGCCCTCGTGGCGCTGCAGCGCGAACGGCAGGCCCGGGGCGGCTGCCCGATCGGCTCGCTCGCCGGCCAGCTCGCCGAGCGCGACCCGCAGGCCCGCGCCGCCATCGCGGGCGGCCTGGGACGCTGGGAGGCGCGTCTCCGCGAGGGCCTCACCCGCATGCGGGAGCGGGGCAAGCTCTCCGCCGCGGCCGATCCGGCCGCGCTCGCCACCGCCACCATGGCCGCGCTCCAGGGCGGGCTGCTGCTCACGCAGGTGCGGCGCGATCCCGAGCAGCTGCGCATCGCGCTCGACGCGGCCCGGATCGTCCTGCGCAGCGCCCGAGCGACGTAGACAGGGAGGGCCCGCCCCCCGGGGCTAGCGTCGGCGACGGTTGCGGTCGCGGTCGCGGTCCCGACGCCGACCGTGATTCTCCACGCCGAGGCCCCTGCGGACGAGCGAGCTGAACAGGCCTACGCCGGTGCCGAGCAGCACCCAAATCGGCCAGAAGCCGCCGTCGGCGCCGCTCGCCGCCCAGATCGCGATGCAGGTGGAGTTGGCGACAATGAAGCCTGCGAGACGCTCGCGCATACGGTGGTCAGCCAGCACCGGGGCCTTCGGGGCGGGCGCGGCCGGGAGCGGCGGCAGATCGTCGGCGACGCGCGCGAGCTCACCATGCGTCTTGGCTGAATAGGCCTCCGCGACCCGCGCCTCGAGTTCCTCGTCGTCCAGGCGGCCCTCGACGGCAGCGGTGCGAAGTCTGTCGGCGACGGCTTCGCGGTCGGCATCGGAGGCACGAAGGGCCGGATCGGTCATCGCGTCGCTGAGCATTGCAGGGATCGGCGTTCAAGCCGGTGCGGTTGGGCGGCGCACCACTTCGCTGGGATGCGCTCTACTACGCGCGTGCAGCCGGCCGCCGCGTGCATGTGCCGAATCGGTGTCGTCGCGGGGCTCTGCGTCGTGCTGCTCGCCGCGGCCGTCCCGCCGGCCCGCGCGGCGGACGACATCGTGGTTGCCGCCCCCGGCGGCGCTCGCGTGGTCGTGACGCGCGATCCCGTGCGCGTCTCCTTCCTGGACGCGTCGGGGCGGACCGTCCTGAGCCAGGCCGCCCCGGCGGGTGGCTCGGCGCCCGTCGCGCCGGTGCCCGAGGTGCAGTTCGGCACGCAGAGCCCGTCGCCGGCCGCGCTGTATGCGCCGTTCGCGTTCCTCGTCGGCTCGCGGTCGCTGAGCCAGACGCCGGGCGGCCAGTGGGTGGGAACGCTCCAGCAGGTGACCGAGGGCGGCACGGCGTACGCGGCGACAAGGGTCCTCGCGGCCACCCCGAAGGGGCCGGCGTGAACCTCACGCTGGCGACGAGCGATCCCAGCGGGCGCACCCTCGAGGTGCGGGTCGTCCCGCGTGGGCAGGCGCTCGCGCTCTCCGTGCGACCCGTGCCGGCTGCCGGGGTCGCCGCGATGTCCGACGCGTTCACCTCCGCCCCGGGCGAGGCGTTCCACGGCTTCGGCGGCCGCCACGACGCTGTCGACGTCCGTGGCAGCGAGTTCTTCACCTATCTCCAGCAGGAGAACGTCTCCTCGGGCAGCGCGTCGGGTCTCACCGCACCTGCCTCTCCCGGCCGTGATCGCTACATGTTCCCCAACGGCCCGTACGCCACGTACTACGCGCAGAGCCAGTTCGTCTCCTCCGCGGGCTACGGGTTCTGGCTGGACCGCGACGAGATCGCGCGCTGGCGCCTGGACAGCGATCATCCCGATGCGTGGAGCGTCGAGGTGGGCGCTCCCGCGCTCGACTACCTCGTCGCCCCGGGCGACGCACCGAGCGCCATCGGCACGCTCACCGCGCTCACGGGCCGCCAGCCCGTGCCGCCGGACTGGGCGCTGGGGTCGATCATCGACCGCGAGGTGCGCTATCCGTCCGACGACGCGAACCAGCACCAGGCGGAGATCGCCGACGACCTCGCCGCCATGGACCGCTACGGCGTCCGGCCCGACGGCTATCGCATCGAGGGCGCGGCCGAGCTCCCGCCCGACGTGCTGGCCTCCGACATCGCCGAGCTGCGCCGCCGCGGCGTGCATCCGATGGTCTACTTCCGCGGCTTCGTCGGCAAGGACACCACGGGCACAGATCGCCCGAGCGCCTACGACGAGGCGCTTGCCAAGGGCTACGTCGCCACGCACGCCGACGGGACCCCGTACACGTTCACGTCGAACTTCAACGCCGACGGCGCGGTGATCGACTTCACGAACCCGGCCGCGGTGGGCTGGTGGCAGGGCCGCATCAAAGCCGCGCTGGACCTCGGCGCCGACGGGTTCATGCAGGACTTCGGCGAGCAGGTCCTCGACGACATGCACTTCCACGACGGGTCGACGGGCGCCACGATGCACAACCGCTTCCCGATCCTCTTCCATGCGGCGACGGCCGAGGCCGTCGCCGCATTCCGGGCGCAGCACCCCGACCGGCGGATCTTCTGGTTCACTCGTGCGGGCTACTCGGGGTCTGCCGGCTTCGAGCCCGCGAGCTTCCCGGGCGACGAGACGACGGACTGGACCCGCTCGTCGGGGCTGGCGTCGCAGACGACGGACATGCTCAACCGAGCCATCGGCGGTGCCTACGGCTTCACGACCGACATCGGCGGCTACTTCGACGTCGGGCCCTACGCGCCGACGAGCAAGGAGCTGTTCGTCCGCTGGGCCCAGTGGGCGGCGCTGTCGCCGTTCTTCCGCGTCCACGGCTCCCTCCGGGCCGGCACCCACACTCCCTGGAGCTACGACGCGCAGACCTTGGCGATCTACAAGGCGATGGCCGAGCTGCACCAAAGTGCGCGCCCGCTCATCGCGGCGCTCTGGGCCGAGGCGGTACGTACCGGCATCCCGCCGACGCGGCCACTGTGGCTCGCGTACCCGGGCGACGCGGAAGCGGCCCGGCAGGACCAGGAGTGGATGCTCGGGCCCGACGTCCTCGTCGCGCCGGTGGTGCAGGAGGGAGCCACGGCCCGCGAGGTCTACTTCCCGGCGGGATGCTGGAGCGCCCCGGACGGCGGCGCGAGCCACACGGGCGCGGGCACCGCGACCGTTGCCGCGCCGCTCGCCCGGCTCCCGTACTTCGTGCGCTGCGGGACCCATCCCCTCTCGGTGGCTGTCACGGGTACGGGCGGGCGGTACCGGTGCGTCAGCCGCCGCCGCTTCCCCACCCACTTCGGGGCCCGGGGGGGGGGGCCCCGGGGCGCCGCGCGCGTCTCTGTCCACGGGAGGCGCTTCGCCGTGCGCCGGGTCCGAGGCAGCCACGGCCGCCGCCTCCGCGCGCGCGTGGACCTCCGAGGCCTGCCGAAGGGGCGGTTCACGGTGCGGATCGTCGAGATCACCGACCGCGGGCGGCAAGTCAGCCCGCGCGGCTACCGCACCTGCGCGAAGCGGCATCGGCGGGCGCCCTCCCCGGCTCAGTGAGCCGGGCGGGAGGACCCACGATCCCAGCGAGCCGAACTGGCTCGCGGCGGAGGTGCAACGGCTACAGACCTTGCGCCTGACGGCGTCTGCGACTCCGCCGGTGCGTGCTAGCGCGATGCTCCCGACTCATCGTCGTCCTCGACCAGCAGGCCGTTCTCGCTGAGTATGCGCCGGGCCGGCTGCAATTCCTCCACGTCGGTGTCGAGCCACACCCGGCGCACCGGGCGCCCGGCCTCTCGGACCTGCTCCTCGAACGCGTCCCAGTTCGAACTCTCGCGCGCTGTTCCCGGATCCTGCGTACCGCGCACGGCGTGCTCGTGACCTACGGCCCGCCGGATCGATCCAGCACAGAGCGCCGTGGAGCGCGCTTAGGACCGAACGCTTCGGCTCGACGCTGATCACCGACACCGTCGAACCCCACACCGAAGCCGTCGCCACCGACACGCCGATCGCCCACCGACGCATCGTGGACACGTTCCTCACCTCGAGCCGCCGGCGCACAACTCCCCCCGTCAGAGGCGACTACGGTTTGGCCCCGGGTGGGGCAGGGGCGGTTGAGAACCGGGCGGGGTACAGGAACGGCCCGATCCCGTCGAGCGGCTCGCCGGGGTCTCGGGGGGAAAAGCGCCGAAGTTCCCCGTTGACGCTGAAGCGCGGCCCGACCAGTACGCGGCGGGCGCGGATCAGCGTGTAGAAGCGATCAAGCGGTCGTGGTGGAGGACCGCCGGTGCGGAGCCCACGGAAGTCATAGACGCCGCCGTGGCATGGGCAGACGAAGGACGCGGAGGCCGCGACGTAACGGACCGGACAGCCGACGTGTGCGCACCGCGATGAGATCGCGACCACGTGATCGTATTGGTCCTTGACCGGCCCGTCGATCGATGGATTGTGCCTGCGGACGTAGGCGATTGACTTGCCGGCCTCGCCCAGGCCAGGCTCGATCGTGATCACCGTCGTCCGGTAGTCCGATGCGGTGAAATCGCTCAGGGCCCCGACGTCGTGCCAGGTGGCGCTCGCGCGGTCGAAGACGGGACCGATCGCGAAGCCGAGCGCCGGCAACGCGAACGCCGCGGCCGCCACCGCTCCAGCGCTGTGAGCGGCGCTGGTCATGAATCGGCGCCGGGTGACGGTCTCTCCGTCGAACGCGCCGGACATGTTGCGATCCGCGGTGTACTCAGACCGGACTCGCAGTCGAGGCTCGGGGTTCACGGTCACGGCGTGGTTTGTACGGGTGGTCGGGCACGTAGGCTTACTATGTTCCGGGCGCCATTATCTACTATACGAGATAATACTATGTATGACCGTTGGCGGAGGACGAGCGCGGTCCGGTGCGTAGCCTGCCCATTCTCACCGCGATAAGCAGCGAGGTTTTGCGAGACCCATCGGCGGCGACCACGCACCCACCGACGAGATCGTCCACCGCTTCCCTGTGATCTTTCGGACGTGGTCGTCCGCCGGCGCTCGCCGACTCGCCTGGCCGGGCGTGAGTAGCTGACCAAATCACTCTCTGGCCGGGCGTCGAGGCGGGACAGATCATCCGTCACCGTCCTCGTGTTGGTCCCGGCTGACGCAGCGGCGTAGTAGCTCCACAGCGCACATCCGCGACTCGCGCCTCCTCGGACGGAATCCGTCGTTCGGCGATGCTCTGCCTCCGGCTTGACTACTATGCGATATAGTAGGAGGAACGGGGTGCTCATCCGGAGCGTCCCATCGCGGGTCTCGACAGCGATTCGGGAGCTACCTGAACAACAGGGAGATCAGTATGCAAGCGGTCAGACAGAGGCACATGACTCATGAGTTGTCGGCCGTGATGCGCCGGCGGGGTGGGTGTGAATCGGCTCGGCAGATCGTCAATGTCGCCGTCACAGCGGAGGCGCTCGCGGTGACGGCACTGGGCGAGGCGTTGAAGAGCGCCGCGGGTGGTGCACTGGCGCTGGACCCCGAACAGCAGCAGTCCGTGCGCGCGTCACGGGCCGAAGAGCAGGCCCACTACGCCTTCTTCATCGGCGCCGGCGCCAAGCCCTCGACCAAGACGTTCACGCTGCCGGACAAGTTCGTCACCGACGTCCCGACGTTCCTGACGACGCTGATCTCGCTCGAGGAGGTGTTCATCGCCACCTACATCGCGGCGGCGCAGGAGTTCGCGATTCTCGGCAACGCCGACCTGGCCGAGCTCGCCCTGGCAATCGGGTCGATCGAGTCCGCCCATCGGGTGCACGCTCGCCTGTTCGCGATCGAGGCGGGAGTCATCACCGGAGTGCCCAACAACATCGGCTTTCAGCAGGCGAAGTTCGACAGCGCCGGCAAAGCGGTGAGCGCGCTGCGTGCGCTCGGCTTCCTCGGCGGTAGCGGGCAACGGATCACATATCCGGGTCCCGGCGCGATCGACAAGACCGGCATCAACCACCTCAACCCATGACGGCGCCGGCACCCAAAGGAGCCAATCCCATGACCGATCTCGAAACAGCCGCAGGCGACCAGATGTCGCGGCGAACCCTGCTCACCAGCACCGGAGTCGGCGCCGCGGCTCTGCTGCTCTCCTCCACCGGGCTCATGCGGCCCGAAGCGGCCCGGGCCGCCAGCGAGCTGCACTACGACGCAGCACCGGAACGACTCCAGGACGTCCTGGACATCTTCGCCACCAACGAAGCCTTCGGGGTCACCCTCGTCGGCACGATTCTCGACAGCGCCAAGAACGGCTCCTACAACCCCCCGCTTCCCGACAAGGTGCTGAGGAGCCTGCGGGCCGTCCGGGCGGAGGAGCAATTCCACCTCGACGCCCAGAAGCGAACCGGTGGCCGGCTGCGGACAGACACGTTCTTTCTCACCGACCCCCACGTCCTGGAGGATCCGCACACCCTGTTCCTCGACCTGGTCGAATTGGAGGATGCGGCGATCGCCTCGGTCATGGCCTCGTTTCGCACGTTCACCCACGCCCGCCGGCCCAATCTGGTCAAGCAGAACTTCCAGTTCGCCGCGGAGGAGGCAGAGCATCGGCTGCTGGCCAACCGCAACCTCGGCATCCGCCCGGCCAACGATCAGGCCTTCCAGCCGGCGCTGTACGGGACAGTCGCCGAGTTCTACGACGCGCTGCGCGAGAAGGGGATCATCGACGGGTCGACGGTCGGCGGCGGCAAGAAGATCGTCTACCCCGGCCCCGGCGCGATCGACTCAAGCGACGTGATCTACCGGACCCCCGCCGGACCTCAGGTCGCCGGGTGCGCTGGATCCAGGCGGCGAACTCACCACCGATGACAACCGACCGGAGTGCCATGCCCTCCCCGGCATGGCACTCCGGCCAGCAGCGACGGCGCGACCCCAGGAACCAGCGCCAGCGAATCCAATCGATCGGAGCATCGAAATGTTGGGACTTGACAACCCACTGCACATCGCCTTCATCCTGATCCTGCTGCTGCTCGTGTTCGGAGCCAAGCGCCTGCCCGAGATGGGCAAGTCGCTCGGTGAGGGCCTGCGCGGCTTCAAGGACTCGATCAGCGGTGAGCATCACGAGACCCCGGATCTGGCCGCCGACCCCAGCCCAGTTCACGTCGACGAGGCGCCCGTTCCGGCTTCGGCCGTCACCAAACCGGTGGCCGAGCCCAGCCCCGACCGTCCCTCGGTCCGGTCAGTCGCGTAAGCCACCCCACTCGCACAGAAGCGGATTCTGGCCATGCAGATGCCAGGCGCGCTCATGCCGGCCAAGCTGCGGCCGATCGGCTACGAGTCTCAGCTCAGCATCGTGGACCACCTCGACGAGCTGCGGACGAGACTGATCGTCTCGCTGCTCACGGTCGTGGTCGCGTTTGGCATCAGCTTTTGGCAGAACCACCAGCTCCTGCGGCTGATCGACACCCCGCTCGCCCAGCAGACCCAGCAGCAGGTGCGGGCCGGCCGCGGGCCGCTCGGCGCCACCTACACGGTGGCGCAGAGCGCCCGTGACGTGGCCAAGCAGCTGGGCGACGTCGTCGGCGTCCTGAAGGCTCAGGAGCAGTCGCCGGCGGTGACCGCCTCGCTGGGGCAGGTGCAGCAGAATCTCCGGCGTGACGTCGAGCGGCTGTCTGCCGCGCCCTCCGGTGATCGCCCGGTGACGCTCGGGATCGGCGAGCCGTTTACGACGACGGTCACCGTGACCCTGATCTTCGCGCTGATCCTGTCGCTGCCGATCCTGCTACTGCAGGCCTACGGCTTCCTGATGCCGGCCTTCGAGCCCAGCCAGCGGCGACGGATGCTGCCGGTGACGTGCTCTATCCCGGTGCTGTTCGCAGCCGGCGTAACCTTTGGCTACTTCGTCGTCCTGCCGTCCGCGCTGCACTTTTTTCAGAACTTCAACTCTTCTGAGTTCAACGTGCTTGTGCAGGCGAGCCAGTACTACAAGTTCGCCGCCACGACGCTGCTGGCGATGGGGCTCCTGTTCCAGGTTCCGGTGGCGATCTTCGCCGTCGTCCGCGCCGGCATCGTCACCCCGCGCCAGCTGCGCGCCAACCGCCGCTACGCGCTGCTCGCGTGTGGCGCCGTCGCCGCCATCCTGCCGGGGGACGCGATCACGCTGCTGCTCGAGACGCTGCCGCTGTACCTGCTGTTCGAGGCCAGCGTCCTGATCGCCAGCGTGGCGGATCGGCGGGAGCGCCGGCGCGCGGCGCGCTCGGACGACCGCTCGGACGACCGCTCGGACGGCGGTTCGCACGCCGCTGTCGCTAAGAACTCGTAGGACGCGGGGGCAGACTTGAGATCGAGATCGGAGGCGCCGGCGTCTCCGGCTGGTGGCGGCCGAGCTGCTCGGCGTGGTCAATGCCGTCCCGGCTCGATGTTGAGCGCGCGGGCGTCGAGCGCGACCACTGGGCGTGCGGAGCGCACGATGGGAAGGATCGCCCAAGCTCGTGGTTTCATCCCCAGTGCCTCGGTGATTCGCGGCGTCCAGATAACCGCACTCAGGGCACGCTGCTCGCCAAACAGCGGCGTTCCGAACTTCCGGGTGCTTGGCATGCCGGAGAGCGACTCGAACCCTGACACGCGCATTATGATTTCGCTGCTCATGAGTTCTGCAACGGCTGGACGGCATCACGACCAAACCGAGTAGACGCAAGCCGTAACGATGCGGTGCCGGCGGCGACCAGGGGCAACGCTGCGAGGACCAGGATGCAGGGCTGATGCGAGAGTAGGGGCAAATTGAGCGTCAGGCCCGTGGAGGCGGACTGGCCGATGACGATCGTTGCGGCGCCGATCAGGGCAAGGGTTAGAGCGGCGAGCAGGAGCCAGGCGCGGGGGGTCCGTGAGGCGATCTGCTGGCCGAGCAGGTGGTCGATGCGGTCGGGGGCGATTCCGAGGCCAGGATGCGTGGTCAGCCCGAAGGCGAGGAGCGCTGAGGCAAGCGGCGCGCGATCTCCGTCGCTAGCGCGGACCGCCGCCGCGTCGGCGCGCAATTCGGCAAGCTCAGCGTAGCGTTCGACGAGTCTGCCTAGCACCGGTAGGAAGAACAGGGCGTGGCTCAGCACTCGTGCCGATGCGATACGCAGGGGATCGCGATGTTGGCGATGCTCCTTTTCGTGCGCGATTACGGCTTGCAGCTCGGCGGGGAGCAGAGCATCGACTGTCGCGGTGGAGACGTAGACGCGCGGGCGCCAGTAGCCGGCACAGAACGCCTGCGCGCGAAGGTGGTCGAACACGATGACGGCGTCTTGCCCGGGCACCAGGCCCCGCACTGCTAGCTCACCGAGGAAACGCCGCTGGGTACGGATAAGGCGTAGAGCGGCGGTGCATGCTCGGACGATGACCACGACGCCGGCGCACGCCAGCAGGAGGATCAACCCGCCGGCGACGTTGATCCGGGGATAGGTCAGCTGCAGACCCAGGACCACGACGTGATGGCCAGCGGTCGGGCCGACCCGGATCGATCGATACCCGCTGACCAGCGCCTGCCCCGTGGCGAACAACCCCAGCGCCGCGACCCCGACGGTCAGCGGATAGAGCCAGCGGGCGGGCGCGCGGGTCAGTGAGCGCTCAGCGCTTGCCGGCAAGACGTTGAAGCGCCCGCAGACGCTTCGGGTCGACCTGTGACATCTCCCGAACGAAGTGCGTCAGCGCGAGGTCGCCGAACTGGGCGACCAATGCTTTGACTTCGCTGCTCGCGCGAGCTTCCAGGAACTGTTCGCGTGAGAGCAGGGGTCGGTAGAAGTCGGTCTTGCCGTCGCGGCGGCGATCAAGCAAGCCTTTGCTGTGCAGTCGGGCCATCACGGTCATGAATGTGGTGTAGGCGCGCGGCTTCGCACCCCGGTTCAGCGCTTCCATCACCGCCCGGACCGTAGCCTCGCCGCTCTCCCATAGCTCCTCCATGACCTCGGACTCGAGCTCATGCAATGCCGGTGGAACGAAGTGATCCTTGTCCATATGGCACCAAGATACCATTCCTACGATGCTTCGTAGGGGACCGGTGAGCTTGAACGCACAAAGCGGAGGGCAAGCCGCGGTTGAGCGGTTGGCCGGCGACGCCCGCCCGGCGGGAAATCGGACGCGCCGTTCCGGAACGATGTGGCGCGGCGGCGGGTTCTGGTCAGGCCTCGGCGAGCGCTTCCACGCTGACCCCGCGGCCCTCGCGGCCTCGCAGCCACCACGCCGCCGAGGCGACCGACCCGATCAGCCACAGCCCCGCGAGGGCGAGGAACGCGCTCCACGTGCCAAACGACGTGGCGGTCTCGGAGAGCACGATGACGCCGATGATCGCGCCGACGCGCCCAAACGCCACGCACGCCCCGACCGCGGTCGCACGGAGGTGGGTCGGGAAGAACTCCGAGAAGGTGGGGTAGGCGCCCATCCACGCCGCCGAGGCGAAGAAAACGGCGATCGTCAGGGTGACGAGCGTCAGGGCCGCTGAGTGCTGCGCCGCGGCGCCGGCGAGCCCGAGGGTGCTGACCGATGCGGCGGTGTAGGAAGCGAACACGGTCGGTTTGCGTCCCCAGTGGTCAAGCAGCCACGCGACGGTCGCGCCGCCGCCGAGCGCGCCGACGTTGGCGACCACGAAGTACCAGGGCACGGTGCTCACGCCTACGTTGACGACGCCGTCGACGAGGACAAATACGGCGATGAACGAGAAGATGCCGTAGTAAGCGGCGGCTTCGGAGAAGTCCAGGGCCATGCCGTAGATCAGCTTGGCCCGGTGCTCGCGCCACAGCTCGGCAAGCTGGGCGCGCGGGCTGCTGATCAGCTGGCGGCGGTGATACTCGGCGGTGTCACGGGCCACGCCGGTGACCCGCTCGATCACCTGGTTGGCCTCCTCGAGTCGTCCCTGTGAGGCCAGCCACCTCGGCGACTCTGGGATGTGGCGGCGCACCCAGAGCCCGTAGAGGCCGGCGAGCGCGCCGAACAGGAAGGCGTAGCGCCAGCCGGAAGCGCCGAGAACCTGGTTGATGAATACGATGCCGACGACACCCGCGACGATGCCGCCCACCGACCACGCGTTCATGATCCCTCCGGATGCGCGACCGCGGTAGCGCGCCGGAACGAACTCTGCCATCGCCGAGGAGACGGCCGCATACTCGCCGCCGACGCCCAGCGCGGTGGCGAAGCGAAAGATCATGAACACGGTGAAGTTCCAGGAGGTGGCGGTCAGCACGGCGGCGACGGCGTAGAGGATCAGGGTGGCGGAGAACAGCCGGCGGCGGCCGACCTTGTCGGCGAGATAGCCGAAGCCGAGGGCTCCGGCCATGATCCCAACGAACCAGATCGTCCAGTACCAATCGGTCTTTTGCGCGGCAGAGAGATGAAACTCGGTGCCGATCGGGCCGATCACGCTGCCGATGATCTGGATCTCAAACGAATCGAGCGCCCAGCCGATCGCAAGCGCGAGCACGATCCGGGTATGCAGAGGACGCCACCCGGTGGCGTCAAGACGACTGACCATGCCCTAGGAGCCCTTCTTCTCGAGTTTGATGCCGCCGGCCGGAGCAATCCGGCAATACCCGTCTCGGCGCTGGTCAAGCAGCGCCCCGACCACGCTCGGGGAGTCTTGGACGCCGTGTGTGGGGCCGACGCTTGGCGCCATCCTCATCGCGGCATCGCTGAGCGGCTGGTTGTCGACCAGGCGCCGCACGACGGCGTGCAGGCGATCGGCGTAGACGCGGACGAGCTCTTCGAACGCGAGTCGGTCACCCGCTCGCGCGCGAGCGACCAGTGCGCCGTCCTCGACGTTGGGTGGGGACTGCTCGCTCATCCGAGCTCTCGACGCATGCCCGCCAGCTTGGCATTGTGGCGACACGCTCGCCGTCATCAACCGTGCCGCCAGCGAGCGCGGCGAGTCATCGGCCGACGTGCGCTTGGGTGGGCGCGCAGGTGCTCGAGGACCCCGAGGACGACGGAGCCGTCGGGGTCGGATGCGTCGGTGGCGATCGACCGAAGCGTGGCTCGGAGCCGGATGAGGCCGCGGAGCATCGGGCCGCACTCAGGGCAGTCGGCGACGTGCTGCGCGAAACGTGCGCGCTGACGCGGGGTCAGCGTGCCGTCCAGCGCATCCGGCATCGCTCGCTGCGCGAAGCGGTGATCTCGGTGCGTGCGATCCCATCGGGGCACGTCAGATCGGACCCGTTGGCGCCGAGGACGATTCAGGGCTCCGAGCGCCGGCGCCCGTCTTGTGGCCGTCGGAACGCTGATCGGGTCGGCCGACGACCTGTCGCGAATCGTTCCCGGGTCCCGTGGGTCTGAACGGTGTGATGCACCGACCGTCAAGCGCGTCGTCTCGCCGGCGCGGCGCGGCGACCCTCCGATGACTGACCCCTCGGCCGGTGTCGGTGTGCTGGCTGCGATGGCCGCGGGGATGATCTCGTTCCTCTCCGCGTGCGTGATCCCGCTGGTTCCTGGCTATCTCTCGGCGGTCAGCGGAGTGCGGCCCGCTGACCGAGCCGATGCTTCGCTGCGGCGCGTGCTGATCCCGAGCCTGCTCTTCGTGGCGACCTTCTCGTCGGTCTTCATCCTGTTGGGCGTCGGCGCGACCGGCGTGGGCCAGACGCTGCAAGCGCACCGCGCGACGCTGGAGAAGGTCGCCGCAGTCGTCATCGTCACGCTGGGGATCGTGTTCGTCACGGCGCGCTTCGTGCCGGCGATGAACCGCGAATGGCGCATTGACAGGATCATGCAGCGCGCCGGCCGTGGGGGCCCGATCCTCGCGGGCGCAGCTTTCGCGATCCGGGCAGCAGTGCCAGTCGATCGTGCCGTCGATGCCAACCAGGGCTGCGCTGTGCAGGTCGCCGATCAGGCCGTGATCGGCGATCCGTAGGCACGCGTCGGGCTCGCTCAACGTGAGATGGGGTCGAGACGGCCGCCCGCGGCGTCCTCGAGCGGGTTGTCCGCGTGGGTTCCGGCGGGCTCTGGGGCCGGCTCGGGCTCGAGGTGCGTCAGCACGTCGGCCCCGGGCAGCTGGGAGGCAATCGCTGACTTGAGCCGGTGGGCGGCGACGTGCGCGTCCAGCAGGCTGGTGTCGCGGCGAAACTGCAGGTGCACGTCGACGTGGCGGCGTGAGCCCGCGCGGCGGGTACGCAGCTTGTGATAGCCCACTATCGCCGGCGCGTCGGGATCTCCGAGCACCGCGCAGATCGTGGCCAGTTCCTGTTCGTTGAGCCCGGCGTCGATCAGCACGGACCCCGCGCGGTGCAGCAGGCGCAGGCCGGAGACGACGATGACCGCGGCGAGGGCCAGGGCGGTGGCCGGGTCGATCCACCGCGCACCGGTGAGCTGTGCGGCGATCAGGCCGGCGAGCACGCCGGTGGAGGTCACCGCGTCGGTGCGCACGTGGGTGGCGTTTCCGTCCAAGGCCGCCGACCCGGTCCGGCGCGCCGAACGCGACAGATACCGGCCCAGCGCGATGTTCGCCAACGCGGAGAACGCGATCACCGCGATCCCGACCTGCGGCGAGCGGACCAACACGTTCGCGGTCAGCCGCCCGAGCGCCTCGTGGATGATCAGGGCCGAGCCGCCGAGGATCAGCAACCCCTCGATCGCCGCGGTGAGGTTCTCGACCTTCTGATGGCCGTAGCGATGCTCGGCATCCGGCGGCTTGGCCGCCTTGCGCACCGACACGTAGGCCAGCGCCGAGGCGACGAGATCGACGCTTGAGTGCAAGCCCTCGGTGAGCACGGCGACTGATCCCGTCAGCACGCCCGCGGCCAGCTTGAACACGACCAGCGTGGTGTTGGTGGCGACGGAGATCGACGCCGCGCGTCGGGTCGGCAACGGCCGAGCGCTTGCGTGGCTTCGCTGGCGTGGTGTGATCATCAGGGACCTGGGTAGGGGCTGCTCGACTGGGCCGAGCGCGCGGATCATGGGCGGCACCGTCGTGCAGCGGGTTCGGGCGGTCGCTGAAAGCAGTGGGGGCCCGAGGTCTCCGCCACCTGCTAAGCGACCAGGGGGGAGCTCGATGCGGGAGTGCTGACTGCATGAGGGGCCGCATCGCGCATCGTTATCGTCGGTTCCATGGCCTTCGCGGCCTGGCGCACGTAGGTCAGCAGGACGACTCCGGCGATGATCATCGCGGCGCCGGCGGCGAACGCGCCGCCGGCAGCGACCTTCGGCGGCATGCCAGTGATGACTGACTTCTCGCCGTAGATGAACGCGACGACGCCGACCACATACAGGGCCTTGCGCACGAGCGCGACGGCCGTGCGGTGGTCTCCGTCGGGAATCGCGAGCTTGAACGCACCGCGGACGACGACGAGGAACAGCGCGGCGGCAATCCACAACGTCAGTCCGCTGGCGTTGCCTTTCAGACCCGCCTGATATCCGCTGGCGCCAAGGTTGAGATTGTTGACGCTGCCAAGAATCATCACCCCCAGCCCGACGACCAAAAGTCCTTCGACCGCTACGGCTCGCATCAGTCCAGGCCGCCAGAGCGCCTTCAGGCCGCCACGCAGGAAGATCAGCATCAGCATCCCGGGGATCGTGATCGCCAAGAAGCTCGTCCAGTTCCACTTCGGCGGCATCACCGCGGGATTGGCGGTCTGGCTGATGCCGATCGCCACGACGATCGTCGCGACGATCAGGATCACGCTGTCGCGGATCACCGACGCCCAGTGAACACCGGTCGGCTTCTCAGTCGAAGCCGGCGCGGGCAGCGCCAGCGAGATCGCCCCGACGACCAGACCAACGACCACGGCGATGAACTGCGCCAAGCCGGTGTCGTGGCCGACGGCGCCGTGATGAAACGGCGGCATCGCCTCGCCCAAGTAGGTGATGGTCGCCGCCAGCGCTGCCTCGCCGGCCGCGAGATGCAAGCCGGTCGAGCGCTTGCCGACCAGCGCGGCCCACACGATCAGCCCGCCCGGCACGAGCACCAGAGCGCCCAAGACGATCTCGAAGATCTGCCGTCCCACGCCCAGCGTGCCCAGGAACGCCAGGGCGATCATCGTGGCGCCGACCGCGGCAAGCAGCGCGCCGACCGGGACCTGCAGGCGCCAGAGGAGTCCGGATCCGAACCGGGACGGCGCTACCGAGATGGGTTGCTGCTCGCGTGCCACGGTGGTGGCCTCCCTGGTATTTGAGGGACGGGCGTCCCTCCCACGATGCACCGTAGTACATCTCGACCCCGGCACCAACTAAGCTCTATAGTAGATCGGATGGCCGGTCAGAAACCCGCCCCAGACGGGCATTCGCGCAACGGCGGTCATCGCCCCGACACCGCGCGCGCTGAGTCCTTTGACGTGGTGTGCATCGGGGGCGGGACCGCCGGGATGACCGCCGCGCGGACCGCGCGAGGCCGTGGACGCACCGTCGCACTGATCGAGTCCGAGCGCGGACTGGGCGGAGACTGCACCTACTGGGGGTGCGTGCCGTCAAAGACGCTGATCTCGATCGCCAGCCTGGCCCGGCAGAACCACACCCACGCTGAGCTCGGCTTCGTCGCCGCTCCTCCGGACTTCGCGCGGGTGATGGCCCACCAGCGAGCCGTGGTCGCCGCCTTGGCTCACCGCGAACGCGCCCAGCTCTTCGAGCGCGACGGCATCACCGTGATCTCGGGCGCAGCCCGGCTCGAGTCGCCACAGGTGGTGCGCGTGGGCGACCGCACCCTGCACGCCGGGAGCGTGGTGATCGCCACCGGGACCGATCCGGCCCTGCCCGCGATCCCGGGTCTCGAGGAGACCCCGCATCTCACCAACCGCACGATCTTCGACCTGACCGAGCTTCCCCAGCGTCTGCTCGTGCTCGGCGGCGGACCGATCGGCCTCGAGCTCGGCCAAGCGCTCGCCCGCCTGGGCAGCCAGGTCACCATTCTGGAAGCCGGCGACACGCTCCTGACCAAAGACGAGCCCGACGCCGGACGCCTGATCGAAGACACCCTGCGCCGCGAAAGGATCGACGTTCAGCTCGGGGCCCAAGCCGACCGCGTGCATGCCCACGGACGCGGAGTCGCGGTGACTGTCACCCGCGACGGCGAGCAGCGCGAGCTCGTCGCCGACGCGCTGCTGGTCGCCGTCGGACGAGTGCCCCGCACCGCCGGCCTGGACCTCGAGGCGCTGGGCGTGAAGACCGACCGCCACGGCTTCATCGAGGTCGATCGCCGGATGCGTACCAACCAGCCGCATCTCTACGCCGCCGGCGACATCACCGGCGGCCTGCAATTCACCCACGTGGCCGCCTACGAAGGCCAGCTCGCCGGCGCCAACGCCAGCGGCAAGCGAAAGAAGGCCAACTATCGCGTCATCCCATGGGTGACCTTCACTGACCCCGAGATCGCCCACGTCGGGCTCACGGAGAATCAAGCCCGCGACCGCCACGGCGAGCAGATCCATGTCGCCAGTTACCCCATGCGCTTGGTCGATCGGGCCGCCATCACCGGTCGTCCAGAAGGGTTCATCAAACTGATCACCCGCCAACGCGGACGGATCGGACGCGCCAACGGCGGCACCTTGCTCGGCGCCCAGATCGTCGGCGCTGAAGCCGGTGAGCTGATCCACGAAGCCGTCATCAGCATGCAAGCCCGCAGCTTCACCGGACGGCTCGCCCAAGCTGTCCACGCGTACCCATCGATGTCGGTCGGCATCAAGCAGGCCGCTGCGCAACTCTTCGATGAAGGTCGCCTGCTCGCCCCCGTCGACGACGAAGCCCCCACAGACCAGACACAGCCAGTCGCCAAGCCCGAGAGTGCGGCCTTCGACGTAAACGCTCGGGCAGAGGCTCATGAGCGGCCCGTGGCCAGGACGCCTGATCTCTAGACGCTCTTGGGATGAAGTGAGCCAACAAGGCCCTCGGGCCACGGCTCGGATATGCCGAACGGGATTGAAGCGGCTGCCAGCAGCCACGACGCGAGCTCGCAGCGTCCCGACGACGACGGTGTGGACTTCACAGCGGCGCGCGACCCGGATCCGGGGTAAGCGGCCCGACGTCGCCACGCGTGAGGTGTTCTACGCCGTCGTCGGAGTCGCAGCATGGCTGGCCCTGGCCGTCAGCGGTGTCCAGCCGTTTTCGGCGGCGGCTGCGCTCGGGCCTGGGTGGCTGGCTGCTGACGGTGCTGATGCTCGATCGGCATCTAGGGATGCTGAAAACCGAGGACGGCCGTCGGCGCAATCTCGGCGCTGCTGACGCGATCACCCTGCTTCGCGCCGGCTCGGTCCCGGCGGTGCCCGACAGCATTCGCCGTTGCTGTGCGGGCTGGGTTTCGCCAGCGACGTGCTCGACGGTCGGCTGGCGCGATCGGCGGAGCCGACGCGGCTCGGCCGCGACCTGGAAGGCCTGGGCGACGCAATCTTCTTCACCTCGGCGCTGCGTGGCGCGTCGGGCTCAGCGCATCCCCAGGTTCGCGGCGAGCGCCGAGCTGGTGCGCTGGGCGTCGGTGTCGGCTAGACAATCGCGGTCTACCTTGTGCGAGCGCAGCCTCCCTCGCCAGACCTGCGGCACGCCGCGCACGTCAGCACCCCGGAGCGGGCGCCGGGCCTGATTCTCGCTGGTGCGGGTCGCCGGTCGGTGGGCAGCGTTCTGCTGCTCGTCGGGTCGGCGAGCGGCGTGGTCTCGGTGCTCGAGGACGCGCGGCTCGTCGCCGCCCGCCGCCGTCCTCGATCGTGAGCTCAAACGTGACCGGTTGGGTCGCGGCGTCGGTTTGCGTGGCGGCTTGCTAGCGATCGTCCTCGCCGGGTCGTGGCTGGCGCTGGCAGCGACGGGTGGGTTTCTCGGTGCATCGCGCTCGCGGCTTGGTCGGTGGAGGAGGCATGCTCGGGCCGCTGGTCTTCGTGGGCTCTTCGGCGGCGCTGACGCTGCGTGGGACAGCCTCGGACGCCTGACCGCGAGCAAGGACGGCCTTCAGCTACGATGCTGCATAGTATTTGCCGACCCGAACCGAGGAGTCGTCGATGAGAAGCATGCTGGTGATCGCGGTATCTGCAGGGACCCTCGCCGTGTTCGCGGCCGGCTGCGGCGGATCGGGAGGCAAACCAGCCGCGGCGGGAGGACAGAGCACCGCCCCCGGGAGCCCAGCGACGGTAGCGGTCAAGAAGTCCAAGCTGGGCGAGATGCTCGTCGACGCCAAGGGGAAGTCGGTGTATCTCTTCGAGAAGGACAAGGGAACCTCGTCGACCTGCTTCGACGCCTGCGCGGGGACGTGGCCGCCATACCTGACAAACGGCAAACCGAAGGCCGCGGGCGCCGCGAGCGCTGGCCTGATCGGGACGACCAAGCGCAAGGACGGTGGAACCGAAGTGACCTTTCACGGCCATCCTCTCTACTACTACGCGGGTGACAAGAGCCCGGGGGACACCAAGGGCCAGGCGCTCAAGCAGTTTGGAGCCGAGTGGTACGTGCTCTCACCCAAGGGCGACAAGATCGACAACGGCTGAGGCGATGGGCGACCACGCGGCAGGCGCCACGAATGCGCCGGTCCCACGCCTGGAGCTCGGGCTGCGTTTTATCGGCGCGGCGGCCCTGGTGGGGGTGGCGGCGGTGCACCTGCAGCAGTACTTCGGGGCCGCGGATCTCGGCTCGGTCAAGGTCATCGGCCCTCTGTTTCTGGCCAATGCGATCGCAGCGCTGGTGATTGCACTCGTGCTCGCCGTCCGCGGCGGCACGACGGCCGCAGTCGCGGGGATAGCGTTGTCCGCGGGGGCGCTGAGTGCCTTGGCCTACAGCCTGTCCCGACCGTTGTTCGGCTTCATGGACATCTATCGCACGGCGGTCTTCGTGGCGATCGCGGTAGAGACGATGGCAATTCTCCTCCTTGCCGGCCTGGTGGCGGTAGCCCGAGCTCGGCGCGCATGACCGACCGAATCGGTGTCGCGCCGTCGCGCAAGCAGCAGGCCGTCGCGCTCTTCTCCGGCCTGCCCCGCCACTATGACCGCGTTGCCGCGGTGCTGAGCTTCGGTCAGGATCCGCGCTGGCGACGCGCATTGGTGGCCTCGCTGCCCGTCGCTCGCAGCGACCGTGTGCTGGACGTGGCAACGGGGACCGGTCTGGTAGCCAGCGCGCTGGTCAAGCAGAAGGGCTGCTCGGTGGTCGGGCTCGACCAGAGCGCTGAAATGCTCAACGCCGCACTCAGCCGCGTGCAGGCCGACGGCGAGCTGCGCCAGCGTATCTCCCTGTTACGCGGAGAGGCCGAGGCGCTGCCCTTCGCCGACGGGGAGTTCGACGCGCTGACGTTTACGTATCTGCTGCGCTACGTCGACGATCCCGCCGCCACGCTGGGCGAACTGGCGCGCGTCGTGCGGCCCGGAGGGCACATGGCGTGTATCGAGTTCGGCGTGCCGGACGGACGTGCGAGCAGACGCGCATGGAACGCCTATGTCCGTGTCGGGCTGCCGGCTCTCGGCCGCCTGGTATCGCCCGACTGGCAGGCCGTCGGGAAATTCCTCGGACCCAGCATCCGGAACTTCTACGAGCGTCACCCGCTTGCCGCACTCGAGCAGGCGTGGCGGGAGGCCGGTATCGACGCCGTGCACACACGCCGACTGAGCTTCGGGGGCGGCGTGGTGACGTCGGGGGTGAAAGGCCGGTGAGGAGCCGCCCGGCGTTCTACGCGTTGTCCCCGGGGGGCTGGCGCGATCTCGTGACGCTGCTGCACCTGCCCTACACGGCGTGGATCCTCAGCTACGTTGCGCTTGGGGCCGCTGCCGCACCCACGCTTCACGCCGAGCGTCTGCTCGCCGCGTTGACTGCCTTCGCGCTGGCGGTGGGCGTCGCGGCCCACGCACTCGACGAGTTGCAAGGCCGCCCGCTGCAGACCCACCTGTCAGAGCGCGCACTGCGATGGATGGCGGGCGTGACGCTGGCGGCGGCGTGCGCGATCGGCACGGCCGGAGCCCTGGAGGTGTCGCCGAGCCTGCTGGGGTTCGTGCTCGTCGGGGCCTTCCTCGTGGCGGCCTACAACCTCGAGTGGTGGGGTGGACGCTTCCACAGCGACCGCTGGTTCGCGCTGGCCTGGGGAGGCTTCCCCGCCCTGACCGGCTTCTGGGTCAACGCCCTGCAAATGTCGCTCTCCGCCGTGCTCGTGACGGCGGCGTGCTGCGCGGCGAGCGTCGCGCAGAGGCGCCTCAGCGTGCCCGCTCGCCAATTGCGACGACGCACGACTTCAGTCACAGGACAGCAGCACATGGTCAACGGACGCAGCATCGAGCTTTCGGTGGCACGTTTGGCGTCACCGCTGGACGGTGCCCTGGCCGCCCTCTCCGCAGCAATGCCGCTGCTGGCGGGCGCCATGGTCGCCGTCCGTCTCTGATCAGCAGCTCGCACGGCGGCCGCCATCCGCGAGCAGCACCTCAAGTGGGAATCCAACCGCGCGCCCGTGGCCGTGTCGGTGATGCCTCGGCCCTCAGTAGCCGCCGCCGGGTCCACGAGGGCGGCGGCGGCGACCTCAACTGCTTTCTTGGTTCTCTTCTTGGGGGTGCTGTCCCCGTCTTTCTTCTTAGGCTTGCTCGTGCGGGCCTTCATCAGACGTTCAGCAGCCTCGAAATCGATCGCGCCCAGCCCGCTTCCGGAGGTTCGCCCCCTCGCCTTGGATGATCCCGCGCTGATCTGGGTTCGACCTCTTGGCGTGGCGCGGCGTTGCCGCGCCGGCCTCGTCCATGTCGGCAAGAGGTCTGTTCCCCGTGTTGTTCCCCGTCCGGATCGTCCACGACTCCCTTGAAAGACGAAAACCCCGCAAACGCGGGGCTTTCGCGCATCGGGGAGACAGGATTTGAACCTGCGGCCGCCCGGCCCCCAGCCGGGTGCGCTACCAGACTGCGCCACTCCCCGTGGTCGGGATGAGTCTACGCGAGTCCGTCTGGGCGCGATCGGAACACGCGTGCGGTCGTCTAGGGAATGCGAACGGCCACAGCGCTTGAAGCGGGCGACCAGAATTGAACTGGCGCTTAGAGCTTGGAAGGCTCTCGTGCAGACCGTTACACCACGCCCGCGTACGCCCACGATGATAGTCGCGGCCACGCGGCGCGACAGCCGCGCAACGTCCACATCAGCCGGCGTCGCCCGGACGGTACGCTCCTCTCCATGGCCCTCGAGGACGAGCTTGCGAAGCTGACCCGGATGCGCTCGGGGCAGCGGCCCGCCCGGGCCGGCGGTCCGGGGCGCGGGGTGGCGGTCGGTGTCGGGCTGATCGGCCTGGGCATCGTGGCGCTCATCCTCCTGCTGACGGCGCTGAGCTCGTTCTCGCGCACGGGCCCCAACGAGGTCGGGGTCGTCTACAACGGCGGCCCGCTGGACAAGAAGACTCAGCGCCAGCTGATCCCGCCGGCCTCGGGCCTGACCTGGACGGGCTGGCTGTCGCAGAGCCCGCGGCTCTACCCCTCCGAGGGCTCGCCGCGGCGCTACATCATCACCTCCGACCCCGGGCGCGGCGACCGCGCCGGCTTTGACCTCGTGCGCGTCCCTACGGCCGACGGCATCGACATCGGGCTGGAGGCCAAGATCTCCTTCACGACCGCCTTCACCGGCGATCGCGGCGACAAGCTCCTCAAGGAGTTCGACGCGCGTTTCGGCAACCGCACCTACGTAGTGCCCGGCGGCGGCGAGCGACTGCACCCGTGGGACGGCGACGACGGCTTCGGCGCGTTCCTGGACACGGAGTTCCGGCCGGTGCTCGACAACGCGCTGCGCCAGACGATCGGGCGCTTCCGCTGTGAGCAGCTCGTCTCATCGTGCGCGCTGGTGGGCAACAACGGCAACGGTGCCAGCCAGCCTCTGAACTCCACCTCGGGCGCGAAGACCAATCTGAACCTCCTGCAGGTCCAGGACGCGATCGCCAAGTCGCTCGGCGAGGACCTCAACGGCAACCTCGGCGGCGAGTACTTCCAGCACGTGCAGGTGATCGTCTCGGGCGTGCGACTTCCCAGGCAGGTCCAGAACGCGGTCGACGACACGCAGGCCCAGTTCGCCGAGGTCAACAAGTCCAAGGCCGATCTGCAGAAGGCGCGGATCCGCAAGCAGGTCAACGACACGCTCGGGCGCTCCTACGACAGCTGCCCAGCGTGCGCGCAGATCGACGCGCTGCGGGCGATCCCCGCCAACGTGACCGCGATCTCGCTCGGGGGCAGCGGCTCGATCGCGCTCAACGGCAGCAAGAAGTGAGCGCCCCCGCGGCGCTATGGCCTTCCTCGACCTGCTGATCGTCTTCGTCGCGGTCTGGCTCGCGCTCGCGGTCCTCTGGCTGCTGCGCGAGCGCCGGCGAGGCGCGGCGCTCCCAGACCGCTGGGCGCCACGGACGCGCGCGCTGGAGGAGGGCGGGCACGTGATCGAGCTCGTGCGACGGGGCGAGCCGGCTCAGCCCGTTCGCCGGGTGCCGGGCGACCTGGACTCCGACCGGCTGGGCGACGAGCTCGCCGAGGGCATGTCCGAGGCCGAGGCGCGCGCGGCGACGCTCAACGCCGCGCTGCACAGCTAGCGGCGCTCCTCCGTCGGCACCTCGCCGTCCTCGGCGGCCAGCGACTCGGGCGGCCACGGCCCGAACCAGTTGTCGCGCGCACCGTCGAGCGTGATCACCGAGCCCGACAGCGCGTGCCCGAGCGGCGAGGCCGCCAGCGCCACCAGCCACGCGTGCTCCTGCTCGCGCCCGAGGCGCTGGAGCGGCACCGTCCGCGCCGCCGCACGCCAGACCGGCTCGGGGTACTTGCGCAGCGACTCAGTGTCGAAGTGGCCGGCGGCGAGCGCGAGCACGGCGATCCCCTCTTCACGCCACTCTCGCGCGAGCGCTCGCGTGTAGCCCTCGACGGCTGCGCGGGCGGCGCTCGAGTGCGTCATCCCCGCCAGACCGTGGTGCGGGGAGAGCGTGACGTTGACGACCGTACCGCCCCCTTGCGGGCGGAAGGCGAGCTCGGCCGCGGTCCGGGTCATCAGCTCGGTGCCGCCGACGTTGAGGCGCATCACCGCACGCCAGCCCTTCGGCTCGATCGCCTCGGCGGGGACGAAGTACTGCCCGCCGGCGTTGTTGACCAGCACGTCGAGCCGGCCGAAGCGCTCAAGCGCGGCGCGCACGATCCGCTCGGCCTCGGCGGGCTCGCGGACGTCGCCCTGGACCCATTCGGCGCCGATCTCCGCCGCCGTGCGCTCGAGCACCTCGGCGCGGCGGCCCGCGATCAGGACCCTCCCACCGCAGCGGATCAGCTCGGCCGCCGCCGCCCTCCCCAGCCCGGTCCCGCCGCCGGTGACGAGCACCACGCGCCCTGCGAGCATGCCGTCTGCGAAGACATCGGAAGCTGCGGGCATCCTCGTCGAGTCTATGGACACCGCTCGCAGCACTGCCATCACAGGCTGCAAGCCACGAACGTACGTTCCCACCTCAGCCGGATGCCTGAGGTAGACTCGCCGCGCCCTTGGGGGAGTGAGTTAAGGGCTATGCGCACGGTCTCCAAAACCGTGAATCCGGGTTCGAATCCCGGCTCCCCCGTCCGACATGCCGCCTTCGGCGGCTCAGCCGTAGCGGTGCACCATGCTGCCGTGGGCGATCACGCGCCAGTCGGGCTCGGTCACCTCGACGTCGCAGAAGCACAGCGACCGCCCGCGCTTGACCACCCGCGCACGCGCGAGCAGGTCGACCGCGTTCGCGGCCGCCGCGTAGTTGACGGTCATGCTGACGGTGGCGCCGCTGAGCGCCTCGGGCACGTCCCCGTTGGCCCATGCCGCCGCCATGCCCGCCGTGTCGAGCAGTGCCGCGATCGCGCCGCCGTGGACCGTGTCGCCGGCGGTGGCCAGCGACGGCGAGAAGGGCATCCGCAGCATCGCGGTGTCCTCGCCGAGCTCCACCAGCTCGATCCCCAGGTGGCCGACCAGCGGGGAGGCCCGGACGAACTGGCGGATGATCTCCGCGCGCATGTGCTTCTCTGGGGTCAGGTCAGCGTTCCTGAGGTCGTCTCGGGGATGCGGGCGGAGGGACTCGAACCCCCATACCTTTCGGCACCGGCACCTAAAGCCGGCGTGTCTGCCAGTTTCACCACGCCCGCTCGCACTGGTGCAATTCGCGAGGAGATTGTAAGGTCGCTCCCCGAATGGCGGAGGAAGAGGACCAGGGACAGGTCTACATCGACCACCCCAATCGCCGGAAGGCGGGCTCGAAGGTCACGAAGTTCATCGTGATCATCCTGCTGATCGCGTCGGCCGTGCTGCTGGTGGTCATCTCCGCCGGCGGCTGGTCGACGCTCGAGGGCGCCAAGCCGCTCCAGATCGCCTACATCCTCCTGTACCTCGTGCTCGCGTTCTTCGTGCTCCGCTGGAGCCGCGGGGTCCTGCCGCTGGTCGCCGCGCTGGCCATCGTGCTGCTGATCTTCGCGGCGGTGTCCGGCCCCGCGTGGTATGACCGCGACAAGACGGGCCTGACGAGCCCTGCGCTCGACGAGAGCATCCTCGGGCTGCTGTGCCTGATCCTCGTCCCGGTCCAGATCCTCCTCATCGCCTTCGCGATGCGCGGCTTCCAGCAGGCCTGGAACGTCGAGGTGGAGTACACCGAGGACGACGACGAGGTGGACGAGGACGGCGAGCGCCGCCCTGACCACCCGGGCCAGTCCGCGCCCGCGCCCGCCTGAGCAAGCCTCTCACCGCTTCGGGCCGACGAACTCGTCGAGGCGCGCGACCGAGGCGCGCCGCGCGACGGAGATGTTCCACTGGTTCATCCGCCGCCACTCGATGCCGAGCAGGTCGAGGTGGTCGCAGAAGAGGGCCCTGATGTCCTCGGACCGGTTGCTGAAGTTGTAGCGGGGATACACGCAGAGCTTGCTCCCGTGGCGGACCGGGTTCAGGAACCGCGAGCCATCCGAGTGGATCAGGCCGCGCACGAACGCCTCGGCCTCGCGCGACGTGATCGCGGCCTGCCAGTCGGCGAGGGCGATGACGCGCTGGTGCTTGACGCCAGGACCGTGCTGGGGGAAGAAGCACGGCCATTGACGCGAGGAGCACTGGATCTCGACGCAGTTAAATGGCTTCCGCCGGAAGGCCGTCACGCGGTTCGCCGGCATGACGGCCCGCATCGCGCGAACACAGGAGCCGATGATCTGTGGATGACGCGAGTCCATGAACACGCGAAGACAGGTCGTACGCGCGTTCGGCGCGATGTAGCCGTCTCCGAGATAGATGCCGAGCAGGTAGCTGTACTGAGCCGCATCGAGCGCCGACAGGTCGTGCTCGGGGTGGCCGCACGCGCGGCACGATTGGCGTCCTGACTCGGCCTCCCGATAGGCCCGAGGCCCATGGCCCGTCACCCAGTCGATGACCGTGCGCCGGTTGACACCCGTCTGCCGGGAGATCTCAGACCGGTTGTGCCCGAGCGCGTTCAGCTCCATCACCATCCGGTAGTCCTCGAGCGAGCGCACCGGTCCAGCGTTGCGCCAACCGGCTCGCGGGGAGCGCGTTGGTGCAGATTTGTCGCAGAGTCCCGCGTGCCCACCACCTAGCATTGCCCGCGCGCCCGGGTAGTCCAACTGGCAGAGACAATCGACTCAAAATCGATCAAGTGCGGGTTCGAATCCCGCCCCGGGCACTGCAGGAACGCTTCCACGAGAAGGTGCACGCCCGGCCGGAGAGAACTCTCGCGGCCATGAGCACCCTCTTCTCCCTCATCCCCACCGCCGTCGCCCTCGGCCTGCTCGTCTACGGCCTCGCGGGCTACCGCCCCACCCTGCCGCGCAACCTGTGGCTGTTCGCCGCGGCGATCCTCGCCGGGCCGGTCGCGATCACGCTGCTCGGCTTCCTTGGCTGGCTGCTGCTGGTCACCGCCGCCGCGCTGGCCCTCGTGGGCTACGCGACGCTCCGCCGTCGCCCGCCGCTGCGCGGGTGATCCTCGCCCCCGCGGTCGAGGCCTACCTCGCCGGGCTGGTCCCGGCGCCCGACCCCGTGCTCGCCGAGATGCAGGAGCACGGGGCGCGCGAGGGCATCCCGATCGTCGTGCCCGAGACCGGTGCGCTGCTCGAGCTGCTCGCCGCCGCGACCGGCGCCGAGCGCGCGGTCGAGGTCGGGACCGCGATCGGCGTCTCGACGCTGCACCTCGCGCGCGGGGGCGCACACGTGACGACGTTCGAGATCGACGAGCAGCGCCAGTCCGTCGCGCGCGGCTACCTGGAGCGGGCCGGGCTGATCGACCGCGTCGACCTGCGCCTGCAGGACGCCACCGAAGGCCTGGCCACGCTCGAGCCCGGCTTCGACCTCGCCTTCATCGACGGGCCCAAGGGCCGCTACGGCGGCCACCTCGAGCAGGTCGTGGAGCTGCTGCGCCCCGGCGGCCTGCTGCTCGTCGACAACGTCCTGATGTCGGGCGCGGTGGCCACCGGCGAGCCGACCGGCTCCTGGAGCGCGGAGCACATCGCGGGCATGCGCGCCGTCAACCAGCGCCTCGTCGACCACCCCCAGCTCAGCAGCACGCTGCTCGCCGTCGGCGACGGCATCGCGGTCTCGGTGCGCCGGTAACGTAGTCAGCGCACTGATCGACCACGTCAACAACCTCAAGCTCCAGTACCTCGTCGAGCTGTCAAAGCTCGGGGACTCCTGCGCGGGGCTCGAGGTCACCGTCGAGAAGTGGCTGGCCGAGCACGACGTCGTCTTCAACGGCTCGACGATCCCGTTCGTGCTCATGCCCCACTTCGTCTCGCCCGGCCAGGTCCGCCGCGTCAAGCACGCGGTCAACGCGCTCTGCCGGGTGCTCGACCGCTTCTGCGACGCCTACCCGCACGACGCCCAGCTGCGCGAGGAGCTCGCCGTGCCCGACTTCGAGGACCAGCTGATCCGGATCGAGCCGGGCTTCCCGCGGCCGATGCGCATCTGCCGGCTCGACGCGTTCCTGCAGTCCTACGACGTGCGCTTCCTGGAGTTCAACGCCGACTCGCCGGCGGGCGTCGGCTACACCGACATCCTTTACGAGGGCCTGAACGCCTCTATCGACCTCGAGCGCGTGCGCCAGGAGTTCGACACCACCTACACCTGCATCCTGCCCGAGCTGATCGCGACGCTGCTAGACGCCTACGGCCACGTCCGCGAGCGCCACCGCGATCTTCCCGAGCGCCCGCGCCTCGCGCTGATCGACTCCGCCGGCTCGCCGAGCGTGCCCGAGTTCCGGATCATCTGCGCCGCCGCGCAGGCCCACGGGCTGGAGGCGACCCACGCCACGCTCGAGGAGATCGCCTACGACGGCACGACGCTGACGGTGCGGGGCGAGCCGGTGCAGCTGGTCTACCGCCGCGCGCTGCTCGAGGAGCTCGACCAGTCAGACCTCGTCGCCGCCGCGCGCGACGGCCGCGTCTGCGTGGTCAACCCGTTCCGCGCCCGCGTGGCGAACAACAAGAAGCTCTTCGCGCTCTTCGGAGACCCGCGCTTCCGCCACCTGATCGACGGCGACGAGGCCGAGGTGATCGCCGCGACGATCCCGTGGACGCGGATCCTGCGCCCCGGCCGCGTCAACTACCGCGACTGGATGATCGACCTGCTCCCGTTCGTCGCCGACAACCGCGAGCGCCTCGTGCTCAAGCCCGCCTCGGACTTCGGCGGCCACGGCGTCGCGCTCGGGATGGAGACCGAGCAGGACGTGTGGGACGCCATCATCGAGCGCCACGCCGGCCGGGCGGACTTCATCGTGCAGGAGTACGTGCCGGTGCCCGAGGAGATGTTCCCGACGATCGAGGACGGGCACGTGCAGATGCGCCTGAAGCGCTTCAACATCAACCCCTTCGGCATCGGAGGCCGATATGCCGGCTCGATCACCCGTATCTCGGACCGGGCCGTCATCAACGTGAGCGCCGGCGGCGGGCTGCTGCCGAGCGTGATCGGGCGCCACAAGCGCCGGCTCCTGGCCGAGGACGACTCCGAACAGGAGGTGCTCCATTCTCAGCCGGGACACGATTGAGCCCCTGAAGGGCGGCTACGACGTCGACGACAACGCCGTCCGCTTCTCCAACTATTTCCACGTGCTGCGCGAGCTCGTGCACCTCAGCTGCGGCTGGCTGCCGCTCGAGCCGCGCCTGGAGATCAAGTACCTGCTCGGCGACCACGTCCACGACGACGCCCGCTCGGTCACCAAGGTCAAGCGCCGGCTCTACGAGCTGCGCACGCCGTCGGACTACCCCGGCGCACCCTGCGACGACCTCGCCGCGCTGCTGGACCGCGCCGGCGCCGCCGACAGCGCCGAGGCCTACCTCCAGATCGCCTACGGCGAGCTCAAGCCGGCGCTGCTGACCGCGGTGCGCATCCACCTCTCCCAGCTCGACCCGTTGCTCGACGAGCCCTCTTTGCGCCTGCTCGTCCAGCTCGAGGGGCGCCAGGAGCGCCACACCGCCGAGCTGCCCTGCACCCCCGCCGCGCCGCTGAGCTTCGAGGACCTCGGCGCGCTGCCGATCCGTTTGCGCGAGCTCCGCGAGCTGACCGTGATGGCGCCGCTCGAGCAGCCCGCGCGCGACGGCTACGTCGAGGTCACCGAGGCCGGCGACCCGTACCTGACCGAGTCGCTCTACGTCAACGGCGACGAGAACCACGTCCCGACCGACCCCGAGGAGCAGAAGCACTTCTTCCACGGGCTGATGGACGCCGAGCTGTGCGCCGCCGAGCTGATGGCGCGCAACTCCCACGAGCACCCCGAGATGCCGTGGGACTTCCACGTCGACATGGCGCGCCAGTGCTGGGACGAGATCCGCCACGCCGAGGTCCACGACGCGCTGATGGCCACCGAGCTGGGCTGCCACTGGGGCGACTACCCGGTCGGCTTCGCCTACTTCAAGTCCGTCTACGCCTACGACCTGCTCGGGCGCCTCGTGCTGTTCAACGGCACCAGCGAGCAGAAGGCGATGTGGCGCCACTCGCACCGGCGCAAGGTGCTGATCGAGCTCGGCCAGCCGGCGGTCGCGCGCGTCTTCGACTACCTGCTCGCCGACGAGGTCCCGCACGTGCACAACGGCAAGCGCTGGGGCACGCACCTGCTCGGCGGCGACGAGGCCGCCTACCGCGAAAAGCTGCGCGAGCTGCGGGCAGGGCTGGACGCGACGGGGACGCCCGTGGGGCGCGAGGCGTCCTGACCGCTCAACCGGCCTCCAGGCGCGCGAAGAACGCGAGCGGAGAGCCGCGGCGCGCAACCAGCCGCAGCCCTGCCGCCGCGCCCTTGCGGCGCAGGCTGCCGGCGGTGACCAGATGCGGGTCGAGCGCGATCTCGCCCACCACCAGGCGCCCGCCGGGCTTGAGTACGCGCCGGAGCTCGCGCAGCGCCGCGTCCTGATCGGGGATCTCACCGAGGACCGTGACGAGGAAGGCGGCGTCGAAGCTCGCCTCGGGGTAGGCGAGCGAGCGAGCGTCGCCCTGCTGCGTCACGACGTTGCCGAGCCCGCGGTCCTTGGCTCGGCGGGCGACGAGCGCGAGCATCTCGGGCTGCAGGTCGAAGGCGTCCACACGGCCGCCCGCCCCAACGGCCTCGGCGACCGGGAGTGTGTAGTGGCCGGTTCCGGGGCCGACCTCGAGGATCCGCTCACCGGCGAGCGGCTCGAGCGCGGCAAGCAGGCGAGCGACGGTGATGCCCGGTCGCGGCAGCTCGAGCACATGGCGCTGGCCGTAGGGGCACGCGGACGGGTTGCGGCGCCACCAGACGGCGGCGCCGAGCGCGGCGACGGTCGCGGCGGCGGTCATGCGGCGGATGGAGGTCATGCCTCGACCATACCCCTCGGGGGTACTTAGGGGCGCCTGAACCGTGATCGCTCTCACTCAGCCCACGAGCGCCGCGAGCTCCTCGACCAGCGCCGGCGGCGCGACGAGGATGCCCGCGCCGGCGGGCGGCGCGGGCTCGAGGCTCCACACGGCGAGCCCTGCGCGCTCGCAGATCAGCGCGCCGGCGGCGACGTCCCACAGCTTGACCCCGCGCTCGTAGTAGGCGTCCAACCTCCCACCCGCGGCCCACGCGAGGTCGAGCGCGGCGGCGCCGAAGCGCCGGATGTCGCGCACGCGCGGCAGCAGCCGCGCCGCGCCCTGCGCCTGGGCTGCGCGGACCTCGGCGTCGTAGCCGAACCCGGTGCCCACGAGCGCGGTGGCGAGCTCGGTGCGCCCCGAGCCGCGGAGCGGGCTGCCGTCGAGCAGCGCGTCCCCGTCGAGGGTCGCGCTCCAGCACTCGTCGCGGTTCGGGTCATAGACGACGCCGGCGATCGTCTGCTCGCCCTCCTGGACCGCGATGCTGACCGCCCACTGCGGCAGCCCGAAGAGGAAGTTGATCGTGCCGTCGAGCGGGTCGACCACCCAGCGCAGGCCGCTCGAGCCCGCCGAGTCGCTGCCCTCCTCCCCCAGCATCCCGTCTTCGGGTCGCGCCGCCGCCAGCCGCGCTCGGATCAGCTCCTCCGCGGCGGTGTCGGCCTCAGAGACGAGGTCGGTCGGCGTGGACTTCGCGCTCACGCCGCGGTGCGCGCCTGCGAAGGCCTCGCGCAGCTGCGCGCCCGCCTCGCGCGCGACCTCCTCGGCGAGCGCGGCGAGGCGCTGCGGATCCTCCATCAGCCGGTGGCGAACGCCGGCCGGCGGTCGGTCCACGGCCGCTCGGCCTCGATCTGTGCGGAGAGCGAGACGAGCGTCGCCTCGTCGTCGCGCCTGCCGAGCAGCTGCACCGCGCGCGGGAACCCGTCGGGCGCGAAGCCCATTGGCACCGAGGCGGCCGGCTGGCCGATGTGATTCCACGCCGCCGTGTAGGGCACGGCGCGCGAGTAGCCGTCGAAGGTCCGCAGCGCCGAGCGGCCCTCGAGCTCGCCGACTCGCAGCGCGCGCCGCGTGTACATCGGCGTGAGCACGACGTCGACGTCCTCGAAGATGCGGTTGATCGCCCGGGCGTGCCCGGCCTCGGACTCGATCGCCTTCTGCAGCAGCGCCGGCGGGATCAGGCCGCCGATGCGCACGAAGCCGCGCGTGCGGCGCGCGAGGCGCTCGGGGTGCGGGAGCGTCGAGGCCGCGGCGTGCATGCCGCGGAAGTAGCGCGCGCTGAACGCGACCCCGGAGGTCCCGTAATCGGGATCGCGCTCGATCACCTCGTGACCGAGCCCCCGCAGGAGCTCGGCGGCCTCCTGAACCGCCTGGCGCTGCTCGTCGTCGGGCGAGGCGAGGACGCCGGGCGGGACCTTCAGCGACAGCGCGACCCGCAGGCGCCCCGGGGGCTGCTCGGCCGCGCGGGCCAGCGGCTCGCCGTCGCCGAGCACGTCGAGCATCAGCGCGCCGTCGGCGACGCCGCGGGTCAGCGCCCCGTACACGGAGAGCCCGTACCACGGCGCGTGCTGCGGCTCGGCGGGCACGCGCTCGCGCTGGGGCTTGAGGCCGAACAGCGCGCAGTAGCCCGCGGGGATGCGGATCGAGCCGCCGCCGTCCGAGGCCGTCGCCGCTGCGACCATCCCGGCCGCCACCGCCGCGGCGGAGCCGCCGCTCGAGCCGCCCGGCGTCCGCTGCAGGTCCCACGGGTTGCGGGTGACGCCGTAGGTCGGCGACTCGGTGAACGGCGTGATCTCGAGCTCGGGCACGTTGGTCTTGCCGATCACCACCGCGCCCGCCGAGCGCAGGCGCCGCACCGTCTCGGCGTCCGCGGCGGCGGGGGCGCCGAACGCGTTGGTGCCGCGGGCGGTCACCTCACCGGACACGTCGGAGTCGTCCTTGACGGCGACGGGCACCCCGAGCAGCGGGCGCCGGTCGCCGCTGCGCACGCGCCCGTCGGCCTGGTCGGCCTCGGCGAGCGCGCGCTCGGCGAGCACGACCCGGAAGGCGTTGAGCTGCGGATCCAGTCGCGCGATCCGCTCGAGACAGAGCTCGGTCAGCTCGCGCGAGGAGAGCTCGGCCGAGGCGATCATCTCGGCCTGGCGCGCGGGCCCGGCGAAGGCGACGTCCTGCGTGGCGGTGGTGGCACTCATGGCGGCGCAGGCTACCTGGGATCATCGGCCGCCATGGGCACCGCAACCGAGACCGTTGAGCAGCTCACCAGCTTCGAGCGCCGCGGCCCGTGCACGGACGCCGAGCGGCGGGCGGCAGGCCGGCTGCACGACGACCTGCGCGCGCGCGGGCACGAGGCGTGGGTCGAGACCCACTGGCTGCGGCCGCAGTGGGCGGGCTCGCTCGCGGTGCACGCGCTGCTCGGGGTGGCCGCCAGCGTGGCGGCCGTCGCCTACTCGCCCGCGGGCATCGGGCTGGCGCTGCTGGCCGCCGTCTCGCTCGGGCTCGAGGTGGCCGGGCGCCCGGGGCTGCTGCGCCTCGCGTTCCCGCCGCGCGCCACCCAGGACGTGCTCACCGTGCCCTCCGGTGAGCGGCCGGTGACGCTCCTGATCTGCGCGCGCTACGACGCGCCGCGCGCGGCCACGTCGACGGGAGACCGCGCGCGACGGCTCGCGGCGCGGCTGCGGCGGCGCCTCGGCGGACACGGCCTGAGCCCGCGCGCCTGGCTCGTGATCGCGCTGCTCGTGGTCGCAGCGTGCGCCGGGGCGCGGCTGGCGGGAGCCGAGGGCCTCGCGGTCGGCGCTGTGCAGTTCGTGCCGACGGTCGCGCTCCTGCTCGCCTTCGCCTTCGCCATCGACGTTGCCGCGGCGCCGCTCGCCCCCGGCGCGAACGCGGGCGCGAGCGGCGCCGCGGTCGCGCTCGCGCTGTACGAGGAGCTCGCGTCCGACCCTCCGGCGAGGCTCGCGCCCGCCCTCCTGCTCTTCGGCGCCGGCGACGCCGGCCCGCTCGCGCTCCGTGCGCACCTGCGTCGCGAGCGGTTGCGCGCGCAGGGCGCCGTGCTGTTCGAGCTCGGCCCCTGCGGCGCCGGCGCCCCCGCGTGCACCGCAGGCCACCAGCAGCTGCGCGCGGCGTGCGCGCAGGTGGCCGCGGCGCTCGGCGCGCCCGCCGCCGGCGGGCTCACGCGCACACGCACGCGGCTGCCCGGCGCGGCGCTCGGGTGCCTGGACGCGGACGGCATCGCGCCGCGCGAGCACGTCGACCCGGCCGCGCTCGACGCCGCGCTGGACTACGCGCTCGCCCTGGTGGACGCCCTCGACGCAGGGCTCGCCCGCGTGCCGCCAACACCCGGCACTGATCGTGCTATGTCTATGTGAACACTCTAGATTGCGGTGGCACCCTA
Source organism: Solirubrobacterales bacterium (assembly GCA_038238015.1). Taxonomy (GTDB): domain Bacteria; phylum Actinomycetota; class Thermoleophilia; order Solirubrobacterales; family Solirubrobacteraceae; genus DASQFQ01. The sequence goes on from JBBRYA010000009.1 coordinate 79,062, forward strand.
TGGGTTTCAGGCGTAGCTTCCTCTCCATGGCCACCACGCAGAAGGACCGCTGGGCAGCAGGTGTCACCCCGTACGCGGAGATGGGCTTCTGGGAGCCCGACTACGAGCCCAAGGACACCGACATCCTGTGCGCGTTCCGCATCACCCCCCAGGAGGGGGTGGACGCGATCGAGGCCGCCGCGGCGGTCGCCGGGGAGTCCTCCACCGCGACGTGGACCGTCGTCTGGACCGACCGCCTGACCTCCTACGAGCACTACCAGGCCAAGGCCTACGAGGTCGACGAGGTCCCCGGGACCCCCGGTCAGTACATCGCCAAGATCGCCTACGACATCGACCTCTTCGAGGAGGGCTCGATCGCGAACCTGACCTCCTCGATCATCGGCAACGTCTTCGGCTTCAAGGCGCTCAAGGCGCTGCGCCTCGAGGACATGCGGATCCCGCCGCACTACTTGAAGACCTTCCAGGGCCCGCCCCACGGGATCGTCATGGAGCGCGAGTACCTCGACAAGTTCGGGCGCCCGCTGATCGGCGCGACCACGAAGCCCAAGCTCGGCCTGTCGGCCAAGAACTACGGGCGCGTGGTCTACGAGGCGCTGCGCGGCGGCCTGGACTTCACCAAGGACGACGAGAACATCAACTCGCAGCCCTTCATGCGCTGGCGCGACCGCTTCATCCACTCCCAGGAGGCCGTCGCCCGCGCCTCGCAGATGACCGGCGAGGTCAAGGGCCACTACATGAACGTCACCGCCGGGACGATGGAGGAGATGTACGAGCGGGCCGAGTTCGCCAAGGAGATCGGCTCGCCGATCATCATGATCGACCTCACCATCGGCTTCACGGCGATGACCTCGATGTCGAAGTGGTGCCGCGCCAACGGGATGCTGCTGCACCTGCACCGCGCCGGCCACGGGACCTACACGCGCCAGAAGAACCACGGCGTGTCCTTCCGGGTGATCGCCAAGTGGTGCAGGATGCTCGGCGTGGACCACATCCACGCCGGCACCGTGGTGGGCAAGCTCGAGGGCGACCCCGACATGGTC
>JBBRYA010000010.1:0-75865 GCA_038238015.1 Solirubrobacterales bacterium
CTGGCGCACGCGCGGCGCGATCTCGCCGTAGCGCGTGCTCGGCATGTCGGGGTAGAGGTGGTGCTCGACCTGGTAGCCGAGGTTGCCGCTGATGATGTGGAACATCGGGCCGCCCTCGATGTTCGCCGCGCCGAGCAGCTGGCGGACGTAGCGCCCGCCGCGCGTCTCGTCTTCGGTCTCGGCCTGGCTGAACGTGTAGGTCTGGTCGGGGAAGTGCCCGCAGAAGATGATCGCGTGGGCCCACAGGTTGCGCACGATGTTGGCGGTGAAGTTCGCGCTCAGCGTGCGGCGGAAGGTGGTGCTCCCCGCGAACTGCGGGACCACCGACGGGGACTCGCGGCGCACGCGGCGGCGCACCTTCGCGACGGCGCCCTTGACGCCGCTCTCCTGCGACGAGCGCCTGGCCAGCTCGCGGTCGGGCAGCACCATCAGCAGCGTGCTGAGCGCCGGGAAGGCGATGTAGTCCTTGACGATCTGCGAGCGCGCCTTGCCCGCCATGCCCTTGAGCTCGCGGGCGACCTGGGCCTTGCTCTTGTCGCCCGACTGGATGGCCTTGAAGTCGAGGTCGTGGAAGGCCACGCCCCACTCGAAGAACGCCATCAGCAGCAGGTTGTAGAGCGGCTGAGCGAGGTAGACCGGGTTCCACGGCTGGTGCGGGTCGATGCGCATGATCTCGTAGCCGAGGTCGTGATCGAGCCCGCGGATGTTCGTGTACGTGTGGTGGACGTAGTTGTGGGAGTGCTTCCAGGCCTCCGCCGTCGACGCGGAGTCCCAGTCCCAGGCCGAGGAGTTGATGACCGGGTCGTTCATCCAGTCCCACTGCCCGTGCATGACGTTGTGGCCGATCTCCATGTTCTCGAGGATCTTGGCCAGCGAGAGCGTCGCGGTGCCGGCAAACCACAGCGGGCGGAAGCGCGAGCCGATCAGCAGCACGCGCCCGAACAGGGCGAGCCGCCGGTGGAGGTCGATCATGCTGCGGATGTAGCGCGCGTCGCGGTCGCCGAGGTCCTCGAAGACCTCGTCGTGGAGCGCGTCGAACTCCTTCCCGAGCTCCTCGATCTGCTCGGCGGTCAGGCTGTGCAGCGGGTTGTCGATCTCGACGGTGCTCATAGGGCTCGTCCTCGCTCGGGTCGGGTCAAAGCTGGATCTCCACGGGTCCTTCTGGGGCGTTGACGCAGGTGCGGACCATTTCGCCGTTCTGGCCGGAGACCTTGCCGGTGCGCAGGTCGCGCACCTGGCCGGAGATCAGCTCCCCGACGCAGGTGTGGCAGATGCCCTCGCGGCATCCGAAGGGCAGGGTCAGGCCCGCCTCCTCGCCGGCGACGAGGATCGGGGTGTGGCCGTCGGACTCGGCCTCGCCGTCGCTCTTGCAGAACTTGATCGAGCCGCCCTCGCCCTCCTCGACGTCGCCGCCGATGATCGGCTGGAAGCGTTCGAGGTGCAGGCGCTCCTCGTCGGCCTCACGCTCCCAGTGCTCGGTGAACGCCTCGAGCAGGTCGGCCGGGCCGGAGAGGAACGCCTCGCGCTCGCGCCAGTCGGGGACCAGCTCGTCGAGGTCTGCGGGCTTGATGCGCCCCTTCTCCTTCGTGTGCTGCTCGTGCAGGCGGAAGCCCTCGTTGCGCTCGGCCAGGCCGCGCAGCTGATCGCCGAAGATCACGTCGCGCGGGGTCGGCGCGGAATGGGCGAGGACCGCGTCGTGGAGCGCATCCTGGTGCTCGAGGCTGCGCAGCATGCTCATGATCGGGGTGATGCCGCTGCCGGCGCTGATGAACAGCAACTTCTCGGGCAGCGGGTCGGGGAGCACGAACTCGCCCTCGACCCCGCCGAGCGACACGATGCTGCCGGGGCGGCCGCGACGCACGAGGTAGGGCGAGACGACGCCCTCGTCGACGTTCTTGATCGTGATCGAAATGAAGCCGTCCTCGCGGCCGGGGTCCGAGGTGAGCGAGTAGGCGCGCCAGTGGCGCCGGCCGTTGATGTCGAGCCCGATGCGCAGGTACTGCCCGGCCTGGTGGCCCTCCCACTCGAAGCCGGGGCGGATCGTGACCGTGGCGGCGTCGGGCGTCTCGGAATCGATGCTCTCGATCTTGCCGCGCAGCTCGCGCGTCGACCACAGCGGGTTGATCAGCTCGAGGTAGTCGTCGGGCAGCAGCGGGGCGGTGAACGCGCCGATGGCGCGCAGCACCCGACGCTGCAGTCGCGGGACCCTCGGTGGCGCTCCCTTCTCCGGCATCGCGGGAGCGTAGCAATGAGAACGTGTGTCAGTCAGGTGTTCTCAATTATCCGACTTGGTGCGTAAAATCGAGTGCAGGATGGCTCACCAGACGACCTCCCTTCACCGCGCCCGCGAGCTCGACCTGGTCCAGGCGACGCGCGCGCTGTTCGACGAACGCGGCATGCAGGACGCGCCGATCGAGGCGGTCGCCAAGGCGGTGGGCATCGCGCGGGGCCTGATCTACCGGCACTTCTCCTCTAAGGAGGAGCTGTTCGTGCTCACCGTGACGACCTACCTGGCCGAGCTCGCGGAGGAGCTCGAGGCCGCGGCGTCCGTAGCGGACCCGGTGGCCGCTCTGGAGCGCTGCACCAGGGCCTACGCCGGCTACTGCCGCCGGTATCCGGCCTTCCTGGACTGCTCGGTCTCGCTCATGCAGCGCCCGGCGCGCGAGCTCCAGGAGATCGTCTCGGAGTCGGTGTGGCTGCGGCTCGGCCAGGGGATGGCGCGCTGCCTGAGCGTCACCGCCGGCGTGCTGCGCCGCGGGGCGGAGCACGGCGTCTTCAGCGTCGAGGATCCCGACTACGGCGCCAACGTGCTCTGGACGCAGGGCCTCGGCGTCATGCACCTGGCCCGCATGGGGGTCGGCGTGCGCGAGCTTGCGCCCGGCGTGCCCGGCCTATTCGCGGTCGCGCCGGAGCGCGTCGAGGCGACCTGCGTGGCGAGCGCGCTCGCCTACGCCGGGGTCACCCGAACGGGAAGGCGAAAGCGCTGACGCCTGGCGGGAGGCGCAGGCCGAGCCGGTGTTGCGACGTGGCGGGCAGGTCCACGAGGCTGTAGAGCCGCTGGCGGCGCACCGTCAGGCGGCCGTCGCGGACGTCGGCGCCCGCCGCCGGAGCGGTCACGGGTCGCCCGTCGAGCAGGACGCGGACCGTGCGCGGCTGGTCGCCGTCTGAGCTCATCACCAGGTAGACGTGCCGCGCCATCACGTTCGCGTCGATGCCCGCGCCGGCGCCCGCCTTCGCGGACTCAGGCGTGACGGCCCACTGACCGCGCAGGGCGAAGCTGTCGTGGGGGACGCCGCCGGCCGGCGGATAGCTGGTCGTGCGCGGCGACGGCCGGGGGGCCACCCAGCCCTCGGCGCGGGAGGAGCCGACGTAGGTCTCGCGCGTGTCACGGGAGTCGGGAAGCGCGCCGGCGGGCAGGCGAGCGGCAGCGCCCAGTCGGGCGTCGCCCTTCTCCTGCAGCAGCGCGCGGATCGCGGCCTCGGTCTGCTCGGCGTCCCCCTCCCCGACGTGGGTGTAGCGGACGTGCCCGCGCGCGTCGATGAGGTAGCTGGCGGGCCAGGACGAGTTGCCCCACGCGTCCCAGGTCTTGTAGGCATTGTCCTGGGCGACCGGGTAGCGCAGCCCGTTCTGGGCGATCGCGTCGGCGACGTTGCCGGCGTCGCGCTCGAACGCGAACTCCGGCGTGTGCACCCCCACGATCGTCAGGCCCTGACCGCGATAGCGGGCGTCGAGCGCCTTGAGCTCGGGCAGCGTGCGGAGGCAGTTGATGCAGGTGTAGGTCCAGAAGTCGATCAGCACGACGCGCCCGCGCAGCCCCGCGAGGGTGAGCGGCGCACCGCGCGGTGTGTTGAACCAGCGCTGGTTGCCGGTGAAGTCGGGCGCGTCGCCCAGAGTCGGCAGACGTGCGGCGGTGTGCGGGGTCGTGCGCCGCGGCGCGGCATGCGCCGCGGCCCCGAAGCGCTCGGCGCCGCGCAGCGCCGCGAGACGGCGCTGCACCGTGGCGGAGCGCTCGAGCGATCCGGTGGGGTTGACCACGACGCTCGGGAAATGGGTGGCCAGCGCCGTCTGGAAGCGCACGTCCGCGTTGGTCACGACGGCGAGCGCGGTGAGCAGCATCACCAGGCCGAGCGCCCGCTGCACGGCGGGCCCGCGACCGGCCGCGCGCAGCCGGTCGATCACCGCGCGGCCTCCGAGCGTGAAGCCGAGCAGCACGACCGCGGACCCGGCGGCATAGGCGAGCCCGACCGCGACGGTGCGGCCGGAGGCCGCGCCCACCGAGATCACCGCGGCGAGGATCGGCCCCGCGCACGGGGCATAGACGAAGCCGAGCGCGGCCCCGACGAGCAGGCCCGAGCGCAGGCCGTCACCGCGCGAGCGCGGGCCGAGCCGGGCGAGCCGCGACAGCGGCGCCTCCACCCGCGCCGCGAGGGCCGGGACGAGCAGCACAAGGCCGAAGCCGGCAAGCACGACCACCGCCAGGACCCGCAGCGTCCCGTCCCCGAGGCCGACGCCGTGGACGACCTCGGCCAGCCCGACGACCGTGATCGTGAACGTCGCGGTCAGCCCGGCGATGATCCCGAGCGGCCGCCGGCGCCCGCCGCTCGCGCCCGCGGAGAGCAGCGCGGGCAGCACCGGCAGCACGCACGGGCTGAGCGCCGTGCCCGCGCCGGCGAGCGCCGCGAAGGCGATGAGCAGCAGCATCGCCGCCTGACTTCAGCAGCCGGAGCTTGCGCGTCGCTTAACGTGGCGTGCGCGCATGTTCTCCCTCGGCGAGCTCGAGCACCCGATCGTCCAGGCCCCGATGGGCGGCGGCCCGTCCACGCGCGCGCTCGCCGCCGCGGTCTCCGGTGCCGGAGGGCTCGGCTTCCTCGCCGCGGGCTACAAGCCGCCCGAGGCGGTGCGCGAGGACATCGCGGCCCTGCGCGGGCTGACGGGCGCGCCGTTCGGGGTCAACGTCTTCGCGCCGCCGGGGGCGGCTGCCGAGCCCGCGCTGGTTGAGCGCTACGCCTCCGCGCTCTGCGAGGAGGGCGAGCTCGGCGAGTCGCGCTGGGACGACGACCGCTACGAGGCGAAGCTCGCGCTGATGGCGAGCGAGCGCGTCCCCGTCGTGTCGCTCACCTTCGGCTGCCCGGCGCCCGCAGCGGTGCGCGATCTGCACGATGCGGGGTGCGCGGTGTGGGTCACCGTGACGACGCCGGAGGAGGCGCTTCAGGCAGCGGGTGCCGGCGCCGACGCGCTGGTCGTCCAGGGCGTGGAGGCGGGCGGGCACCGTGGCTCCTTCGACGACGCCGCGCCCGGGGAGGTCGGGCTGCTCACGCTGCTCCAGCTCGTGCGCGCGGCGGTCGAGCTGCCGCTGGTCGCGACGGGCGGGCTGGCCACGGGAGCTGCGGTCGCCGCCGTCCTGGCCGCGGGCGCCGCTGCGGCGCAGCTGGGCACGGCATTCATGCTCGCCGACGAGGCCGCGACCTCGCCCGCGCACCGCGAGGCGCTGCACTCACGCGAGGCGACCGCGCTGACGCGCGCGTTCACCGGCCGCAGCGCGCGCGGGCTCGTCAACCGCTTCCTGGTCGAGCACAGCGAGAACGCCCCGTCCGCCTACCCCGAGGTCCACCACCTGACCGCGCCGCTGCGCGCGGTCGCGCGCGAGCGGGGGGACGCCGACGGCTTCAACCTGTGGGCGGGCCAGGCGCACGCGCTCGCCGAGCCGGGGCCGGCGGCCGAGCTCGTACGGAACCTCGCGGCCGGCGCGCGCGCAGCGCTCGCCGACGCGGCGGAGCGGGCCTGATGCGCTTCGGCATCGGCGTCTTCTGCACCGACGAGGGCGCGGACCCCGCGACGCTGGCGCGGCTCGCCGAGGAGCGCGGCTTCGAGTCGCTGTTCTTCACCGAGCACACCCACATCCCGGTCAGCCGCGAGACGCCCTACCCGGTGGGCGGCGAGCTGCCGCGCGAGTACGCGCGCACCTATGACCCGTTCGTGGCCATGACCGCCGCGGCCGCGGCCACCGAGCGCCTGCGCGTCGGCACCGGCGCGTGCCTCGTGGTCGAGCGCGACCCGATCGTGACCGCGAAGGCGGTGGCCAGCGTCGACCGGCTCTCCGGCGGCCGGCTGCTGTTCGGCGTCGGCGCCGGCTGGAACCTCGAGGAGCTGTGCAACCACGGCGTCGAGTCCTCGCGCCGGTTCGGGCTTCTGCGTGAGCGCGTCGACGCGATGAAGGCGATCTGGACGCAGGACGAGGCGGAGTTCCACGGGCGACACGTCGACTTCGACCCGATCTGGTGCTGGCCCAAGCCGCTGCAGCAGCCGCACCCGCCGGTGCTGGTCGGCGGCAACGGCCGCGGCGTGCTCGACCGTGTGCTCGCCTACGGCGACGAGTGGATGCCCAACCGCATCGGCGACGACGAGCGTCTCGCCGCGCGCATGGAGAAGCTGCGGCGCCTCGGAGAGGAGGCCGGCCGCGGCCCGCTCCCCACGACGCTATTCAACGCGCCGGCCGAGCCGGCGTTACTCGACCGTTTCGAGCGCGCGGGCGCGCACCGCGCGGTGTTCTGGCTGGCGCATGGCGACGCTGCATCGGCAGAGCGCCAGCTCGACCGCTACGCGGCGGCGATGCACGCCTGACGCGCGCCGCAGCTCACAGCTGCGAGTCGTCCACCTCCAACCCGAGCAGCGTGCGCCCCGCGAGCTCCCACGTCGCGGGACCGACCAGCAGATGTTGCGTCGCCGCGTGGACGTCGCGGAAGCGGCGCTGCAGCGGGCTCGTCTCGTAGATCGCGCTCCCGCCCGCGAGCCCGTAAGCGGTGTCGACGGCGGCGGCCGATGCGCCGACCGCGTGCGTCGCGGCGAGGCGCAGCCCCGCGCGCAGCTCGACCGAGATCGCCCCGCCGGCGCGCGCCGCGGCCCAGGCGTCCTCGACGGCGGCGAGCAGCAGCGCCCGCGCCGCTCGCAGCCCGGCCTCGGCCTGCGCGAGGCCCGACTGCGTGCCGGCCCGCTCGGCGAGCTTGCGGGTGGCGAGCGTCGGGACCTTCACCCCGGCCAGCGCCGCGAGGTCGTCGAGCGCCGCGCGCGCGATCCCGAGCGTCACGGCGGCGATCGAGACTGCCAGCAGCCCGAAGGGCGGGAACGCGTACAGCGCCCCGTCCGCGAGCGGCCGGCCGGTGATCAGCGAGGCCGCGCGCCCGGCGGGAACGTCCACCGCGTCGAGGGCCATGTCGTGACTGCCGGTTCCGCGCAGACCCGAGACCGACCACGTGTCGATCACCTCGACCCGTTCGCGCGGGACGAGCGCGAGCAGCACGTCGGGCCGGCCGCCCGGCAGCGTCCGCGGCGTCTCGCCGTCGAAGACGACGCAGCCGCCCATCAGCCAGTCGCAGTTCTCGACGTTCGACGCGAAGCGCCAGCGGCCGCTGACGCTGAAGTCGCCGTTGCCCGCCAGCGCGCGGCCGCTCGGCGCGAACACGCCGCCGACCACGCCGCCCGAGCCGTAGACCTCGCGCGCGGCGGCCTCGGGCAGGCGGGCGGCGAGCATCCCCGAGGTCGCGCAGATCGCGACGCACCAACCCGCCGCCGCGTCGCCGGTCGCGAGCGCCTCGATGGCCTGCACGAGCTCCGCGGGCGCGACCTCGCCGCCCCCGAGCGCCGCGGGGATGCAGAGGCGATAGAGGCCCGCATCCGCCAGCGCGGCTGACAGCTCAGCCGGCAGGCGCCGCTCGCGCTCGGCCTGCTCGGCGAATTGCGCCGCCACGGGCGCCAGCTCGCGTGCCGCTTCGACCGCGCTGCGGGCGGGCTGGCTCAATCCACCAGCGCCTGATGGACCAGCTGGTGCAGCTGCGAGCGCAGTGGATACGTGCTCGAGGGCAGCAGCTGCGTGAAGAACAGCGCGGTCATGTTCTCGACGGGGTCGACCCAGAACGACGTGCTCGCGGCGCCGCCCCAGGCGAACTCGCCCGGAGAGGAGGGATAGCGCGCCGCGACCGGATCCTGCACGACCGAGAAGCCCAGCCCAAAGCCGACGCCGTCGAACGTGGTCTCGGAGAACAGCGGGCGTCCGTAGGCCTCGAGGTCGACGCCCCCCGGCAGGTGGTTGACGGTCATGAAGCGCAGCGTGCGGCTGCCGAGCAGCCGCGTTCCGTCGAGCTCGCCGCCGCGCATGAGCATCTGGCTGAAGCGGTGGTAGTCGGCCGCCGAGGAGATCAGGCCGCCGCCGCCCGAGAGGCAGCTCGGGGGCGACAGAGCGGCGGTGCCCAGCGCGTCGAAGCGCGTCGCCCTCCCCGTCCGCGGGTCGGCCGTGTAGAGCGCGGCCAGCCGGCTCGCCTCGGCCTCCGCGACGAAGAACGTCGTCTCGGTCATGCCCAGCGGCGCGAAGATCCGCTCCGCGAAGAAGCGGTCGAGCGACATGCCCGAGATCACCTCGACGACGCGGCCGAGCACGTCGGTGGAGACCCCGTAGTTCCACTCGCTGCCGGGCTGGAAGAGCAGCGGAAGCTCGGCCCACGCCTCGCAGCACTCGGCGAGGTCCTTGCCCGGCGGCGTGCTCCACTCAAAGCCCGCCGCTCGGTACATCGCGTCGACGGGGTGCGCGCGATGGAAGCCGTAGGTGAGCCCGGAGGTGTGGGTGAGCAGGTGCCACATGCGCATCAGCTCGGTCTGCGGCTCGGTGACGGGCTTCTGGTCGGTCCCCTCGCGGTACACACGCGTGCCCGCAAAGGCCGGGATGAACCTCGCGACCGGGTCCTTGAGCTCGAAGGCGCCCTCCTCCCAGAGCATCATCGCCGCGATCGAGGTGATCGGCTTGGTCATCGAGTAGATGCGCCACAGCGTCCGCGGCTCGACCGCGGCGCCCGACTCGAGGTCGCGCTTGCCCGACGCGCCGAAGTGGGCCACGCGCCCGTTGCGCGTGACGATCGCCATCCAGCCCGGTAGACGCCCGTCCTGCACGTAGCGGTCGAAGTGGCGGTCGAGCCGCTCCAGCCGGGCGGGGTCGAAGCCGAGCGCCCGCGGGTCCTGCTCCTGTATCGAGGTGGCCATGGCGCTACCGGATACCCCGTCGGCTGAGCCTCAGTGCCTGACCCGCGGTGTGGCGGGTCACGAAGCTCGGGCCCGTCGGCACGATCCGGCCCTGCGCCGGGAACAGCCCGGGCCTGGGGTGGCGGCTGGCAGGCGTCCGTGGGTGCGGCTGTCCGTACACCGTCGCTCAGCGCTGGCGGCTGGGCCGCCTGCGCGGCCGCGGCTTGCGCGAGTAGGTGCGGTGCAGCGCCTGGCGGCGGGCGAACGCCTCGAACTCCTCGAGCGCCTGGCCGGCTCCCTCCGCGACGCAGGTCAGCGGCGAGTCCGCGACCCGGGTCGGCATGTCGGTCTCCTCCTCCAGCCGCGCGGCCAGACCGTGCAGGAGCGCGCCGCCACCGGCCAGCAGGATGCCGCTGCGCAGGATGTCCGAGGACAGCTCGGGCGGCGTCTGGTCGAGCGTCTCGCGCACCGCGTCGACGATCTGGCCGACCGGTTCGGCCAGCGCGGCGCGGACCTCCTCGGAGTCCAGCAGCACGGTCCGTGGCAGCCCGGAGACCAGCTCGCGCCCGCGCACCTCAGCCTGCAGGCTCGTGGCCAGCGGATAGGCCGAACCGATCGAGATCTTGATCTCCTCGGCCGTCGGCTGACCGATCGCGAGCGAGTGGTGGCGGCGGACGTAGGCCATGATTGCCTCGTCGAGGTCGTAGCCGGCGAGGCGCAGGGAGGTCTCGACGACGATCTCGCCCATCGAGATCACCGCCACCTCGCTCGTGCCGCCTCCGATGTCCAGGACCATGTGGCCGTTGGGCTCGGCGATCGGCAGCCCGGCGCCGATCGCCGCGGCGATCGGCTCCTCGATCAGCGCCACCTGGCGCGCGCCGGCCGACAGGCAGGCCTCCTCCACCGCGCGCGTCTCGACCCCGGTCACGCCCGAGGGCACGCACATGACCACGCGCGGGCGCGCCCAGCGGCTCGTCTGCGCCTTGCGCAGGAAGTAGCGCAGCATCTGCTCGGTGACCTCGAAGTCGGCGATCACGCCGTGGCGCAGCGGCCGCGTGGCGGAGATCGTCGCCGGCGTGCGCCCGATCATGCGGTGGGCCTCGTCGCCGACCGCGTAGACGTCGCCGCGGTCTGAGTCGACGGCCACCACCGAGGGCTCTGAGACGACGATGCCGCGACCGCGCTCGAAGACGAGCGTGTTGGCGGTGCCGAGGTCCACAGCCAGGTCGCGGTTGCCCAGGGGTCGGACCACAGCGACCGCAGGCTATCTCTCCGGCGGCGATTGACTCGCGGCGCCAGCGGGGTAGGTTCCAGCGCAGTGGGGGACAACGGCCGACGGGCGAACCGACCTCGCGCCTTCCAGCGCCTGCGCACATTGCCCGTGGTGGGGCGCATGGCGGACTGGGGGATGGGCCCGTCCGCGGTCTCGAAGAACACCAAGCGGGCCGGCTCGCGCATCGCCGGCCTGAAGGCCACCGAGTCGATCTGCCCCTACTGCGCCGTCGGCTGCGGTCAGATCGTGTACACCCGCGACGGCGAGCTGATCGACATCGAGGGCAACCCGAACTCGCCGATCAACCAGGGCACGCTGTGCCCCAAGGGCTCGGCCTCGCGCCAGCTCGTCCAGCAGCCGGGCCGCCTGACCAAGATCAAGTACCGCCGCCCCTACGGGACCGAGTGGGAGGAGCTCGACCTCGAGACGGCGATGGACATGATCGCCGACCGCGTGGTCGCCGCCCGCGAGGACCACTGGCAGGAGCACGACGCGCGCGGCTGGAGGGTCGACCGCACGCTCGGCTTCGCCCACCTCGGCGGCGCGACGCTCGACAACGAGGAGAACTACCTGATCAAGAAGTTCTTCTCCGCGATGGGCGCGGTGCAGATCGAGAACCAGGCGCGCATATGACACTCCTCCACGGTCCCCGGTCTGGGGACCTCGTTCGGGCGCGGCGGCGCCACCAACTTCCAGCAGGACTTCCAGAACTCCGACTGCATCTGGATCCAGGGCTCATCGATGGCCGAGGCGCACCCCGTCGGCTTCCGCTGGGTGATGAAGGCCAAGGAGCGCGGCGCCAAGATCATCCACGTCGACCCGCACTACTCGCGCACCAGCGCGGTGTCCGACCTCTACCTGCCGATCCGCGCGGGCTCTGACATCGCCCTGCTGGGCGGGCTGATCCACCACATCATCGAGACCGACTCCTACTTCAAGGAGTACGTCGTCAACTACACCAACGCGGCGACGATCATCAACGAGAAGTTCCAGGACACCGAGGACCTCGCGGGCTTCTTCTCCGGCTTCGACCCCGAGACGGGCACCTACGACCGCTCGACCTGGATGTACGAGGGCGGCGAGGTGGCCGCGGCGGCCGGGCAGCGCGAGCACTCCACGCAGGCCTTCAGCGACCGCACGGGTGCCGGGATGATGACCGGCAACGTCCGCAGCGACCCGACGCTGCAGGATCCGCGCTGCGTCTTCCAGCTGCTCAAGAAGCACTACTCGCGCTACACGCCCGAGATGGTCGAGCAGATCTGCGGCATCCCGCGGGAGAGCTTCTTGGAGCTCGCCGAGTCGCTGATCGCCAACTCGGGCCGCGAGCGCACGACGATGCTGACCTACGCAGTCGGCTGGACCCAGCACTCGACCGGCGTGCAGATGATCCGCGCGGGCGCGATCGTCCAGCTGCTGCTCGGCAACGTCGGGCGCCCCGGCGGCGGCGTGATGGCGATGCGCGGGCACGCCTCGATCCAGGGCTCGAGCGACATCCCGACCCTCTACGAGCTGCTGCCCGGCTACCTGCCGATGCCGCGGGCCAGCGAGGAGGACACCACGCTCGAGGGCTACATCGAGAGCGGCGGCTCGGCGCGCGGCTGGTGGTCGCACTTCGACAACTACGCGGTGTCGCTGCTGAAGGCGTGGTTCGGCGACGCCGCCACTAAGGAGAACGGCTACGGCTTCGCGTGGCTCCCGAAGATCTCCGGGAACCACTCGCACTTCCCGACGATGCTGCGGGCCATGGACGGCGGGCTCGACGGCCTCTTCGTGATGGGCCAGAACCCGGCGGTCGGCTCGATGCACGCCGGCCTGCAGCGGCGCGCGCTCGGGCACCTGAAGTGGCTGGTGGTGCGCGACCTCGCCGAGATCGAGAGCGCGAACTTCTGGAAGGACTCGCCCGAGGTGCGCTCGGGGGAGACGAGCCCGGAGCAGATCGGCACCGAGGTGTTCCTGATGCCCGCCGCCTCCCACGTCGAGAAGGAGGGGCACTTCACCAACACCCAGCGCCTGCTGCAGTGGCGCGACAAGGCGCTCGAGCCACCGGGCGACGCGCGCTCGGAGCTGCACTTCGTCCACCATCTGGCCAAGCGGATCCTGCCCCGCTACGCCGAGTCCGAGGAGGGCAAGGACTGGCCGCTGCGCCACCTCAAGTGGGACTATCCCGAGCACGGCGAGCACGCCGAGCCCAGCGCCGAGGCCGTGCTCAAGGAGATCGGCGGCTACGACGTCGCATCGGGCAAGGCGCTCTCGGGCTTCGCCGACCTCAAGGCCGACGGCTCGACCGCCTGCGGCTGCTGGATCTACTCAGGCTGCTTCGCCGACGAGGTCAACCAGCCGCGGCGCCGCAACCCCGGCGACGTCAACGACCCCGAGGGCGGCTCGGTGTCGCCCGAGTGGGGCTGGGCCTGGCCGGCGAACCGGCGCATCCTCTACAACCGCGCCTCGGCCGACCCCGAGGGCAAGCCGTGGTCGGAGCGCAAGAAGTACATCTGGTGGGACGAGGCCGAGCAGAAGTGGACCGGCTACGACGTGCCCGACTTCCCGGTCGACAAGAAACCCGGCTACCGCGCGGATGACGACGCCGAGGGCATGGACGCGATCTCCGGCGACGACCCGTTCATCATGATGGCCGACGGCCGCGCCTGGCTGTACTCGCCCAGCGGGCTGCTCGATGGTCCCTTCCCGACCCACTACGAGCCGTTCGAGTCGCCCGTCGACAACGTGCTCTACCCGAAGGTGGGAGGCAATCCCACCGCGCTGACCTGGAAGCGCGAGGACAACCCGCTGAACGTCGCGGCCGACCCGCGCTATCCGGTCGTGGCCTCGACCTTCCGCCTCACCGAACATCACACGGCCGGGCCCATGAGCCGCAACCTGCCCTGGCTGGCCGAGCTGCAGCCGGAGATGTTCGCGGAGATCGACCCTGAGCTGGCGGCGGAGCGGGGCATCGAGGATGGAGGCTGGATGACGGTGATGACCGAGCGCGGGGAGATCGAGGCGCGCGCGAAGGTGACCTATCGCGTGGCGCCGCTGCGCATGGGCGACCGGACCGTGCACCAGATCTCGATGCCATGGCACTGGGGCACGTTCAAGACCTCCGAGCAGGGGGTCACGGGCGACTCGCTCAACGACATCTCCGCGCTCTCAGGCGATCCCAACACCTCGATCGAGGACAAGACGTTCTCCTGCGACGTGCGCGCGGGGCGCCGCGACCGGGAGTCCACGGCACGGCTCGCCGGGCGCGAGGCCCACGAGCACGCGCGGCCCGGGCACGAGGACCACGGCGCCGAGGTCCCCGACAAGCTCTCCCAGACCACCCAGTCAGACCACAGCCAGCCCGGGCCGCAGTCATGAGCGCCGCTGCGTCCGAGGTCGCGATCAAGCGCGAGGGCGCCCAGCGCATGGGCTTCTTCACCGACACGACGGTCTGCATCGGCTGCAAGGCCTGCGAGGTCGCCTGCAAGCAGTGGAACGACCTGCCCGCTGACGGCTCCGTGTTCCGCAAGGGCGGCTCCTACGACCACACGGGCTCGCTGTCGGCCGCGACCTGGCGCCACGTGCGCTTCGTCGAGACCGTCGCGCCGACGCCCTCGCGCCAGGAGGCGGCGCGCAAGGCGCTGGCCGAGGGCGGCGGCGGCAACGTGCCGCGGATCCCCGCCGCCGGCTACCAGCTTCCCTCCACCGAGGCGCTGGCCGGCGCCGCCGGCGGCGTCACCGACTCCGAGATGGTGGACCTCGTGGCGGTGGCCGAGCAGGGCGACGTCACGGGCATGGAGACGCTCGACCGCTGGGTGTTCATGTCCGACGTCTGCAAGCACTGCACGAACGCGGGCTGCCTGGATGCGTGCCCGACCGGCGCGCTGGTTCGCACCGAGTTCGAGACGGTGATCGTCCAGCCCGACATCTGCAACGGCTGCGGCTACTGCATCCCGTCGTGCCCGTTCGGGGTCATCGACCGCGACCCCTACGACGGCCGCGCCGCGAAGTGCACGCTCTGTTATGACCGCTTGGAGGACGGGCTCGAGCCCGCCTGCGCCAAGGCCTGCCCGACCGACTCGATCCAGTTCGGCCCGTGGGAGGAGCTGGTGAAGACCGCTAAGGGGCGCGTCGTCGAGCTGCACGAGCGCGGTTTCGAGAACGCCTACATCTACGGCGTGGACGACCATCCCGACGATCAGCTGGCCGGCAACCTCGGCGCGTTCTTCCTGCTCACCGAGCCCCCCGAGCGCTTCGGGCTGCCCGCCCACGCCGAGTCCCCGATCCAGGAGAACGGCCCGCCCGCCACCGCGGCTGGCCTGCTGTCGGGAGCGCTCGCGCTGGCCGGGGCGGTCGCGAGCGTGGTGGTGGCCCACCGCCGGGCCGGCCGCCGATGAGCAAGCCGAAGGGCCCGCCGCCCGAAGACGAGATCCGCGCGGCGTACGCGGGCCACGTCGACGGGCGCGACATGACGCCGGCCGTCGGCACGCGCGGGGAGCCCGGGCGCTACCGGCGCGCCGTCGAAGGCGCCGCGGTCGCGCTGGCCAAGCGCGACTGGGGCGACGCGCGCTGGTCCTACCTCTACGACAAGGCGACGAGCTACCGCTCCGACACGCCGGCCAACGGCAGCGTCGACGCCGCGGCGCGCCGGGCGCGCGACGGGGAGGAGGTCACCGTCCCGGTGGCCGGCCCGATGATCCGCCCGCCGGTCTGGACCTGGGAGGTGCCGACGTACTTCTGGTTTGGAGGCATCGCGACCGGCTCGGCGTTCGTCGCGCTCGGCTGCGACGCCGCGGGCGACCATCGCTCCGCCGCGATCGCGCGCAAGGTGGCGATCGGCGCCATCGGGCCGGGCGCGCCGCTGCTGGTGCTCGACCTCGGCCGCCCGGAGCGCTTCATCTACATGCTGCGCATCTTCAAGACGCGCTCGCCGATGTCGCAGGGCGCCTGGAGCCTGAGCGCGTTCTCGGGCCTGCTCGGCGGCGCCGTCGCCGCCGACGTGTTCAAGCGCCCGCGGCTCGCGCGCTGGCTCGGCGCGGGCGCCGCGGTCACGGGGATCCACCTCGGGTCCTACACCGGCGTCCTGCTGGCCGCCACCGCGGTCCCGGTCTGGAACCGCAGCCGGCTGTTCCTCCCGCCGATCTTCGTCTGCACCGCGAGCGCGACCGGGGCCGCCGCGACGCGGCTGGTGCTCGCCGCCACGGGCCTCCCGCCCGGCCACCCGACCCGCAGCGCGCTCGGCACGATCGAGACGGCGGCGATGGGGACCGAGCTGCTGCTCTCGACCATCAACGAGAGGCGCCTTGGGGCCTACGCCGACGCGCTCGAGGAGGGCCGCCCCGGCACGCTGTTCAAAGTCGCCAAGTGGATGATCCGCACCGGCCTGGCGCTGCGCTTCGCCCCCACGCGCGGCGGCCCGCCGGTGCACCACCTCGCGAGCGTGCTCTACCTGCTCGCCGGCCTTGCGTTCCGCTTTGCGTGGGTCGGCTCCGGGCGCGCGTCGGCGCTCGATCACGACGCGGTCGCAAGGGCGGCGCGCACCAGGCCGCGCGACCTCGGGCGCGAGCCCGGCTGAGGCGCATCGGGCCGGGGTTCACGCGGCCGTAAGGCGGTATCGGGTTGACTGCGGTCGTGGGGCTCGGCTTCACGAACCTCCTGGTCATCGCGGCGATCGCGTTCGCCGCGCCGCTGGCGCTCGGCCTGGCGCCCGGCGTGCGCCTGCCCGCGGTGGTGCTCGAGCTGGTGACGGGCATCCTGGCCGGGCCGTCCGTGCTCGGCTGGGTGAAGGTCGATGCCCCGGTCAATGTGCTGGCGCTGCTCGGCCTGGCCTTCCTGCTCTTCCTCGCCGGCCTCGAGATCGAGTTCCACAAGCTGCGCGGGCGGCTGCTGCGGCTCGCGCTGCTCGGCTTCGCGCTGTCGTTCGTACTCGCCCTCGGCGCGGGGCTGGGGCTCGACGCCGCCGGTATGGCCGGCAAGCCGCTGTTCATCGCGATCGTCCTCTGCGCGACCTCGCTCGGGGTCGTGATCCCGGTGCTCAAGGACGCCGGGCAGAGCACGACGACGTTCGGGCAACTGGTGATCGCGGGCGCGTCGATCGCGGACTTCGCGACGATCGTCCTGCTGTCGCTGTTCTTCTCGCGCGAGGCGACGAGCACGGCGAGCACGCTGCTGCTGCTCGGCGGGCTGCTCGCGGTGGCGGCGGCGCTGTGGCTCGCGCTCGCGGGCGCCGAGCACCTGATGAAGATCGGCGCCGCGCTCACGCGGCTGCAGGACACGACGGCGCAGATTCGCGTGCGCGGGGCGTTCCTGCTCCTGGTCGGGCTGACCGCGCTGGCGACCGAGCTCGGGCTCGAGGTGATCCTCGGGGCGTTCATCGCGGGCGCGCTGCTGACGCTCGTGGATCGTGACGAGGCGATGACCCACCCGGCCTTCCGCGGCAAGCTCGAGGCCGTCGGCTTCGGCGTGTTCATCCCCGCCTTCTTCGTGACCAGCGGCGTGCGCTTCGACCTCAACGCGCTCTCGGGCGGCTCGACGCTCGCGCACGTGCCGGTGTTCCTCGTGGCGTTGCTGCTCGTGCGCGGTCTGCCCGCGCTGCTCTACAGCCCGCTGATCGAGGCCCGGCAGCTGCCCGTCGCGGTCCTGCTACAGGCGACGTCGCTCCCGTTCATCGTCGCGGCGACCGCGATCGGGCGCGAGCTCGGCGCGATCGACTCCGCCAACGCCGCCGCCCTGGTGGCGGCCGGCCTGCTCTCCGTGGTCGCCTTCCCGGCCGCGGCCCTCACGCTCCTCCGAAAGGGAGACCGCCATGCCCCTGAAGGCCGTCCTGCTCAACTGCACGCTGAAGAAGTCACCTGAGGTCTCCAACACCCAGGCGCTGATGGACCGCGTCATCGCCGTCCTCGAGGGCCTCGACGTCGAGTGCGAGAGCGTGCGCATCGTCGACTACGAGGTCCCGTTCGGGGTCTCCAGCGACGAGGGCGGCGGCGACCAGTGGCCGCTGATCCTCGAGAAGATCCTCGCGGCGGAGATCCTGATCATCGGCACGCCGATCTGGTTCGGGGTGCGCGGCAGCGTCTGTCAGCTCGTGATGGAGCGCCTCGACGGGACCTACAACACGACCAACGAGGTCGGGCAGTACCCGCTCTACAACACGGTTGGCGGAGTGGTGGTGACCGGCAACGAGGACGGCGCCCACGCCGCGGCGGAGACGACGCTGTTCAACCTCTCCCACCTCGGCTGCACGATCCCGCCGAACGCCGACACCTACTGGGTCGGCGACGCCGGCCCCGGGCCGTCATACATCGAGGCCGGCGGCGCCGAGCACCCCTACACGCAGAAGACCACGAGCTGGATGGCCCACAACCTGGTCCATCTGGCGCGAATGCTTCAGGCCACGCCGATCCCGCCCGTTGGCAACACGGTGCCGGGCTTCAAGCCGATGCGCGCCGGCTGAGCGCCGGTCTCGCGACGCCGCGGGCCCGCCGGGGCGGGCGCGGCTCGCCGGCCGCCGCCAGCCGCGCGAGCGCCCACACGATGAAGCCCAGCAGCGCGGCGGTGATGGCGAGCACGACGCCATAGGCCGCGAGCGTGAGGCCGATCGCCCCGGGCTTGGCCTCGCGCTGGAGGATCTTCTTGTCGCGCACCAGCGGGCGCGTGAACGTCGCGCTTGCGGGCACGCCACGGGCCGGGATGGCCGGGTCCGCCGGCAGGTAGAGCGGCACGCCCAGCAGCGAGCGGCCGGCGTGCAGGCGGATCAGCGCCTTCCACTGGCCGTGGACGGGGATCGGGCGCGTGGTGCGGTAGACCCCGGGCGCCACCGGCTTCAGGCGGTCGACGACGCGGCCGCCGCCCTGCCAGGCCGTCGCGGTCAGCCAGCGCGTGTCGTGCAGCGCGGCGCGCGGCTGGATCCGCACGGTGGCGCTGACCTGCCGGCCCGCGCCGCCCGGCACGTCGGTGAGCGCGACGGTGGCGCTCGTGCCGGCTGGGGCGCTGGTGCTGAGGCCGAAGGCGATCAGCCCGACGATCACCGCCGCTGCGGCGGGGAGCACGACGCGCGACGCGCGCGGGAGCGGCGCCGGGGCGCTGCGCAGCGCGAGGCCGAGCAGCGCACCGAGCAGCCCGCCGGCGACTCCGGCGGCGAGCGCGACGATCAGCGCCCCGGGCAGCAGCGAGGTGGGCCACGGGATGGCGCCCCACACGTGCGTCCAGCCCCACTCGGCCGCGAACCCGACGCTGCCGACCAGCGCGCCGGCGATCAGGCCGAAGCGCAACGGGCGCCGTGTGGTGAGCACGAACGCCGCGCCCTCCACGAGCAGCGCCTCGGCGAGGTAGAGCGGGAAGGTCGGGGTCGTCTCCCCGAACACGCCGCCGACGGTCAGCGAGATGAGGCCGCGCACGACGAGGAAGAAGGCGACCGCGGTGAGCGCGGCGCCGCGCCCGCCCCACAGCCGCGCGGAGATGAGGCCGAGGCTCGCGGCGAGCGCGATCAGCATCGGCTGGAAGAGGAAGTCGAACTGGGGCACGCCGAAGTCGAACTCGCCCTGGGCGGTCGAGAGCCCGATCAGGATGCCGCCGGCGAGCGAGCTGCGGCGCAGCGCGAGCGCGATCGGCAGCCTGCCCTGCCGCTCGGGATCCTCGGCCTCGCCGCGGGCGCGCAGGCCCTCGGCCAGCAGCACCGCGAGGCCGGAGAGCGACAGCGCGGCTCCGCCGATCAACATCATGTGCGTCGGGCCCCAGAGCGTCACGTCCTGGCCGAAGAGCCGGTGCCAGCCGTCGTCGAGCGGGAAGCCGACGAGCGCGAAGCCGCCGCTGGCGCACAGCAGCAGCGCGCCCAGCGGCACGTGCCAGTCGCCGTAGACGCGCACGAACGTGGGCCCCTCGCGGCGGGCCGGGAGGACCATCGCCAGGTAGCCGGCGGCGAAGATGCCGAACAGCCCGAACAGGATCAGGTAGTGCGCGGGGTTGGCGAGCGGGCCGGGATCGCGGCCGACGTCGATGTGCAGCGAGATGTCCCAATACATGCCGAGCAGGGCGGTGAACAGAGAGCCGGTGGCCAGCGCGGAGGGGAGGGCAACCCATGAGGGCAGCTCGAGCAGGCGCGCGGCGCGCTCGGCGGCGCGGGCGAGCAGCTGCGTGCGCCCCGCGCGGTGGGCGAAGCCGAGCGCGAACAGCGCGGTCGTGAACACCGTGGCGCCGGCGGTCGCGCCGATCACCTCGGCGAGCGCGGCGCCGCCGGCGGGGTTGGCCTGGAGGAGGAATGTCATGGCTCGATGTTACACCGAATGACGTAACATCAATCCCCGATAGGATCAATGTCACAGATGGCCGAAGCGACCGCCGAGCTCACGATCGACGCCCTCGCCCGCGAGACCGGCATGACCGTGCGCAACATCCGCGCCCACCAATCGCGCGGGCTGCTCCCGCCGCCCGAGGTCAGGGCGCGCACGGGCTACTACGGGGCCGAGCACGTCGCGCGGCTCAAGCTGATCCAAGAGCTGCAGGCCAGCGGCTACAACCTCGCGGCGATCAAGGACCTGATCGCGCGCACCGACGGCTCGGCGGCCGAGGAGGTGCTCGGCTTCGCGCGCGTGCTGCTCGCCCCGTTCGAGCAGGAGTCGCCCGAGGTGATCGACGCCGCCGAGCTCGCGGAGCGCTACGGCCCCGAGGGTGACGCCAAGCTGCTCGCCCGCGCCGAGAAGGTCGGCCTGATCGTGTCGCTGGGCGCGGGACGCTACGAGGTCCCGAGCCCGACCGTGATGCGCGCGGGCGAGGAGCTCGCGTCGCTCGGCGTGCCGCTGGCCAAGCAGCTCGACGTGCTCGAGAGCCTCGGCCGCCACGCCGGCTCGGTCTCTGAGACCTTCGTCCGGCTCTTCATCGAGCAGGTCTGGAAGCCCTTCGACCGCGCCGGCCAGCCCGACGAGGACTGGCCGAAGGTGTGCGAGTCGCTCGAGCGGCTGCGCCCGCTCGCCTCCGACACCCTGGTGGCGATCTTCCAGGTGCACATGACGCGGGCGGTCGAGAAGGCGTTCGGGCGCGAGCTGGAGCGGCGGCGATAGGAGAACGCGTCCGTCGCCGTTACGGGCGCGCCTCGAGGACGAGGTCGAACGGGGTCTCGGTGGCGCGGCGGAAGCGGCCAAAGCCGCCCTCGGTGACCACCTCGCGCAGGCGCGCCTCGCCCGCCTGGGCACCGAGCGCGAGGCCGACCTCCTGGTCGCGCGAGGCGGGCGTGCAGACCATCGTGGACGCTGAGTAGAAGACACGGCCGACCGGGTTGAGGTTCTCCTCGAGGCGATCGTTGGCGAACGGCTCGACGATCAGCCACGTGCCGTCCTCGCGCAGCGAGCCGAGCACGTGGCGGGCGGCGCCGACCGGGTCGCCCATGTCGTGCAGGCAGTCGAACATCGCGACGAGGTCATAGCCCGTCCCCGGGTACGCCTTGGCGCTGGCCACCTCGAAGCTGACACGGTCGGCCACGCCGGCGCGCTGCGCAGCGGCCTGCGCCTGCTCGATCGACTCGCGGTGGTAGTCGAAGCCGGCGAAGCTCGAGCGCGGGTAGGCCGCCGCGAGGATCAGCGTGGAGGCGCCGTGGCCGCAGCCGACGTCGGCCACCCGGGCGCCCGCGGTCAATCTGTCGTGCATCCCCTCCAGCGCCGGGATCCAGCTCGGCACCAGGTTGGCGAGGTAGCCGGGTCGGAAGAAGCGCTCGGTGCCACAGAACAGATCGTCATCGTGCTGGTGCCAGCCGACGCCGTCGCCGCTCCGGAACGCCTCGGTGATCGCGGGCTCATCCTTGATCAGCGCCGCGGCGAGCTGGAACGCGCCGGGGATGAACGCCGGGCTGTCCTCCTGGGCGAGTGCCAGCGCCTGCTCGGCTCCGAGCACGAACCGCTCACTGACGGCGTCGTAGTCGACATAGCCGCTGGCGGCCTGGCTGCAGAGCCACTCCTGCACGTAGCGCTCGTCGGTGCCGGTCCGCTGCGCCAGCGCCGCGGCCGTCACCGGTGACCCGTCGGCCATCGCCTTGTAGAGCCCGAGCTTGTCGCCGATCAGGACGGTCGCCACGCTGAGCGCGGCTCCGAGGTCGGACACGAACCGGCCCATGAAGGCCTGCAACTTCGCCTCGTCGATCTGTGCTGCAGCCATGACGGAGATCCTTTCTGCCCCTTGCGGGGATCGGGTTCGCCGCAGCGTCGGCGATTGACCGTCACGAGGGCGTCAATCGACCGTCAACCCGGCCGCGGCGAGCCCGGCGAGGTTCTGCAACGAGGCGCTGATGGCATCGCGCTGGCCCTCGAGCCTCCGCGCTTCGGCCTCCGGGATCTCAACGTCGACGATGATGCGGGTGCCCGCGCCGCCGGCGAGCGACTCCAGCCGCCAGTCGAAGCGCAGGTCGGAGACCGTGCACGAGACCGTCACGCGCTGCGCGTCGCGCTCGGTGGCCAGCAGCTGGGGCATCGGGAAGTCGGGATAGCCGTCCGGGTAGAGCGTGTAGCTCCCGTGATCGCTCACGTCGACGCTGCCGACGCCCGCCCACCAGTCGGGGAAGCGCGACGGGTCATAGAGCAGCTTCCACACCTCCTCCGGCGGGGCTCCCGCATCGGCGCTGTCATGAAAGGAGGGCATGGCGGCTCCCCGGCGTCGTGGTCTGCAAGGCCGCAAGCTCCCGTGCGACGCGCTCGAGCTCGCGCTCGGGCTCGATCAGCCCGACCACCGGCCGCCCGAGGTCGGCCAGCACGGTGGTCATGCTCTCGCCGCGGGTCAGGCGCGCCACCTGGCGCTGCCATCCGTCGCGGGCCTCCGTGAGCCTCCGGGTTGCGGTGTCGTGATCGCCGGCGCAGGCGGCGATCAGACCCTGCACCCGGGCGAGACGAGGCACGAGGGCCTCGGGGAAGTCGCTGGCCCGCACGGGCTCGAGCACCGTGGCGCGGAGCTCGGCCTCCGCCTCGTCGAGCGCGCCCGCGCGCGCCAGCGCCTCCGCGCGGGCCAGGCGGGTCAGCGGCCGGCTGATCGGAGCGTTCTCGACCGCCAGCGCGCGGGCCAGCAGGTCGGCCGCCACGGTGAAGTCCGCTTCGGCCAGCGCCACCAGTCCGCGGTCGTGCTCGGCCATGGCCAGCAGCTCTGGCACGCCGAGTCGCTCCGCGAGCTCGCGTGCTCGGTCGGCGGCCGCCCGGGCCTCGTCGCGACGGTCCATGCGCAGCAGCAGGAACGAGCGCAGGCCGAGCAGACTGATCTCCAGGCTGACCATCCCGGTGCCCGCGATCACCGCGTCCCCGCGACCGAGGAACTCGATGGCCCGTGGGTAGTCGCCGGCCGCCGCGGCGGCGCCGGCGACGTTGGCCCAGCAGCCATAGGCGAGGTCGGGCCGGCCGGCTCGCACGCTCGCCTCGCCGCTGGCGATCGCCGGCGCGTAGGCGCCCTGGAAGTCGCCTCGGCGCATCGAGGCCAGCGAACGCGCGAACCCGACGTGGTAGGTGGACATGTCCGCGGCCGCGGAGCCGAGCATCAGCTGGTGGAGCTCGGCCAGCAGCCGCTCCGCCTCCTCGACGCTGCCCACGATCGCTTCGACCCACGCCAGGTCGGCGAGTGCTTCCTGGCGCTCGGCGGCCGCGACCAGTCCGGCGGCGTCGAGCAGCTCGAGTGCCTGCCGGCTGCTCTGGCCCACGACACGGGGCACGCAGAGTGGCCCGTGGTACCAGCCCGCGTGGCGCAGCCACGCGCGCGCCCGTTCGAGCGGCACGTCCTCGTCAAGCAGCCCGCGTGCGCGCTCGAACGCGGTCTCGGCCTCGTGGCGACGGCCGAGCCACGCCTCCACCTCCGCGAGCTCGAGCCACAACTCAGAGCGAGCGTCGTCGATCGCGAGCGCCTCGCGCAGGTACCCGCCTGCCTCTGGCAGCGCGCCGACGGCCCGCGCGTCCGCGGCGGCGAGAACGAACTGCTCGATCGCGTCGCGATCGCGGCCGGCCATCCGAAGGTGATGGGCCAGCTCGGGCGGGCGCCGAGCGGCTCCAGCCCTCTCACACGCCAGCAGCGTCTCGGCCCATTGCTCGTGCAGCGTGGCGCGGTGGGGCTCGGGCAGGTCCGCGTACACCGCTTCGCGCAGCAGGGCGTGGCGGAAGCCGATCCGTCGCTCGCGCGCCACGATCATCCCGCTGTCCAGTGCGTCGACCGCCGCCTCCTCGGCGCGCTCGATCGGCAGGGCGAGGACCTCGGCGCGCTCCAGCTCGCGCGCGGCGACGGCCGCGAACTCGGCGAAGCTCCTGCCGCCCGCCGACAACGAGCCGAACGCGCCGCGAACTGCGCCGCCCAGGCTGACCGAGGGCTGATGCTCGCCGCGGCCGATCGCGCGCGCGGTCTCGACCGCCAGCAGGGCGTTGCCCTCAGCGGCGTCGACCACCCGCCGGACGTCGTCGTGGCTCAACGGCGCGGCGCTGCGCGCGAGCTCGGCCACGCGGGCCGGCTCCAGCGCATCGAGCCTGAGCTCGGCGCGCAGCAGCCCGCGCGAGCGCAGTGCGTGCTCGAGCCGGTCGGCCTCCGCGCGGCGGGGAAGCTCGCGGCGGGTGAGCACGAACATCACCGGAAGGGCGGCGATCCGGCGACAGACGTAGCCGGTCAGCTCGAGGCTGGCCGCGTCGGCGATGTGGACGTCCTCCAGCAGCGCCACCAGCGGGCGTGCACGCGCGGCCCACTCGATCAGGGCGACGACGGCCTCCATCAGCCGCGCTCGCTCGAGATCGGGAGAGAAGGTCGGGCGCTCGGGCGCCGGGCGGCCGAAGCGCGACAGGAGCTCGGGCGTCAGGCGCGCGAGGTCCTCGGGCCACGCCGCGTCCGCCGGCGGGGTGGGCAGCGTCGCCAGCAGCTCGCGGATCAGCTCGGCCCACAGTCCGAACGGGGCGGCTCCACCGAGATCGAGCGCGGCGCACGAGGCGGTCACGGCTCCTTCGGCCCCCGCTCGCGCGAGCAGCTCGCTCGCCAGCCTGGTCTTGCCGATCCCCGCTTCGCCGCCGATCGTCGCCACGCCGCCGCGCCCGTTGGAGACGGCCTGCCACGCGCTCATCAGCCGTCCGAGCTCGTCCGCGCGGCCGATCAGCGGCAACAGGTGCGAGACGTCGGGCGGGGTCGACTCCGGCGCCATGGGCTCGCCGCGCAGGGTCTCGGCGAGCTCACGTGTCGCGCGCGAGGGCGCGACCGCGAGCTCGCGCCGCAGGCGCTCTGACAGCGTGCGGTAGACCACGAGCGCCGCGCCTCGGTCCCCGGAGCTCGCCAGCCGGCTGATCAAACGCCGATGGGCCTCCTCGCCGAACGGGTCGATCGTCACCTGCCGGCGCGTCCACTCGATCGCGGCTGCGTCCTCGCCCGTCTCCTCGCAGCCCTGTGCGAGCCGCTCGAGGACGGCGATCAGCTGCTCGTGGTGCGCGGCGCGGGCTGCAAGCGCCCAGTCGTCCTCGAACCCCTCGAGCAACTCGCCGCCACACAGCCCCACCGCATGCTCGTCCTCGCCCCGCTCCAGATGAGACTGAAACGCCCGCGCGTCGACCCACAGCCCCGGCTCGGGCGCCAGCCAGACGTGCTCGCGATCGGCGACGAGCTGACGCTCGGCCGCCGCGCCGAGGGTGCGCCGCAGGGACCAGACCGCGCTGCGCAGGCTCGCACGGGCGCTGGCGTCGAGCACGTCGGGCCAGAAGCGGGCGGCCAGCTCGTTGCGGGGCTGTGGCCCCGGGCGCAACGCGAGGTAGGCGAGCAGCGCCCACGCGCGGCGAGCCGCCGGGGCCGGGAGCTCGGCTCCGTCCACCTCGACGCGCATGCGTCCCAGGACGCTGACCCGCAACACGCCGCCAGCCTACGCCTCCTCCGGCCCTCTGACACGGGCATCGCTCGCGATTGACGGTGGCTTGACGCTCGCGCAACGGGGCGTCGGTCACGGTGCGGCGAAACCACCCCCAAGGAGGACTCGATGGGCTCCACCACCACCGCATTCGACCTCGTCAGCTTCAAGCGCGCGCTCGAGGAGCGCGACGTCTCGAGCCAGGTCGCCATGTACGCCGACGACGCCGAGGTCACGCTCGCCGATCGCATCACCCAGCCCGGCTCGCCCCGCGTCCTGCGCGGGCGCGGCGAGATCCAGGCCTGGATCGAGGACGTCTGCGGCCGCGACATGTCCCATCGCGTCCAGCACAGCGTGCAGGACGAGGGCGGGGTCGCGTTCACCGAGGCCTGCCGCTACCCCAACGGCGCCAACGTGCTCTGCGCCACCGTGCTCGAGATCAAGGACGGCCAGATCGTGCGCCAGGTCGGAGTGCAGGCCTGGGACGAGTGACCCGCCTCAGTGGTCGCCTGGCCCACCGCTCGCGGGCGGCCAGGCGACCAGCGGCGTCCCGACCTCCCAGTGGTGGCCGAACGGGTCCTCGATCCGGCCCATGCGCCAGCCGTGCTCCTCGGCGACCGGCGAGACCAGCGTGGCGCCGGCCGCCGTGGCGCGCTCGACCGCCGAGTCCGGGTCGGCGATCACCAGCAGCATGCGCGTCGTCGCTCCGCCGAGCGACTCGGGGCTGAAGTTGCCGTGCGGCGGCGACTCGTCGGCGACCCAGAACGTCGCGTCGCCGACCGAGAGCTGGGCGACCACCTCCTCGTGCTGATCGGTGCCGCCCACCTGGTAGTCCACGACCGCCCCGAACGCGGCCGCGTAGAACTCGATCGCCGCGCGGCCGCGCCGCACCGAGAGCTGGGGGGAAATGCGCGCTAGGTCCATGTGTCCTCCAGCGGGAGCGCGAGCTGGTGCGAGCCGCTCGTGCTCTCGAGGTTGGTGACGGTCATGCCGAGCAGTGTGATGCCGCGCTCCTCGATGAGCGGGCTCGCCGCGTCGAGCAGCTCCCGCAGCGTCGCGGCGAGCGGGCCGGCGTCGGCCGTCGCGCGCGCCAGCGTGGAGGAGCGAGTGGCCCGCGTGTAGTCGCCGAAGCGCAGCCGCAGCACGACGGTGCGCCCGGCGCGCTCGCGGCGCTGCATGCGGCCGCTCACGCGCTCGGCCAGGCCGTCGAGGGCCGCCTCGAGCTCCGCCCGCGAGCGCGGCTTACGGCCCAGTGCTCGCTGCGCGCCGAACGAGCGGCGGCCGCGGCGCGCGCGGACCCGGCGGTGGTCGCGGTTCTGCGCGATGGCGTGGACGTAGCGGCCCGAGGCCTTGCCGAGGATCGCCATCAGCTCGGGCTCGCTCAGCGCCGCGGCCTGGCCGACCGTCATCAGACCGTGCGCGTGGAGCCTGAGCGCGGTCGCGGCCCCGACGCCCCAGATGCGCTCGACCGGCAGCGGATGCAGGAACTCGACCTCGCGCTCGGGGTCGACCAAGAACAGTCCGTCGGGCTTGGCCGAGCGGCTGGCGATCTTCGCGAGCACCTTCGTGCGGGCGACGCCGACGCTGAGCGGCAGGCCGGCCTGCTCGCGCACCTCCCGGCGAAGCCGCGCGGCGAGCTCGGCCGCGGGCTGCTCAAGGCCACCTGCGTCCAGGAACGCCTCCTCCATCGACCCGGGCTCGACCACCGGGCACGCGCGGCGGAAGATGTCGAACACGGCCTTGCTCGCCTCCACGTAGGCGGGCCAGCAGGGGTCGACCACGATCGCGTCAGGGCAGTGGCGCCGCGCACGCGCGGTCCCCATCCCCCCGCGAACGCCGTAGGCGCGAGCTTCGTAGCTCGCCGCCATCACCACCCACGAGCCCACGATCACCGGCCGGCCCCGAAGCTCCGCGTCGTCGCGCTGGGCGACCGAGGCGTAGAACGCGTCGACGTCGGCGTGCAGGATCGAGGGCAGCATGAAGGCGAACGTATGTTCGCGTATCAAGAGCTCGGAGGCAAGCCTTGACACGTGACCATATGGTCACCTGTACTCCCGGCATGGACGAAGTGTTCAGGGCCCTCGCGGATCCGACCCGCCGCAGCCTGCTCGACGAGCTGTTCAAGGAGGACGGGCAGACGCTGGGCACGCTCGAGGGGCGGTTGCCGATGACGCGCTTCGGCGTCATGAAGCACCTGAAGCTCCTCGAGGAGGCGGGCCTCGTGACCACCAAGAGACGCGGTCGCGAGAAGCTGCATTTCCTGAACGCCGTCCCGATCCGGCTCGTCCACGATCGCTGGGTGAGCAAGTACTCCGAGCCCTGGGCGGCGACGCTCACCGGGCTCAAGAAGAAGCTCGAGGAGGAAACGATGGAGAAGGTCTACGAGATCTACATCAAGACGAACCCGGAGCGGCTCTGGGAGGCGATCACCGACAGCGAGATGCGCCGGCAGTACACCTTCGGGGTCGGCATCAGCTCGGACTGGACGGCCGGCTCGCGCTACGAGGCCAGTCACCCCGAGGCGGGCGTGAAGATCTCCGTCGGCGAGAACCTCGAGGTCGACCCGCCGCGCCGGCTCGTCCAGAGCTTCACCGCGCTGTGGAGCGAGGACGTCGAGCGCGAGGGCCCCTCGAGGGTGACCTGGGAGATCGAGCCGGTCGGCGACTCCTGCCGGCTGACGGTCACCCACGACCAGCTGCGCGAGGGGGTCAACAACCAGATCTACGGCGGCTGGCCGCAGATCCTCTCGGGCCTCAAGACGCTGCTGGAGACCGGCGAGATGCTCACGACGCCCGGCTCGCTGATGTACTCGCGGGCCCCGCAGCCCGCGGCCTGAGCCGCGCCGGCCCGACGAGCCGCTTGCGCCCGCCTCGTGCGGGCGCATAGGCTCGCTTGCGTTCCCGATCGAGAGGTTTCGATGGCCACAGACGCGGTTCACAGGGATGACAGGCTGCTCACCGCGACGCGCTGGGCGAGCTGGGCGATCGTCGCGATCCTGATCCCCGCCGTGGTGGTGCTCTGGGGCCTCCCGGGCAAGACCGCCGACGCGTGGGCATGGACGTTCAAGCCGGACATGACGGCGATCTTCATGGGCTCGGGCTACGCGGCCGGCGCCTTCTTCTTCAGCCGCGCCGCGCTGGGCCCGCGCTGGCATCCCGCGTCGGCCGGCGTGCTGTCGGCGGCGATCTTCGCCGCGCTCATGCTCATCCCGACGATCGTGCACTACGACCGCTTCAACCACGGCGACGCGCCGTTCCTCGCCGCGTTCGCGTTCTACGGCTGGGTCGTCGTCTACATCGTCGCGCCGGTGGCCGTCGCGGCCCTGTGGCTGCGCAACCACCGCACCGATCCTCGCGTCCGGCGCGCCGGGGACCCGCTCGTCTCCCCGCTCGTCCGGCACTGCGCGCAGGTGGTCGCCGCCGGCGCCCTCGTCGCGGCGGCGGTGTTCCTGATCGCGCCCAGCGTCGCGATCGACGTCTATCCGTGGAAGCTGACCCCGCTGACCGCGCGGGTGCTCGCGTGCTTCACCGCGCAGGTCGGCCTGGGGGCGCTGCTGCTGTCCTTCGATGAGCGCTGGAGCTCATGGCGGCTGCTGCTGCAGACCTTCCTCGTCGCCACCGCGTTCATGCTCGTCGGCGCCGCCAGGGCGTGGGGCGACTTCGACACCGGCAGACCCGGCACGTGGCTCTTCCTCGCCGGCCTGGTCGGGCTGGCCGTCGCGATCCTCGCGCTCTACCGGAGCATGGAGGCGACGCCCGGACGGCCTAGCCCGTCCGCACGTGCACCCGCTCGCCCTCCGCGGGAGCCAGAGCGGCCAGCTCCGCCGGGCTGAGCTGAACGGCGAGCGGCGAGCCGTTCTCGAGCTCGAGCTCGAGGCGGACCTCGAAGCCCAGGCGCGCCAGCCGCGTGATCGTCGCCTCGTGGGTCTCGGCCCGGCGCTCGCGGGCGATCTGGAGGTCGTGGGGGCGCAGGAGGCGGTCGCCGAGACGGGTGACCGGGCCGGCGAAGCCCATGACGAACTCCGAGGCCGGCCGGTCGTAGATGTCCTCGGGGCTGCCCGCCTGCTCGACGCGGCCCTCGTTGACGACGACGATCTGCTCGGCGACGTCCATCGCCTCCTGCTGGTCGTGGGTGACGAAGACGGTGGTGACGCCGACGCCTGCCCTGAGATCGCATAGCGACGTCTAAGCAGGACGGCTGCCGTGTTTCGGCTGGTGCTTCGCCTTTCCTAGGCCAGCGCCTCGAGCGCGCGGTCGACGTCGGCCTCGGTGTTGTAGAGGTGCCAGGAGGTGCGCAGGCGCCCGCCGCGCGTCGCGGCGCGGATCCCGGCGGCCTCGAGGCGCCCGGCGGCGCCCGGCGCGTCGTGGGTGACGATCGCCGAATCGCTCGCCGGGAGCCCGAGCCCGGCGCGGAAGCGGTTGGCGAGCCCGAGGTCGTGGGCATGGATCGCGGGCACGCCGATCCGGTTGATCAGCTCGAGCGCCGGCTGCGCGCCGACCCAGGAGAACCAGGCCGGCGAGGTGTCCAGCCGCCGGGCGTCGCGAGCGAGGCGCAGCGGCGGTGCGAAGTAGGAGGCGTGGACGTCCTCGCCCGCGTACCAGCCTGCGGCGGCTGGGACGATGGCGTCGAGGCGATCGGGCGTGACGGTCATGAACGCCGTCCCGCGCGGACACATCAGCCACTTGTAGGCCGCGCACACAACGAAGTCGAAGCGCGCGGCGTCGATCGGCAGCCAGCCGCAGGCCTGCGTCGCGTCGACGAGCGTCTGCGCCCCGTGCGCCTTGGCGGCGGCGGCGATTGCGGCAAGGTCGGCGACCTCGCCGGTGGACATCTGGACGGCGCTGAAGGCGACGACGTCCGTGCGGTCGTCGATCGCACCCGCGAGCTCGGGGGCCGGCACCGTGCGCACCTCGAGGCGCTCCTGGGCCAGGAACGGGAACAGCGTCGAGGTGAACTCGACGTCGGGGATCAGCACGCGCGTCCCCGCCGGGAGCGAGGCGGCGACGAAGGCGACCAGGCCCGACACGGTCGCGCCGACGGCGACCGTCGCGGCCTCCACCCCAACCAGCTCCGCGAACGCCCTCCGGGAGCCCTCCGTGCTCCTGCCCCAGTGCTCCCAGCTCGTGCGCCCCTCGCGCCAGTCTGCGAGCGCGGCCTGCATCGCCGTGAAGCCGTCGTCGGGCGGCAGCCCGTAGCTCGCCGTGTTCAGGTAGGCGCCCGCCGGGTGCCATTGGGACTGTGCCTCGGCGACTGTGAGTGGGCCCGGCATGCCCTCAGGATGCCGGAAACCTGCGCGCAGACATCTCCGCCTGCCACGCTAGGGGTCTTGCCATCGTCCGCGTCACCCGTCCTGCGCCGGCTCGGCTGGGATGAGGCCACAGAAGTCCCCGGCGGGCTGGCGCCCGGGCGGGTCATCGCCCAGCACCGCGGCGCGTGGGTCGTCGCCGCCGAAGACGGCGATCACGTCGCGACGCTCGCCGGGCGCCTGATCCACTCCGGCGAGCCGCCGCCCACCGTCGGCGACTGGGTCGGGCTGGGGCCCGACGCGGTCATCGCCGCGCTTCTGCCGCGGCGCGGCGTGCTGCGCCGTGCGCATCCCGGCGGGGCGAGCGAGGCGCAGGCGCTCGCGGCGCACGTCGACCTCGCGCTGATCGTCACCGGCCTTGACCGCGACCTCAACGAGCGGCGGATCGAGCGCTGGCTCGCGCTCGCGCTCGACGGCGGCGTGGAGCCGCTGCTGGTGCTCTCCAAGGCCGACCTACACCTTGATCCCGGCGCGGTGGTGGCGACGTGGGAGGCACGCTCCGGCGGCCTGGCCGTGATCGCGATCAGCGTCCGCTCCGGGGTGGGGCTGGAGGCGCTCGGCGCGCGACTGGCGCCCGGCAAGACCGCGGTGCTGCTCGGATCCTCGGGTGCCGGGAAGTCGACGCTGGTCAACACGCTGCTCGGCGAGGACCGCCAGGCGACCGCGCCCGTGCGCGCGACCGACGACCGCGGCCGCCACACCACGACGCGCCGCGAGTTGATCACGCTGCCGGGCGGCGCGCTGCTGATCGACACGCCGGGGCTGCGCCTGCCGCGTCTGTGGGAGCCCGACGCGGCGCCCGACGGCGCGTTCGCCGACGTCGAGGCGCTGGCCGAGGGGTGTCGCTTCGCCGACTGCCGCCACGACGGCGAGCCCGGCTGCGCGGTGCGCGGGGCGGTCGAGCCCGCGCGCCTGCTGCACTGGGAGAAGCTCGGCCGCGAGCGCGCCTCGATCCAGGAGCGCCGCGACGCGAAGGGGCGCAGCGAGCGCAGCCGGCGCGGGGCCGACGTCCAGCGCGAGTACCGCAAGGTGCGCGGGAAGCGCGGGCCCTAGCCGCTCATCCGGCGCTCAGAGGCCCGGCGGGTGGCGGACCGTGTAACCGTCCGTCGGGTGCGGGCTCCACTGCCAGCGCGAGCCCGTCGCGCTCTGGCCCGAGGTGTCGAAGCGGCGGCCGTTGACCACCATGTAGACGTGGCTCGGCTGGGCGTAGATCGTGATGTGGCGGCCGGGCCCGGGAGCGCCGTAGGACATGAACTCGCTCGAGTCCTTGGGGATGCTCAGCAGGCCGGCGCCGTGCAGTGCGTAGGAGACCGAGCCCGAGCAGTCATAGCCCGAGTCGTGGAAGCTCGCGTGGCCGCCGCCGTAGCGGTAGGGCGCGTGCGCGATGCGGTTGCCGGCCGCGATGACGCGGCGCACGATGCGCGGGAGCCCGCCGCGGCCGCCGCGCGCCGAGCGGCGGGACTTGAGCACGACGCTCACGCCCGGGTGCCCGAGCGCGCTCCACGTGGCGGGGCCGACGAGGGCGTCGGCGGTCAGGCCGTGGCGGCGCTGGAAGCGCTTGACCGCGCGGCGGGTGCCGGGGCCGAAGATGCCGTCGGTGGCGATCCCGAGCGAGCGCTGCAGCATTCGCACGCGCGCGGCCTTGGAGCCGCCGCCGCTCCCGCCCTGGTGGCGCGCGTAGGCGCGGCGCAGGGCGGCCAGGGTGCTGGCGCCGGCGATGCCGTCGGCGGTCAGGTGATGGCGGCGCTGGAAGCGCTTGACCGCGCGACGGGTGCCGGGGCCGAAAATGCGGTCGGGATGCAGCCCGAGCATCCGCTGCAGCGTGGCGACGCGCGGCCCCTTGGAGCCGCGCTTGAGGTCGCCGGCCGAGGCGGCCGGGGCGAGAATGAGCGCCAGCGCCATCAGCGCCGCCGCGATGTAGATGATGCCTCGGCTGCGCCGAGGGGCTGCCATGCCCACCTGAGACTGCTCCGTCTGTTGCCGCTATGTCCGAGCCTGCGAGGTGAGCTGTCGGGCTCGCGCTGACTGCGCTACGCCGCACACTGGCGGCGATTCGCCCCTGCGGCTCTGGTCGAGCCGCTTTGGTTCCCCCGCTCGCCGGGCCACGGAGGCCCAGCGATTCGGCGGGCGCCGTTGTATCAGCAGAAAGTCCTGCTCGTTGCAGGATTTCTTGCAGATGCCTCAGTTCGGACGCCAGCGGACGGGCAGGGAATCGAGCCCGTAGATGCCGTCGATCGTGCCGTACTCCGGGTCCCCGTCGAGCTCCAGCCCGGGCATCCGCGGAGCCAGGAAGGCGAGCGCCTCGCCCAGTTCCGCGCGCGCGAGGTTCGCGCCCAGGCAGTAGTGGACGCCGGCGCCGAAGGTCAGCGGCTTGCCCGCCCGCTCGCGCGTGATGTCAAAGCCCGCGGGCTCGCCGTCGCGATTGCCGGTGAACGCGCTCACGAGGACGACCGTGCCCTCGGGGAAGGTCACCCCGCGGTACTCGACGTCCTCCATCGCGATCCGCGCGGTGAACGGCGTGATCGGCTCGAAGCGCAGGACCTCCTCGACGGCGCGAGGCGCGAGCGAGGGGTCGGCGGCGACGGCGGCCCACTGGTCGGGGTGCTCGGCGAACAGGCGCAGCGCGTGGGCGAGCTGGCTCTGCGTCGTGTCGACCCCGCCGACCAGGACGTTCAGCACGAGGTTGAGCAGCTCGACGTCCGAGAGCCGGTCCCCCGCCTCCTCGGCCGCGATCAGGGTCGAGATCAGGTCCTCGCCGGGGTCGTCGCGGCGGCGGCGCAGCAGCTCGCCTGCGTAGTCGTAGAACTCGACGACCGCCTGCTCGATCTGGGCGCGCTCCTCCATCACGCTCATCCCGAACTGGCGCTGGATCCAGCGCGACCAGTCCCACAAGCGCTCGTGGTCCTGGAGCGGCGCGCCCATGACGGTCGCGATCACCATCGAGGGGTAGGGCTTGGCCAGCGCGGCGACCGCGTCGGCGCGGCCCTGGGTGGCGAGCGGCGCGAACAGCTCGGTCAGGTAGGCGCGCATCGACGGGCGCCACTTCTCCACCGCCCGCGGGGTGAAGGCCGGGTTGACGAGGCCGCGCAGGCGCGAGTGGTCGGCCCCGTTGACGTGCAGGATGTTGCGGCGGATCTCCTCGAAGAGCGGGCCGTCGTCGATGCCGAAGATCTCGGCGATCTTCAGGCCGGGGAACGTGAACGCGCGCGAGCGCAGGAAGAACTCGCCCGCCTCGCGATCCACCGCGACGCAGCCCAGCGGCATGGTGGCGAGCCAGCCCTGCTCGGACAGCTCGCGCATGGTCGTGTGGAAGCGCTCGCCGCGCAGCGACGGGTCGGTGTAGTCGAACGCTGGGAGCTCGAGCTCCGAGACGGCGGGCATCGCGGCGCGAGCCTATCTTGCACGGGGTGACCTTCACACTCCAGCCACGCGGTCCGTTCATGCTCGCCGAGGCGGTGCGCGTGGCGTTCACCGATGACGGCGGCGCGGCGGGCGCTCTGGCGGCGCGCATGGCGGGGGAGGAGGTGGTCGTCGAGTGGGTCTCCGAGCTTCCGGTTGACGCGGTCGAGCGCCACGCGGCCCGGATCCTCTCGCTCGACGTCGATGCCCGCGGGGTGGGGGAGGTGACCGACCGGGTGGCCCGCGAGCTGCTCGCTTCGGGGCGGCGGCCGGTCTGCTTCGGCACGCCCTTCGAGGCGGCCGTGTGGGCGGTGCTGACCCAGCGCAGCTCGATGGCGCAGGCCGCGAAGGTCAAGGACGCGCTGGCGGCCGCCCACGGAACCGAGCTGGAGATCGAGGGCGAGCTGCTGCGGCCGTTTCCCGGCCCGGACGTGTTCTTGTCGCTCGAGTCGTTTCCCGGGGTCTGGGAGTCCAAGCTCGAGCGCATCCGCGGGCTGGCAGCCGCGGCCGCTGAGGGTGACCTCGACCCCGAGCGGCTCCGCTCGCTTTCACTCGAGGCCGCGATGGCGCACCTGCAAGAACTGTCCGGGATCGGCCCGTTCGCGGCCACGCTCGTGCTCGCCCGCGGAGCCGGCCACCCCGACACGCCCCCACCGACCCTGCGCCGCTTCCGCCAGGCGGTGAGTGCGGCCTACGGCCGCGAGGAGGAGGTCTCAGACGCCGAGATCGCGGAGCTCAGCGAGGGCTGGCGGCCGTTCCGGTCGTGGGTGACCTACCTGATGCGGAGCGCCCGCGGGTCCTGAGGGCCGCTACGATCCCCCAGCCAGCGGCTGTGGTGAAATTGGTATACACGCGGCGTTCAGGTCGCCGTGGGGGCAACCCCGTGGAGGTTCGAGTCCTCTCAGCCGCACTACCCGTTGCTACTCTGGCGAGCGGTCCGCGCCGCTATCGTCTAGGGGACTAGGACGCCGCCCTCTCACGGCGGAAACCGGGGTTCGAATCCCCGTAGCGGTACCTACGGAAGCCCTGCAAATCGCGGGGTTTTCGCGTTTCTAGGGCCGGCGAATGAGAGCGCGACTGAGAGCCTTCTCCGGACTCCGACAAGATCGCTGCGGACAGCTGAACGCAGTAGCGTCCGACTAGATGGGCAGCGCTGGCGAGCCGACTCGGAACCAACGGCTACGCGACGTGAGGCTCGAGCGCGCCCAGGAGGCGGTGTTCAAGAAGGCTGGCCGCACGCACGAGCACCCAGCCCGCGCCGAGCTCCTCGAGCGCTACCGGCAGATCGACATCGGCTACGCCGCCGCCCGCCGCGACAGTGCCCCCGCCGCCGAGATAGCCCGTCACCGACGCGAGCGTGACGCGGCTCTACTCGCCGCGAAGGAGTCCGGCATCCTCATGCGCGACCTCGAGCGCGCAGTCGGGATCTCCGCCGACACGCTGCGCAACATCCTGCGGCGCGCGCGGGTCGCCTAGCCCACGCGCGCCTGCGTAACCGATGTCGTAGCGGTGTCGTTGAGCGGCCGCTGCGCCCGCTCCGCTGAGGAGCCCTAGGGTGGCCGCCGCCGAGGCGGCGGAGGGCCTTCGGTGGCGTTCGAGGGCTTGGTCGGGTCTCGCGGCTACGGGCGATCCAGGCCATGTGTCTGCGGCTTGGTCGGGTCACGCGGTGGAGGCCCCGGCGGCGGGCTTGGCGGCCGCGGCTTCTCATCAGGCATGCGCTATCACCTCCTCTCGGCCAGCTTGATCGTCCAGAACACGACGTCGGCACCGAGAGCGGCCACCGCTCCCTGAAAGAGGCGATAGAGGCAGTCGATCCTGCGCTGGTTTGCATCCCAGTTGCTCTCGAGCTTCTCAGCGAGGAAACGCTGCATCGCGGCGACGTCACCGCAGACTGGGTCATCAGCCCAGTCCTCGAGCAGCGTCTTCGCCCCGATCGCCCATCGCCAGTTCTTCCGCGGCCAGAGGATCGCCATCGACAGGCCCAGCGCGCAGCCGAACGCGATCAGGGCCAACACCGTCAGCAGGTCGCCCTTCGCACCTCCGCTGAGGG
Source organism: Solirubrobacterales bacterium (assembly GCA_038238015.1). Taxonomy (GTDB): domain Bacteria; phylum Actinomycetota; class Thermoleophilia; order Solirubrobacterales; family Solirubrobacteraceae; genus DASQFQ01. The sequence goes on from JBBRYA010000010.1 coordinate 35,834, forward strand.
CCTGGGCGCCGAGGAAGGAAGTCACGATCGCCGCGCCCGGAGACTCGACCTCAGGTTGAGAGGTGCGGTTTTCTAGCCTGTGTGGGACTATCCGGCCAGCCGTGTCAAGGCGCATGGCGATTCGGTCGACAATTCGGGTATCGCGGAACCCCGTCCCATGGCCCCTCTCATCCTCACTCCTCCTGAGCCCGTGCGGAATACCGTGATCGAGCTCAATGAGACGGTCGCACCGAAACCCACTCCCGAGTCGGCGCCCGGCGTCGTGAAGGCATCGGGGTCGGGCTTCTACGCGGTTGCGGTCGAGGTGTGCACAGGCGACGACGGGCTCGAGGAGATCGAGAGCACCTTCCCCGGCGGGGTCGACTACGCGAAGTGGGAGAAGGGCGTCACCGCCGCTCCCCGCGAGGCCTTCGCAGACCGCCTGGATCTCCTCGACTTCGACGAGTAGGTGGCAGAGCGTCCGTTCGGGCGCTGCCCGCCCGGCGTCCCAATCGACCAGGGCTACATCTTCGCCAACGTCCCGTTTCCAGTCTGGGACGAGGCTGGCGCTGGCTGGAAGGCGGTGCCGAGCAACGGTCTCGTCACGTCACACGAATGCGCTTGCGAGGACTATCAGCGCGCCATCAACGCGGGCTTCGGGGACAAGGCCAACAAGATCGACTTGCAGGTCGCTCCGATTCAGTCTGCCTCCCGGTACTCCGAAGAGGCGATCGCGCTCATCCTGGCCGGCGAGCACCTCGAGCGCTTCTTCGTTCATGGCGGCAAGAGCCTCCCAGACTCGGTCGTGCGGATCGACGAGGAGACTGCGATTCCGGCCTATGTGCTCGCAGGCCTCAAGCCGATCACGGTCTTGGCTCCATGGCAATGGCGACAGCTCGTGATCCACTTGACCGTGTCCCAGTGGCACCAGAAGCCCGAGAAGATCCTGCACCCCGATCTCCTGAAGGGAACCAAGCAGTGAGAGCGAGCCTCTTCCTCATCGCGGAAGCCGCCGCCGCGGTAGGGCAACGCCTCTATATTCACGGTGGGGGGATAACCCGCGTCGACGCGCCGATGTTGCCGTGGGCTGAGCAGTTGGCGTTTGCCATCCGCCTACAAGTGACCCCCGATGAGGTTGGCATCCACCAGGTTCGTATTCGCACAGTGGACCCTGATGGCGAGGTCGTCGGTGAGGCGCTCGAGCTTCCGTTCATTGTGCAGGAGCCCGACCAGCTTGCAGACGGCGAGCCCATGATGGTTCACGCAGGGCTCACGATCGCGCCGATCACCGTATTTCGGCCGGGCCCGCACGTGTGCGAGCTCATCGTGGATGGAGAGGTGTTGGCCAGCGAGACCCTCGCCGTCACCGGGCCCCGCGGGGGGCCACCTGTGGAGTCAGCATGACCGTACCCGCGGTGCAATCTGAGTGGCCGAGGCCCGCATCCCGTCCACGTGAGCTGCGACTCTCCGCGGCCGTGTCACCCGCCCGCGTACTCGGAGAGCACCTCGCAGCAGCCCGCCGCAACGGCGCCACCTTCGACGACGCCTGGCCGGCAGCCATCACCCATGCGATCGCGCATTCCGCGCGAAGCGACGACACCACCGACTGGAAAGCCGTACTCGAGGCGACCCGCTCCGCATGGTCCTCGGCATGGGACCGTGCGCCGGCGACCCCGCAGCTTTCGTGCTCTGGCGATCGTCGCCGGTGACCCCGACCGTGTGGCCCTGAGTGACGACGAGAACGCCGACTCCCTCTGCGACTACTGCGAGAAACCGATCCCGACGAACCGACGGCGAGGCGCGCTCTACTGCTCCGGCCGATGCCGACGGGACGCACACGAGGCACGGGCGTCCGCCGCGGCGTAGCCGGTCAAAGGCGTCTAGGGTGCTTGCTACGGTTCCGGGTACGTCGTCGAGACGTGGTCCTGGCGGATCAAGAACATGCCGGTCGGTGGCCACCACACGGTGGCCACCGGTCGTTCAGGAGGTGACGCTCGTCGTTCTATCTACGCGGGGGAGTATCTTCCCGCAGAGCATGCAGTCCGCCACCAACCACCGACCTCGCCGATGCCCCGCGCTCGTGACGTAACGCTCGCCAGGCGCCTCAGATGCGCCGCCGCCAACGGCGTGATCGACAACTTCGAGGATGCCCACGCCGGGCTCCCGACCAGCTCGCTGACGCCCGAGAGACTGAGCGAGCTCGCACCAGGCGCTGCCTCGCTTGAGCAAGCCCGAGCTGAAGTCGCCCGGGACCGAGCCGACATCCACCGGGCAACCCGACTGACCAGCACCCGAGAGTCGCCGGCGCCGACCCTCGCGCCGCTACGAGGAGCCCGCCGACGCGGCGCCGGCCGACCTCGAGCTCAAGCCTCCCGCAGCGCCGCCCGGTCGGGCGACAGCGGCTCAGACCCCGACGAACCCGCGCCAGCACTAAGGCTGGCGCCCACCCGCGGCGTCTACAAGTACGCCGCCAGGGGAGCGGCATGAGCCCGGACCGCGCGATCCAGCGCATCCGCGAGCTCGCCATGATCGGCCGCGGCACGACGAGGCAACAAACGCTCTCCGCGATCCAGCGCATCCGCGAGCTCGCCATGATCGGCCGCGGCACGACGAGGCAACAAACGCTCTCCGCGATCCAGCGCATCCGCGAGCTCGCGGAGATAGGCCGACGGCTTTGAGCGGGACTGCGATGAGCCGCCAGCCCAGCAACGCGCCCGCGGGCCGCGAGGACGCCGTCGGTGGTGCCGCTGCGACACCGATAGAGCCCGGCGTCCTCACCATCGACCAGGCGCTCGCCGCTCTGGCACGCAACGGCCACGCACCCCGCGCCTCAGACGGACGCGGCCACTGCCCCCTGTGCACCAGCGAGTGGACACTCGCCATCTCCCAGAACGGCAACGGCGCGCACCTCACCTGCGACAGCGGCTGCGACAGCGAACACATCCGCGGAGCCCTCCTCGCCGAGCGCAACCGGGCGCGCCTCGCCGACACCCCCTCGAGCAAGCTCGACCAGCTACGCGCCCAGCTCAAGCTCCCCGGCCTCAGCCGCGTCATCAAACGCGGCAAGGACGGCGACGCCTACGACCTCGAGCTCGACGACGGCCGCCGCATCGAACTCGGGAGCGCTAGCGACCTCCTCAGACACCACCACATGAAAGCCGCGATCCTCGGCAAAGCCGACGTCCTCATCAAGCCCAGGAAACCGGCCGAACACGAAGCCGTCGTCGAACTCCTCGTGCAGACAGCCGAGCTCGACGACCAGGTGATGACCACCGACGAGGAAACCCGCGCATGGCTCGGCGCCTACGTCTCCGAAACGCACGTCGCAACCCTCGACCTCAACGACAGCGGCGCCCTCTACGAGTACCTCGGCAACCTGAGCTGCCTCGGACCGTTCATCGCCGACGGACGACTGCACGTCCGCCTCAGGAACATCGCCACCTGGCTCAACCGCACCGGCGGCGGACGCGTCACCGTCCCCGAGCTCTCCATGCGCCTCGCCCGCCTGAAGTTCGAGACCACACAGCCCAGCGCGCGCAACGGGGACCAAACGCGCAAAGCGCGCTACTGGAGATCCCCGGCCGGCTTCGAGGTCGAACGATGAGCCAGCGATCCACGGAACCTGTCCCCACCTCTCGCGCGCGCGAAGCCGTTCGACATCGCGCCCGGGAACAATGGGAACACGGGGACACCCATACACAGAGCGGCCTGCGGGTCCATGCGTCGTGGGGACCAGGCGGGAACAGATGGGGACGCCCTTCCGGAAGCCACCCAGCGGCTGCCAAAGCCCCCGCCGCCGGACCAACCTGCGACAACCAGACAGCCACTGGCGCACCCTTCCGGCCACCTCACGCCGAACTCGACCGTCGACGCAGCACCGTGCCGGGGACATCCGGCAACAGCCCGCGGGTCGGTAACAGGCCCAATACCGGGCCCTCCTGTGAGACGGGCGCAGACCCAGCACGCCGCATCACCCCCGAGACCTACGGTCGCCCGATGGAGCAGCAGTCGTGACGAGCGAGGCGCCCGCTTCCGCTTCTGGCCTCACTCGGACCGGCGAACTGTCGAATGCCGAAAGCTTCGCCGAGCGTGTGGCCGGCCTCGTCGCGGAGCGTCTGTCTCCGCCCGCCGCGCTCCGGCGCGGCGAGGCTGCGCGCTTCCTGAGTGTGAGTGACGAGACGTTCGATCGGTATGTGCGACCGCATCTCAGGGTTGTGCGCCTCGGCGGTGTGCGGGTCTACCCCAGGGCGGATCTCGACGCCTTCCTCGAGGAGCGTGCGTCGTCGCCGTTGGAGGACGTGGCGTGATCGGTAGGCGTGACACAACGGACACGTCGGACACTCAACGCGCGCGCACGGACCGGGTGAGCCTGGCCCGCAGCGGTGAACAGGCGCATTTCCGCAAAGCCGCGCTCGCGCGCCGTCTCCACCGCAGCGGCGTGGAGAGCCGTCGCCAAGCCGCTGCCCCAGAAATCCGGGTGCACGAACAGGTTGCGAAGGTGCGCGAGCGCCGGGTCACGCACCGGATGCACGGCGCGCGCCGCCGGCAGCACGGTGATCTGACCCGCGAGCCGGCCGTCCGCCTCGGCCACGACGCACCACACCTGCTCGTCGCCGAGGAGCGGCCGGAGCCCCTCGATCTCGCCGGCGAGCGAGGGCGGCGTCCAGCCATCCGGGGCGAAGGACCGGTAGCCCTCGAAACCGTCGATCACGGCCTTCGCAAGGCGTTCCGTGTCGGCAGCCGTAGCCGGGCGGAAGTCGTACACGACTCGGTCAGCCGGTGCTCACGACCGCGCAGATGGCGTAGGCCGTGACCGACCAGCCGGACTGGGGCGGGCTGTTCCAATGGGCGTCGAAGTGATAGCCCGACGTCCCGTCGGTGAAACGGTCCGGATAGCTTCCGTCAGTCGCCGCGTCGGACAGGGTCGTGTCCTGATCGATGTGGCCGCCGCCGCCGACGACCTGCTTGCCGGCGGGACAGCGCGCGCCGATGCCGTTGACCGTGAAGTGCGTGTTCGCCGTGTGTGCAGTGACGATCACCCAGCCGCGGACGCGCGCCGCGGCCGCATCGTCGAGCTTGGACGAGGTGACCGCGGCGTCGGCGAGCTTGGACATCGCCACCGCCCCGTCGGCGAGGTCGCCGGCCCCGATGGAGCCGTCGCCGACGTTCGCGCCGTCGACGGAGTCGGGCGCGAGCTTCGGGTTGGTGATCGCGCCGTCGGCGATCTGGTCGGTGCCGACCTGATGACGGGCGATCGTCCCGGCGGTCACAGCGCTGGGGGCGAGCGCGGTACTCGTGACGGCTCCCGCGTGCAGCTCCGAGGCGCCCACGGCATGGGGCCGGATCTCCGAGGCGCCGACCGCGTTGCGCGCGATCTGCTTCGCGCCGACGCTGTCGCGCGGGAGGCGCACCGCGGCGTAGGAGGTGCCGCCGAGGGCGACGAAGAGCGCGACGTAGGCGACGGCCTGGCTGCGCAGGTGTGCGCGCAGCCTCGCGCCGATCGTGGGCTGGGGCATGAGGACCTCCCTGTCGTCGAGTCCCAGTCAGGGACGTTCGGCCGACACTAACCGGAGCCGGGCACAGCGGTGCGGGGCCGCACGGGGCTGAGTTCTGAGCCCTGCCCGTCGGTCCCCTCGGCGTGCACTTCGACCTCGCCGCGCGGCGTGATGAGGATCATCCCTGCGACGACGAGCACCGAGACGCCGAGGCCCGCGATGGCGAGCAGGACGTCGAGCGTGCTCATGTCGTCGGCCTGACCGCGGCAACCCAGAAGGCGCCCGCCGCGAGGATCGATGGGACCCAGAGCCCGACGAACACGCCCTCGTCGTGATGGTCGGCGAACCACAGGCCGATCGAGAGCAGGAAGGAGAGGAGGGCGGCGATCAGGAACAGCGTCACGCCCGTTCGGTGTCTGTTCATGCGATGGGTACGGCATCCGGCGCCGGCGGGATCGCGGGTTCAGCGTCTGCGCTGCGTCGCCGCGAACCAGGCGCCGCCGGCCAGGGTGAGCGAGCTGGCGATGAAGAAGTTCAGCCGCAGCCCGAGGATGTAGTGCGCGGGATCGACGCGCAGGAGCTCCTCGAAGATCCGGAACAGCGAGTAGCCGGCGACGTAGAGCGCGAAGAGCCCGGGCGCTCGGAAGTCGCGGCGGCGCCCGAGCCAGACGAGCGCGGCGGCGAGCGCGAGATTCCACAGGAGCTCGTAGAGGAACGTCGGGTGGAAGGTCGGATCGGCCGCGAAGCGCGCGGGCCGGTGCGCGGGGTCGATCTCCAGGCCCCATGGCAGGTCCGTCGGCTTGCCGAAGAGCTCCTGGTTGAACCAGTTGCCGACGCGTCCGATCGCCTGGGCCACGAGCAGACCGGGCGCGGCGGCGTCGAGGAAGCGCCGGACGTCGACGTCCGCGCGGCGCAGCCGCCAGATCCCGGCGACGGTCCCGAGGGCGATGCCGCCCCAGATCCCGAGGCCTCCCTTCCAGACGGCGAGCGGCCCCCACCAGTGATCGGGGACCTCGTTCCAGCTCGTGGCGAGGTAGTAGAGCCGGCCGCCGACGATGCCCGCCGGCACGCCCCAGACCGCGATCTCCATGGGGAGCTCGCGGCGACCGCCCTGCGCCTCCCAGCGCCGGCGGGTGATGAGCACCGCGGCGAGGATGGCGAAGACGTAGGCGAGACCATAGGCCCGCAGCTCGAACGGGCCGAGCTGGATGCCGCTGGCCGAGGGGCTCGGGATCGAGGCCGACGTTTTTCCGCGTCCTGTGAGGGGGGAGCTCTACGCCGCGCGAGTCTCGCTCAGCGCCGCCTGTGCGGCGCTGCGGGACTCGTAGGTCTCGACCAGCCCGCCGGCGGCGAGGTCGAGCAGCCTCGCGACCGGGCTCTCCGGGGCGCAGGTGACGCCGAGGTGCAGGCCGGCGCGCTGCGCGCGCAGCAGCACCTGCAGCCCCGAGGAATCCATGAAGCTGCACTGGAGGAAGTCGACGACGACGGCGCCGTCGCTGCCCGCGGTCTCGCCCGCCAGCTCGATCGCGGCGGCGAACGCGGCGGCGTTGGCGAAGTCGACCTCCTGGGCCACGACGACGACCGGAACCGCGTCCTTCTCGACGACGAACGGCTCCGGCTCGGGCGCGACGGACACGAGGCGACCCTAGCGGCTGCCAGTTCGGTGCGCGAACGCCTACCGTCCAGGGGGTGGCGCGACGTCCGCGACCCCATGGGCGCTTCCTCGCCGGTGAGGTCGGGGAGCTCGCCGGCGTGTCGGGCACGACGGTGGGCCAGTGGGCGCGCTGGGGCTACATCCGCTCCTCGCAGTCCGACGGCGATCCGCGCGTGTACAGCGTGGAGGACATCGCCGAGGCCGCCGTGGTCAGCGAGCTGATCGGCCGCGGAGTGCGCCACGGCGACGTCCACAAGGCGGTCGAGTGCCTGCCGGGCTACGGGCCCTGGCCGCTCAGCGACGCGCCGCTGAGCACGCTCGCCGACGGAGGGCGCCCACGGCTCGTGCTGCACGAGCGCGACGGCGTCTACGAGCTGACGCCGCGCGGCTGGCAGCGCGTGGCCACGCCCGTGGAGGTCGAGCACGTGCGAGGACGCCTGCACCGGACGCCTAGTCTCGGAGGATGACCCGCCGGCCACGCGCGCTGCTGCGCGCATCGCTGCTCTGCGTCGCGTTCGCGTTCCTGGCCTGGGTCGCGGCCTTCCTGGTCCCGCGCGGCGCGCGCGCCGACAGCGCCGTGCTCGCGGGCTTCGAGGGGCTGCGGCGCCCGCGGACCGTGGAGGCGAGCGGCTGGATCGCGGGGTTGATGGACCCGCTTCCGTTCCTGGGGTTCGCCGCCGTGCTGATCGGCGCCGCCTACCGGCGCGGGGGAGGCCCGGTCGCGCTCGCGGCGCTGACCATCCTCGGCGGTGCGAACGTCACCGCGCAGGTGCTCAAGCCGCTCGTGGGCCTCCTCCCGGACGCCCACGCGCCGGACTCCCTCGCCGCCTCGTGGCCGAGCGGGCACACCTCCGCAGCGATGTCGCTCGCCCTCTGCCTCGTGCTCGCGGTTCCTTCGCGCTGGCGACCGCCGGCGGGCGCGCTCGCCGCGCTCGGGGTCGTCGCCGTCGTCTACTCGATCCTCTTGCTGGGCTGGCACTACCCCAGCGACGTCGTCGGCGCGTTCCTGATCACCGCGGCGTGGGGGCTCGCGGTGCTGGCCATGCTGCGCACGCGCCGCGCGCCGGAGGGGCCGGCGGAGCCCGCGGACGCGTTGTGGCCGCCCGGGATCGCCGCGGGGTGCGTCGCGATCGTGGCGGGGGCCGCGATGGTCGCCCGGCCCGAGACCGCACTGAACTACGCGCAGGCGCACACGACGTTCGTGGTGGGCGCGGCCTCGGTCGGGGCCGCTGCGATCGCCCTGGCGGCGTGGGTCGCGGCGCTGGCTCGCGGCTAGCGGCGCATCTCGGATAGCGTCGCCGGGTGCTCCGCGCCCTCACCGCCGCCCTCCTCCTCCTCCTCCTCCTCGCCCTCGTCCTCGCCGGATGCGGGGAGAAGAGCGAGCCCGGTTCGGCGGGCGCGGCCGGCAAGCCCGCGACCCTCAACGGCTGCCTGACCCTGTGGGAGAACGGGGGCAACGCCCACGTCGGCTCGACCGCCCTGCGCGAGGTCGCCAAGGGCTCGGTCGTCTACGTCCGGGTGGATCTGCGCGGGAAGGTCTGCCACGTCGCCTACGCGACGAAGGCGCTCACGAACTCCGCCGCCTACGTCCAGCGCAACACGAGCTACGGGCCGTTCGCACTGGAGAAGACGAGCCTGTCCCAGGCGCAGGCGCGCAACGTCGTCCGGCGCGCGAACGCCACCGGGCAGTCCGACGGCACGCTCGCCCCGGGCTCGCCCTAGGCCTGGGAGCCCGTCGAAAAACTCCTCGGGGCCGGATGCGGCCCATCCGCGGCCGTGGATCGCCACGCGAATTCTCGCCAATGCCACCGGCATTGCCTTCGAATCTGCGCGTCGCCCACAGCCACGGCTGAGCCACCCCGGCCAGCGAGGACTTTCCCGACAGACTCCTAGGGCTTCTGCCCGCCGCGGCGCGCCATCCGGCCGATCGCGGAGCCGTCGATCGCCTCGCCGACGGTGCCGACGGCGTTGCCGATGCCGCGCCCGGCGCGGCCGAGCGCCGAGTCAGCCGTCGGGAGGATCGCATCGTCGGGGTCGCGGCCGAGCGCAATCGCCGCCTCGCGGGCGCCGTCGGCCGCGGGCTGGAGCTTGCGCTCCCAGCCCGAGTGGAAGCCGGCCAACCCGCTGTCGCCGCGGTGCTCGGCAAGCGTGCGCAGGTAGGCGAGCAGCAGCAGCACGTGCTCGGCGTCGAGCACCGCAAGACGCAGCGCCTGGTTGCGCTCGAAGAGCAGGTCGAGGCCGGCGTTGCGCACGCCGGCCAGCCGGCGCCCGACGCCGTGGGCGGCGGGGAAGCCGTGCAGCTCGTGCGCGGCGGTCCGCTCCGCGAGCTCGCTCAGCAGCGAGCGCGCGACGCCGGCGCCCTGCTCGAGCGGCACGGCCGCGTCCCCGCCGAGGCGCTCGGCCAGGCGCGTCCAGTGCGAGGCGAGCTGCTGCGTCGTAGCGTAGAGCTCGCGCAGCGCGCGGTGCTCGGCGGGGTAGAGCCCCTGCGCGCTGACCGTGGCGTCAGTCGCGGCCACCGGGCTCCCACAGCGGCTCCTCGCCGACGTTGGCCGCGCGCGACAGGATGAACAGCAGGTCCGAGAGCCGGTTGAGGTAGCGCACGCACTCGCGGCTGACCTCCTCGCCGCACTCGACCACGCGGCGCTCGGCGCGGCGGCAGACGGTGCGGCACACGTGCAGCTGCGAGGCAGCGGGCGTGCCGCCGGGGAGTAGGAAGGACTTCAGCGGCTCGAGCCCGGCGTTGACCTCGTCGCAGGCAGCCTCGAGCCAGGTGGTCTGCTCCGGGCGTACCCGCAGGCGCTCGCGCTCGCCGCCCTCGGGGACCGAGAGGTCGGCGCCGACGTCGAAGAGGTCGTTCTGGACCCGGCGCAGCCACGCGGCCTGGGTCTCGGGCAGGTCGGGCAGGGCGAGCGCGACGCCGATCTGGGCGTTGAGCTCGTCGACGGTGCCGTAGGCCTCGATGCGCGGGTGGGTCTTCGGCACCCGGCTCATGTCGCCGAGGTGCGTCTCCCCGTCGTCGCCGAGACGGGTGTAGATGCGGGTGAGGTTGACGGTCATCGGGGCTGCTGCGCGGACGGTAACACCCGCGTCATCGGGAGTCCCGGTACAGCGCGGCGTGAGCCTCGACGCCCGCCACGACGCGGGCTTCGACGCCGAACCAGTGCTCCAGCGCCGCGGCGACCGCCTGCTCGGGAACGAGGACCGCGTCGGCCGCGCCGAGCGCCCACTGCATGGTGCGCAGCCGCCCGCGCCGGGCGGCGATCTGCTCGCGCCGCGGGGCCGCCGCGACGGTGAGCACGAGCGGCCCGTGCCATCCCCGCGTCGCCAGCGCATCCTCGGCCGAGAAGGCGTGGGCGAGCACGAAGCCGCCGCGCCGGAGGGCGAGCCAGGCCGGCGGCACCGCGGCGAGGTGGTCGCCGAGCTTGCGCGCCCGCAGCGCGACGTCGAGCACGCGAGGCGCGGCGGGCGCGACGAGCTCGCCGAGCCCGGCGCGGGCCAGCTCGCCGGCGGCGGGGCTCCGCGCCGCGTCGAGCAGCGCGACCCTCACAGCACGAGCGTCCGGTGGCGGACGCTGCCCGCGGCGTAGGTCGCCAGCTCGGCGGCGTCGACGGCGAGCTGCCCGGGGAGCTCTGCCACTGCCACGGCGCGTGCACGCGGTCCGGGCCCGCGATGCGCGAGCGCCCCGGCGAGGTAGGGGAGGCTCAGCAGGGCGAAGCCGGGGTGCGCGCGCATCGCGGCCGCGCCGCCCATCGCCAGCGCGAGCCAGGCGCGGCGGGGCTCGAGGAAGACGCCGAGCGTGCACTCGCGGCGCAGCTCGGGGTGGCGGCGAAACAGCCATGGCAGGTGACGCCACTTCCAGTTCTGGCGCACGATCCCGGGCAGGGAGAACGCCTCGATGGCGTGGAGCACGAGCGCTTCGGGCGCCGCCGCGAGTGCCGCCCCCGCGGCACGGGCGCGCAGGGCGAGGTCGACGTCCTCGCCGACCACCGCCCCCTCGTCGAAGCCGCCGAGCGCCTCGATCAGCGCTCGCGGATAGAGGATGTTGCAGGTCTGCGCGCGCGACGTCGGCGGCTCGATGGTCATGGTCCGGACGTGCGGCGCCGCGAGCACGTCGTGCTCGAAGGGATCGGGGCGCGTCGCGCCCTGCACGACCGCCCCGGGGCGGGCGCGTGCGGTCGCGATCAGCGCGGCGAGCCAGCCGGGGTCGGGCCGGCAGTCGTCGTCGGTGAAGGCCACCAGCGGGGCGGCCGCGGCGCGCCAGCCGAGGTTGCGCTGGCGCGCGGGGCTCCCGCTCCCCGGCTCGATCGCGATCAGCCGCACGGTGCCCGAGCGCACGAGCGGGTGGCCGTCGAGCAGCCGCGACCGCTCGGGCTCGCCGTAGTCATGGACCACGACCGCCTCGAAGCGCACGCCGCCGGTCTGCTCCTCAAGCGCGTTCAGCAGCCAGCGCAACCGCAGCGCCCGCCCATGGGACGCGATCACCACGCTGACCTCCGGGGCGCTCACCGGTAGCGCTCCAGCGTCTTGCGCGACGCCAGCCCGCTCGCGTGGGCGCGCAGCGCGAGCGCCAGGCCGTCGCGCCGGGCCGCCCACGGGTCCGCGCGCCGGAGCGCCAGCGCCGCGGCGATCGGCCAGCGCCCAGCGGCGCCTCCGGCGTTCAGGCCGGCGACCGCCCACGTCCGGGTGACGCCGCGCCGGCGCGCCATCCAGCCGTAGGTGCTGCGCCAGGTGCGCGGCGAGGTGTCCTGGCCCCAGGCTTGGCTCGTCGCCGCGGCGCCCTGGTGGTCGAGCACCGCGCGCGGCTCGTAGCGGGTCGCCCAGCCGGCCCGGCGCAGGCGCCAGCCGAGGTCGAGGTCCTCGGCGTACATGAACTGCCGCGGGTCAAAGCCTCCCAGCTGGTCCCACGCCTCGCGGCGGACGAGCAGGAACGCCCCGACCGCCCACGGCACGCGCCGCGCCCGCTCGGGGTCCCAGTGCCCGGGGACCGCGAGCCGGTCGGCGAGCGTGCGGTCGACGAGGTAGAGGCCGGAGGCCAGCAGCGCCGCGTGGGGGAGGGTCGGGAACCCGAACACCGAGTGCTGCGTCACGCCGTCGGGCTGGACGAGCCGGGGCGCGAGCGCTCCTGCCCCGGGGTCGGCGTGCCCCGCCGCGAGCAGCGCGTCGAGCGCGCCGGGCCGCAGCGCGACGTCGGCGTTGGCGATCGCCAGCCACGGGGCCGACGTCCGCTCGGCCACGAGGTTCACCGCCGGCCCGAAGCCGCGGTTCTCGCCGAGCGCGAGCAGCCGCGCCCACGGATACGCGGCCCGTACGCGCTCGGCCGAGCCGTCGTTCGAGGCGTTGTCGACCACCCACGCCTCCACCCGCCCGCGCTCGACCTCCGGACCCACGGAGTCAAGGCAGCGTGAGAGCAGCTCGCGGGTGTTCCACGAGACCACCGCGAGCGTGATCTCCGGCGCCACTCACCGGACCCTATCCTCCGGCCATGCGGGTGCTCGCCGTGGGGAACATGTACCCGCCCCACCACTTCGGCGGCTACGAGCTGGTCTGGCGCTCCGCCGTCGATCACCTGCGCGAGCGCGGTCACACGGTGCGCGTCCTCACCTCGGACCTGCGCACCGGCTCCGGCGAGCCGGAGGAGCGCGACACCCATCGCCAGCTGATCTGGCACTGGCGCGACGGCGGCTACCCGCGCCTGGGCCCGCGCGAGCGCCTGCGCCGCGAGCGCCACAACGGCGAGGTCCTCGAGCGCCACCTCGCGCAGTTTGACCCCGACGTCGTGAGCTGGTGGTCGATGGGCGGCATGTCGCTCGGGCTGATCGAGCGCGCGCGCCGCGCCGGGCTCCCGGCCGTCGCCTTCGTCCACGACGACTGGCTCGAGTACGGCCGCTGGGTCGATCCGTGGCTCGGCGTCCTCGGCCGCCGGCCGAGCGCCGGCGCGCTCGCCGAGCGCCTGACCGGGCTCCCCGCCCGCGTCGACTTCGCGAGCGCCGCGCGCTACGTGTTCGTCAGCGAGGCGACGCGCCGCCGCGCGCTGTCGCTCGGGCTCGGGCTGCGCCGCACGGAGGTGGCGCACTCGGGCATCCATCCCGCGTTCCTCGATCCCGCCCCGGAGAGCGAGTGGGCGGGACGGCTGCTCTACGTCGGGCGCCTCGACGGGCGCAAGGGCATCGACGTCGCGATCGACGCGCTCGCGCGGTTGCCCGGCGCGGTGCTGACCGTCGTGGGCGGCGGCGACCCGGGCGAGGACGCGCGGCTGCGCGCGCGGGCGGCGCGGCTCGGCGTGGAGGAGCGTGTGCGCTGGGAGGGGCAGCGCTCGCGTGCGGCGCTGCTCGAGGCCTACGCGGCGTGCGACGCGGTCCTGTTCCCAGTCCGCTGGGAGGAGCCGTGGGGGCTCGTGCCGCTGGAGGCGATGGCGCGCGGCCGCCCGGTAGTGGCCAGTGGCCGCGGCGGCTCGGGCGAGTACCTGCGCGACGGGGAGAACTGCCTGCTCTCGCCGGCCGGGGACGCCGAGGCGCTGGCCGCCTGCGTCCGCCGCCTGGCCGCCGAGCCCGCGCTGCGCGCGCGGCTGCGGGCGGGCGGCCTGGAGACGGCGCCGCGGCACACCGAGCCGATCTTCAACGCCCGCGTCGAGGCGGCGGTGACAGCCGCGCTGCCCGAAGCCCCGCGGGTGAGCGTGGTGATCCCGACCTACCGGCGCCACGAGGCGCTCGCGCGCACGCTGCAAGCGCTCGAGCACCAGACCGTCCGCGCCGGGCACTTCGAGGTGATCGTGGTCGACGACGCCGAGGACGACGACACCGCGGCGGTGGCCGCCGCCATCGGCGGCCGCCCCTTCTCCGTGCGCCAGCTGCACCGCCGGGCACGCGGCGTGTCGGCGGCGCGCAACGCGGGCGCCGCGGCCGCGCGGGCGCCGCTGCTGCTCTTCCTGGGCGACGACATCCTCGCGGCGCCGACGCTGCTGGCCGAGCATCTGGCCTGGCACGAGGGCCGCGAGGTCCCCGTGGGCGTGCTCGGGCACGTGCGCTGGGCGCGCGAGCTGCGGACCACGTCGTTCATGCGCTGGCTCGAGCACGGCGTGCAGTTCGACTACCCGTCGATCGCCGGCCCGGAGGCGTCGTGGGCGCACTTCTACACCGCGAACGTCTCCGTGCCGCGCGCGCTGCTCGAGCAGGTCGGCGGCTTCGACGAGGAGCGCTTCCCGTTCCTCTACGAGGACCTCGACGCCGGCCGCCGGCTCGCCGACGTGGGCATGCGGCTGCTCTACAACCGCCATGCGGTCGGCGAGCACCTTCACCCGACCACCATCGGCCAGTGGCGCGACCGGATGGCGGCGACGGCCAGCGCCGAGCGGCGCTGGATCGGCCTGCGGCCCGAGATGCCCGCGTACTTCCACGACCTGCTCGCCGACGCGAGCGCCCGGGAGCCCAGCCGCGGGCTCGCGGGCCGGCTGTTCGTGCGCTGGGTCCCCCGCTGGCTCCCCGTGCTCGGCCCGCTGGTGTGGAGCAGCGCCGACGTGCACTACCGCCAGCAGCTCGCCCCGCGCTTTCTCGCCGCTTGGAAGGCCGACGAGTACGGCGACTAGGCCCAGCTACGATCTCGCCCCTTGGTTGGCGAGACGATCAGCAACGCGGGCCTGCGCGAACTGGTCGGCTCCCGCGAGTGGTACCACACGATGGAGCTGGCGCCCGGGGTTGTGACTCCGGGGTTCTTCGATCATCGGCCTGTTCTCCCTGAGCTGCCGATCCCGCCCTCGCTCGAGGGACTCCGCTGCCTCGACGTGGCCACCTTCGACGGGTTCTGGGCCTTCGAGATGGAGAAACGCGGAGCCGCCGAGGTCGTCGGCATCGACATCCTCGACCCCTTGGGATGGGACTGGCCGGTCAACGCGCCCCAGGCGGTGATCGAGGCGCTGGAGCGCCGGAAGGAGGGTGGAGCTGGTTTCCGGATCGCCGCGCGGGCGCTGCAGTCTCGTGTCGAGCATCGCGAGTGCAGCGTCTACGAGCTCGACCCAGCTCTGCACGGGACGTTCGACCTTGTCTACATCGGCAGCCTGCTCATGCACCTGCGCGATCCGGTCCGAGCGCTCGAGCGCGTGAGATCGGTGTGCCGCGGCCGCCTGTTGCTCGTCGACAACGTCGACCTCTTCACCAGCCTTGCGTCGCCGCGCCATCCGATCGCGCGTCTGGACGGCCGGGGACGCCCGTGGTGGTGGAAGCCGAACGTCGCGGCCCTCAGGCGGATGGTCGAGGCGGCCGGCTTCCACGTCGAGCTCGGCCCGCGGTTGATCTTCCTGCCGCCTGGACCCGAGCTCACCGCGCAACCAGCGGCGCCGGCCATGATGCTCAGCCGCGAGGGGCGTGACGACCTGGTGCGCCGGCTAAAGGGCGATCCTCACGCATGGCTGCTGGCCCGGCCGGAATAACCCCGATGCCCCTCCTCAAGCGACCAGACCGCAACGCAGACGATGTGGTGCTGCCCGTCAAGCGCAGGGTTGTCGACTGGGCGTTCGCACGGCTGCCCGTGCGGTCCTTCGCAGACCTCGGAGGGCTCTGGGCGGTCAACGGCAGCTACACGTTCCATGCGCTGGCGCACCATGAAGTGGAGCGGGCGGTGCTCGTCGACGAGGGCTATTGGACGGAGTCCACGCAGCGCCGCGCCGACCGGTACCCGCAGCTCCAGCTCGTCCAGGGCGACTTCGGGCGACCCGAGGTCCGCGACCGCGTCGGTG
Source organism: Solirubrobacterales bacterium (assembly GCA_038238015.1). Taxonomy (GTDB): domain Bacteria; phylum Actinomycetota; class Thermoleophilia; order Solirubrobacterales; family Solirubrobacteraceae; genus DASQFQ01. Next base: position 51,690 of record JBBRYA010000010.1, read on the forward strand.
AGGTGGACGCGATCTTCCTCTTCGACGTGCTGCTCCATCAGGTGGCTCCGGACTGGGACGAGATCCTCGCCCTTTACGCGCCTATGACCCGGTGCTTCTGCATCGTCAACCCTCAATGGACGCACGGGCCGGACACCGTTCGACTGCTGGATCTCGGTGACGAGGAGTACCTGGCCTCGGTTCCTCCTCAGCCCAACCACCACGAGGTCCTTGCGCGTCCGGACGCCATCCACCCCGACCACGGTCGCCCGTATCGAGACGTCCACGAGATATGGCAGTGGGGCATCGAGGACAGGTCGCTCATAGCGGCTCTCGAGAGCCTTGGATTCCGGATCGTCTACTACGAGAACGCGGGCCGCTGGGGCGAGCTGGAGCGCTTCGAGGACCACGGCTTCGTCTTCATCCGCGAAACGGATGGATGAGCGCACGCCAGCCTGAGATCAGCGTCGTGATCCCGGTTCGCGACGGCGCGGAGGTGCTTGCGCCGCTGCTCGCCGCGCTGCAGGGGCAGACCCTTTCGCGCGACCGTTTCGAGGTGATCGTCGTCGACAACGGCTCCCGGGACGACACGGCGGCGGTGGCGAGGAGCTGGGATGCGACCGTCGTCGCAGAACCGCTGCCGAATCGCGCCCGCGCCAGGAACCGTGGCGCCGCCTGCGCCCGGAGCGAGCGTCTGGCCTTCACGGACGCGGACTGCCTACCCACCTCGACCTGGCTGGAGGCGCTGAGTACCTGTGGCTGGCAGTCTCCACTGACAGCCGGCCCGGTGATCGTCCGGACACGGGAGCCTCCCAACACGATCGAGCGCTTCGAACGACTCTGGCGGTTCGGGCAGGAGGCCTGGGTCCAGCAGGGCTGGGCCGCAACGGCGAATCTCGCGGTGCAGCGCGCTGCGTTCGAGGCGATAGGGGGCTTTGATCCGGCCTACCGGCATATCGGCGAAGACGTCGACTTTTGCCTCCGCGCGGGCAGACGCGCACTTCATCTGGGCTGGTGTCCGCAAGCCGTCGTCCACCACGACGCGGATGACGGGCTCTGGCCACTGGTGAAGCGCTTCTATCGCCACGGCTACGGGACGAGCCAGGTCTACGAGCGGACCGGAACCGGCTATCGGGCATGGCGCCGCCCGCAGATCCTGCTTGGCGACGCCGCACTCGAGCTGCTGGGACACCGGCGCGAAGAGCTGCCCGCCCCGGACTGGAACGCCATGCTGCGCCTCGCCCGGATGGGCTACGGGGCGCGCATGATCGGCTCGCTTGCCGCGGACGCACGGCGCCTGGTGCCGGAGACCACCCGGTCTCCGTCAAACGCGGGACGGCGCAGAGCTAGGCGTAAAAGCGCGCGATCGTGAGCAGCTGGGCCCAAACGCTCAGCCCGCCCGCAGCGACGACGAGCGCCGCGGCGACGGCCGGACCGGCGCGCGCCCCGAGCCCGCGCAGGCCCGCTGCGACGAGTGCGGCGTAGAGGGGCAGCAGCGGCAACAGATAGCGGCCCTGCTCGAAGCCGGCCCCGGTGCGCTTGAAGTAGTCATAGCCGGTGTAGCCGAGCAGGAACAGCAGGCCGCTGGTCATCGCGGCGTAGGAGACCCAGTCCGCCCAACGCGCGGCGAACGCCTCGCGCCGGCCCAGGACGTGCGCCACCGCGGCGACCAGCAACACGAGCAGCACAGCGGCGACGCCGGCATCGACCCAGGTCCCGAAGCCGTAGTCGCCCCAACCGAAGCGCCCGACCCAGCCCTTGAAGTAGCGGTCCCAGAGCGGGAACCCGGGAGTCATGTCGTGCATGAACGGAAGCGGCGGCAGGTAGTCCTGCCAGACGTAGGAGAGCGCCTCGCGGAAGGAGAAGCCCGAGGCCGGGCCGCCCCCGCCGGTTGACCCGCCGCTGCTGACCCCCGGCGCGGCGCTGCCGACCAGCGCCGGGCGGTCCCACACGGTCACGTTGAGCATCGCGTAGACGGCAACCGGAAGCGCTGCCGCTACAGCAGCCGTCACCGCACCGCGCCAGGCGCGGCTGCGCCGGGCCGCAAGGGCGACCGCCAGCGCGGCACCCGGGATCAGCCCGGCCATCGCGAGCTTGCTGAGGAAGCCGGCCGCCAGCGCCAGGCCGATGAGGGCGCCGAGCCGGGGCGTGAGGCCGCGCCGGAACGCCCGCGCGAGCAGGTAGAAGAGCGCGCTCGAGGCCGCGATCACCCCGAGGTCGGGGTTGAAGACGCCCGACATGAAGCCGAACAGCGGCTGGAACGCCGCGACGGCGCCGGCGGCCTGGCTCGCCCATCGCGGGCTCGGCACCAGCTCGCGCGCGAACAGGCACACGAACAGCGCGCTGACGCCCGCGAGCAGGCACGACAGCAGCCGCATCACGGCCATTCGATCCAGCAGCGACGCGGTGGGAGTCGCCTTGAAGGCGAACGCTCCGGCCGCGTAGTAGAGCGGCGGGTAGACGCCGACTCCGCCGTCCGCGCCGTCGCTGCGGCGGTTCAGGCCGCCGGCCAGGCGGCGATCGAGCGCATGGTCTTCGGCCTCCGTCCACGGCGGCTTGGCTCGGGGGTCGCCCGCGACGTCCGCGACGCGCAGGGCGTCCATGACCGCCAGCTCCTCGTCGGGCAGCACGGAGCCCAGGATCGGCCGGGGGACCGTGCCGGTGATCGCGAGCCGCTCGGCGTAGTAGACGTGGACCGGCTCGTCGAAGGCCTGCAGCGGCGGGATCAGCACAGACCAGGCGACGCCGTTGAGCACCACCGCGATCGCAACGAGCCACAGGCTCCGCGGCCCGAGCGCGACGAGGATGCCGAGCGCCGCCGCCGCGGCGACGAGGGCGAGCGCCACCCAGAACAGCCAGGCACCGGCCAGCGTGGTCTTGGCGATCGCGAAGCGGTGGGCGATGACCGGCGCGAGCGCGAGCCACGACTCGCTGCCCGGCCGCTGGAAGTCCAGCCGCACCGCGGCGTGCAGCGTCCTGCTCCCGGCGCGCAGGATCCTCTTGGGGCTCGGCGAGCCCAGCAACTGCGGCGCGCCGGGCCCGTCGGCGCGAAGACAGACCTGGCCGCCGGCGAGCGTGCGGCGCTGCACGGGGATCGCGATCGTCACGCGGCCGTCGCGGTAGCCCCCGGGCGCGCGTCCGCGGGCGAGTGCGCGCCCGCCGGCACCGCGCAGCTCGGCGCTCAGCGGGGGGCCGGGCGTGCCCCCGGTGACCACGGAGACGACGACCGCCGCGCTGTCCTGCGGGACGAGCTCGGACTGGCAGATCCACTCGCCCGGAGCCAGAGCGACGACCGCGGCAGCGGGGCGCACCGCGTTCCCGCCCGCCGCGCGCGGCGAGGCGTGCAGGAGGGCGACGAGGATCGAGGCCAGCAGGAGCGCGACCGCCACGGCGACGGCCACCGCCACGCGCGTGGCGCCGGCCGCGCGATCCGTCGGCGCGCGGCCCGCCGGCACCGCCACGAAGAGCCTGCTCATCCGGGGGCACCCTACGATGTCGCGGTGCCGTCGCAGCCCTCGCCGGAAGTCGCCGTCGAGCCTCTGGCCCTCGGCTTCGAGGCGCCGGCGGCTCCCGCGACGGTCGACCCTCGGCGCAGCGGAGACCTGCGTGGGCGAGCCGCGCGCGGAGCGCTGATCAACGGCATCTTCCTCGTCGCGCTCAACGCGCTCGGGCTCGTGCGCGGGCTCGTGATCGCCGCGCTCGTGGGCGCCGCCACCTACGGCCTCTGGGGGCTGATCTCGGTCGCGTTCGTGACGCTGTTCTGGATCGCCTCGGTGGGGATCGACGACAAGTACATCCAGCAGGAGCACGCTGACCAGCAGGCGGCGTTCCAGATCGCGTTCACGCTGCAGGCGCTGCTGTGCGCGGCGTTCCTCGCGGCGGTCGTCGTCGCGCTGCCGCTGTTCGCTCTCGCCTACGGCCGGCCGGAGATCATCGCCCCGGGGCTGGCGCTCGGGCTCGCAATGCCGGCGGTCGCGCTGCAGACCCCGCTGTGGGTGCACTACCGGCAGATGAACTTCCTGCGCCTGCGCCTCCTGCAGGCCACCGATCCGCTCGTGTCCTTCGTCCTCACCGTCGGCCTGCTGCTCGCCGGGCTGGACCTGTGGGCGCTGGTGCTCGGGACGCTCGGCGGCGCGTGGGCGGCGGCGCTGGTCGTCGCGCGCTCCTCGCCCTACCCGCTCGCGTGGCGCTACGAGCGCGGCGCCCTGCGCGAGTACGCGAGCTTCTCCTGGCCGCTTTTCGCCGGCGGCGCGGGCGCCGTGCTCGTCCTGCAGGTGCCGGTGGCGGTCGCCTCGCGGGCGCTCGGGATCGGGGCCGTGGGCGGGATGACGCTGGCGACGAACATCTCCCAGTTCACGACGAAGGTCGACGACGTCGTGACCCAGACGCTGTACCCCGCCATCTGCGCGGTCAAGGACCGCCGTGACCTGCTGTTCGAGACGTTCTCGAAGTCCAACCGCCTCGCGCTGCTGTGGGCCGTCCCGGCCGGCGTCGGGCTGGCGCTGTTCGCCGGCGACCTCGTGCCGCCCGTGCTGGGGGAGAAGTGGCGCTTCGCCGTCCCCATCATCCGGATCTTCGGCCTGATGGCGGCCGTCAACCAGATCGGCTTCAACTGGACCGCGTTCTACCGCGCGCTGGGTGACACGAAGCCGATCGCGGTCGCCAACGCGGTGCTCATGGTCTTCGGCCTCGGCCTCGGCCTGCCGTTGCTCATCTCCGACGGGATCACCGGCTTCGCGGTCGGGATGGCGGTCGCCACGGCCGCGACCGTGCTGGTGCGCCTGCGCTACCTGGTGCGGCTGTTCCCCGGCTTCGCGGTGCTCGGCCATATCGCCCGCGGGGCGGCGCCCACGGTCCCGGCGGCCGCGGCGGTGCTCGCCCTGCGCGTGGGCGGAGCCGCTCCCGGCGCGGCCGTCGAGATCGCCCTGTTCCTCGTGATCGCCGGGGCGGCGACGCTCGTGCTCGAGCGCGCGCTGCTGCGCGAAGCGCTTGGCTACCTGGGCCACTGACGGCGCTACGTCTCCTCATCGTCTGCCCCGGGGTGGGCCACGTCGTTCGCGGCTTCGAGAGCTTCGCCGAGGAGTGCTTCGAGGCGCTCCGCGATCGGCCCGACCTGGACGTTGTGCTCGTCGGCGGTCGCGGGCGCCCACGTGGCGCCCGGATCACGGCGCCGGTGCCGGCGACCGATGCCCCGCTGGCGCGAGCGCTCGGTCGCGCCGTGCGGCGCGACGGCTACGTCGCCCAGCAGATGCTCTTCGCGCTCTCGCTCGCCCCCATCCTCGCGATGCGGCGGCCGCACGTGATCCTGGTCAGCGACTGGGTGGTGGCCAGCGCGCTCGGGCGCATGCGCGTGCTCACGCGCCAGCGCTATCGGCTGCTGCTCTCAAATGGCGCGCCCGGCGGCCCGCGCTTCGACTGGAGCATCGATCACGTCCAGCAGCTCACGCCGGCTCTGCTTCGCCTCGCCCTCGATGGCGGTGAGCCGCCCGCACGTCACACGCTGCTGCCGCTCGGCCGAGCCATCGCGCCTCGGCTTGGGCCGCCCGTGGCAAAGGCGAGCGCCCGGGCCGCGCTCGGGCTCCCCGTCGAGGGCGAGTTGTTGCTCTGCGTGTCCGCGTTCAACCGCTGGAGCAAGCGCCTCGACTACCTGATCGACGAGGTCGCAGCGCTGCGCCCCCGCCCGCACCTCGTGCTGCTCGGCCAGCCCGAGGAGGAGACGCCCGCGTTGCTGCAGCTGGCACGAGAGCGGCTCGGGCCGCGCGGCTTCACCGCCCGCACCGTGCCGCGGCACGCAGTCGCCGCCTACTATCGGGCCGCTGAAATGCTCGTTCATGCCGCCGTCTACGAGGCGATGGGGCTGGTGCTCGTGGAGGCCCTGGCCGAGGGACTGCCGGTGGTCGCCCATGACTCCGAGATCACACGGTTCGTCGTCGGTGAACACGGCTTCCTCGGCGATCTCGTCCAGCCGGGCGGCCTCGCACCGCTGGTTGCGGCCGCTCGCGCGGCCGGCGAGACCGACCGCGTCGCGCGCCACCGCTACGCGTACGAGCGCTTCAGCTGGGACCGGCTCGTACCGCGCTACGTCGAGATGGTGCGCGCTTGCGCCGCGTCGTGAGCGATCCCGTGGATCTCGTGGCCGAGTCCGTCCGCGCCTACGCCAAGGCGCACCGCGGCTACGAGCAGCGGCACGGCGAGATCTTCAACCACCGCGAGCAGCAGCGCCTGCTGCATGCACTGAAGGCGGCGCTTGACCAGGTCGCCGAGGGCCCGCCGCGGCGCGTCCTGGATCTCGGATGCGGGACCGGCAACCTCACGGCACACCTGCTCGACCTGGGCCAGGAGGTGGTGGCGGCGGACGTGTCGCCGGAGTTCCTCGCGCTGGTCGAGCAACGCTTCGCCGGTCGTCCCGTGCAGACCGTGCGCATCGGCGGACTGGACTTGCGCGAGTTCGAGGACCGAAGCTTTGACCTCGTGGCCGCCTACTCCGTGCTGCACCATGTCCCGGACTACGTCGAGATGGTGCGCGAGCTGCATCGCACCACAAGGCCGGGCGGCATCATCTACCTCGACCATGAACGCTCGGAGCGCTACTGGGCGCCCGACGCCGAGCTCCGCGCCTTCCACGAGGCTCTGGACGCGCATCGCCACCCCGGCTGGTGGCACCCCACGCGCAAGCGCTGGCAGCGCTACATCATGCCCTCCAAGTACGTGTTCGCCGTGCGCCAGAAGATCGATCCGCTGTTCTGGCTCGACGAGGGCGACATCCACGTCTGGCCCGCCGACCACATCGAGTGGCCGCGGGTCGAGGCCGCACTCACCGACGCAGGCGCGGAGATCGCCCATCGCGAGGACTACCTGCTCTTCGAACGGGACTACCCCCCCGAGATCTACGCGGCGTACCGCGACCGCTGCAGCGACACGCGGCTCCTGTCCAGCCGCCGTACGCTCCCCTGATGGACGCCCTGCACGCCGAGGTCGAGCGCCTGCCCTGGTACCACACGCTCGAGCTGGGCGACGGCGTCGTGACCGCGGGGATGTTCGACCACCGGCCGGTGCTCGATCGTTACGGGCTTCCGGCGGACCTGACCGGGCTGCGCTGCCTGGACGTGGGGACCATGGACGGCTTCTGGGCGTTCGAGCTCGAGCGCCGCGGCGCGGCCGAGGTGGTCGCCGCCGACCTCGCCGACCCCTCGGCGCTGGACTGGCCGGCCTCGATCCGCGAGCAGGCGGTCAAGTCGCTCGACGAGTCCAAGGCCGATCGCTTCGCGCTCGCGCGCGACGCGCTGGGCTCGCGCGTGCAGCGCATCGAGCGCTCCGTCTACGACCTCGGGCCGGACCTCGGCAGCTTCGACCTCGTGTTCTGCGGGGACCTGCTCGTGCACCTCAAGGACCCCGTCAGCGCGGTCGAGCGCATCCGCGGCGTCTGCAGCGGCCGGGCCGTGATCTGCAACCCGATCAAGCGTTTCCGCTTCGGCGAAGGCCGTGCGCTGGCCGAGCTCGACGGCGTCTCGGAGTTCACCTGGTGGGTGACGAACCTCAAGGGGCTCGTGCGCGTGGCGGAGGCCGCCGGGTTCGCCCGCGTTGAGGCGCTGGACCCGTTCGAGCTGCCGTTCCGCGAGGGCGGCGGCTGGAAGGGGCTGCGCGGCGTCATCCACGCCCACACGTGAGGATCCTGCACGTCTCCTGGGGCTTCAGCCCGTGGCTGGGCGGGGGCCTCGTCGCCTATGCCGAGGGCGTGATGGCCGGGCAGGCCGCTCGCGGCCACGAGGTCTCCGCCTTCCTTGCCGGCCGCCATCTCCCGTTCGCCCGCCGCCCGTTCGTCCGCCGCCGCCGCTGGCGTGGCGTTCGCGTCCACGAGCTCGTCAACTCGCCGATCGCGCAGCACTGGTCGCGCGGGACCCTGCGGCCCGACCGCGACCTGGACGAGCCTGACACCGAGCGCCACTTCGCCCGGGTGCTGGCGCGCGAGGCGCCCGAGGTCGTGCACTTCCAGCACCTGGCGGGGGTGCCGTCCTCGCTGATCGCGCTCGCGGCGGGCGCCGGGGCGCGGACCGTGATGACGCTCGAGGACTACCAGCCGCTGTGCCCGACGCTCAAGCTCTATGACTCCCACGGCCTGATCTGCCTGCGCCACGAGGTGGGGGCGGAGTGCGCGCGCTGCTGCCGGGACGCGCCGGCCGATGCCGCGCACCTCGTCGACCAGACCGTGCGCTTCGAGCTCGTGCGCCTCAAGCAGCGCCTGCCGGGGGCGCGCCGGCTGAGCCTGGGGAGGGCGGGTCACGCGCTGGGCGGCCTGCCCGGGAGCGCAACGCGCGCCGCCGCCCCCGCGCCCGCCAGCCCGGTGGAATACCAGCGCCGGCGCGAGGTGAACCTCACGCGGCTGCGCAGCGTCGACCGGCTGATCGCGCAGTCCGCGCGGGTGGCGGAGATCTACGCCGGCCTCGGCGTCGAGCACCCGCGGATGCACACCATGCAGCTCACGCTGCCTCACCTCGAGCGCCTGCACCCGCGCCGCCTCGAGGCGCCGCCGCGGCCCGTGACCTTCGCCACGCTCAACGGCGCCGCGTCGCCGGCCAAGGGCGCCGACGTGCTGCTCGGCGCGCTCCGGCTGCTCGCCGGCGAGCGCTTCCGCCTGCTGGTCTTCGGCCAGGTCCACGAGCCGGGCGCCTTCGCCGCCTTCCCGGGCGTCGAGCTGCGGGGTCCCTACGCCGCGGCGGATCTCGACGCCCGGCTCGAGGAGGTCGACGTCGGGATCGTCCCGTCGGTCTGGGAGGAGGCCTACGGCTACGTCGGACCGGAGCTGCTGGCCAAGGGCATCCCGGTGATCGGCAGCGCCCGCGGCGGGATCGTCGAGTACACGCGCGACGGGGAGACCGGCTGGCTGAACCGCTCGGCCTCGGCGCAGGAGCTGGCCGCGCACATGCGCAGCGCGATCCGCCGGCCCGACGAGGTGCTGCGCCTGCACCGCGCCGTGGTGGCCCAGCGCGCGGCGCTGATCAAGCCGATGGCGCGCCACCTCGACGAGCTCGACGCGCTCTACGCGTCGTAGCGCAGCGCCTCACGCGCGAGAAAGCGCACCGGGTGCGCCTCCGTCGCCAGCGCCGGCCACCGATCCGGCGGGACGTTGCGAAAGCGCCCGCGCCAACCGTCTGCTCCGTAGAGGGCGGTGAGGCGGGCGGTCGCCAGCGGGTGCTCGGCGAACAGCAGGCTGCGCAGCACATGCACCGCCACGTAGGACAGCGCCTGGCCGCGCGAGACGTAGCCGTGGCGGCGGCCGAACTGGATCATGTTGCGCAGCGAGTACAGCCGCTTGAACTCCTGCGCGAACGCCCGCCGCGCCGTGAAGTCGGCCAGCCGCGCGCGCAGGCCCGCGTCGGTGAGCGCCTCGGCCGCGGGCTCCTTGTGGACGATCGAGGCGGCGGGCACGAGCCACATGCGCCCGAACCGGCGCAGCCGGGTCAGGTACTCGACGTCCTCGAGGCGGATGAACGCCTCGCGCACCGGCAGCCCCGCGCGCCGCGCCGCATCGGCGCGGATCAGCGGGCCCACGAACGTGCCCATGGAGATCTCGAGGTCGGTGCCGGAGGCGCGCTCGGCCTGCGTGAGCCCGACCAGCGGCGCGAAGAACCAGCGCCGTCGCACGTGGCCGCGGTGCAGCGCGAGCACGGCGCCGCCGGGCATCCGCACCTCGGGCAGCACCGCCACGGTCGACGCGTCGGCGGCGGGAGCCGAGGCGAGCAGCGTCGCCAGCGCGTCCGGCGGCGCCTCGCAGTCGTCGTCCATCAGCCACAGCCAAGCCGCCTCGCCCTCGAGCGCCCGGGCCACGCCGTGGTGGAAGCCCTCGGCGCCGCCGCCGTTTCGCTCGAGCCGGACGGTCTGCAGCGCCAGGCGGTCGCCCAGCCCGGCCGCCGCCACCCGCTCGAGCGTCCCGTCGGTCGACGCGACGTCCACGAGCACTACCGCGGCGAGCGGGTGGGTCTGGCGCGCCAGCGCCTCCAGGCACTCGAGCAGCAGCTCGGCGCGATCGTGCGTCACCACGACGGCGGTGACGTCGTGACGAGGCATCCTGGGAATCATCCTGTCAGGCTTGATCGGCTCGGAGGACCTGAGGACTTGGACGCGCAGACCGACGACGAGCGAGGCGGGGTCACGATGACCGTCGTCATCGTGACCCTCAATGAGGCGGAGTACATCCGCGGCTGTCTGCGCGCCCTGACGCCCCAGCTGCGCCCCGGCGACGAGCTCGTCGTCGTCGACAACGGCTCCGAGGACGGGACCCCCGGGACGGTCGAGGAGCTCGCGCCCGCCGCCACCGTCATCCGCCTGACCGGCAATCCCGGCTACATGGCGGCCTGCAACGCGGGGGCCGCGCTCGCCCACGGGGAGCTGCTGGTGCTGCTCAACCCCGACACCACCGTCGCTCCCGGGTTCGCCGACGCCATCCGCCGCCCGCTCCAGGACGGCCGCGGCTGGGCGGCCTGGCAGGCGCTGCTCACGCAGTCGGGCGGGGCCGAGGTCAACACCAGCGGCGGCGTCACCCACTTCACAGCGATCTCGTGGGCGGGCGAGGTCGGGCGCCCGGTGCCCGCGCTGCCCGACGGCCCGCGCGAGGTGGGCTTTGCCTCCAGCGCCTGCCTGGCGCTGCCGCGCGAGCGCTGGGAGTCGGTGAGCGGGTTCCCCGAGGACTACTTCCTCTACTTCGACGACGTCGACATCTCGCTGCGCCTGCGCCTGCTCGGCGGCGGCATCGGCATCGAGCCCTCGGCGCGCGTCGAGCATCACTACGACTTCTCGCGGCGCTCGTTCAAGTGGCGGATGCTCGAGCGCAACCGCTGGGCGACGATCCTGCGCACCTACCCCGGCCCACTGCTCGCGCTGCTCGCGCCCGCGCTCGCGCTCACCGAGCTCGCCCTGCTGGTCATCGCCGGGACGTCGGGCTGGGGCGGGCAGAAGCTCGCCGCCAACCTCGACGTGCTGCGCGCGCTGCCGCGGCTGCTCGAGGAGCGCCGCCGCATCCAGGCCGGCCGCGTGATCGGCTCGGCCGAGTTCGCGGCCCACCTCACCGCCGAGCTCTCCTCGCCCTTCCTCGGCCCGACCGCCGAGCTGGCCGTGGTGCGCTGGGGCGTGCGCGCCTACTGGGCGGTCGTGCTCGCGCTGCTCGCCGCCGCGGGCTCGGACCGCAGGCGCTCACCGGTGCCGGTGGCCAGCGGAGCGGCGGGGCTGGGATGAGCACGACCGCGGTCGTTGTGACCTTCAACCGCCGCGAGCTCGTGGCCCGCTGCCTGGACGCTCTCGCGGCCCAGACGACGCCGGTCGAGCGCATCGTCGTGGTCGACAACGCCTCGACCGACGGGACGCCCGAGCTCCTGCGCGAGCGCGGCCAGCTCGCCCGCCCGGGCGTCCAGCTCGAGCGCCTGGCGGCCAACCGCGGCGGCGCAGGCGGCTTCTCCCACGGCGTGCGGGTCGCCCGCGACCTGCCGGGCGAGTGGCTGTGGCTGCTCGACGACGACGCCGAGCCCGAGCCCGACGCGCTGGAGCGGCTGCTCGCGTCCGCCCCCGCCGCCGACCCCGCGACCGCGTGCCTGGCTCCGGTCGTACGCGACGCCGCCGGCGAGGTCCAGCGCTACCACCGCGGGCGCTGGCACAAGCGCCCGCGCCCGCTGGCCGCCGAGGCCTACTCGGGCAGCGAGCCGGTGGCGCTGGACTACGTGACGTTCGTCGGCCCGCTCGTGCGCGCCGCCGCGGCGCGGGCCATCGACCCGCCGCGCGCCGACTTCTTCATCTGGGCCGAGGACTACGAGTACTCCTTCCGGCTGCGCGGCGAGGGCGCGCTGTGGCTCGTGCCCGGCAGCGTCGTCGTTCATCGCGAGGTCGGCCAGGCCCACTCGAACCGTCGCAGCCGCTTCTTCAACCGGCTGATCAGCCCGATCCTCGGCTGGGAGCTCGTGCCCTCGCGCCTGGACACGTTCTGGCGCAACCTCTACGGGCTGCGCAACTACGTCTGGCTCAAGCGCCGCTATGAGCACCAGTCGGTGCTCGGCTCCACCGGGGTGATCGGGCAGTTCGTCCTGCGCTCGCTGCTCTGCGACGAGCGCCCGCTGCGGCGCATCCCGGCCATCGTGCGCTACGGCATCGCGGGCCGCCGCGGGATCTTCGAGAACCGGCTGGGGGGGACGTGAGCGGCCGCCCCCGCCCGGAGTTCGACACGCTCGTGGTCGGCGCGGGCTTCGCCGGCTCGGTGCTTGCCGAGCGCCTGGCCTCCCAGCTCGGCCAGCGCGTGCTCGTCGTCGACCGCCGCGACCACATCGCCGGCAACGCCTACGACTACGTCGACGAGCACGGCGTGCTCTGCCACCGCTACGGGCCCCACATCTTCCACACGCGCTCGGAGAAGGTCTGGCGCTACCTCTCGGCCTTCACGGAGTGGCGGCCCTACGAGCACCGCGTGCTCGCCGAGGTCGACGGGCAGCTGCTGCCGATCCCCATCAACCGCATGACCGTCAACCGGCTCTACGGCCTGAGTCTGCGCACCGACGAGCAGGTCCAGGCCTTCTACGACGAGCGCGCCGAGCCCTCGCGCTACGTCGCCAACTCCGAGGACGCGGTCGTGGCCAAGGTCGGATGGGAGCTCTACGTGAAGTTCTTCCGCGGCTACACGCGCAAGCACTGGGGCCTGGACCCCTCCCAACTCGCCGCATCGGTCACGAGCCGCATCCCGGTGCGGACCTCGGAGGACGACCGCTACTTCTCCGACCCGTTCCAGAACATGCCGCTCGAGGGCTACACGCGCATGTTCGAGCGCATGCTCGCTCACCCGGGCATCACCGTCCGGCTGCGCACCGAGCTCGCCGACGTTAGCCACGAGGTGGAGTTCGGCCGGATGGTCTACACCGGGCCGATCGACGCCTACTTCGGCCACCGCTTCGGCCACCTGCCGTATCGCTCGATCGAGTTCGAGCACCGGACGCTCCCGACCCCCGGCGGCGGCCTGCTGCAGCCCGCGGCGACGATCAACCAGCCCGACGAGGACGTGCCGCACACACGCGTGACCGAGTACCGCCACCTCACCGGCCAGCGCCACCACTGCTCGACGGTCGCGATCGACCACCCGTGCGCCGAGGGCGACCCCTACTACCCCGTGCCCCGGCCGGAGAACCGGGAGCGCTACCTGCGCTACCAGGCGCTCGCCTCCGAGCTGCCCGGCGTCTCCTTCGTGGGCCGCCTCGCCCGCTACCAGTACCTGAACATGGACCAGGTCGTCGGCCAGGCGCTCGGCGTGTTCGAGCGCTTCGCGGCCGATGCGCAGCCGGCACTCGCGGCATCGCTGTGACCCGGGTCTCGCTGCTCGTCCCGAACAAGAACAACGAGCCGGTCCTCGACCTCTTCTTGGAGACGCTCGAACGCACCACCACCCATCCGGACTTCGAGCTGATCGTGGTAGACGACGGCTCGACCGACGCCAGCGTCGCGGTGCTCGAGCGCTGGCGCCGGTCGGGGCGCTTCCGCGACTTCACGCTGCTGACGAAGCCCGGCACGGGGATCGTCGACACGCTCAACCTCGCCCTCGAACGGGCGGGCGGCGACGTGGTCGTGCGCCTCGACGGGGACGCGACGCTCGAGTCGCCCGGGTGGCTCGAGCGCATGCTGGCCTTCCTCGAGCGCGACGAGCGCGTCGGGGTGGTGACCGGCCGCACGGTCTTCGAGGACGGCCGCGTGCACTCCTACGGCCTGGAGATCGTCGGGCCCCAGGGCGTGCACGACCGCGGGACGCAGATCACCGAGCCCGTCGGGGCGCGGACGCTCGACCTCAACGTCACGCGGCCGCTGGACGCGCGCTCCGGCGAGGGGCGGGAGGTCGCCGAGGTCGACTCCGCGGGCGGCTGCTGCATGATGTTCCGCCGTGCGCTGGCCGCCGAGCTGGGCGGCTTCGACACCGGCTACTCGCCGGTGTGGGTGGAGGACTACGACTTCGCGCTCGGCGCGCGCCGCCTCGGCACGAAGGTCTTCTACCTGCCCGACGTCGAGATCGTCCACCGCGTCAGCCTGCGCAACCCGCGCCACGACGCCTCCGCCCGCGAGCTCGCGCTCGTGCGCCTGCGCCGGCGCTTCGGCCATCTCGTCCCGCGGCGCCTGCGCGGCGCGGTGGCCGCGGCGGCCGGGCTCGGCCATCACGACCCCCGCCACGTCGCCCAATTGCGCCGGCACTACGCCTACTGGGAGCGCAAGTGGGGCTGGGACCCGCTCAACCCGAACATGGAGCGCCTGCTCGCCCGCTGGGGCGACACCGAGGTCTGCTGGCGCTACGACCCCGCGCGGCGCGCGGCGGGCGAGGCGATCATCGCTCGCGCCAGCACAGCTCCGTCGCGCCCCAGCGCCGCCTAATCGCGTCCATGTCGGGGTTCAAGGGATCCCAGCCCCACTTCTCCCGCCAGTAGGCGTAGTGGTGGTGCAGGCGCTTGAGCTGCTCAGGCGTGGGGCGGTCCAGCCGCGCGGCGGCGATGACGAGGTCCTTCGCCGCCTGAGGAGTGACGCGCCCGAGCGCGCGGCGGACGGCGGCGCCGGGCCCGAGCGCGGCGTCGCGCGGATTGCGCAGGCTGGCGCGATGCAGCACGCGCACGTCGGGCGCGACGAAGACCTTGTGGCCGAGCCGGCGCGCCGACAGGCAGAGGTCGAGGTCGTCGAACCACACGGGGGAGAAGCCGGGGTCATAGCCGCCGATTTCCTGCGCCAGCGCGCGCGGGTAGAGCATGCAGCAGCCGACGGTGGCGTCGACCTCGGCGACCTCGCGGGCCTCGGGACAGCCCTCGGCGCGCGGCCGGTGCACGCGCGAGTGCAGGGTCCGCCGCCCGGCCGGCTCGGCGATGCGCGTGCCGCGATCGTGCATCCCCTCGGGCGTGACGAGCTCGACCCCGAAGGCGTGCACGCGGCCGTTGTCGAACACGACGCCCGCGCCGACCACACCGACCCTCGGGTCCGAGGCCTGCAGCGCGATCATCCGCTCGAGCCACCCCGGCGTCTCCACCGTGGCGTCGCCGTCGAGCTGCACCACGAGCTCGCCGCGGGCGCGCGCGAGCGCGGCGTTCAGCGCGGCGACGGCGCCCGCCGCCGGCTGCTCGACGAGCGTCATCGCGGGCAGGCGCCTCGAGTCGCGCCAGCGGCGCAGGATCTCCGGGCTCGCGTCGGTCGAGCCGTCGTCGACCACGATCAGCTCCCAGTCGGGATGCGTGGTGTTGGCGACGAGCCGCTCGAGCGCCAGATCGAGGACCGGTCCGTTGTTCCGGTTGGGAAGGATCAGGGAGACGGACGGCAGCGGGCCGGACGGTAACATCCCCGCGACCAGGGTCGGTGGTTTAAGGGAAGCCGGTGGGAATCCGGCGCGGACCCGCCACTGTGACCGGGGAAGCCGATCGCACGCGACGCCGCAGGGCGCCGCAGCCACTGGCCCGCACGCGGGCTGGGAAGGCGCGACAGGTAGGCCCGGGAGCCAGGAGACCTCCCTCCGACCTAAAAAGCCGAAGCCCTCGTGGAAAGGGGTGGCTCCTTTGAAGAAGATCGTTCCCGGCCTGGTGGCCGGGCTTGCCCTGCTCGTGGCGGCGCCGGCCGCATTCGCGGGGCCGACCGTGACGGTGCGCGTCGAGGGGCAGGGGGGCACACTGCTCGAGCGCTCGCGCGTGACGCTGCCCGACCAGGCGGCGAGCGGCAACCCATGTGCCGCGAACACCGCTGGGGCCGCGCTCCAGGAGGGGACCCGCGGCAACTGGGACCATCAGGAGTTCACCCAGACGATCCTCGGCGAGACGCACAAGTTCGACGCCAACGACTACTGGGCCGAGTGGGTCGACCGCGGGGCGGGCTACAAGCGCGGCGGCGGGCTGTGCAACGACACGCTGGCCGACGGCGACGAGCTGCTCATGCTCACCGACGTCTCGCCGCCGCCGGACTACGCGCCGACCGTGTTCCCGCTCGATCTCGAAGGCGTGCCCGCCCAGGCCACGCGCGGCGACGAGGTCACCGTCACGGTGGTGGAGTACCGCTCGGCCACGGGCAACACCGGCGAGGGCGATCGCACGCCGGTTGCGGGCGCGCAGGTGTCGGGCGCCGGCGCGACGGCGACCACGGGCGCCGACGGGAAGGCGACATTGCGGGTCGGCCAGGACGGCTCGTTCACGCTGAAGGCGGTGCGGCAGGGCAACGCGCCCTCGGCCGCCGAGCCGCTGATCGTGACCGCGACGCCCCAGCCGGCGGCGACCGCGCCGGGCGCCGGGCGCGACCGGACGGGACCGGTGACGTCGATCGCCCTGCGCGACGGGGCGACGTTCTCGCGCCGGCACGCCCCGCGGCTGCTGCGCGGCAGCGTCGGCGCCGACCCCTCGGGCCTGCGCGTGGCCAAGCTGCGGCTGATCCGGCGCTCCGGTGGGCGTTGCAGCTACTACAGCGGCCGCCGCGAGCGCTTCGTGGGCACGCGCTGCGGGCGCGGGTCGTTCTTCGGCGTCGGCAACACCGCGAGCTTCTCCTACCAGCTGGCCTCGCGGCTGCCGCGCGGCGCGTACACGCTCGAGGCGAAGGCGGTCGATGGCGCGTTCAACCGTGGCGCCGTCGCCCGCGTGCGCTTCCGGGTGTCCTAGATGCGGCGCACGCTCGGGCTCCTGCTCGCCGCCGGCCTGCTCGCCGCGCCTTCGGGTGCGGCGGCGGCCCAGGTCGGCGTGATGGTCGTCGGCAAGAGCCGCGTGCTGCGCGACGCGGGCGCGGTCACGCTGCGCGCCCGCAGCGTGAGCGCCGGCGGCCACCGCTGCGCGGTCGGCGCCGCGACGCCGCTGTCGGTGCTCGTGGGCACGCGCCTACCGCTGCGCTTGCAGGACTACGGCAGCTGCGGGCGCTCGCCGCGCGACGCCGGCGCGCTCTACGTGACCCAGGTGGCGGGCGACCGCCGTCGCGGCCCCGCGGGCTGGGTGTACAAGGTCGGCCAGCGCGTCGGGACGACCGGCGCGGGGGACCCGGCAGGGCCCTTCGGCACCGGGCGGCGCCTGCGCGCGGGTGACCGCGTCCTGTGGTTCTGGTGCGTGCAGGACCGCGGCGAGCACTGCCAGCGCACGCTCGAGGCGGTGCCGGGGCGCACCACGGTCTCGCCGGGCGCGCCGCTGCGGGTGAGCGTGCGCAGCTACGACGACGCCGGCCACGCTGCCGCGGCGGCCGGCGCGAGCGTCCGCCTCGGCGGCGCCTCGGCGACGACCGGCGCCGACGGGGTGGCGACGCTGACCGCACCGGCCGCGGGCGGGCCGGCCTCGCTGGTGGCCTCCGGCGCCGGCGCCGTACGCTCCTTCCCCGTGCGGGTGAGTATCGGATGAGGCGGGCGCTCGCCCTCGTACTGCTGATCGTGGGGCTCGGGGGCTGCGGCCTGGGATCGGGGAGCGCGAAGACGGGCGGCGTCTCGCTGACCGTGTCGCGCAACTTCGGCGCCGAGCGCCTCGGCCACTTCGATCGCTCCAAGGTGCCCGGCGGCGAGACCGTCATGCGCCTGCTGCAGCGCGACTTCGAGGTCCAGACCCGCTACGGCGGAGGCTTCGTGCAGGAGGTGGACGGCATCGCCGGCGGGCGGCGCAGCGGCCGGCCGGTCGACTGGTTCTTCTACGTCAACGGCCTGGAGGCGTCGCAGGGCGCCGCGAGCCGGCGCATCACGCCGGGCGACCGCATCTGGTGGGACCACCACGACTGGGGCGCGGCGATGCGGGTGCCGGCGGTCGTCGGCTCCTTCCCGGAGCCGTTCAAGTCCGGCTCGGAGGGGAAGCGCTTCCCGACCCGCATCGACTGCGCGCGCGACAGCGCCGCCTCGTGCGAGGAGGTCCGCAAGCGCCTGGATATCGCGGGCGTGAAGGTCGGCGGCTCGAGCAGCATCGGTCAGGACGCCGGGCCGGACACGCTGCGGATCGTGGTCGGGCGCTGGCCCGAGGTGCGCGCCGACCCCGCTGTCCGCCTGATCGAGCGCGGCCCGGCGGTCTCCGGCGTGTTCGCACGCTTTGACCGCCCGGGCACCCGGCTCGACCTGCTCGAGCCGCGCGGGCGCGTGCTGAGCCGGCTCGGAGCCGGCACCGGCCTGGTCGCCGCTACGCGCCTGTCCGACCAGCAGCCGACGTGGGTGGTCACCGGCACCGACGCCGTCGGGGTTGCGGCAGCCGCCGCGGCGATCAACGAGGACCGGTTGCGCGACCACTTCGCGCTCGCGATCGAAAACGGGCGCGGGGTCTCGCTGCCGCCTCCGGCGGTCACCCCGTGAGCTACCGCAGGCGCCCGAGCCCGCTGCACGCCGCGCGCGCGCTGATCGGCTCGGCCTACTGCGTGGTGCTGGCGGCCGTCGCGCTGTCCTTCGAGCACCCGCTGTTGCTGCTGGCGGCGCTCGCCGCGGTGCTGATCGCCGCCGCGGGCGCCGGCGTGGGCGGCGCCGTGGCGCGGGTGCTGGCCTGGTCGCTGCCGTTCGCGGCGCTGATCGCGGTCATCAACGCGCTGGTGGTGCGCGACGGCGTGACGGTGATCGCGCGCCTCGGCAGCCTGCCGCCGCTCGGGCAGCTCGACATCACGCGGGAGGCGCTGGCCTACGGCGGCGTGCTCGGGCTGCGCGCGCTCGTGGTCATCGGCTGCTTCGCGCTGCATTCCGCGGCCGTCGATCCCGACGACCTGCTGCGCGCCTTCCGCCGCGTCTCCTTTCGCTCGGCGCTGACCGCCGCACTGGCGACGCGGCTCGTGCCGGTGCTGGCGCGCGACGCGCGGCGGCTGTCCGACGCGCAGCGCTGCCGGCCCGGAGCGCCCGCGTCGCGCGTGGCGATCATGCGGGCCGTCACCGCCGGGGCGCTCGACCGCGCGGTCGACGTCGCCGCGACGCTCGAGGTCCGCGGCTACGGCGGCGCGGTGCGCCCGCCGCGGCGGCCGCGCCCGTGGTCGCGCCACGACCTTGCCTTCGCCTCCTCCGCGCTGGCGCTCGCGGTGCTCGCCGGGGTCGCGGCGGCGGCGGGCTGGGAGCACTTCAAGGCGTATCCGGTGACGCTCGCGCCTTTGGACGGGAGCGTGCTCGCGCTCGCCGGCGCGCTGCTGGCCGTCGCGCTGCTCCCGTTCGCGGAGCGCCGCGGGGTCGGGCGATGAGCGCGCTCGAGCTCGAGCGGGTGACCTATCGCTACCCGGGCGCGGAGCGGCCGGCGCTGCGCGACGTGTCGCTGACCGTCGAGCCGGGCGAGTTCGTGGTGCTGGCGGGGGAGTCGGGCTCGGGCAAGTCGACGCTGCTGCGCGCCGGTGCGGGCCTCGTCCCGCACTTCCACGGCGGCGACTTCACCGGTCGCCTGAGCGCCGGTGGCCTTGACTCGCGCGAGCACGGGCCGGCCGAGCTGGCCGCCGTGGCCGGATCGCTGTTCCAGGACCCCGAGACCCAGGTCGTGATGGGGACGGTGCGCGCGGAGCTCGCGTTCCCGCTGGAAAACCGCGGCTGGAGCCCGGCCGCGGTGGCACGCGGGGTCGAGGAGGCGGCGCTCGCGCTCGGCGTCGGCGCCCTGCTCGACCGCGCCACCCACGAGCTCTCGGGCGGCGAGCTCCAGCGCGTGGCGCTCGGCGCCGCCCTGGCCGCGCGCCCGCGGCTGCTGCTGCTCGACGAGCCGACGTCGCAGCTCGACCCCGTCGCCGGGGACGAGCTGCTCGGCGTGCTGCGGCGGATCAACGAGGAGTGGGGGACGGCGGTCGTGCTCGCCGAGCACCGGCTCGAGCGCTGCCTCGCGGCGGCGGACCGGGTGATCGCGCTCCAGGACGGCGCGGTGATCTGCGACGCCGACCCGCGCGGCTTCCTCGGCCAGGCGCCGGAGGCGCTGCTCACGCCGGGCGCGCGGCTCTTCGCCCGCGCCGGGATCACGCCCGCGCCCGTCGCGGTCAAGGACGCGCGCGCCACGCTGCGGGCGCGCGGGCTGCTGCCCGAGGCGGCAGGCCCGGCCGTCGATTCTCCGCCACGCTTCGGGCGGCTGCGCCGCCGCCGCGCGGCCGACGCCGCGTTGGCCTTCGAGCGCGTGTGGCTGGAGATCCCGCGCGGGCCGGCGGTGCTGCGCGGGGTGCAGCTCGCGCTCGAGGGCGGCGAGCGCGTCGCGCTGATGGGGCGGAACGGGGCGGGCAAGTCGACGCTGCTGCGCCTCGCCGCCGGGCTGTCGGAGCCCACCCGCGGACGGGTCCGCAGCGCCGGGCGCGTGTCGCTGCTGCTCCAGCATCCGGGCGACTACTTCCTCGCCGAGCGCGTGGGGGAGGAGCTCGACGCCGACGCCCTCGTCGCCGCCGGGCTCGGCGAGCTCGCCGACCGCCACCCGCGCGACCTCTCCGGCGGGGAGCGGCAGCGGCTCGCGCTCGCGATCGTGCTGGCCGGCGAGCCGCCCGCGGCGGTCTGCCTCGACGAGCCGACGCGCGGCATGGACCGCGCCCACAAGGACGCGCTCGCGGCGCTGCTGCGCGACCTCGCGGCGCGCGGCGCCGCGGTGCTCGTCGCCACGCACGACGCCGAGTTCGCCGCCGCGTGGGCGCAGCGGACCGTGCTGATGGGCGACGGCACCGTCGTCGCCGACGCGCCGACGACCGAGGTGCTCGGCGGCGGCTGGTACTTCGCCACGCAGACCGCGCGGATCCTCGGCGGCCACGGCGGCGCCCTGCTGCCGGAGGACGGCGCCGCGCTGCTGCGCGCGCCCGCCGTGGCGGTGGTGCTGTGAGCTGGCTCGCCGCCTCCTTCGCCGTGCTCGGGCTCGCGCTGGTCGCGGGCTTCGCCTGGTATGAGCGCTCGCAGCCGACCGCGCGCGTGCTCGCGCTGGTTGCGACGCTCGCCGCGCTCGCGGCGCTGGGCCGGATCGCCTTCGCGCCGCTGCCCAACGTCAAGCCGACCACCGACATCGTGCTGCTCGCCGGCTACTCGGTCGGCGGGGCGCCCGGGTTCGCGGTCGGCGCGGTGGCCGCGCTGGCCTCGAACGTGTTCTTCGGCCAGGGCCCGTGGACGCCGTGGCAGATGGTCGCGTGGGGCGGGGTCGGCGTCGGAGGCGCACTGCTCGCCCGCGTGGCGGGGCGCGAGCTCGGCCGCGTCGCGCTCGCCGCCGCGTGCGCGCTGGCCGGGGCGGGCTACGGGGTGATCATGAACCTGCACCTGTGGGTGACCTACTCGGGCGACCACACGCTGGCCAAGCTCTACTCGTACTTCGCGACGTCGCTGACCTTCGACCTCGCCCACGTCGTCGGCAACGTGCTCTTCTGCCTCGCGTTCGGCCCGGCGCTGGTGCGGGCGCTTACCCGCTTCCGCGCGCGCTTCGAGGTCACCTGGCACCCCGCGCCGGCCGCCGCCGCCGGCCTGCTCGCCGCCGTCGTGCTCGCCGCCACGGCCGCCTCGCCGCCGCGTGCCGTCGCCGCCGTGCCGGAGCGAGCGGCCGGCTATCTCATCTCCGCGCAGAACACCGACGGCGGCTTCGGCCCCGCGCCGGGCGGGCGCTCCACCCAGCTGCACACCGGCTGGGCCGCGCTCGGGCTCGCGGCGGCGGGCCGCAACCCGGCCGACGTGCGCCGCGGCGGCCACTCGATCCTCGACTACATGAGCGCCCACGCGCGCGAGCTGAACGACCTCGGCGCGCTCGAGCGCACGATCCTCGTGCTGCGCGCCGCCGGGCGCCCGGCGCGGATCGCCGGCCGCGACCTCGTCGCCGAGGTGCTCGCCAAGCGAGGGGCAACCGGTGCCTTCGCCAATCGCGTCAACACCACGTCCTTCGCGGTGCTCGCCCTGCGCGCGGCGGGGCGATCGACGCGCGACCCGGCGGTGCGCGGTGCCGGACGCTGGATCGCGCGCCAGGCCAACCGCGACGGCGGCTTCAGCTTCGCGGTCCGCGGCAACGCCTCCGGCATCGACGACACCGGCGCCGCGCTGCAGGCGCTCGTCGCCGCGGGCCGAGGCGGATCGGCCACCGTGCGCCGCGCCACGGCGTTCCTCGTGCGCCGCCAGGGCCCCGACGGCGGGTTCCCGCTCCAGCCTGGCGCGGCCTCCAACGCGCAGTCGGCGGCGTGGGCGGTGCAGGCGCTGGTCGCCGCCGGGCGCGACCCCGGCGCGGTCCGGCACGCGGGCTCGCGCAGCGCGACGGCCTACCTGGAGTCGCTCGTGGGCGCCAGCGGCGCGGTGCGCTACTCGCGCACCAGCATGCAGACGCCGGTGTGGGTCACCGGCCAGGTGCTGACCGCGCTGGCGCGCAGGCCGTTCCCGCTCGCGCCGGTGCCGCGACGGCGGGTGCACCACGCGAGCGTGGCGCCGCCGCCCGCCGCCCCGGCCGCCACGCCGATCCCGGTCCGCTCTCACCCGCGCACCCGCCCGCATCCCGCCGCATCGCGGGCCCGTGTGCACGTCGCCTCTCGCGCACCGATCGTGGCGCTGCGTGACCTGCCCGAGCGCGCCCGCCTCGCCGGCTACGCGACCGGGCTGCTGCTCTGAGGCTGCGCCGCCTCGTGATCGGACTGCTGGCTACCGCCGCGTTCGCGGGCAGCGCGCCCGCGGCCGGCGCGGCGGCGAAGATCGCCGACCCGCCGAGCGTCACCGCGCTGCGCCCGTACCGCAACACGCTGGCGGGGAACCAGTGGGACCCGGTGGTCAAGGGCTACCGCTTCTGGCTCTACCACGACGGCGCCACCCACGCGCTGCCGATCCCGACGCGGCCGAGCGCGGAGGACTTCGACCTCGGCACCGACGCCAAGGGCGTGCCGCTGCTGGTCTACACCCGCTGCAACCCGCGCTGCGACGTCTACGCCGCGGGCTTCGGCGGGGCCGAGCGCAAGCTGCGGGCCGCCAGCAGCCCGACCGCCGACGAGTCCGCGCCGACGCGGTCGCGCGGCCGGATCGCGACGGGGACGCTCCAGCGCACCCGCCAGGCGCGCGGACCGAAGGGCTCCGCGCTGACCGGCCGCTCCGCGAGCGAGGCGTTCGTCCTGCGCGCCCGCCACCCCGACGAGGGCGACGACGTCTGCCCGTGCAGGATCGAGCGCCGCACGCTGAGCGGCTGGCGGCGCAACTTCTGAGCGCCCCGGACGTCGAGCCGAGAATGCGCCCACTGCTGCTCGTTCTCCTCGTGTTCCTCGTTGCCGTCCCTGTCGCCGCCGCGCAAGAGCCGCCGATCGCGACGATCCCGAACGTGACGCCGCTGCGAGCGCTGGGCGACACGCTGGTCTGGAGCACGCGCGGCCCCGGCGAGCAGGACCCGTACCGACTCACGGTCCGCAGCGGCGGCGTCAACCACACGCCGCCGCTGCGCTCCTTCGACGACGCCGGCGACTTCGACGTCGGCACCGACGCGAGCGGCACGCCGCTGCTCGTCTACATCCGCTGCAAGCCGGGCTGCGACGTCTACACCGCCGCGCTCGACGGCACAGGCGAGAAGCGGATCGCGGGCGCCAGCTCACCGCACTACGACGAGAGCGCCCCGACGCTCTCGCGCGGGCTGCTCGCGTTCGCGCGCAAGGACGTCGTCTACGAGCGCCGCCTCACCGCCTCCACCAACGTGCGCTCGCGACGCGTGCTGACGGTTCCGCGCTTGACCTGTCCCTACGGGCCCAAGACGTGCGCGCGCACGAGGCTCCGGTCGATCGACGAGCTCGAGCTCGACGGCCAGTCGCTCGGGGTGATCATGAACTTCGTCGAGCCCGAGGGCGCGAGCAACGGCCGCACCGAGGTCCGCTACGCCGATCTGCGCCGCGGCAGCGTCCGCGTCCGCACGCTGCGCGGTCAGTCGGCCGGCGAGGGCGGCCAGACGCTGCTCGGGGTCTCCTTCGCCGGCGGCAAGCTCGGGTTCGCGCTCAGCTGCTTCGGCGATCCGGGAGGCTGCGGTTACGGCGCGCACCGCTTCACACCCGCGACGGGCCTGCTCGAGCGCACGACGCAGGCGAGCCAGCTCAACGGGTTCTCGCTCGCCGGCGCGAGCGGCGACCAGGCCTACGTCCTGACCCCCGCCGACGGCTCCGAGGCGGGCGAGGACGAGACCTGCCCGTGTCAGATCTCGCAGCGCGACGTCGGGGGCTGGCGCCCGATCCGGTAGCTATTTGCCCCGGACAAACTCGGGGTGAGGAGCGGGCGAAATGAAACGGCCGCGCGGGTGCGCGGCCGTTTCTGCGAGTTGGCGCTCGGGGTGAGCGGCGGCCCGGGAGGATCTCAATCGGTTCGGATGGCGAGC
>JBBRYA010000011.1:0-72379 GCA_038238015.1 Solirubrobacterales bacterium
ACCGGCGACGTCTTCCACTCCCTGCGCTGCGACTGCGGCGAGCAGCTCGAGTCCGCGCTGGCCCAGATCGAGCGCGAGGGCCAGGGCGTGCTGCTCTACCTCGCCCAGGAGGGCCGCGGGATCGGGCTGCTCAACAAGCTGCGCGCCTACAAGCTCCAGGACGGCGGCCTGGACACCGTCGACGCCAACCTCGAGCTCGGGCTGCCGGTGGACCTGCGCGACTACGGCATCGGCGCGCAGATCCTCGTCGACCTCGGGCTCGGGACGATCCGGATCATGACCAACAACCCGAAGAAGATCATCGGGCTGGAGGGCTACGGCCTCTCGGTCACCGAGCAGGTCCCGATCGAGCACGCCCCCAACCCGCACAACGAGCGCTACCTCGACGCCAAGCGCACCAAGCTCGGCCACACGCTGCACCACCAGGGGCTCGCGCTCGACGAGGAGATGCTGCACGCCGAGCACGAGCACGACCGCGACGCCGCCGGGGCCGAACGGCCTGCCACGCGTGACTGAGCGCCCCCCGCGCTACGCGATCGCGGTCGGGCGCTTCTACGAGGAGCTGGCCGAGCGGCTGCTCGCCGGGGCGCAGGCGGCGTTCGGCGAGGCGGGCGCAGGCGAGGCCGACGTCTTCGACGTCCCGGGCGCCTACGAGCTGCCGCTCGCCGCGCTCTATGCCGCCCAGAGCGGCCGCTACGCCGGGGTGGCCCGCCTCGGCGCGGTCATCCGAGGCGAGACCGACCACTACGACTACGTCTGCGCCGAGGCCGCTCGCGGCATTCAGGACGTCCAGCTGCGCACCGGCGTTCCGTGCGCGTTCGGCGTCCTGACGGTCGAGACCATGGACCAGGCGCTCGAGCGCAGCGGCGGCGGCACGCGCGACTCGGGCCGCCATGCGGCTGAGGCGGTGCTGCGGATGGCGGCGCTGCGCGCCGAGCTCTCGGCTTGAGCCTCTACGACGGGATCGGCCGGACCTACGCCCGCACCCGGGCGACCGACCCGCGCATCGCCGCCGCGATCTGGGCCGCCCTCGGCGAGGCCCGCACGGTCGTGAACGTGGGGGCCGGCGCGGGGAGCTACGAGCCCCCCGACCGCCAGCTCACCGCGGTCGAGCCCTCGGAGGTGATGATCGCCCAGCGCCCCGCCGGCGCGGCGGCTGCGATCCAGGCGGGGGCGGAGGCGCTGCCCTTCGAGGACGGCAGCTTCGACGCCGCGATGGCGGTGCTCACGTTGCACCACTGGTCGGACTGGCGGCGCGGCGTGGCCGAGCTGCGGCGCGTGGCCCGCGACCGTGTCGTGGTGTTCTCCTGGGACCCGACCTTCGCCGCTCGGCTGTGGATCTCGGCGGAGTACTTCCCGGAGATGATCGACGACGACGTCGCCAACTTCCCCTCTCTCGCCGATCAGGCCGCGGCGCTCGGGGAGGCCGACATCAGTGTCGTCCCGATCACCCACGACTGCCGCGACGGCTTCTACGGCGCGCACTGGCGGCGCCCCGAGGCCTACCTGGACCCGCACGTCCGGGCCGGGATCTCGACCTTGGCCAAGCGGAGCCCGGAGGAGCTGGCAGCGGGCCTGCAGCGGCTGCGGGCCGGCGCCTGGCGCGAGCGCCACCACGACCTGCTCGAGCGCGACGAGCTCGACCTCGGCTATCGCCTGCTGGTCAGCGGCGCAGACGCTGCTGCGCTCGGCGCTTGAGCCGCCTCGCCGCCCCCGCCGCGAGCGCGCCGAGCGGCCGGCTCGTCTCGAGCGTGTAGCGCCGCGGCTCGCCGGGCGCCTTGCGGGCCCAGCCCCACCACTCGTCCTGCACCTTGAGCTCGGTGAACGACGGATGCTGGCCGACGATCAGGTCGAACACCGCGCGCAGGTGCGGCTCGGTGCGCTCGGCCTCGGAGAGCTCGCGGTGCACGATGCCATCCGTCGCGTCGCGGCCCGGGTCCTGCGCGTAGGTCCAGTCGAGGTCGTCGAGCAGCAGCCAGCCGCCGGGCCGCAGCAGCTTCTCCACGAGGATCACCGCGAGCCCGTCGATCGTCCAGTTCTTCGCACCGTCGAGGTAGACGAAGTCGTACAGCGGCGCCACGTTGCCCGCGCGGTCTGACCGCTCGCCCACGCGCTCCTTCAGCCACCAGGTGTAGGAGGAGTGCTCGCGCACGACGCTGACGCGGTCGGCGACCCCGGCCCGCGTGAGCACCTGCTCGGGTGCGGGCTCATAGCGCGCGCCGGCGAAGTCCACCGTGGTCAGGTGGCCGGCGCCGTTGTCGGCCAGCGCGGCGGCCATGTAGGCGGCCCCGACGCCGTGGGCGGTCCCGAGCTCGAGCACGTCGCGAGGGCGCTGCGCCCGCACGTGGTCATAGACGATGCGCCCCTGCTCGGGGGACATGAACGGCACGCCGGCGACGGCGCGTGCGACCGCTTCGAAGCTCAGCCTTGCCCCGCTGCGGCTTTGTCCTTGGCCAGCTCGGCGTCGACCGCACTCTTCTGGTCGTTCGGGTAGCGGCGCTTGCGCTCCTCGAGCGTCTTGACCGCGCCCTGCGGATCGCCCGTCTGGCGCTGGGCCTTGGCGAGCTCGAAGAGCGCGTAGCCGCACGGCGAGACCGCGGCGCCCGGGGTGCAGGAGAGCCTGGCCGCCTTCTGCGCGTACGGCAGTGCCTTCTCGGGCTTGCCGGCGTTGTTGAGGTTGAACGCCTGCACCTGCAGCTGCCCGGGGTTGTTTCCGGCCGGCTCCTTTCCGCCCGTGGGCTTCTTGGTGGCCGCGGGGGCGGGCGTCCCGGTCGCCGCGGGCGTCGCGGTCTGGGTCGCGGCGGCGGTGGGGGTCGGGGTCGGCGTCTTCTTCGCCGGCGTCGTGGTCTTTGCGGGCGTGGGTGTGCCGCTCGCGGTCTGCCTGCCGTTGTCCTTGCCGCCGCTGCTCAGCAGCACCACCGCCAGCATCCCAACGAGCAGCAGCGCGGCGAGCGCGGCCAGCACGGCACCCCGCCCGGGGCCGCTGCGTGACCGGCGCGGCGGCGGCAGCTCGTCGCGCGCGGGCGCGCGCCGCGCCGGCGGCGGGGAAGGGGGCGGCGTGGCGTCGCGCTCCGGCATGTGCCGGGTCGCCTCGGTCGCGAGCGGCACGGCTGCCGCTGCCGCGGCGGGCGGCCGGCTCTTGCCGCGGACCGCCGTCGCCAGACGTTCGGCGAACTCCTCCGCGGTCGCCCAGCGGTCCTCGGGCTCCTTGGCCAGCCCGCGGGCCAGGACGGCGTCGACCTCGGGGTTGAGGTCGT
Organism: Solirubrobacterales bacterium; assembly: GCA_038238015.1. Taxonomy (GTDB): domain Bacteria; phylum Actinomycetota; class Thermoleophilia; order Solirubrobacterales; family Solirubrobacteraceae; genus DASQFQ01. The sequence goes on from JBBRYA010000011.1 coordinate 3,258, forward strand.
CGGCGAACTCCGAGGCGCGCGGCGGCTCGTCCTCGACGTGGGCGCGGGCCTGCGCGGCGAAGTGCTCGGCGGTGAACGGCTTGCGCCCGGTCAGCAGCTCAAAGGCGACCACGGCCAACGCGTAGCGGTCCGAGGCCGCCACGGCCGGGTGCCCCATCGCCTGCTCGGGAGAGATGTAGGCGGCGGTGCCGAGCACCTGCCCCGTCTGGGTCACCTGCTCCTCCCAGGCCAGGCGGGCGATGCCGTAATCGCCGACCGCGAGGCGGTCGCGGTCGTCGAGCAGCAGGTTCGCGGGCTTGATGTCGCGGTGCACGACGCCGGCGGCATGGGCGGTGTCCAGGGCGCCCGCCGCCTCGGCGAGCCAGCGCAGCGCGCGCTCGTGGTCGATCGGCTCGCCCTTGCGCAGGACGTCGGCGACCGATCCGCCACGCATCAACTCCATCACCATGAAGGTCCGGCCGTCGTGCTCGCCGACGTCGTAGATCGTCACCACGTTGGCGTGCGAGGACAGCCCGGCGGCTGCGCGCGCCTCGCGCTGGAAGCGCGTGCGGGCGCGCTCGTCCTCGCTCAGGTGGGTGGCGAGGAGCTTGACCGCGACCGCGCGGTCAAGCAGTTCGTCGTGGGCTTCCCAGACGGACGCCATCCCGCCGTTGGCGATATGACGAACAACCCGATAGCGGTCGGGCAGGGAGATTCGAGCCGGGGATACCGGTGGCACGCAAGGGACGGTACCCGACCTACCCGGCCGCTATGCTTCGCGACCGCCATGGCTCGAGTCTGTCATTCCTGCGGCAAGCGTCCCGCGTTCGGCCAGAGCCGGTCGCACTCGATGGTTGCCACCAAGCGCCGTTTCGACCCGAACCTGCAGAAGGTGCGGATCGTCGAGGCCGGCGCCCCGAAGCGCGTGTACGTCTGCACGCGCTGCCTCAAGGCCGGCAAGATCACCAAGGCTTAGCGGCCCCCCCGCGGTGGCCGATCCCAGTCTCGTCCGCTTCCGGGCCGTGGTCGAAGGTGCCCTCGCGCAACTGGAGGCACGCCGCGGCGAGGTGAACGACCTCAACGTGTTCCCGGTCGCCGACGGTGACACCGGCGACAACATGGCGCTCACGCTGCAGGCGGTGCTCGACGAGCTCGACCGGCTCTCCGAGGGCGGCCCGCTCGACGAGATCGGGCGCGAGCAGATCGTCGCCTCCGTCGCCCGCGCCGCGCTGCTCGGGGCCCGCGGCAACTCGGGGGTGATCCTCTCGCAGCTGATCCGCGGTGCCGCGGAGGAGCTGATCTCGCGTCCGGGCGAGCTCGTGGACCCCGTGCTGATCGGCGCCGCCCTGGCCCGCGCCGCCGATCGCGCGTATGACTCGGTGCGCTCGCCGGCGGAGGGGACGATCCTCACCGTCGTGCGCGAGATGGCCCACCGCGTGGCCACGGAGCTCGCCCACATGCCCAAGGTGCGGCTCAACGGGGGGTCCTCGCCCGAGGAGCAGGACGCGCTGATCGCCGACGTGCTCGAGCCGGCGCTCGACGCGGGCCAGGATTCGGTCAAGCGCGGCCCCGAGCTGCTGCCGGTGCTCCGCGAGGCGGGCGTCGTCGATGCCGGGGGCTACGGGCTGACCGTGATGTTCGCCGGCGTCATCGCCGCGCTTCGCGGCGCTGAGCCGCCGCCGCTCGACCACCACGCGCCCGCTCGCGTGAGCCATCCCCAACACGGCTCCTCGACCTACCGCTACTGCACCAACTTCGCCGTCACCGGCAACGACCTCGACGCGGCACCGTGGATCGCGCGGCTCGAGGACGTCGGGGACTCGGTGCTGGTGGTCGGCGACCGCCACACCCTGAAGGTGCACGTCCACTCCGACGACCCCGCGCAGGCGATCGCCCTGTTCGACGGGGTCGGGGCCGTCTCGCGGCTGGACGTCGCCGACATGCACCTGCAGGTCAGCGAGCGCGCCCAGCGCCTCGGACAGGAGAGCGCGAGGAGCGGCGTGCTTGCGGTGGTGGCAGGCGAAGGCATGGGCGAGCTGTTCCGCTCGCTCGGCGCCACGCCGCTCAACGGCGGGCCGACGATGAATCCCTCGACCTACGACCTGCTCGCGGGGATCCACGGCGTGGCAGCCGAGGAGGTCGTGGTACTGCCCAACTCCTCCAACGTGGTCATGGCCGCCGAGCGCGCATGCGAGCTGTCTGACAAGCACGTGCGCGTGGTGGCGACGCGCTCCCAGCAGGCAGGGCTCGCCGCTGCGGTGGCGCTGGACGGCGGGCGCGACGCCGAGGCCAACGCCGCGGCGATGACCGCGGCGCTCGAGGGCGTGCGCACGGGTGCGGTCACCGAGGCAGCACGCGACGACGGCGCCGAGCGCTTCCACCGCGGCGACGCGGTCGGCTTCGTCGAGGACGAGATCGTGGCCTGGGGGGCGACGGAGCCGACGCTGCGGGCGGTGCTGGCGCAGCTCGGCGAGGGCGCGGAGCTGCTGACGCTGATCGCCGGAGACGGCGCGCCGCTCGATTCCGAGGTCGTCGAGTCGCTCGCCCCCGACGGCGTCGAGGTCGACTACTCCTTCGGCGGGCAGCCCAGCTACTGGTGGCTGATCGCCGCGGAGTGAGCCGACCACCCGGGCGGTCATCATCCCGCGCGTGGTCCCCACCGCCTTCGCCAGCGCGCAGCCGCTGCCCGACGACGCCCTGCGCGCCGCAGGACCGCCGCCTCGCTACCCGCGCCCGTCGCAGCTGCAGCTCCCGCTCGAGGTCGCACCCGCCCCTGCCGCCAAGGGCGCCGAGCGGCTGGGCCTGCTCACCGTCGGTGACCTGCTCGAGCACCTCCCGCGCGACCGCGAGCAGGCGCGCACGATCGCCGAGCTGACCGCGGAGGAGACCGCAACGGTGGTCGTCGAGGTGCGCTCGATCACCTCGCGCTCGGTGCGCTCGCGCAAGATGCGCCCGCTCGTAGAGGCGGTCGTCGCGGACGCGTCGGGGACGATGAGCGCCACGTTCTTCAATCAGCCGTGGCTCGAGCGCAAGTACCGGCCGGGCATGCGCCTGCTGCTGCAGGGCAAGTACCAGGCCCGCAACCGCTTCCGCGTCTCCTTCCACGCGCCCACGGCCGAGGCGGTCGGCGACGCGGGCGAGGTCGCCACCTACCCCGCGACCGAGGGGCTGTCCTCGACGCAGATCCTGGCGCTCGCGCGCGAGCACCGCGCCGCGGCGCGTGATTCCGTCGAGCCGCTGCCCGCCCGGCTGCGCGTGCTCGAGCGCTTGCCCGACCGCGCCGCCGCGCTCGACGCCGCGCACTTCGGCGACCACGAGCGCGGCCGCCGCCGGCTGGCCTTCGAGGAGCTGCTGGTCCTCCAGCTCGCGTTGCTGCGCCGCCGCGCGCGTCGTCGCGACGGTGCGCGCGCCGATGCGCTCGCACCGCCGGGGGAGCTGACGGCGCGCTGGCTCGCGCACTCGCTCCCGTTCACGCCGACCGGCGACCAGCGCACCGCGATAGCGATGATCGACGACGACCTCGCCCAGGACCGGCCGATGCAGCGGCTGCTGATGGGGGAGGTGGGCTCGGGCAAGACCGTCGTCGCCCTCTACGCGATGCTGCGCGCGGTCGAGAACGGCAGCCAGGCCGCGCTGATGGCGCCGACCGAGACGCTCGCCGAGCAGCACTTCGCCACGCTGCAGCGCCTGATGCCCGGGGAGCTCGTGCCCGCCGCCCTGCTGACCGGCTCGACGCCCGCCGGGCGGCGCGCGGACCTGCTCGGCAAGCTCGCCAGCGGGGAGCTGCGGCTGCTGGTCGGCACGCACGCGCTGATCGAGGATGCGGTCGAGTTCGACCGGCTCGGCGTTGCGGTGGTCGACGAGCAGCATCGCTTCGGCGTCAACCAGCGCCGGGCACTCGACCGCAAGGCGATGCGCGTCAAGGGCGAAGCCCGCGACGCGGGCCTTTCGCCGCACGTCCTGCACATGACCGCCACGCCGATCCCGCGCACGCTCGCGCTGACCGCCTACGGGGACCTCGACGTCACCGTCCTGCGCGAGCTGCCCGCCGGCCGCCGCCCGATCGACACTCACCTGGCCGCGACCGAGCGCGAGCGCGCTCGGGCCTATGAGCGCATCCGCGAGGAGCTGCGCGCCGGGCGCCAGGCGTTCGTGGTCTGCCCGCTGGTGGAGGAGTCCGAGGCGCTGCAGGCGCGCGCCGCCACCGCCGAGTTCGAGCGCCTCGCGCGCACCGAGCTCAAGGAGTTCCGCGTCGTGCTGCTGCACGGGCAGAAGCGCCCGCGCGAGAAGCAGGAGGCGATGAAGGCGTTCGCGGCGGGCGCGGCCGACGTGCTCGTGGCCACCACGGTGATCGAGGTCGGCATCGACGTGCCCAACGCGTCGGTGATGCTGGTCGAGAACGCCGAGCGCTACGGGATCTCACAGCTGCACCAGCTGCGAGGGCGCATCGGCCGCGGCGAGCACGCGTCGGCCTGCATCCTGTTCGGCCCCAAGGAGTCCCCGCGGCTGCGCGCGCTGGAGGCCCACCGCGACGGCTTCGAGCTCGCCGAGATCGACCTCGCGCTGCGCGGCGAGGGCGAGATGCTCGGCACCCGGCAGTCCGGGCTCGCGCAGTTCCGCGTCGCGCGCCTGCCCGAGGACGCCGAGCTGCTCGAGCGCGCCCGCATGCGCGCCCGTGCCCTGCTCGACGCCGACTCCGAGCTCGCGCTCCCCGAGCACGGGCTGCTCGAGGACGCCGTCCGCGCGGCCTACGGCGCCGAGGCCCTCGAGCCGATCCCGGCGTGAGGGTGATCGCCGGGCGCTGGGGCGGCCGGCGGCTGGTCACCCCGCGCGGGGCCGCGACGCGGCCGACTTCAGACCGCGTCCGCGAGGCGCTGTTCTCCGTTCTGGGCGAGCGCGTGGACGAGGCGCGCGTGCTCGACCTGTTCGCCGGCTCGGGTGCGCTGGGCCTCGAGGCGCTCTCGCGCGGAGCGGCCGCGGCGACGTTCGTGGACTCCGCGCCGGCCGCCGTCGCGGCGGTGCGGGCGAACCTCGAGGCGCTGGGCGCGGAGGCCGAGGTGCGCCGCGCCGACGCCCGCGCCTTCCTCCACACCGCACGCACCGCGGCGCGTCAATACGATCTGATCTTCCTTGACCCGCCATACCGCTTGGCGGCGCGCCTCGGGCGCGAGCTCTCGGAGGGACTGCCAGGCGTGCTGGCGGCCTCCGCGCTCGTGATCTGCGAGAGCGACCGCCGCTCGCCGCTGGAGCTCCAGCTGCCCCTCACCGACGAGCGCCGCTACGGCGACACCCTCATCCGCCTCCATGAACCCCGATAACCGCATCGCCGTGTGCCCCGGGTCCTATGACCCGATCACGCTCGGCCACGTCGACGTGATCTCGCGCGCCTCGGTGATGTTCGACGAGCTGATCGTGGCGGTGGTCAACGCCTCCGTGCGCAAGAGCGCGACGGTGTTCACGGCCGAGGAGCGCGTGGGCTTCATCGAGCGCGCCACCGCCCATCTGGGCAACGTGCGGGTGGACACCTTCGGGGTCCTGATCGTTGACTACGCGCGGTCGATGGGAGCCAAGGCGATCGTCAAGGGACTGCGCGCGATCTCCGACTTCGAGTACGAGCTGGAGATGAACCAGCTCAACCGCCACCTGTCGCCCGACATCGAGTCGGTCTACCTGATGGCGTCGCCGCAGTACAGTTTCCTCTCCTCGAGTGGGGTCAAGGAGATCGCGACGTTCGGTGGCGACATCTCAGACCTCGTACCGGAGGAGGTGGCGGGCCGGTTGCAGGAAGCGCTGGCTCGCTGACGAAACCAGGAGCGCCAATGGACGTCCTCGTACTCATCGACAAGCTGGACGATCTCGTCCACAACGCCAAGACGATGCCCATGACGGCATCGGTGCGCGTGGATCGTGAGGAGATCTACGACATCCTCGACCAGATGCGCGCGACGATCCCCGAGGAGATCAAGCAGGCGCGCTGGATCGTCAAGGAGCGCCAGGAGATGCTCGCCGAGGCCAAGCGCGAGGCCGAGCGGATCGTCAAGGAGGCGCGCGAGCGCCAGTCCGAGCTCGTGTCGCAGCAGGAGGTCACCAAGCAGGCCGAGCGCCAGGCCGAGGACATCGTCGAGGACGCCCGTGCCCGCGAGCGCGAGATCCGCCTCGGCGCCGAGGACTACGCCGACGAGATCCTCAACACGCTCGAGGTCAACCTCTCGAAGTTCATCGCCGCCGTCCAGCGTGGGCGCGAGCGGCTGCAGGGCAAGGACGAGCCGGCCGAAGTCGGCTAGCTCCTCAGGCCAGCCTCCTCAGAGCTTCCTCAAGCCGCCTTCGGGTCCGGACGATGCATCGGCGATGCGCTCGCTCCGCACCGTCCTGCCGTTGCTGCTCGCCGCGCTCGCGCTCAGCGGATGCGCGCATACGGGCGCGCAGGACGCGGCGGCGAAGCTGCCCGACGTCGACGGCTGCGCCGGCTCGCAGCTGCGCCCGTCCCCGGCGAACGCCCCTGAGGTGCGCGCCGCGACGCTGTGCCTGATCAACGCGGAGCGTGCGCGAGCCGGCGAGGGGGCGCTGACCGTCAACCCGCTGCTGACGCGGGCGGCTGAGGCCCACTCGCTCGACATGGCCCAGCGCAAGTTCTTCGAGCACCGCAACCCCGACGGCGTCGAGGCGGAGGCGCGGATCGTCCAGAGCGGCTACCCGCCGCTCCACATCGGGGAGAACCTCGCCTGGGGCGAGACCTACCTGAGCACGCCCGCCAGCGTCATGAAGCACTGGATGGAGAGCCCGGGGCACAAGGCCAACATCCTCCAGGGCGCGTATCGCGAGATCGGTATCGGCCTCGCCTACCAGGCGCCCGAGCCGCAGGACGAGCCGGTCCCGGCCGCGATCTACACGACGGACTTCGGAGCCGGCGGGCGCTAGCGGCGCGGACCCGGTATCCCTCCCGGGGTGCTGGAGCTCATCGATCTGCGGCGGCGCTACGGCGACGTCGTCGCCCTCGACGGTCTGTCCTTCAGCGTCGAGCCCGGGCAGATGTTCGGCTTCGTCGGACCCAACGGCGCGGGCAAGACGACCGCGATGCGGATCGTGCTCGGCGTCCTGACGCCCGACTCGGGCGAGGTCCGCTGGCGCGGTGCGCCGATCGACCTCGCGGGGCGCGCGCGCTTCGGCTACATGCCTGAGGAGCGCGGGCTGTACCCGAAGATGCGCGTGCGCGACCAGCTCGAGTACTTCGCGCTGCTGCACGGCGTGCCGAAGGCGCGGGCCGCCGCGGCGGCGCAGGACTGGATGGAGCGCCTCGAGGTCGCGGGGCACGCGGGCGACCGCGTCGAGGCGCTCTCGCTCGGCAACCAGCAGCGCGTCCAGCTGGGCGCGGCGCTCGTCCACGACCCGGAGCTGCTGGTCCTCGACGAGCCGTTCTCGGGCCTCGACCCCGTCGGGGTCGACGTCCTCAGCGGCGTGCTCGGCGAGCTGGCGCAGTCGGGAGTCCCGGTGCTGTTCTCCTCCCATCAGCTCGAGCTCGTCGAGCGGCTGTGCGAGTCGGTGGCGATCGTCAAGGACGGCCGGCTGGTCGCCTCCGGTGCGGTGGCCGATCTGCGCGAGCGCGGCGCCGGCGGTCCGACGGTCCGCGTCGGGGTGCGCGGCGCGCGCGAGGGCTGGCTCCAGGCGCTGCCGGGGGCCGAGGTCGTCGGGCACGACGGCAGCGGCGCCCTGGTCGCACTGACCGGCCTCACGCCCGACGCCCTGCTGGACGCCGCGCGGGCCGCCGGGACCGTCACGCACTTCGCGCTGGAGCGCCCCACGCTCACCGATCTCTTCCGCAAGGCGGTCGCGGCGTGAGCGCCCTGGCCGAGCGCTCGGCCGTGGCCCTGGTCGCGCGCCGCGAGGTCACCGAGCGGGTGCGCGAGCGCTCGTTTCTGATCTCAACCGCGGTCACGGCGACGATCGTCGTGCTCGTCTCGGTCCTGCCCACGCTGCTGGGCGCGGGCGGTCCGACGACCTATGACCTCGCGGTCTCCGACCCCGCCGCGCTGCCCGTCGCGCGGGCGGCGGCGAGCGACGCCGGTGCCTTCAAGCTCCGGCTGCACCTCCAGCGCCTCTCGCCGTCGCGCGCGCAGGGGGCGCTCGACGGCGGCGGCGTGGATGCGGTGCTCTCCCGGCGCGGGCTCGCCTCGCGCGAGCAGGCCGACGCCCAGCTGGTCGCGCTGCTCCAGACCGCCGACCGCGACGTCAGCCGCGCGCAGGCGCTGCGCGCGGCGGGGCTGCACGGAGGCGTGCTGCAGCGCGCCATGGACCCGCCGCCGCTGCGCGTGGTCAGCGCCAAGGCGCCGGATCCCGAGCGCGACCGCAAGGGGCGCTTCGCGTTCGTCGCGGTGCTCGTGCTCTACGGCCAGCTGCTCACCTTCGGCTTCCTGCTGGCCAGCGGGGTGGTGGAGGAGAAGTCCTCGAGGGTCGTCGAGGTGCTGCTCGCGACGATCCGGCCGCGCACGCTGCTGGCCGGCAAGGTGATCGGGCTGGGCCTCATCGGGCTCGGTCAGCTGCTCGTCATCACGGCCATCGGCCTGACGGCCGGGACCGCGGCGGGGTCGATCACGCTCAACGGCGAGATCCTGGCGGCGGCGGGGCTGGCGGTCGCGTGGTTCGTGCTCGGCTACGCGTTCTACGCCGGAGCCTTTGCCTGCGCGGGGGCGCTCGTCCCGCGCCAGGAGGAGCTGCAGTCCTCGATCGCGCCGCTCACGTTAATGATCCTCGTCTCGTTCTTCCTCGCCTTCGCTGTGCTCGACGACCCGAGCGGCACGCTCGCCCACGTGACGTCCTTCATCCCCATGACCGCGCCGATGACGATGCCGCCCCGGATCGCCCTCGGGGAGGCCTCGCCGCTGGAGATCGTGGGCGCCTTCGTGGTCACCGCGCTCGCGGCCGCGGCGCTGATCCCGCTGGCGGGCCGGATCTACTCCAACGCGATCCTGCGCACCGGCACGGCGATCAGGCTGCGCGAGGCGTGGCGGCTGCGGTGAGGTGAGGGTTCGCGTTCGCGGCGGGCCCGGCGAACGTCAACGGCGGCTGGGTAGGAGGGAGGCCCCTGCGGTGGGGTCGGCTCGGGCGGGGTGCTCGCCGCGCGAGGATTCGCGCCACCGTCCTGCCCTGACATCGCAGAGCGATACCTATCCAGGATGGCTGCCCCAGAATCGGCCGGCACCCACTCCCTTACCCAGCCCGCGGTTGACGTTCGCCCCGCGCGTCACCGACCGCGTCAAGCCGCGTCGTCGACCTCGGCAGCCGCCAGCATCCCGTCGATCTCGCGCAGGTGCGTACGCACGCGCTCGTCGAGCCCCGTCAGGATCTTGCGCGCCTCCTCGATGCCGCCGGCGGCCGTCGTGAGCTGGGACTTGACCCGGCGCACGTCCTCCATCGCCCCGAGCGCGCGCTCGACCTCGGCGCGCACGGCCGCGGCATCGAGGCCGGCGCCGTCGGCTCGCGCGACGAGCACGCGTGCGCGGGCGAGCGAGTAGGCGACCTCGAGCCCGAGGCGCCCCTCCTCGGGGTCGTAGACCACGAATAGCTTGTCGCCGTTGACCTCGTGCAGCTGCGGGGTCCGCGCGGGCAGCAGCTCGGCGGAGGGCACCACCCACACGCCGTAGCCCGCGTCGCGCTGCGCCATCGCCTCGTCGAGCTCGGCCAGCGCGGCCTTCTTGGACTTCTGGGAGTTCTTGGCCTCGAACACGATCCGCGCCCGGGCGGGCCCGGCGCACCCGTCGATGCCGACGAGCACGTCGCCCTTGCGCCCGCCGGCGCCGCGGACGTCGCCGACCGCGTCGCAGTCGTCGCCGCGGCCGTGGGCGATCGAGCCGACGGCGTCGAGCACCGCCTCCTCGTAGGGGCGCCCCTTGGCGGTCGAGCGGTCGTGCTCGGCGGCGACCTCGACCTGCTTCTCGCGCTCGGAGTGCAGCTTCTGGACCTCCAGCGCCAGCGCGGTCAGCCGCTCGTTGAGGACCCGCTGGTGCTCGGCCTGCTGCTCGGCCCCCTGCTTGATCGCGGCGACCGCCATACGCTGGAAGCCGGCCAGCGGGTTGGAGGCGTCGGCCGAGGAGAACTGCCGGACGATGTCGTCGCGGATGTTCACGCCGGCCTCGGTGATGACCGTGCGCATCTGGTGCTGGACGGCCTGGCTTGACCCGTCGCCGAAGTGCTTCTCGAGCGCGCGGAAGAGGTGCCCCGTCTCGGCCCCGAACGCCTCGTCGAACTTGCGCGCGAACGCCTCCGTGACCTCGCCGGCGCCCTTGGAGATCGTCGTCTCGGCCTCGCGCGTGGACTTCTCCAGGTCGGCCCGGAACAGCTCAACGGTCGCCCCGGCCTGCTCGCGATCGAGCACGCGCGTGCCGATCTCCAGCGCGTCGGCGACGACCTTCGCCGGGTCCTCGCCGGCCTCAACGCGCGTGCGGATCAGCTGCACGGCGGCGCGGTCGGTGATCGTCAGCCCGTCGACGACGATCGCGTTGGCGAGGATCGAGATGCGCGGCTGGCGGAGGGGGGTGGCGGCTTCCATGATCAGAACGTCGCAGCGTACGCCCGGGTCCTGACGGAATCACTGCACGGAAAACCCCTGCAACCCCTCGGGCTCCTCGTCGGCGACCTCGAGCTCGGACACCTCGGCGCTGCCCGGACCGCCGCGGCACAGCTCGACCATCGCGTCGACGGCGTCCGCCTTGCCCTCGAACACGGCCTCAACGGTGCCCTCGCCGGTGTTGCGCACCCAGCCCGCGACGCCGCGTCGCTGCGCCTCCTCGCGCGTCGCGTCGCGGAAGAACACGCCCTGCACCCGGCCGTAGGCGGTGATGCGCCTGCGCGTCGACATCGGCTGGGTACCGTAGCCCGCATGGCTGGCATCGAGGTGCTCGACACCGACATCACGCAGCTCGAGGTCGACGCCATCGCCAACGCCGCCAACACCGATCTCGCCCACGGGGGCGGCGTCGCGGGCGCGATCTCGCGCGCGGGCGGCGCCACCGTGCAGGAGGAGTCAGACGCCAAGGCGCCGATCGGCCTCGGCGAGGCGGTGGAGACCGGCGCGGGGGAGATGCCGAGCCGCTGGGTCATCCACGCCGCGACGATGGAGCTCGGCGGGCCGACGTCGGCAGAGATCATCCGCGCCGCGACGGCCGCGACCCTGCGCAGGGCCGGCGAGCTGGGCGCCCGCAGCCTCGCCCTGGTCGCGTTCGGCACCGGCGTCGGGCGCTTCCCGGTCGAGGAGGCCGCGCGGATCGAGGCCGAGGAGGTCGCCCGCCACCTGAGCGAGGGATCGAGCCTGGAGCGCGTGGTGTTCGCGGTCCACGGCGAGACTGCGCGCCGGGCCTTTCAGGCCGCGGTCGACGCCGTCTCGTGAGCGATCCCTTCGGCGACGAGCTGGCCGCCGAGGGCGGCGTCCGCGCCCCCGCGCAGGCCACCGCGCGCCTGCGCGGCCTCCTGAGCGCCGAGCTGCGCCGCGGCGAGGCCGAGCTCGGCCGCTCCCGATCGGGCCTGGTGACCGTCGCGTTCGCGGTCAGCGGCGAGCGCCTGCTGGCGGCCGTACCCGTCCCGTCCGCCCTGCGCGCCGACCCGGACGCCGCGGGCGAGCGCGCCTGGCTGCTGACCGCCGCGGCGGTCGGCGCCCTCGTGGCGCTCACCGAGCCGCCCCCCGCCGCGACGGCGGCGGAGCTCGAGCTGCTCGCGGGCGAGCTGGCCGGCGGCTTCCTGCTGCTCGACCATCCCGCCGCGGGCCTCGAGCCCGGTGCCCTCGACGAGCTCGCGCCGCTCGCCTTCGAGGACCACGCGGGGGAGATCGACCGCCTGCGCGCGCGCGGGCTCGCGGTGCCGGCCGGGGTGCTCGGCGAGGTCGCACCGGGGCGCGAGCCGGTCGGCGCAGGACATCCGCTGCGGATCGCCGAGGCCGTCGCGCGGCTCGGCGGGCTGCCCGCGCAGCAGGCCTCGGTGGAGGAGCACGACGAGGCGGTGCTGGCGCTGATCGAGCCGGCCGACCGCGCGACGCGACCGCACGAGGATCCGGAGCCGGCGCGCCGGATCGCCCGGCGGATCCTCCAGCGCTTGGACGGCATGGGCAAGTGGGGCGGCTACCACACGGACTTCGCGCACCTCGCCCGCGGCTTCGCCGGCAACGACCGCCAGCTCGCCTCCGGGGTGGGCGAGGCGCTGCTCGCCGCGGGCCTGCTGGCCGAGAAGCCCTCGGTCGGCCAGCGCCACGTATTCCTCAACCCGCGGCGAGCCGCGGACATCCACCGCCTGATCGAGACGGGAGGCGAGATCCAAGGGCTCAAGCTGCCGGAAAAGTGAAAGACTCGCGCCCATGTCCCTGCCCGAGCAAGTGTCCTCGAAGCTGCACACGCTGGCCACGCTGGCCGGAGCGGGCCTCATCGCTCCCACGCGCCCCGACCGCCTGCTGCGCACCGCCGTCGCGCTCGTGCGCTGGGGGCCGACCCCGGCGGCCGGCTACGCGACCGCGGCGGCGCGGTTCCCGGACGACCTGGCGCTGATCGACGAGCTCGGGCAGCTCAGCTTCCGCGAGGTCCACGAGCGCACCAACGCCCTGGCCCATGCACTGGCCGACGACGGGGTCAACGAGGGCGACGGCATCGGGATCATGTGCCGCAACCACCGCGGCTTCGTCGACGCCGTCGTGGCGTGCTCCAAGCTCGGCGCCCACGCCCTGTTTCTCAACACCTCCTTCTCGGGCCCGCAGCTGACCGACGTCGCCGCGCGCGAGAAGCCCAAGGCGATGATCTTCGACGAGGAGTTCGCCGAGGTGCTGGCCGACGCGGGCACGCGGCGCAAGCGCTACATCGCCTGGCGCGAGCCCGACTCCGACATCAAGGACCCCGCGCTCGAAACGCTGATCGAGCAGGGCGACCCCGCCGACGTCGTGCCGCCCGCCGAGCCGGGGAAGGCGATCATCCTCACCTCGGGGACGACCGGCACGCCCAAGGGCGCCTCGCGCGACCAGCCCTCCTCGCTCGACCCGATCGCCGCGCTGCTGTCGAAGATCCCGCTCAAGGCGCGCCAGAAGACGATGGTCGCCGCGCCGCTGTTCCACGCCTGGGGGTTCGCGCACTTCTCGCTCGCGCTCGGGCTCTCCTCGACGATCGTGCTGCGACGCAAGTTCGACCCCGAGGCGACGCTCTCGCTGACCGCCCAGCACGGCTGCACGGCGCTCGTGGTGGTGCCGGTGATGCTCCAGCGCATCCTCGAGCTGCCCGACGAGGTGCTCGACCGCTACGACCTCTCCGAGGTCAAGGCGGTTCCGGTCTCGGGCTCGGCGCTGCCCGGCAACCTGTCCGAGCGCTGGATGGACCACTTCGGCGAGAACCTGTTCAACCTCTACGGCTCGACCGAGGTGGCATGGGCGAGCATCGCCACCCCGCAGGACCTGCGCGCCGCGCCCGGGACCGCCGGCAGGACGCCGCGCGGGACGATCGTGCGGATCTACGACGACGACGGCAACGCGGTCGAGGCGGGGCAGAGCGGCCGCATCTTCGTCGGCAACGACATGCAGTTCGAGGGCTACACGGGCGGCGGCGGCAAGGACGTCATCGACGGCCTCATGAGCTCGGGCGACGTCGGGCACTTCGACGACGAGGGCCGCCTGTTCATCGACGGCCGCGACGACGACATGATCGTCTCGGGCGGCGAGAACGTGTTCCCCGGCGAGGTCGAGGACCTGCTCTCCGGCCACGACGCGATCGCCGAGGCGGCGGTGTTCGGCGTCGACGACGAGAAGTTCGGCCAGCGCCTGAAAGCCGTCGTGGTCAAGCGCAAGGGCAAGAAGATCACCGAGGACGAGGTCAAGAAGTACGTCAAGTCCAATCTCGCCGACTTCAAGGTCCCGCGCGACGTCGAGTTCATGAGCGAGCTGCCGCGCACCTCGACCGGGAAGGTCCTCAAGCGCGAGCTCAAGGACGACGAGGACGAGGGCGAGAAGAAGAAGCCGGCCAAGAAGAAGGGCTGAAGTCCCGGCGCTATAAGTGAGGCATGCCCTCGCGGACCGACCTGTTCGAGCTCGGGACGCTCCGCCTCACCTCGGGCGAGGGTCGCCGGCTCGACCTCGAGGTGGCCCTGGAGCCCTTCGACCTCGGCGGCCAGCGCTACGTGGCTGACCCCCCGCTTGTCGCGGTCCGGTTGGACGTCTCGCGCACGACCGGCAACGGCTACGCGCTGCGGCTGCGCTTCGCCGCGGGGCTCGCGGGACCGTGCATGCGCTGCCTCGACGCCGCGGCGCCGGCCTACGAGGTCGACGTCCGGGAGGTCAACCAGCCCGGCGGCGAGGCCGACGAGCTGCGCTCGCCCTACGTCGATGACGACGACGTGCTCGACCTCGCGCGCTGGGCGCGCGACGCTCTCGCCCTGGAGCTGCCGGCGCAGATCACCTGCCGCCCGGACTGCCTCGGGCTGTGCCCGCAGTGCGGCGCGGACCTCAACGACGATCCGAGCCACGCGCACGAGCGCGAGCCCGACGGGCGCTGGGCCAAGCTCTCCGAGCTTCGCTTCGACTGAGTGCGCGGGGTAAAGCCCCGGCGCGGCGGGGCCGATCTGAGTCTGTGGCTCCGCGCAGCGCATCGGCCCCGCTTGACCCGCTGTCCTGGCGGGACCCCCTCACCTGCCTGGTCAACCGCGCCGCGCTCGAGCACGAGCTCGCGCTGGCGGTCGACCGCGCGCGCCGCGACGGCACCGCGGTGGCCGTCGTCTACATCGACCTCAACGAGTTCAAGCGCGTCAACGACTCGCTCGGCCACGACGTTGGGGACCGCCTGCTCTGCCAGGTCGCCGAGCGCCTGCAGGTCGCGGTGCGCCCGGGCGACACCCCGGCGCGCCTCGGCGGCGACGAGTTCGTCGTGCTCGCCGAGCTGCCGGCCGCGCTGCGCTACCCCGCCGAGGCGATCGGCCAGCGGATCGCCGATTCGCTCGCCGCGCCGTACACGCTCGGCGCGGCCGAGCTGCTCGTCGACGCGAGCGTGGGCGTGAGCCTGTTCCCGGCCGACGCCGACAGCCCCGAGGCGCTGCTCAAGCACGCCGACGCCGCGATGTACGAGGCCAAGGCGGCCGGCGGCGGCGTCACCGTCTATGGCGCCGGCACCGCGGACCCGATCGAGCGGCTCGCGCTGGCCGCGCGCCTGCGCCGGGCGGTCGAGCGCGACGAGCTGCTGCTGCACTACCAGCCGATCTTCCGGCTCATCGACGGCCGCGTCATGGGCGTCGAGGCGCTCGTGCGCTGGCAGGACCCGCAGCGCGGGCTCGTGCCGCCCGACGAGTTCATCGGCGTGGCCGAGCGCACCGGGGTCATCGACGCACTGGGCGACTGGGTCCTGGCGACGCTGTGCCGCCAGGCCAGCGACTGGATGGAGCGCGGGCTGGCGCCGAACTTCGGCATCAACGTCTCCCCTCGCCAGCTGCGCCGCGCGGGCTTCGCCGAGCGCTTCGCCGCGCGTATCGCGAGCCACGACCTCGACCCCGACCGCTTCGTGCTCGAGCTCACCGAGTCGGCGTGGGCGCTCGAGGCCTCGCGCCTTATGCCGGTGCTCCACGATCTGCGCGACCGCGGCCTGAAGCTGGCGATCGACGACTTCGGCGCGGGCTACTCGTCGCTGTGGCGGCTGCGCGAGCTGCCCGTCCAGGTCATCAAGGTCGACCGCTCCTTTCTCCAGGGCGTGCCCGAGGACCGGCAGTCGACGGCGATCTTCTCCGCGATGCTGCGCCTCGCCGATGCCTGCGGTTGCGACGTCGTCGCCGAAGGCGTCGAGTCCGTCGAGCAGGCGGCGTTCCTGGTCGCGCAGGGCTGCCGGCTCGCGCAGGGCTACCAGCTTGGGCGCCCCGTCCCCGCGGCCGAGCTCGAGGGGCTGCTGCGCAGTGCGATCGTGCCCGAGCGGCGGCGCGCCTAGCGTCACGGGCGGGTTCGCTACCCTTCCGGCCCCATGGCCGTCCCCAAGCAAAAGCAGTCGCACTCGCGCACCAACAAGCGCCGCTCGCAGCACAAGATCTCCGCGCCGCCGGTGAACGCCTGCCCGCAGTGCCGCCAGCCCCGCCGGCCTCACCGCGTGTGCCCGAGCTGCGGCTTCTACGGCGGCCGCGAGGTCATGTCCGTCGCGCGCGACGAGCACCACGACCACGACCACTGAGGCGGCCATGAGCGCCCCGGTCACCGTCGCGGTCGACGCGAACGGGGCCGACCTCGGCCCCGCCGAGGTGGCGCGCGGCGCCGCGCAGGCCGCGGCGGACGGCCACATCCGCGTCCTGCTGTTCGGTCCGCCCGGCGAGCTGGGGGCGACGGCTCACGGCGTCGAGGTGATCGACGCCCCGGTCTCGATCGCCAAGGCCGCCGACCCCGCCCGCGCGGTCCGCGCGACGCCCGAGGCCTCGATCGTCCAGGCCGTCGCCGCGGTCGCCGACGGCCGCGCCGACGCGCTGGTCTCCGGGGGCTCGACCGGTGCCGCGCTGGCCGCAGCGCTGTTTCGCATCAAGCGCGCCCGCGGCGTCCACCGCCCCGCGCTGGCCGTGCTCGTGCCCGTGCCGGGCGCGCCGTTCCTCCTGCTTGACGCGGGCGCCAACGTCGAGGTGCGCCCCGAGCACCTCGTGCAGTTCGCCCACATGGGCGCGGCCTTCATGGAGGCGGTGCTCGGCGTCCCCGCTCCCCGCGTGGCGCTGCTGTCCAACGGCGAGGAGCCCGGCAAGGGCACCGAGACGACGATTGCGGCGCACGAGGCGCTCGCGGCCTCGGCGGGCGCGCTGCGCTTCGTGGGCAACGTCGAGGGCTTCGCAGTCGGCGCCGGCGTCGCCGACGTGCTGGTGACCGACGGTTTCACGGGCAACGTGGCGCTGAAGGTGATGGAGGGCACCTCGTCGGTGCTGCTGGGTGCGGTGCGCGACGCGGCGAGCACCTCGCCCCGCGCCGGCCTCGGCGGCCTGTTGCTGCGCCCGGCGCTGCGCGGGCTGCGCGACGAGCTCGATCCGCAGGAGCACGGCGGCGCGGTGCTGCTGGGCCTGCGCAAGCTCGCGGTGGTGCCGCACGGCTCCTTCGGGGCGCGCGGGATCGCCCGCGCGATCGAGCAGGCCGCTCGCGGCGTCCGCGACGACGTGGTGGGGCTGACCTCAGAGCGCCTCGCGGCGGCGGGCGCCCTGCGCAGCGCCCCCGAGCCGTCCGCGACCGGGGCTAGCGTGCCCGGCCAGGCATGACCCGAGACGAGGCCCTCACCGCGATCCGCGTGCACCTGGCCGACGAGCTCGAGCTCGATCCCGGCCGCATCGTGGAGTCCACCCACTTCAAGCGCGACCTCGACGCCGACTCGCTCGACCTCTACACGCTCGTCCAGGAGCTCGAGGACTCCTACGGCGTCCAGATGTCCGACGAGCAGGCGGCTCGGATCCACACGGTGGGCGAGGCGGTCGACTTCGTCGTCGCCCACGGCGACGGCGAGCCGAGGCCCTGACCCCTGCGCAAGCTCCACGAGCTGCTGGAGGCCCTGCCGCCCGACGAGGCGCGCCAGGCGGTCACGCACTCCTCCTGGACGGAATCGCGCGGCGAGTCCTACGAGCGCCTGGCCTTCCTGGGGGACTCGGTGCTCAGCCTCTCGGTGACCACGCACCTGTTCCCGCGCCTGGACGCCGAGGGCGACGGCGCGGGGCGGCTCACGAAGGTGCGCGCGCAGGCCGTCTCGGGGCGCTCCTGCCGTGCGGTGGCCGAGCGCCTCGGACTGCCCGAGCGGCTGCGCACGGCGGCCCCGCCGGAGTTCGCCGGGCCGGCGACGGAGGCGCTCGCGCGCACCGAGCGCGTGCTCGCCTCGATCATCGAGGCGGTCATCGGCGCCTGCTACCTGCACTTCGGCTACGAGCCGACCGCCGCGGCCGTGGTCGAGGCCTTCGCGCCGGAGATCGACGAGGCGCTGGAGAGCCCGGCCGACTTCAAGTCCGCGCTGCAGGAGCGCCTCGCGCGGCGCGGGGCGCTCGTGCGCTACGACGTCGTCGCGGAGCAGGGGCCGCCCCACGACCGCACCTTCGAGGTCAGCGCCACGGTGGCGGAGCAGGAGGTGGCGCGCGGCTCGGGGCGCTCCAAGAAGGACGCCGAGCAGGCCGCGGCGGCCGCGGCTCTGGAGATGCTCCCGGGATGAGCCCATGCACCTGAGGTCGGTGACGCTTAAGGGGTTCAAGTCCTTCCCGGACCGCACGCGCCTGGAGTTCGCGCCGGGCGTGTCGGTGGTCGTGGGCCCCAACGGGTCGGGCAAGTCCAACGTCACCGACGCGGTGCTCTGGGCGATGGGCGAGCAGTCGCCGCTGGCAGTGCGCGGCCAGTCGATGCAGGACGTGATCTTCGCCGGAGCGCACGGCGTGCAGGCCCGCGGCGAGGCGGAGGTCGAGGTCGTGCTCGACAACGCCGACGGCTCGCTGGACCTGCCGGCGTCGGAGATCTCGATCGCGCGCCGGCTCGACCGCGCGGGCGAGGGGGAGTACCGTATCAACGGCGCGCGCTGCCGGCTCATCGACGTGCTCGAGCTGCTCTCGGACACGGGCCTGGGCAAGGAGATGCACTCCGTGGTCTCGCAGGGGCGCATCGAGCAGATCGTGACGTCAAAGCCCCGCGACCGGCGGCTGCTGATCGAGGAGGCCGCGGGCCTTGGCAAGCACCGCAAGCGCCGCCGCCGCGCGCAGCTCAAGCTCGACCGCACGCAGGACAACCTGGATCGCGCGCTGGACGTCGAGCGCGAGGCGCGCACGCGGCTGCGCCCGCTCAAGCGCCAGGCCGAGGCCGCCGAGCTGCACGCGCGCCTGGAGCGTCAGTCGCTCGAGGCCCGGTGGGCGCTCGCGCGCGACGACACGCGCTCGGCGCGCGCCGGGCTCGCCGCCGCGGAGGCCGAGGCCGCCGCCGCCCGCGCGGCTCACGCGGCCCTGGAGCAGGAGCTGGCCGGGCTGCGGGCGCGCCGCGAGCAGGCCGAGCGCACGCTCGCCGCTCGCTCCGGCGAGCGCGAGGAGCTCGCCAACCGCGGGTTCGCCGCGCGCTCGGCCGGCGAGCGGGTCGCGATGCGCCTGGAGGGCGCGCGCGCCGCGGCGGCGACGCTTGCGGACCGCACTGGGCGCAGACGCGTGCTGCTCGACGGGCTGGCCGGCGAGACCGGCGAGGAAGAGGGCGGCGGTGCCGAGGCGGACGCGCGCGTCGCGGCGCTCGAGGCCGAGCTCGAGCAGCTCGCCCAGGACCGCCACGAGCGGCTCGGCCGTGAGCTGGCCGAGCTCGAGGCGCGCCGCACAGCGGCGGCCGATGAGGCGGCGCGGCTCGCGGCGGAGGCCGACGCGCGCGGGGTCGCCCGGCGCGAGGCCGAAGCCGCGTCCGATGCGGCCCGCCGCGCCCGCCGCGAGGTCGAGGTCGCGGCCGACCGGGCACGCCGCGAGGCGGCCCGCACCGGGGCGGAGCTCGCCGGCGTCAACCAGTTCCTGCGCAGCCACGCCGGAGCGCCGGGCGGCGCGCCCGCGCTGGCCGATGCCCTGCGCGCCGACGCGGGCTACGAACTCGCGCTCGCCGCCGCCCTCGGCCCGCGCCTGCGCGCCGCCGTGGCGAGCGGCCTCGGCGAGGCCGGGGCGCTGCTCGACCGTGCGGGGCGCGACGGCGGGGCCGCGCTGGTGGTCGGGGTCGAGGATGCCGAGCCGGCCGGGGGCCGGGCGGACGGCGCTGGTGAGGAGGTTGGCTCCGCCCGCGTAGGGTCGGCCGGCCGCGCAGGCGAGGGCGCGAGCAGTCGCCCTTCGAACCGGTTGCTCGACCACGTGCGCGCCGGGGGCGCCGGGGCGGCGCTCGCACGCCGGATGCTCGCCGACGTCTGGGTCGTGGAGGACTTCGCTCGCCTTCCCGCGGACTTCGCCGGGGTCGCCGTGACCCGCGCGGGCCGCGTGTGGTCGGCGGCGACGCGCGAGCTGCGCCAGGTGCCCGCGGGCGGCGAGGACCGCCTGCTGGCCGAGCGCAACCGGCGCGACGACCTGATCGAGGCGGTTGCCGTCGCCACGCGCGCCGAGCACGCCGCGCTCGCCGAGGTGGAGCGCGCTTCGGGCGCCGTGGCCGCCGCCGACGCCGCGCGCGACGAGGCCGATCGCGCCTCCCGCGCCGCCGCACGGGCGCGCGACGAGGTCGCCGAGGCCGAGCGCCACGCCGGCTTCCTGATCGGGCAGCGCCGGGCCGCGCCCGACGAGGGGCCGGCCGCGACGCGCCGCGCCCAGGTCGCGGCCGCCCTGGCCTCGGAGCGCCGTTTGGCCGAGCGCGCCGAGCGCGCCCGTCGCGATCGCGAGACCCGCCTCGAGCTCGAGCGGGCGCGGCTCGCCGCCGACGAGCTGCTCGCTCCGCTCGCCGAGCGGCTGGCCGCCGCGCTGGAGGCCGCCGGCGCGGTGATCGCGACGCGGCTGGAGGCGCTGCGGGCCGAGCTCGACGCCGACCGCGCCGCCGGCGAGCGGCTCGCTGCCGAGCTGCGCGAGTGCGCCGCTGCCGAGAGCCGCGCCCACCAGGGGCTGTCCGAGCGCTCGGAGGCCGTCACCTTCGGGGCGGTGCGCGCTCAGCAGGCGCGTGACCGCGCCGGCGAGGTCGAGGCCGCGCTGCGCGAGCTCGCCGAGCGACTGGGGCTGGCGGCCGAGCCCGCGGAGGCAGCGCTGCCGGAGGCCGAGCGCACCGAGGTCTCCGAGCGCGTCGTGCGCCTCGCCCGCCGTCGCGAGCAGCTCGGCCCGGTGAACCCGCTGGCCGAGGAGGAGTACGCCGAGGCGCTCGCCCACGTCGAGGAGCTCGAGGCGCAGCGCGAGGACCTCGAGGCGGCCCTGCGCGAGCTGACCGGCCTGATCCGCGACACCGACAAGCGCATCCGAGACGCCTTCGAGGAGACCTTCGCTGCCGCGGCTGACAACTTCGAGGAGGTCGCCGAGCAGCTCTTCCCGGGCGGCCGCGGCCGCCTGCGCCTCGTCCGCGAGGACCTGGGCCCGAGGCCCGTGCTGGGGGGCGCCGACGTCGAGGCTGCCACGCCCACTGAGGAGGAGCGCATCGAGCGCGCCGCAGAGGCCGAGGAGCGCGGCGGCGACCCCGACGACGGCCTCGGCGTCGAGATCGAGATCACCCCCGCCGGCAAGTCCACCAAGCGCCTGTCGCTGCTCTCCGGCGGCGAGAAGTCGCTGACCGCGCTGGCCTTCCTCTTCGCCGTCTTCCTTGCCAAGCCGTGCCCGTTCTACATCCTCGACGAGGTCGAGGCCGCGCTCGACGACCTCAACATCGACCGCTTCCTCACTCTCCTGCGGCGCTTCGCCGGCCGCGCCCAGTTCATCGTCGTGACCCATCAGAAGCGCACGATGGAGGCGGCGGACTGCCTCTACGGCGTCTCGATGGGAGGCAACGGCGTGTCCAAGGTCGTCTCGCGGCGGCTGCCGGAGCGCGCAGCGGCTTAGTTCAGGGGCCAGCCGGCCGGGCGGGCGTCGCGGCCGCCCGTCCGTGCCGGGCGCGTCGTTAGGCTCCCCCCATGGACGAGGTCCAGGGCAGCGCGGGGGTCACGGGAAGCGCCGGAATCGCGGGCGTCGTCGGCGTCGTTGGGAGCGCCGCGGTGAGCGGCAGCGCCGGCGTGGCGGGCTCTGCCGGCGTGGCCGGCAGCGCTGGGGTGGTCGGAAGCGCCGGGGTGATCCTGAGCGGTGCCGTCGTCGCGAGCGCCGGCATCGTCGCCGGCATCGGGAACCTCGGCTGCGTCGCGTGCGTGGCCTGCATCGGCTGCGTGGACTGCGTGGGATGCGTCGGATGCATCGGCTGCGTCGGCCTGCGCGGGGCCGTTGGCAAGACCGGCGAGAACCGCTAGCGCCGTTTGTGCGCGGGCGCGAGCGCCGCGCTGAGCACCACGAGCGCGAGCACGAGCAGTATGAAGCCGCCCGCGTCGACCCACCAGCCGTGCGCTGTCTCGCGCAGCGCGAGGCCGGCGAGCAGCACCACGAGCACCCCGGCCGGCAGTGACCACGTCTCGCCGAGGATGAGCTTGCGCAGCGCCCGCATCAGGTGACCACCGGCTCGCGCGCAAGCGTCCTGACCTGCAGCTGGGAGACGATCAGCAGCGCCGCCGCGACGTAGAGCAACGCCCCGTCGGACAGCGGCCACTTGACGTCGAGCCCCTCGCCGAGGAAGAAGACCCCGAATGAGGAGAGCACGATCCCGACCGCGTACTTGAGGTGGGACTCGGGCAGCCGCGCCAGCGGCCGGTGCAGGACCAGCCCGATCGCGAGCGTGAGCACCACCGCCACGCCGGCGCCGGCCAGCGCGGGGGCGAGGCCCTTCGGGCCGGCGCCGAGCGCCGCCACGATCAGCACCACCTCGACCCCCTCGAGCAGCACGCCCTTGCCCGCGATCACCCGCGCGGGCCAGTCGGGCCGCCCGGCCTCCGGAAGCGGGACGCCCTCCATCGCCTCGCGCTCCTCGAGGTACTCCTTGAAGGAGTCCGAGGGCGAGCGCCGCCCGGCCAGGCGCAGCACGCCCTTGCGCAGCCACTCGAGCCCGAACAGCAGCAGCGCCACCCCGACCACCACCCGTAGCGGCGCGAGTGGCAGCCGCGCGAGCAGCAGCGGGCCGACCACGACGACCAGCAGCGCCAGCAGCACGACCGCCCCCGCGGCGCCCAGCAGCGCGTCGCGCCAGCGCCGCGTCGAGCCCACCGCGAGCACGATCGCGAGCGCCTCGAGCAGCTCAAGCCCGACCGCGAGCGCGGCGCCGACGAGGGTGAGCAGGAATGCGGTCACAGCCGCTTCTCTCCCCAGTACGTCGCCACGACGTTTCCGTTGTAGTCGGGGATCGCTACATAGCCGGCGGACTCGTACAACGCGAGCGAGTGGGGCTGGGACGGGCCGGTGTCCAGCCGCGCGCGGCGATAGCCGAGCTCACGCGCCGCGTCCTCGAGCGCGGCGAGCAGCCGCCGGGCGTGGCCCCGCGAGCGCGCCGCGGGCACGACGTACATGCGCTTGATCTCGCCGACCTCGTCGTCCAGGCGCTTGACGCCGCCACCCGCCACCGGCGACCCCGCCTCGTAGAGGACCACGAAGGCGCCGTCCGGCGGGGTCAGCTCCTCCGGATGCGCCGTGGTGGGCATCTCCGCGGGCCCGTAGAGGTCGAGGATCTCGGCCTCCATGGCGGCCACGAGGCCGCGCGCGACGGGGCCGTCGGCGGGCTCGCTCCGAACGTCGACGGTCTCTGGCATGCCTCTATTGTGGCCCGCCCGATGGCCCGCGACTGGTACGACCTCTTCATCACCGACGGCGGAGCCCCCGACTCGCCGCCCGAGGCCGAGCGCGAGGAGGCCCGGCGGGGCTTCTTCCGGCGCATGCGCGAGAACATGCGCAAGACCCGCGAGGCGCTGCAGGCCGAGGTCCAGGCCACGCTGTTCCAGGGCGACCTCGACGAAGAGACCTGGGAGCGCCTCGAGGAGGCGCTGATCTACGCCGACGTCGGCGCGCGCACGACCGCCGAGGTCGTCGAGCGCCTCGAGCACGAGGCCGAGGAGGGCGAGATCGTCGGGGGCGAGGCGCTTACCGGGCGGCTCTCCGAGCTGCTGGCCGAGCTCGCGCGCACGGGCGAGGACCGCATCGACCTGCGCCCGGAGCCCACGGTCATCCTCGTCGTGGGGGTCAACGGCACCGGCAAGACGACGACGATCGGCAAGCTCGCCTGGCACCTGCGCAAGACGCTCGGCAAGCGCGTGCTGGTCGGCGCCGCCGACACCTTCCGCGCCGCCGCGGTCGAGCAGCTCGAGCGCTGGTCCGAGCGCGCCGACTGCGACTTCGTCCGCGGCGCCGAGGGGGCCGACCCGGGCGCCGTGGCCTTCGACGCCGTCGCCAAGGGCCGCGAGCGCGGCGTCGACGTGGTCATCGTCGACACCGCCGGGCGCCTGCACACCCAGCGCGACCTGATGGCCGAGCTGACCAAGGTCCGCCGCGTGATCGAGAAGCAGCTCCCCGGCGCCCCGCACGAGACGCTGATGACCGTCGACGCGACCACCGGTCAGAACGGCGTGCGCCAAGCCAAGCTGTTCGGCGAGGCCGTCGGCGTCACGGGGATCATCCTCACCAAGCTCGACGGCACGGCCAAGGGCGGGATCGCACTCGCGATCGCCAACGAGCTGGCGATCCCGGTCAAGCTGATCGGGATCGGCGAGCAGCTGGAGGACCTACGCCCCTTCGACGCCGACGAGTTCGCCCGCGCGCTGCTGACTTAGCCGGCCCGCGCGGCGCGTGGGTTACATTCAGTTGCATGGACCCCTGGGTTCTCTGGCTCATCGCGGCGGCCATCCTCGGCCTCGGGGAGATCGCCACGTCGGGCTTCTTCCTGGCCCCGTTCGCGGTCGGCGCGCTCGTGGCCGCGCTCATCAGCGCGGTCGGGGCCGGCACGCTGATCAGCCTGGTGGTCTTCCTGGCCATCTCCGTCGCCGCGCTCACCGCCCTGCGGCCACTGGCGCGCAGGCACCTGAAGATGCCCGCGCAGCTACGCACCGGCACCGCGGCGCTCGTCGGCCGCAACGCGACGGTCGTGGAGCGGATCGCCAACCACGAGGGCGTCGGCTGCGTGAGCATCGAGGGCCAGGTCTGGACAGCGCGCGCCTACGACGAGGATGATGTGATCGAAGCGGGCCAGCGCGTCCAGGTGATGGAGATCCGGGGCGCCACCGCGCTCGTGAGCGAGTAGGGTGCTACAGCCGTGAGTGCCGGAATCATCGCCTTGATCGTGCTTGCGATCTTCGTCTTCTTCGTCGCCGCCGCCGGCGTGCGCATCGTGCCGCAGGCCAGGGCCGGCGTGGTCGAGCGCCTCGGGCGCTACGCGCGCACGCTCGATCCGGGCCTGGCGCTGATCGTCCCGTTCGTGGACCGCGTCAAGCCGCTGATCGACCTGCGCGAGCAGGTCGTCACCTTCCCACCCCAGCCGGTGATCACCGAGGACAACCTCGTGGTCGGCATCGACACCGTCATCTACTTCACGGTCACGGACGCCAAGGCCGCGACCTATGAGGTCGCCAACCCGCTGCAGGCGATCGAGCAGCTCACCGTCACCACCCTGCGCAACGTGATCGGCGGGCTCACGCTCGAGGAGGTCCTCACCAGCCGCGACAACGTCAACTCGCAGCTGCGCGTCGTGCTCGACCAGGCCACCGGCGGCTGGGGGATCCGCGTCAACCGCGTCGAGCTGAAGTCGATCGAGCCACCGCGCACGGTGCAGGAGGCGATGGAGAAGCAGATGCGTGCCGAGCGCGATCGCCGCGCCACGATCCTCACCGCCGAGGGCGCGCGGCAGTCCCAGATCCTCACCGCCGAGGGCGAGAAGCAGGCCGCCGTCCTCAAGGCGGAGGGCGCGCGCACGTCGGCGATCCTGCGCGCCGAGGGCGAGGCGAAGGCGATCGAGACGGTCTTCCAGGCCATCCACGACGGCGGCCCCGACCAGCCGCTGCTCGCCTATCAGTACCTGCAGATGCTGCCCCAGCTCGCCCAGGGTGACGCCAACACCGTGTTCGTGATTCCCGGCGAGATCACGCAGGCGCTGGGCCAGCTCGGCAGCGCCTTCGGCGGCAGCCAGCAGCACCCGGGCATCCCGGGCAACGGGCCGCCACGCCCGCCCAAGCCCCGCTCCGAGCGCGCCGACGCGATCGACGCCAAGGCCGCCGCCGACGCCGAGGCGGCCGCGGCCGCGGCCGCCGCCGCCACCGCCGAAGCGCAGGACGCGACGACCGCCGGGCCGCACCTGATCTCGCCGCCCCCGCCGCCCGAGCCGGGACCGCTGGAGCCGGGCACCTAAGCTGCAGGGGAGTGTTCGACTCCCTTTCAGAGAAGCTCCAGGAGACCCTTTCGGGCGTCCGCGGCCGCGGTGCGCTGACCGAGGAGGACATCACGCGCGCGCTGCGCGAGATTCGCCTCGCGCTGCTCGAGGCCGACGTGAACTTCAAGGTGGTCAAGCAGTTCACCAACGCGGTCAAGGAGCGCTGCCTCGGGGCCGAGGTCTCCAAGCAGCTCAACCCCGGCCAGCAGGTCGTCAAGATCGTCAACGAGGAGCTGGCCAAGCTCATGGGCGGCGCCTCCGCCGGCCTGAGCTTCTCGCCGCGCCCGCCGACGGTGATCCTGATGGCCGGCCTGCAGGGCTCGGGCAAGACGACGGCGACGGCCAAGCTCGCGCGCTTCCTGCGCGAGGAGAACGGGTCGAGCGTCGCCGTCGCCGCCTGCGACGTCTACCGCCCGGCGGCCGTCGAGCAGCTCATCAAGGTCGGCGCCCAGGCCGGAGCCACGGTCTACGAGCAGGGCACCGACAAGGACCCGGTGGACATCGCGGCCTGGGCGCTCGACCAGGCCAAGCGCGACGGCAAGGACGTGCTGATCGTCGACACCGCGGGCCGTCTGCACGTCGACCAGGCGCTGATGGAGGAGCTCGCCAACATCAAGAAGCGCGTGCGGCCGACCAACGTCCTGCTCGTCGTCGACGCGATGACCGGCCAGGACGCCGTCAACGTCGCCGAGCAGTTCGCCGAGGTCGCCCAGTTCGACGGGGTCATCCTCTCCAAGCTCGACGGCGACGCACGCGGCGGCGCCGCCCTCTCGGTCAAGGCCGTCACCGGCAAGCCGATCCTGTTCGCCTCCACCGGCGAGAAGCTGCCGGACTTCGAGCGCTTCCACCCCGACCGCATGGCCCAGCGGATCCTCGGCATGGGCGACGTCCTCTCCTTCATCGAGAAGGCGGAGAAGAACGTCGACGAAGAAGAGGCGAAGGAGATGGAGCGGAAGCTCCGCCGCAACGAGTTCACGCTCGAGGACTTCGCCGACCAGCTGCGCAAGATCCGCAAGATGGGCCCGCTCACCAACCTGCTCGGGATGATCCCCGGGCTCGCCGGCCACCAGCTCGGCAAGCTCGACATCGACGATCGCGAGCTCGACCGCGTCGAGGCGATCATCGGCTCCATGACCCAGTGGGAGCGCCGGCACCCCGAGGCGATCAAGGGCTCCCGCCGCCTGCGGATCGCCCGCGGATCGGGCACGACGGTCCAGCAGGTCAACCAGCTCGTCAAGCAGTTCGGCGAGATGCGCAAGATGATGCGCGGCCTCACGCAGGGCAAGATGCCCGACCTCGGGGCCATGATGCGGGGCCGCTGAGCGGCGCCTCTCCGCTATCCTGCCGCGCCGATGCCAGTCAGCATGAGACTCACCCGCGTGGGCGGGAAGAAGGACCCGGTGTGGCGCGTCGTCGTCGCCGACAGCCGCTCCCCGCGCGACGGGCGCTTCATCGAGACGATCGGCCGCTACAACGCGCAGACCGACCCCTCGACCATTCAGATCGACGAGGAGCGCGCACGCCTGTGGCTCACTCGCGGCGCCCAGCCCTCAGACGCTGTGCGCCGGCTGCTCAAGACCCAGGGCATCGCGCCCGCCGGGCGGTAGGTGCGCGAGCTCCTCGAGTACCTGGCCCGGGCGCTCGTCGAGCACCCGGATGCCGTGAAGGTCGAGGAGTTCGAGGAGGACGACGGCACCATCGTGCTCGAGCTCTCGCTCGACGACGATGACTACGGCCAGGTCATCGGCCGGGGGGGACGCACCGCGCAGGCCCTCCGCACCCTCGTCAAGGCCGCCGCGGTCAAGGACAACCGCCGCGTCCTCCTCGACATCGTCGAGTAGCCCCGCCTTCCTGGAGGCCGGGCGGATCGGGCGTCCCCACGGGCTCGACGGCTCCTTCCACGTCGCCCTGCCGCTGCCGAGGCTGCTGTCGCTCGGCGTGCGCGTGCGGGTGGGGGAACGGGCCTTGGAGATCGTGCGCCGCGCCGGCACCTTCGAGGCCCCGGTGCTCCGGCTCGAGGGGCACGAGACGCGCGAGGCCGTCGAGGCGCTGCGCGGCGAGGCCCTGCTCGTCGACCCCGTCGACGCGCCAGCGCTGGGAGAGGGCGAGCATTGGGCACACGAGTTCGCGGGCTGCAGGGTGTTCGACGGCGAGCGCGAGGTCGGCGTGGTCACCCGTCTCGTCGAGCTTCCGTCGGTCGAGGCGCTCGAGGTGGGCGACCTGCTGATCCCGCTCGTGCAGGACGCGATCCGCTCCATCGATGTGCCCGGCCGCCGCATCGACGTGGACATGGGGTTCCTCGGTGCGGATTGACGTCTTCACGCTGTTCCCGCACTGGTTCGACTGGTTTCGCACCCAGCGGCACGTCGTCAAGGCGATCGCCAACGGGCACGCCGTCGAGGCCCTCGACTACCGCGCGACGACGCCGCTGAAGGCCGGGCAGGTGGACGACACCCCGTTCGGCGGCGGGGCGGGGATGGTGCTGCGCGTCGACGTGGTCGAGGCGGCCCTGCGGGCCCGCTACGACGGCGACCCGGCGCCGCCCCCGGAGGGCAGGCGCGTGATCGCGCTGACTCCGGGCGGGCGCCTGCTCGACGACGCGCTCGCAGACACGCTCGCGGGCGAGGAGGACATCACCCTGCTGTGCGGCCGCTACGAGGGCTTCGACCAGCGCATCATCGACCGCTTCTGCACCGAGGAGCTGTCGATCGGGCGCTACGTGCTGGCGGGCGGCGAGCTCGCCGCGATGGTCGTGGCCGACAGCGTGCTGCGCAAGCTCCCGGGCTCGCTCGGCCATGCTGACTCGGCGGCCGAGGAGTCCTTCAGCGCCGCGCTCGGCGGCGGGCCGGAGTACCCGCACTACACCCGTCCGGCGGACTGGCGGGGGTGGCCGGTGCCCGAGATCCTGCTCTCCGGACACCACGAGGAGATCCGCCGCTGGCGCCTCTCGGAGAGCCGCCGCCGGGCGGCTGAGGACCCCGGGGGTCCGCTACCATAGGCCGCCCGCCGCGGAAGCCTCTGTCCGGCCTTCGCGGTCTTTGTTCGCCATGAGCACCGTCATCGACTCCCTCGAGCGCACGCAGCTGCGCCGCGTCCCCCGCTTCCAGGCGGGTGACCGCCTGAAGGTCCACTTCCAGGTCGTCGAGGGCACGCGCCGGCGTACACAGGTCTTCGAGGGCGTCGTCATCAAGCGCCAGGGCGAGGGTGTCCGCGAGACCTTCACGGTCCGCAAGCAGTCCTTCGGCGTCGGCGTCGAGCGCACGTTCCCCGTGCACTCGCCGAAGATCGAGCGCATCGAGGTCGCCGCCCGCGGTGACGTGCGGCGGGCGAAGCTCTACTACCTGCGCGGCCGCGTCGGCAAGCGCGCCCGCGTGCGCGAGCGCCGCTACACGGGCCAGGTGGAGGAGCTCGTGCAGGCCGGGCTGCTGCACGATCCGGCGGCCGAGGCGGCCGCGGCGTCCGACGCCGAGGTGCCGGGCGAGGCGGTCGACGAGCAGGCGCTCGAGCAGGCGCCCGGCTCGGCCGAGACGGCCGAGCCGTCTCCCGCCGTCGCGGGCGACGACGCCACAGCCTGAGGTGGCCGAAAAGAGCTCCTCAGCCTCCAGCTCGCTGCTCGAGCTGGTCCTGATCGTCGCTGTCGCGCTGGCGCTCGCGCTGGGCATCCAGGCGTTCCTGATCAAGCCGTACAAGATCCCGTCGGAGTCGATGGTCCCGACCCTCACGATCGGCCAGCGCGTGCTCGTGAACCGCATCGGCGAGCGCTTCTCCGCCCCGAGCGTCGGCGACGTCGTGGTCTTCCACCCGCCCGAGGGCGCCGAGCAGGAGGACATGTGCGGGGGCGGGACGCCGCCGAGCGGCGAGGTCTGCACCAAGCCGACCCCGAAGATGGCCACGGTCAACTTCATCAAGCGCGTCGTGGCCGGCCCCGGCGACCGCCTGATGATCCGCGGCGGCCACGTGATCCTCAACGGCAAGCGCCAGTCAGAGCCGTTCACCCGCCCGTGCGCGAGCAGCGACGGCTGCGACTACCCGCGCGAGGTCACGATTCCCGCCGATCACTACTTCATGATGGGCGACAATCGTGGCTCGTCCGACGACAGCCGGTTCTGGGGACCGGTCCCGAAGAAGTGGATCATCGGCGCAGCCTTCGGCACCTATTGGCCTCCCAAGCGCATCGGGCTCCTCTGAGCCGGCGCCCTCCTCGCGCGCCACGAGGCGGGCGATGAAGCGCCGCCGCTCCAGCGGGGGTCGCCTGTTCCGCTATGACCGCGGCCTCGGCACGCGCTTCGTCGCGGGGGCCGACGAGGCCGGGCGCGGCTGCCTGGCCGGCCCGCTGGTGGCCGCGGCGGTGCTCTTCGACTACGAGACGCTCACCCTGGCCGACCGTCGGACGCTGACCGCGCTCAACGACTCCAAGCAGCACACGGAGGAGGGCCGTGAGGAGCTCTACCCGCGGGTGCTGCGCGCGGCGGTGCGGGTGGCGGTGACCTCGCGCTGCGTGCGCGGGATCGACGAGCGCGGCTTGCACAAGACCAACCTCGCGGCGCTCAGCGACGTGCTGCGCCGGGTCGCGGTCGAGGGCTCCCTGTGCCTGTCAGACGGCTTCCCGGTGCCGCCGACCGGCTTCGAGCAGCGCGCGGTGGTGGGCGGGGACGGGACGAGCGCCGCGATCGCGGCCGCCTCGGTGATCGCCAAGGTCTCGCGCGACCGCTTCATGCACCGCATGGAGGAGCGCTATCCAGGCTGGGAGTTCGCCGCGCACGTCGGCTACTCGACGCCCGAGCACCGCGCGGCGATCGAGCGCCTCGGGGTCTCGCCGCTGCACCGGCTCTCCTTCCAGTCGATGGCCTACCAGCAGCTCGCGCTCGACCGCCCGGCTTGAAGCGCTACTACGAGCTCCGGGCGCCCGAATACGACGACTGGTACGAGGGCTCGGGGCTCTACGCCTCGCGGCCACGGCCGGGGCTGCCCGAGGAGGTGCCGGCTCTGCGCGCCACGGTGGCGGCGCTCGCCCCGGCCTCGACGCTCGACGTCGCGTGCGGGACGGGGTACCTCTCGCGTGATCTCCGCGGGCAGCTGACGCTGCTCGACCAGAGCGCGGCGATGCTCGAGATCGCGGCGGCGCGGGTGCCGTCCGCGCGGGCGGTGCAGTCCGACGCGCAGCCGCTGCCGTTCGAGGACGGCTCGTTCGAGCGCGTCTTCACCGGCCACTTCTACGGCCACCTGCAGGAGGACGAGCGGGGCGCGTTCCTGCATGAGGCGCGGCGGGTGGCGGGGGAGCTCGTGGTGGCGGACTCGGCGCGGCGGGCGGAGGTGGCGTCCGAGGAATGGCAGGAGCGCCTGCTCTCCGACGGCTCGCGCCACCAGGTCTACAAGCGCTACTTCACCGGCGCGGGGCTGGCCGAGGAGCTGGGTGGGGGAGAGGTGCTGTTCGAGGGCGAGTACTTCGTGGTGGTGCGCGCGGGCTAGAGCGGGCGTCCTACGCGGCGAGCTCGCGCTCCAGCCGGGCGATGATCGCGTCGCGCTCGACGCCCTCCGCGGCGAGCACCCTTGGCACGGTGCCGGCCTCGGCGCGCAGCACGCCCAGCAGCACGTGCTCTGAGCGGAGCCGTCGGTCCTTGCGTTCCGCGGCGGCCCGGAGGGCGCGCTCGAGCGCAAGCTTTGAGGAGGCGCCGAAGCGCGGGTTGGCGCTCGGCGGCGCAGGCGGCAGGGCAAAGCCGCCGGCGTCGATGCCGATCGCAGCCAGCGTGCGCTCGAAGTGATCGTCGATCGCGGCGCGGGT
This sequence comes from Solirubrobacterales bacterium, assembly GCA_038238015.1. GTDB lineage: Bacteria > Actinomycetota > Thermoleophilia > Solirubrobacterales > Solirubrobacteraceae > DASQFQ01. The sequence continues at coordinate 34,838 of JBBRYA010000011.1, forward strand.
GCGGTCGAAGTCCAGGCCACAGCCCTGCAGGGTGTGGGCGACCGGCCCGCTGCCGCAGGCGAGCGCGAGCAGGAGGTGCTCGGCTTCGATTGACGGCGAGCCGGAGAACCGCGCCTCCCTCTCCGCGCGCTCGACGACCTGGCGGGCATCGGCGGTGAACCGCTCGAACATCAGCGCAGCCTCCTCGCGTGCTTCTTGTGGACGGCCTGGCGGGTGACGGCAAGCGCCTCGGCGACCTGGCTCCAGGTCCACCCGTCGCGCAGCGCGCGCTCGACCTCGGCGTCCTCCAGCCGGTCGGCGAGGCGGCGCAGCGCGACGACGGCGGCGAGGCCGTCGTCGGGCGAGGCGGGATGGTCGGTGGACACGCCGGTCACGTTGTGCGCAACCGTAGTTGACAGACGGAGTGGTTGTCAACTCAGGTTGCTGACGACCTAGGAGCGGCACTTCGGCACGCTCCCGGCACAGAACCGGCACACCCGCGTGGTGACACGTCACGCGACCGTCCATAGCCTCGCCGCAGCGATGTCCGAGGACCCCCGTCAACAGCTCGGCCGCCTCGGCGAGCGCCTTGCGGCCGATCACTTCGAGCGGTTGGGCTACGCCGTGCTGGCCCGCAATCACCGCACCCGCTTCGGAGAGCTCGACCTCGTGCTCGCCGACGACAGCACGATCGTGTTCTGCGAGGTCAAGACGCGGCGCGCCGGCTCGGGTGCGCCGTGGGACTCGCTGCATGAGCGTAAGCGCAGCCAGGTCCGCCGCATGGGCGCGGCCTGGCTCAACGACGTGAGCGACCGGCCGCGGGCCTCCGAGCTGCGCTTCGACGCCGTCGGCGTGACGCTGGACGTCCGCGGCGCGCTGGTCTCGCTCGAGCACGCGGTGGGGGCGTTTTGAGCCTCGCCCGCGTGATCGCCTTCGCCCTCGACGGGGTCAACAGCCGGCGCGTGGTGGTCGAGGCCGACATCCGTTCGGGCCTGCCCGGCTTCACGATCGTCGGGCTCGCCGACAAGGCCGTGCGCGAGGCCCGCGAGCGCGTCCGCGCGGCGCTCGTGAACTCGGGCTTCGAGTTCCCGGCCAAGCGCGTCACGGTCAACCTGGCGCCGGCGTACTTGCGCAAGGCCGGCCCCGGCTTCGACCTCCCGATGGCCGTGGCGATCCTCGCCGCGAGCGGCCAGCTCGACCCCGAGGTGATCGACGGCTGCGCGTTCGCCGGCGAGCTGTCGCTGACGGGGTCGCTCAGCCCCGGCCGCGGGGCGTTGGCCGTCGCGCAGGGCACGCGGGCGCACGGGCTCTCACGCCTGGTGCTCCCATCCTCGGGCGCGACGGAGGCCTCGCTGGTCGAGGGGCTCGAGGTGGTCGGGGCCGAGTCCCTCCAGCACGCGGTGGACGTGCTCGCGGGGCGAGCCGACCCGCCGCTCGTTGCGGCGCCAAAAGCTGCGGCGGTCGAGGCGGCGCCGCTCGACCTCTCCGACGTCCTCGGCCACAACGTGCTCATCCCCGCCCTCCTCGTCGCCGCGGCCGGCGGCCACAACCTCTACCTGCACGGTCCGCCCGGCACCGGCAAGACCATGCTGGCGCGCCGCCTGCCGGGCCTGCTGCCGCCGCTGAGCCGGTCCGAGGCGATCGAGGTGACCCGCATCCAGTCGGTGGCCGGCCTCCACGGCGGGGGGCTGGTCCGTGAGCGACCGTTCCGCGCGCCCCATCACACGATCTCGGCGTCCGGGCTGGTCGGCGGCGGCGGCACGCCGACGCCCGGCGAGGTGACGCTGGCCCACCACGGCGTGCTCTTCCTCGATGAGCTGTCGGAGTTCGCCCGCCCTGCGCTCGAGGCGCTGCGCCAGCCGCTCGAGGACGGGCGCGTGGTGATCGTCCGCGCCCAGCGCGTCCTCAGCTTCCCCTCGCAGTGCATGCTGGTCGCCGCCTCGAACCCGTGCCCCTGCGGCTTCGGCGACGCGCGCTGCAGCTGCAGCGCCGCCGACGTCGCGCGTCACCAGCGCCGTCTCAGCGGGCCGTTGCTCGACCGCATCGACATCACCGTTCCCGTCGGCCGGCCGAGCGCGAAGGCGCTTCGCGAGCAGTCGGCGCCCTCGTCGGCGTCCGCCCGCGCCGAGGTCGTGGAGGCGCGCGAGCGCCAGGCGCATCGGTTCGCCGGCCTCGGCGTCGCGTGCAACGCCCAGATGACCCCGCGGATGGTGCGCGACCTGGTCGGGGCCACAGCGGGCGCGCTCCGCTGCCTCTATGAGCTGCATGACCGCAACCGCCTCAGCGCGCGCGGCCACCACCGCGTCCTGCGCGTCGCCCGCACGGTCGCGGACCTCGACGGCTCCGAGGCGGTGCGCCCGGAGCACGTCGCGAGCGCCCTCGCGCATCGCATGGACGCCGCACCGCTGGCGGCCGCGGCGTGATCGACACGTGCAACAGCTGCCTGCGGCGAACCGAGCTGATCGCCGCGGCGGCCGGCTCGCTCGACGTCGCGTGGCACGGCTTCCGTGGCAGCGCCGGCGTGCTGGCGCTGGAGGAGGACGCGCTGCTGCGCCTCGCGCCGCAGGCGGCTCCCCGCTATGGGAGCTTCGATCCGGACGCCGCCCGCGAGCGCATCCACGCCGCCGGGCTGCACGCGGTCTGTCGCTGCCGCCTCGGCTATCCCGCCCGGCTGCGCGAGCTGCCCGACCCGCCGGCAGTGCTCCACGTGGCCGGGCAGCTCGGCGCCCTGGCCGAGCGCGAGTCGGTGGCGATCGTCGGCGCGCGGCGCGCCTCGGGCTACGGGCTCGAGGTGGCGCGGGACCTGGGTCGCGGCCTGACCGCCGCGGGCGTGCCGGTCATCTCCGGCATGGCGCTCGGGATCGACTCGGCCGCGCACGCGGGGGCACTGGAGGCGCCCGCCGACCACGCGCCACCGGTGGCGGTCCTGGCCGCGAGCGCGGACGTCGCCTACCCCGCCCGCATGCGCCGGCTCTACGAGCGGCTCGTCGAGACGGGTGCGGTCATCTCGGAGCTGCCGCCGGGATTCACCGCGTTCCGATGGTGCTTCCCGGCCCGCAACCGGATCATCGCCGCGCTCGGCGCGGCCACCATCGTGGTCGAGGCCGCGCCGCGCTCGGGCTCGCTGATCACCGCCGACTTCGCGACCGACCTGGGGCGGACCGTCGCGGCGGTGCCGGGCCCGGTGACCTCGCGGCTCTCGGCGGGGACCAACGATCTGCTGCACGCCGGCGCCGCCGTGGTGCGCGACCCACGCGACGTTCTCGACCTGCTGTTCGGCGCCGACGCGCCCGTCGTCCCCGGCCCCGATCCCGCGGGGGACCTCGGCGCTCCCCTGCGCCGCCTGCTCGACGCCGTCGAGCAGGGGCGCGGCACCGTCGCCGCGCTCGCCGCCACACCCGAGGAAGCCGAGGCCGCGCACCGCGGCCTCTCGCTGCTGGAGCTGCGCGGCCTGGTCCGGCGCGAGTTCGGCGGGAGCTACGTCCGCTGCCGATGACGCGCTCGTCCTACCCTGCATCGCATGCCGCGCCGCGTTCCCGCCGTGCTCTCGATCGCCGGCTCGGACTCCGGCGGCGGTGCCGGGATCCAGGCCGACCTGAAGGCTTTCGCGCGCTGCGGGGTGCACGGCATGACTGCGATCACGGCGATCACCGCGCAGAACACGACGGGGGTCAGCGCGGTCCACGCGGTCCCCGCGGCGATGATCGTCGAGCAGGTATCTGCCGTCGTGCAGGACATCGGCGCCGACGCGGTCAAGGTCGGAATGCTCGGCACGGCGGAGACCGTCGCGGCGGTGCGCGAGGCGCTGGCGCTGCTGGCGCCCGGTACACCCGTGGTGATCGACCCGGTGATGGTCGCGGAGTCCGGCGCCGTGCTGCTCGACGAGGAGGCTCGCGCGGCGCTGATCGACGTGCTGCTGCCGCTCGCCACTGTCATCACGCCCAACCTGCCCGAGGCGCGCGTGCTCGCGCGGGCTCCGGACGCCGGGGCCGAGGAGCTCGCTCGCCTGCTGCACGCGCTCGGGCCCGGCGCCGTCGTGGTCACCGGCGGGCACCGCGAGGAGCTCGTCGACGTGTTCTTCGACGGCGACGTGCTCGAGCCGATCGCCGGCGAGCGCCACCCCGACGGCGCCGCCCACGGCTCGGGCTGCACGCACTCCTCGGCGCTGGCCGCCCACCTCGCGCTCGGCCTCACGCCACTGGAGGCGGCCCGGCGCGCGCGCGAGCTTGCGTCGGCCGCGGTTCGCGACGGGCTGCGCGAGCTCGGCGCCGGTCCGGGACCGGTCGATGTGTTCGGTCTCCGACATGCGGCGGGGTCTGGCGCGTCAACCGCGCAGCGGGCAGCCCTCCCTCTGGCATAATCGCGCCATGAAGTTCCTGCGCATGCGTCCGGGTCACGGCGAGCAGCTGATCGCCGAGGGGGACGTCGAGGTCTCCGCCGACGAGGAGCGCCTAGTGGTGGAGTTCCGCCACCAGCTCGATCTCGGGATGTGGGCGGCGGTGCCGACCATCACCGAGACCGGCCGGCGTGAGGCGGAGATGGTCCGCGCGTTCGAGGACATCCCGCGCCAGACCGACCGGGTGATCTTCTTCCCGCGCGCCGCCGGCGGCGCGCGCTAGCGGCCCGGCGATGACCGTCGCACTGTGCGCCACCGCGATCGTGGTGCTGGCGCTGCTCTGGGAGGTCTCGCTGCCATGGCTCGATCGGCGCGGCGAGCGCCGCCACGCGCGCCGTGAGTCCCGCCGGCAGGGCCGCCCCGTCCCCTTTGACCCCGGCCGCGAGCGCCGCGCCGAGCAGCGCGCCCGCGAGCTGCTGCGCTCCTGCGTCAACGACGAGGAGTGGGGGATGTACCGCGACCTCGGGTTCCTGCGCGTCTGGGGCGGCCAGGCCGACGGCCCGCGCGCCGGCCGCGACCTGCGCGGCGCCCCGTACGCCTACCTCGTCTATCCGCACAAGCCGATCGTCGCCTACCTCGCGCAGACCGGCCAGCTGCTCAACGAGTACTGCGTCGAGTTCCCCGACGAGACGCGCCCGTTCGGCTCGGCCCGCCTGCCCGATTCAGACGACGTGCTGGCGAAGTGGATGGCGCTCCAGGGCGACGAGCGCCGCCTGATCTCCGAGGCCAACATGCACCTTCCCGGCCGCCAGGTCGACCCACGCCAGGTCCAGCGCGACCTCTGGCGCCTCGGCCAGTGGGAGCGCGAGAGCCTGGCGCGCGCCGAGCGCCACGCGCGCGCCGCGGGCGCCGCCCGCCGCGCCGGCTCGACCGACGCCTGAGCCGCACCGGCCCGCTGGGCGCGCCTGGGTAGGCTTGACGCCTCCCAGATGGCCACGCTCGACCCAAAGCACAACTCCCGCCAGCTCCTCGAAGGCCCGACGCGCGCGGGCGCGCGCTCCCAGCTCAAGGGCATCGGCTTCGACGACGAGGCGCTGGCGAAGCCGATCGTCGGCGTCGCCTCGACCTGGACGGAGACGATGCCGTGTAACTTCCACATGCGCGCGCTCGCGGCGAAGATCAAGGAGGGCGTCCGCGCCGCCGGCGGCACGCCGATGGAGTTCAACACGATCGCGATCTCCGACGGGATCACGATGGGCACCAGCGGGATGAAGGCCAGCCTCGTCTCGCGCGAAGTGATCGCCGACTCGATCGAGCTGGTCGCGCTCGGCCACCTCTTCGACGCGGTCGTCGTGCTCGCCGGCTGCGACAAGACGCTGCCGGGGACGGTGATGGCGCTCGCGCGGCTGAACCTGCCCGGGCTGATGCTCTACGGCGGCTCGATCGCCCCCGGTCGCTACCAGGGCAAGGACATCACGATCCAGGAGGTCTTCGAGGCGATCGGTGCCCACGCGGCCGGCAAGATCAGCGAGGAGGAGCTGATCGCGATCGAGGAGGCCGCCTCGCCCGGCGCCGGCGCCTGCGGCGGCCAGTTCACCGCCAACACGATGGCGATGGCGCTCGAGGTGCTCGGCATCTCCCCGATGGGCGCGGCGATGGTCCCGGCCGAGAACCCGAGCAAGGCCGAGGTCGCCTTCGAGGCCGGGCGCCTGGTCATGGACGTGCTGGCGCGCGGCCAGCGCCCGCGCGACGTCATCACCCGCGAGGGCCTGGAGAACGCGATCGCCGCCGTCGCGACCAGCGGCGGCTCCACCAACGGCGTGCTGCACCTGCTGGCGATCGCCCGCGAGGCCGGCGTCCCGCTCGACATCGACGACTTCGACCGCATCTGCGCGCGCACGCCGATGCTCTGCGACCTCAAGCCGGGCGGGCGCTACGTGGCCGCCGACCTGCACGCGGCGGGCGGAGTCCCCGTGGTGGTCAAGCGCCTGCACGAGGCGGGGCTGCTCAACGAGGGCGCCCAGACGGTGACCGGCCGCACCGTCGGCGAGCATGCGCTCGAGGCGACCGAGACCCCGGGCCAGCGCGTCGTGCTCCCGCTCGCCGAGGCGCTCAAGCCGTCGGGCGGGTTGGCGATCCTGCGCGGCAACCTCGCGCCCGAGGGCTGCGTGGTCAAGCTCTCCGGCCACGAGCGCGTGCACCACGAGGGGCCCGCGCGCGTCTTCGAGTCCGAGGAGGACGCGATGGCTGCGGTCACCGCGGGCGCCATCGTCGCCGGCGACGTGGTGGTGATCCGCAACGAGGGCCCCGCCGGCGGCCCGGGGATGCGCGAGATGCTCGCGGTCACCGCCGCGCTGGTGGGCGAGGGCCTCGGCGACGACGTCGCGCTGATCACCGACGGGCGCTTCAGCGGCGCCACCCACGGCTTCATGGTCGCCCACGTCGCGCCTGAAGCGGTCCGCGGCGGGCCGATCACGGCGGTGCGTGACGGCGACACGGTCACGATCGACGTCGCCTCGCGCCGCCTCGACGTCGCGCTCTCCGAGGAGGAGATCGGCGCGCGCGTCGCGGCCTACACGGCGCCGGCGAACGGCGGCCCGCCCACCGGCGTGCTCGGCAAGTACGCCAAGCTCGTCTCGAGCGCCTCGGAGGGCGCGATCACGCGGTAGGCGGGCGGCGGCCAGGTAGGAGGTGGCCCGAGGCGGGTGGAACGAGAAATCGCTGACAGTCAGCGTCAACTCGTCACACCCGGGCCGGAACTGCCCTTCACTGCCGCAGCTTTGCGCCCTCCACCAGATTCGCGCCCGCGGGCTCGCCGCGCACCGCCCCCTCCTCCAGAAACTCGCGCAGCACGCGGTTGAAGCGCGCGGGGCGCTCGACCATCGGCACGTGGCCGGTGCGCTCGAAGACCACGCGCCGGGCGTCGGGGATCGACTCCTCCATCTTCGCCGCGTCGCGCACGCCCACGAGCGTGTCGTGGGCGCCCCACACGATCAGCGTCGGGCAGGAGATCTTCGGCAGCTCCTCGCGCAGCGGGAAGCCGGCGAGCGCCTCGAGCGCCGGCAGGAAGCCCTCGGTGCGCCGCGCGCTGCGCACCAGCTCCTGCGCGAGCTGGGGCGGCAGGCGGTAGGGGTAGCGGATCCCCGCCGACATCAGCGCCGGCGTGCGCAGCCGCGGGCGCCGCGACACGAGATCTGAGGAACCGGCGATCGCGCGGCCGATGTACGCGTCGGTCGCGCGGGCGAAGGTGACCAGCGGCTGGGCGCGCCGGTACTCCTGCCAGAAGATCGCCGCCGAGACGAGCGACAGCCGCTCGATCAGCTCGGGCCGGCGGATCGCCAGCTCGGCCGCGATGAACCCGCCCATCGAGTTGCCCACGACCGCCGCCGCCGACTCGATCCCGAGCTGGTCGGCGAGCCGGCCCAGCCACTGCCCGTAGTACTCGATCGAGATCTCGGCCTCGGGCATCTGCGACCAGCCGAAGCCGGGCAGGTCGACCGCGATCACGCGATGGTCGCGCGCGAGGTCGGGGATGTTCTCCACCCAGCACTGCCACGCGGCGCCGAGCCCGTGCACGAGGATCACGACCGGCCCGGAGCCGATGTCGACGAGGTTGACCTGCTTGGCGTCGACCTCGACCCAGCGCTGGTAGGCGGGCCAGTCGACGTCGAGCCACGCGCCGTCCGAGCGCCCGTAGTCGGTGTCGGCGCCAGGGCTGAGAACGCCGAGGGAGCCGTCGCGTCGTCTGGGGACCATGGCGGACTACCGTAATGCCCAGTCCGGCCATGCGCATCGCGATCGACATCGACTCCACGCTGCACGACTACTGGGACCTGCTCGACCAGGTCGCCCAGCGGCGCTTCGGCGTCGCGCTGCCCTACGAGGGCCAGGTGGTGTGGGACATCGGCCTCCTGCGCCCGGCACAGCTGAAGGCGTGCGTGGCCGAGACCCACTCCGAGCGCCACATCCTGGCCTCCGAGCCCTACCCCGGCGCGGTCGAGACCGTACGGGCGTGGCACGAGGCCGGGCACTTCATCCACATCACCTCCCATCGCGCCCCCGACGCCCACGCCGCGACCGCGCAGTGGCTCGACCGCATCGGGCTGCCCTACGACGAGCTCTACTGCTCCTATGACAAGGTGGCGCGCTGTGTTGAGATCGACATCGACCTGCTGATCGACGACTCCCCGGTGAACCTCCAGCACGCGATCGACGCGGGCATCCGCGTCGCCACGATCGAGCACCCCTGGAACCGCGACGTCTGCGAGAGCGAGGACGTCCTCTGCGCCGACAACTGGGACGGGCTCGCCCAGGCGATCGAGGCGGTGCTCGCGTGAAGGCGCTTCCCGCCCCGAGCGGCGACCTGTGCGACCAGCTGCCCGCGATCGAGCCCGAGCGCCAGGTCACCGACTGGGGGCGCTCGGAGCGCGTCGAGGGCCTGATGGACGCGACGATCTACGAGTTCCTCTACACGTACTGGTTCCGCTGCGAGGTCGAGGGAATCGAGAACCTCCCCGCCGAGGGCGGCGCGCTGCTGATCTCCAATCACGCCGGGGCGCTGCCGCCCGACGCGGCGATGATCACCAAGGCGATCAAGGAGGAGCACCCGCGCCCGCGCCCGCTGCACCTCGCGGTCGAGCACTTCTTCAAGGGCTACCCCGGCTTCAGCATGCTGGTCTCGAAGATCGGCGGCATCCCCGCCCACCCGGCCAACGTCCAGCGCCTGCTCCACGACGAGCAGCAGCTCGTGCTCGTCTTCCCCGAGGGTCGCAAGGGGACCGAGAAGCTCTACAAGGACCGCTACCGGCTGCGGCGCTTCGGCCGCGGGGGCTTCGTCGAGGCGGCGATGCGCGCCGAGGTCCCGATTCAGCCGATCGCGGTGGTGGGCGCCGAGGAGGCCGCGCCCGTCTTCGCCCAGATGAAGCTGCTCCAGCGCATCACCGGGCTCCTGTACTTCCCGATCACGCCGACCTTCCCGCACTTCGGGCTCCTCGGGATGCTCGGCTACCTGCCGGCCAAGTTCCGGATCCGCTTCCTCGAGCCGATCCCGACCGACCAGTGGGGCCCCGAGCCCTGGAACGACCGCGGCCTGATCCAGACCGTGTCCGACAACGTCCGCGCGCGCATCCAGGAGGAGCTCTACGAGATGCTGGCCCAGCGCAAGTCGGTCTGGCTCTAGTGGCCCGCCGCGTCCTGCTCACCGGGCTCTCGAGCTTCTGGGGCGGCCGCCTCGCCCAGGAGCTCGAGCGCGACCCGGCGATCGAGGTGATCGTGGGCGTGAGCCCCCAGGACCCGACCTGTGAGCTGCAGCGCACGGAGTTCGTGCGCGTCGGCACCCAGCATGCGCTGCTGCGGCGGATCGTGCAGGCGGCCGAGATCGACACCGTGGTCGACACGCGCCTGATCGTCGACTCGGTCACCGCTCCGGCGCGGGCGACCCACGAGAACAACGTGATCGGGACGATGAACATCCTCGCCGCCTGCTCGGGTCCCGACTCGCCCGTCAAGAAGGTCGTCTTCAAGTCCTCGGCGCACTACTACGGCGCTGAGCAGGACGACCCGGCCTTCTTCACCGAGAGCATGCAGCGCCCGCATCCGGCGCGGACGCTGCTGGAGAAGGACGTCGTGGAGGCCGAGAAGGCCGTCACGGCCTTCGCCGAGCGCAACGACGAGGTAGCCGTGAGCATCCTGCGCTTCGCCAACGGGCTCGGCCCCGCGCTCCGCACCTCCCATTCGGCGCTGCTCTCGCTCCCGGTCGTGCCCTGCATCCTCGGCTTTGACCCGCGGTACCAGTTCATCCACGAGGACGACATCGTCGGCGTGCTCGAGCACGCGACCAAGCACGACCTCGACGGCGTCTACAACGTGGCCGCCGACGGCGTGCTCGTGCTCTCGGAGGTCGCGAGCCTGCTCGGGCGCCCGCTCGCGCCGATCCTGCCGCCGTGGGGCACCGGGCTCGCGCTGGCCGCGCTCGGGCGCCTCGGCCTGCGCGTGCCGCCGGAGATGCACAACCAGTTGCGCTACGGGCGCGCGATCGACAACCGCAAGCTCAAGGCCGCGGGTGCGCCGCTGCGCTTCACCACCCGTGAGACGGTCAGCGCCTACGCCGAACACCTGCGCGTCGCCGCGATCAAGAACGACAACGGCCGGCCCTACCAATACGAGCGCGAGGTCGAGGAGTTCCTGCGCTACAGCCCGAGCGTTCGCCGGGGCGCCTGAGGCGACAGCGAAGTTGCAGCACTGGTGGCGGGCATTCCCGCGGCCTACCATGGGTTCGACGCGTGCGCTCCCGATCCTTTGTCATCGTCGCGGCTCTTGTCGTCCTGCTGCTCGCCGCCGGCGTGGGCGTGTACGCCTACGACGCGAGCAAGCAGAGCCTGATCGCCAAGGGGGTCAGCGTCGGCGGCGTCGACGTCGGGGGCCTCGAGGCCCCCGCGGCCCGTGAGAAGCTGCGCGCCGCGGTGCTCGAGCCGCTCAAGCGCCGGGTCGTCGCGCGCTACCAGGGGCGGCGCTTCACGCTCACCCCCGCCCAGGCCGGCGTCGGCGTCGACGTCGACGGCTCCGTGGACTCCGCTCTGGCCCGTTCGCGCAAGGGCAGCATCCTCGAGCGCACCGCGCGCAACCTCCGCGGAGACCGCGTCAACGAGGACGTCGACGTCGCGATCAACTACGACCGCTCCTCGATCCGCCGGCTGGTCAAGCGGGTCAGCAGCGGCATCGACCGGCCGGCGCGCGATGCGAGGCTCGACCTCGCCAAGGGCCAGGTCAACCCCCAGGCGTCCTCGACCGGCCTCGCGGTCCGCGCGGCGCGCCTGCGCCACGACCTCTCGCGCGCACTGCTGAGCGTCCACGGCTCGCGCTCGGTGCGCGTCCGCACCGCGGTCGTGGAGCCGAAGATCACCTCGGCCAAGCTCGCCGACGAGTATCCGGCCGTCGTGATCGTCAACCGCGGCAGCTTCACGCTCTCGCTCTACCGCCACCTCAAGTACGCCAAGAGCTACAAGATCGCGGTCGGGCAGGTCGGGCTGGAGACCCCGGCCGGGCTCTACCACGTGCAGAACAAGGCCATCAACCCGGCCTGGACTGTGCCCAACTCCAAGTGGGCGGGCAAGCTCGCGGGCAAGATCATCCCCGGTGGGTCGCCCGAGAACCCGCTGAAGGCGCGCTGGCTGGGGATCTTCGACGGCGCCGGCATCCACGGCACCGACGCCGTGAACTCGATCGGCAGCGCCGCCTCGCACGGCTGCGTGCGCATGCGGATCCCCGACGTGAAGGAGCTCTACGACCAGGTGCCGGTCAACGCACCGGTCTACATCGCCTGAATCTCGCTGATCGGCACTTCCTGCCAGCCCTTGTGCAGCAGGGAGGCGTGGTAGTCCGAATGGCGAAAGCAGAGCATGCCTATGTACACGTCCCGCACCCGCTTGCGCATCACCGCGTACCACAGCGTCGTCGCGTCGCTGGTGCCCTGGATCGGGTGCCAGGGCGGCGAGGGCTTGCCCCTCGCCGTGACCATCCCCGCCTCGGCGAGCTGGCGACCGGTGGCGACCTGACCCGTGCCCGTATCGATGAAGAACGAGGCCATCGCGGGCCAGGCTAGCGAGGCCTGGCGGGACGCCCTGCGCGCCTTTGACCGCGACCTGCTGCGGCGCGGAGCGGCCGAGCGGACGCGCCGCGCCTACGGCGTGGACCTCGGGCAGCTCGCGCTCTGGGGGACCGCGCAGGGGCTCGAGCCGGTCGGCGTCGGCTACCCGGCGCTTCGCCGCTACGCGTCCCAGCTCGCTCAGGCCGGCGCCGGGCCGCGCACGGTCGCCCGCAAGCTCGCGGCGATCCGTGCGTTCTTTCGCATGATGGTCGAGTACGGAGAGATGACGGCGAACCCCGCCGACCTGCTCGCGGCGCCCAAGCAGCCGCAGGGTCTCCCGCAGACGCTCAAGGCCACCGAGGTCGCCCGGCTGCTGGATCGCATCGGCGCCACCACGCCGCTGGAGCTGCGCGACCGCGCGCTGTTCGAGCTGGCCTACGCCTGCGGCCTGCGCGCCGAGGAGCTGATCGACCTCGATCTCGAGTCGGTCGACTTCGACGAGGAGCAGCTGCGCGTGGAGGGCAAGGGCTCAAAGACGCGTTTCGTCCCCGTCGGAGAGCCCGCGCTGCGCGCCGTCGGGCGCTACCTGGAGCGCGGCCGGCCCGCGCTCGCCACCGACAGCGGGGATCGCGCCCTGCTGCTCTCGAAGTCCGGCCGGAGGCTCTCGACCTCCGATGTGCGCCGGCGCCTGCGCGTCTGGGCGCGCCACGCCGCCCACCAGGGGGCGGTCCACCCGCATGCGCTGCGCCACTCCTTTGCGACCCACCTCCTGGACGGAGGCGCCGACCTGCGGGTCATCCAGGAGCTGCTGGGCCACTCGTCCATATCAACGACCCAGGTCTACACTCGGGTAGAGTCAGCGCGATTGCGAGCGACGTATGCGCGCAGCCATCCCCGGGCCTGACACAAGGGGGAGGGGAACGGTCTGGAAACCAACGTCAAAGCGATCGAGCTGAGAGACCTGTGGCGCCGCTACAAGGCGTCGGGCTCCGATCGCGCCCGTGAGCAGCTCGTCGTCGCCTTCTCCCCGCTGGTCAAGTACGTGGCCGGCCGCATGTCCTCGGGGCTTCCCGCTCACGTGGAGGAGGCCGACCTCATCTCCTACGGCCTGATCGGCCTGATCAACGCCATCGAGCGCTTCGACCCCGAGCGCGAGATCAAGTTCGAGACGTACGCGATCACCCGCATCAAGGGCGCGATCATCGACGAGCTGCGCGCCCTGGACTGGGTGCCGCGCTCGGTGCGCGCCCGCGCGCGTGAGATCGAGCGCGTGCACGGCAAGCTCGAGCACCGCCTGCACCGCAACCCCACCGACGAGGAGATGGCGCGCGAGCTGGGCATCACGATCGAGGAGTTCCAGGAGAGCCTGATGAAGATCTCCAACTCCACCGTCGTCGCGCTCGACGAGCTGTGGTCGGTGTCTGACTCCTCAGGCGACCAGGTGTCGCTGCTGGACACGCTGCACGACCCCAACGCCGCGGATCCGCAGGACCTCCTCAACGCCTCAGAGCTCAAGGACCGCCTGGCCGACGCGATCTCCGCGCTGCCCGAGCGCGAGAAGCTCGTGATCGCCCTCTACTACTACGAGAACCTGACCCTGCGCGAGATCGGCGAGGTCCTCGGCGTCACCGAGTCGCGCATCTCCCAGCTGCACACGAAGGCCGTCCTGCGGCTCAAGAGCCGCCTCCAGGGCGACAACCTGCGCGACTGACGGTAGCCTCCGCGCTTCCACGGCCGCTCGAGGGAGCGGCCCCATAGGGAGAGGAGCACTGGCATGCCGCACGCCGCTGAGAGGATCCGCAACGTGGCTCTAGTGGGCCACCGTGGGAGCGGGAAGACGTCGCTGCACGAGGCCCTGCTGTTCGAGGCCGGCGCGACCAACCGGCTCGGCACGGTGGCGGACGGGACGACGGTGTCGGACTCCGAAGAGGACGAGCAGGCGCGCGGGATGTCGATCTCCGCGGCACTGGCGTCCTTCGAGTGGCGCGACGTGAAGGTCAACCTGATCGACACCCCCGGCGAGCCCTCCTTCATCGCCGACGCCCTCGGCGCCCTGCGCGTCTGCGAGTCGGCCGTCTTCGTGGTCAACGCCGTGATGGGCGTCGAGGTCTCCACCCAGCGGCTGTGGACGCGGGCCTCCGAGCTCGGCGTCGCCCGCCTCGTCTACGTGAACATGCTCGACCGCGAGCGCGCGGACTTCTTCCGGGCGCTCGACTCTCTCAAGGCGGCCTTCGGCCCGCACGTGGTCGCGACCGAGATCCCGATCGGCTCAGAGCACGAGGTGCGCGGCCTGGTCGACCTCGTGGACATGAAGGCCTACGAGTACGAGGGCTCCGGCAAGGAGAACTCGCGCGAGATCCCGATCCCCGACGAGCTGCTCGCCCAGGCGCAGGAGTACCGCGAGAAGCTCATGGACGAGGTCGCCGAGAACTCCGACGCGCTGATGGAGCGCTACCTCGAGGGAGAGGAGATCTCCCACGATGAGATCGTCACCGCCCTGGAGGACGGCACCGACCACGGTCACATCTTCCCGGTGACCTGCGGCGTGGCCACGACCCGCCTCGGCGCGAACCGCCTGCTCGACGCGCTGGTCGACGACCTTCCCTCGCCGACCCAGCACGGCGGCCTCGAGCTTCCCGACATGACGCTCGAGCCGACCGAGGACCGCGAGGCCTTCGCCTACGTCTTCAAGACCCGCGCCGACCCGTTCGCGGGGCGCATCAACCTGTTCCGCGTCTACCAGGGCGTGGTGCGGGCCGACTCGCATCTGCTCAACACGCGTGCCCACGCCAAGGAGCGCATGGGGCAGCTGCTCGTCCCCCAGGGCAAGGAGGTCACCCACACCGAGGCGTTCGGGCCCGGTGACATCGGCGCGGTGGCCAAGCTCAAGGAGACGCGGGCCGGTGACTGGCTGGCCGCGCGCGACCAGCCGATCTCGATGCCGTCGATCGCGCTGCCCGCGCCGGTCATGGCCTTCGCCATCGAGCCGAAGGCCAAGGGCGAGGAGGACAAGGTCTTCAGCTCGCTGCGCCGCCTGCAGGAGGAGGACCCGACGATCGACCTGCACCGCGACGAGGAGACCGGCGAGCAGATCGTGGCCGGGCTCTCGCAGATCCACGTCGAGGTGATCGTTGACCGGTTGAAGTCGCGCTTCGGCGCCGAGGTCACGCTCAAGCCGCCGCGCGTCCCCTACCAGGAGACGATCCGCGGCTCCTCAAGGGCGCACGGCCGCCACAAGAAGCAGAGCGGCGGGCGCGGCCAGTTCGGCGACTGCCACATCGAGATCACGCCGCTCCAGGAGGGCGACTTCGAGTTCGTCAACGCGATCAAGGGCGGCGTGATCCCCACGAGCTTCATCCCTGCGGTCGAGAAGGGCGTGCTCGAGGCGATGGCGCAGGGCGTCGTGGCCGGCTTCCCGCTCAAGGGCATCCGCGTGAAGCTCTTCGACGGCAGCTACCACGCCGTGGACTCCTCGGAGATGGCGTTCAAGATCGCGGGCTCGCTGGCCATGAAGCAGGCGGTCGAGCAGGCCTCGCCGGTGCTGCTGGAGCCGATCATGCTCGTGTCCGCCTCGGTGCCGGAGTCCTCTGTCGGCGACGTCATGGGCGACCTGTCCTCCCGGCGCGGGCGGCCGCTCGGGACCGAGATGGCCGGCGGCATGACCGAGGTCAAGGCCGAGGTCCCGATGGCGGAGATGCTCGCCTACGCGCCCGACCTGCGGTCGATCACCGGGGGCCAGGGCGAGTACACGCTGGAGTTCCTGCGCTACGAAGAGGTCCCGGCCCACCTGGCGCAAAAGATCGTGCAGAAGGCCACCGCCGAGGAGGAGACCGCCAAGGTCTGAGCAGGCCGTTGGTACGGTGATCCGGTGGCCAGCAGCCGGGACATCCGCACCAACCAGCTCGACATCGCCTGCGACGTCTGCGGGCGCACTCTGCTGCGCGGCGAGCGCGCCGAGCCCTACCTCGCGGGCGGCCACCGCCGCCAGGTCTGCGAGCTGTGCACGGTGCGCGCGCAGCACGAGGGCTGGATCCGCGAGGCGGGCGGCGACCAGGTGACGTTGCAGACCACGCGCCAGGAGCGCGGCCGCGGGGTCTTCGAGCGCATGAAGGCGCGGCGCGAGCGCGCCCGCGAGGTCGCCGACGAGGCGGCGCTGGCCGAGGCCGCCGAGGAGCGTGCGCCGGCGCGCGAGCCCGCCGCCGGGCCGCCGCCCGATCTGCCGCGCCGCCCGCGCCACGTCCGCGCCATCCCGACCAACGCCGACCTGAAGATGCAGCGGGCGCTCGAGGTCTTCAACGCCTCCGAGCACCCGCGCACGGTTGGCGGCGTGGCGCGGTCGCTCGGCGCCCCCGTGGTCTGCGTCCGGCCGCTCCCGGACCGCCCGAGCGTCGTGGGCATCACCGTGATGTGGGAGCTCAGCTGGTATCGCTTCGAGATCGACCTCTCCGACGAGGCCGGCGGGGTGCGCCCCGAGGGCAAGGGCGACGAGCTGTCAGAGCTCGACCCCGATGAGCAGGTCTCAAACGCCGCCGCCGACGAGAGAGGCGCGCTTTACGCGGCAATCTCGACGGATGGTCGATAGGTCGATCCGTCTCGGCCGGGTAGGATCGCCATCGATGATCTTCTGCGTCGTACCCGAGCCCCTCGCGCCAGAGCTGTATGACCAGCTCGCGGCCTATTACGAAGCCGATCCCGCCGTCACGGTGATCGTCGACCGCCGCCGCTCTGAGCGCCGCGAGCCCGGATCGCCCAGCGGCGGGCACAAGCGCGAGGTCCGCGACCGCCGGCGCCCGCGCGTGGCGGGCGAGTTCCCGCCGATCCCGGCGGACGTCGACGCCGCGTAGGTGAAGGTCGTCGTCCACGTGGACGGCGGTTCCAGGGGCAATCCCGGGCCCGCGGCCGCGGCGGCCGTCATCTCCGACCGGTCGGGCGAGGTGCTCGACGAGGCCGCCGTCACGCTCGGCACGGCGACCAACAACGTCGCCGAGTACTACGGCCTGCTGCTGGGCCTGGAGCGCGCCCAGGCGCTCGGCGCCACCGAGGTCGAGGTGGTCAACGACTCCGAGCTCGTCGCCCACCAGGTCAACGGGCGCTACAAGGTCAAGCACGCGGACATGAAGCCGCTGCACCAGCAGGCGCTCGAGGCGCTGGGGCGCTTTGACCGCTGGACGGTCCGCCCGGTTCCCCGCGCGATGAACGCCGACGCCGACGCGCTGGTCAATCAGGCGCTGGACGCCGATGCCACCTGAGCCCGCCGGCGGGACCGACTACGCCACCTACCTGCTGATCGACGATCTGCTGAACCTCCAGCGACCGATCACCCCCGAGGCCCACGACGAGCTGCTGTTCATCGTCGTCCACCAAGCCTACGAGCTGTGGTTCAAGCTCACGCTCCACGAGCTGCGCCGTGCCGACCAGGAGCTCCGCGCGAGCCGCCCCCAGGCCGCCGTGGGGCCGCTGAAGCGGATGGTCGCGATCCAGCGGCTGCTGCTCGAGCAGCTCAACGTGCTCGAGACGATGGGGCCCGAGGGCTTCCTCGAGTTCCGCGACCCGCTGACCCCGGCCTCGGGCTTCCAGTCGCGCCAGTTCCGCGACATCGAGCGGCTCGCCCCGGGTCTTTATGACGCGTTTCGCTCGGCGGCGGGCCTTCCGGCCGACCATGTCGAGCGCGTGGCCGAGCTCGCGCGGCTCTACCGCGACCACGCAGGCGACCCGGTGCGGGGGACCCTGCACGAGGTCGCCGAGCTGCTCGTGGACTTCGACGAGGGCCTTGCGCGGTGGCGCTTCCACCACACGCTGATGGCGGCCCGGGAGATCGGCACGCGGCCCGGAACCGGCGGCTCGCCGGGGGTGGAGTACCTGCGCTCGACCGTCGACACGCGGCTGTATCCGGAGCTCTGGGAGCTCCGGGTGGCGCTGTAGCTCAGCGACGCCCGGCCTGCGCGGCGAAGGCGCCGAACAGGGCGCGGCCGTACACCGCCCAGGGCGCCAGCCGGCCGTCGAGAGCGGCCGTGGCCTCGGCGGGATCGAAGCCCTGGGTCACGGCCTCGGGGTCAGAGCGGTAGTCGGCGATCCACTCGAGCAGGATCGCGCGGAATGCCAGCAGTAGGCGTCAAAGCTCCGGGGCAGGCCGGAGAAGACGGGATCCTCGCTCGCGGCCTCGAGCGCCTCCACCTCGAACCAGCCGATCTCGGGCCGGCTGATCCGGACGACCTCCCCGCCCGCCGCGGCAGCGAGTAACTGGGCGCCGAGGCAGACGCCGAGCACCGGCACGCCGCGCTCGAGCGCCCGGCCGATCAGCCCGACCTCGTCGGCCAGGTAGGGGAGCACGGGCGCGTCCTCGAGGTTCTGCGCGCCGCCGAGCACGACCAGCGCGTCGTAGCCGCGCAGCTCACCGGGCGCCCGCTCGCCGTCACCTGGGCACCACTGGTCGTAGCGGTGCCCGGCGGCGGCCGCCGCGTCGGCGAACAGCCCGGCGTAGTTGGCGCCCGGGTGCTGGACGGAAAGCAGGCGCACGCGGGCAGCCTAGATGGACCGCGGAGGTGGCACATTCGCGCATATTGCGGGGTTTGCGTGGGTAGGCGGGGTCCTTCCCGGATCGCTACGAGGAGAGATATGGCGAAGACGAAGAGGCCAGACCAGGAGCTCATCGACAGGCTGCGCAAGAACGGCCTGCGCAAGAAGGTCGCCCACCAGGTGGCCGAGGCCGTCGGTGGAGCCCGCAGCCGCAGCAAGCCCCCGAAGGCGGTCATCGGAGTGATCGACGATCTCAAGGCCCTCACGGCCGAGCTCGAGGATCGCGCCAAGGGCGGCCCGACCAAGCGCAAGGCCGCGGCCAAGAAGGCCGTCGCCACACGCAAGCGCGCCGCCGCCAAGCGCAGCGAGGCCGCCAAGAAGGCCGCCAAGACGCGCGCCAAGAACAGCGGCACCACCCGCTCGCGCACGACGAGCGGCGCCACGCGCACCCGCGCGCGCTCGCGGGCCAAGTCAAGCTCCTGAACATCCCCGCCCGGCGGGTCCCCGGTGCGTCCGGGGGCCCGGCGGCGCCCGGCTAGCGCGTGTTGCCGGTGTGCCCGAGCGAGTAGCGCCCCGGCTGCGGCCACACCGCCATGCCGTGCGGGCCCAGGCCGACCGGGATGCGGTGCAGCAGCCTCCCCGTCCGGGTCGAGATCGCGTAGACCTCGGCGTCGTACCGGCCTGAGAGCCAGAGGATCCGGCCGTCGGCGGAGACGCCGCCCATGTCGGGGCTCGCCCCGCCCGGCAGGTGCCACTTCTTCATGACGCGGCGCTTGGCGAACGAGACCACCGAGATCGTCCCCTCGTCGCGGTTGGAGACGAACAGGCGCGTCGCGCGCCGGTCGGGATAGAGGCCGTGCGCGCCCTTGCCGGTGGGCAGGAAGCCAGTCTTGCGCATCTTCTTCGCGTCGACCATCCAGAGCCCGCCGGAGGCCATGTCGGCGACGTAGAAGCGGCGGCCGTCGGGTGAGAGCTTGACGTCCTGAGGCATCGCGCCCACGCGCAGCGGCACGTACTTGACCACGCGCTCGCGGGCCACGTCGACCTCCACCATCTGCCCCGAGAACTCGCAGCTCGCCAGCAGGTAGCGCCCGCTGGCGGTGAAGTCGAGGTGGTCGACGCCGGGGCAGTCGACGTGCAGCGAGTGGCGCAGGCGCATCGAGTGCGGATCGCGGAAGTCCAGGCGGCGAAGCGCCTCGGCGACGACGATCGCACGCCGGCCGTCGGGGGTGAAGTAGAGGTTGTAGGGATCGTCGACCGGGATCGGCTTGCCGTGGTGGCCGGTCACCGGGTTGATCGGGGTGAGGCTGTTGCCGCGATCGTTGTCGACGTAGAGCCTGCGCATGTCGTGTGAGGGCGTCACGTGCTGGGGCAGGTCGCCGACCGCGAAGTGGTCGATGATCTTGAAGGTGCGCTGGGAGATCACGTCGACACTGTCGGATTCCGAGTTCGGGACGTAGACGCGCGCGGGGGCGCGCTTGGCGGCGGCGGTCAGCATGCCGGCGTGGGTGTGGGCGTAGACGTCGACGCGGCCCGCGCCGAGGTCACTCGCGGCGGTCGCGGAGGTGGACCGCCCCGGCGTCGGCTTGGGCGAGGCGGCGTGGTTGCTCGAGCCGCCGCACCCGGCCAGCGCGACGGTCAGGAGGATTGGGAGCGTCCGCCTCATTGCCCCGGACTGTATGAGGCTCCTGCGGCAATCCGCCCTGCCGTTAAGGTTCCAGCCATGTCCCGCTCGCTCGTTCTCGCAGTCGAGCTCGTCCTCCTCGGCGCGCCAGACGGACGCTGCCGCGCCGAAGGGCGCCTCGCACAGCGAGCTGGCGCTCTGCCGCGCCATCGGTGTTCGCGGCAAGCCGGTCGCTGAGTCGGGCACCCTGGCGCTTCCCACGGGCCGCTAGGCGGTCGCGTCAAGGATCAGGTTGTTCGCCTGACCCGCCGCCGCCGGTAGGTGATCCCCGCCGCGATGGCAGGCGCGCCGGCGACGGCGGCGATCGAGTGCTTGCGCACCGGTCGTGCCTCCTTCGAGTTGTTGATCCAAGCTCAGCCACCGTAGGCGGCGGTGGCTGAGAGGACGTTGAGAGCGCGTCAGGCCCGCGTGAACCGGCGCTGGTGCGCCGCCAGGACCGTGGTCACCGGGTAGCCGAGCTGTGCGACGCGGTAGGGCAGGTCGACGTGCAGCCAGTGCGACACGTGGCTGGGCAGCGTCGACAGGATGACCTCGTCGTACTCGCGAGCCTCGAGCTCCTCCACGATGTCGTCGTAGGCGTTGGGGCTGTTCGACACGCGGCCGGTGACCTCGGTGCCGGCCGCCTGCTCGAGCAGCGGCAGCGCCAGCGCGAGCACCTGCTCACCCAGGTGGATGTCGCGGCCGTGGCGGTCGAAGGCCAGGTGATCGGGGTTCGGCACGAGCAGCATGAAGCTGGCGGGGCCGGCGGCGGCGCGCTCGCGCACCGCCTCGACGAGCGCCGGGGTCGCCGCCGTCTTGTTGGCGACGATCAGGACGCGTGCTTCGGTGGAGGCTTCCATCGCGGAACTCCTTCCGGGGACTCCATGGTGGCGCGATCAGGCCCCCGTGTCCACTCGATCAAGCCATCGGCGCCAACCGCCCGCTGCCTTTGCCAAACCATGACCTGCACTTGGTGAGGGTTCCGCGCATGCCTCACCTCTCCGAGCTCCATGGGGCCGCCACCCATCTGGCCGTGATCGCGATCCCGCTCTACGTCATCGTGCTGTTGTGCCGGCGGGCCGGCTGGGGTGGCGCCGCGCTCCTCGGCGCCGAGCCATGGGTCGTCGGTGCTCGATCCTCGCGGGCGCCACCGGCTTGCTCGTATGGGGCCAGGCACAGACCGAGCTGCGCGGCGGGAGCTTTGCTCTCGGCACGGCGCACTTCTGGCTCGGGATCGCGGTCACGCTGATCGTCCTCGTCCTGGCGGCGTGGCGGTTCCGGCGCGTGCAGCAGGACCGTCATACGCATGGGCATGCGTTGCTGGCCGGCGGGATCGTGGCCCTCGTCGCGGTCCTCGCCCAGGGGTACCTGGGCGGCCGCATGACCTACGACCAGGGCGTCGGCCTCGACGGTGGAGGCCAGTTCGCCCAGACCGCGACCGGCGCCCGGCAGCTCGACGTCGCACTGGCGGGTGCAACCGCCCCCGCCGTCGCGGGACGCAAGGCCTTCGCGCGCAACGGGCTGGGCTGCGCGAGCTGTCACGGCGACCAGGCGCAGGGCCTGCGCGGGCCGGGGCTTGCCGGCGGCGCGGAGCTCACGCAGTTCCGCCGGGTCCACGAGGCCGGCCTGTTCCCGCCCGCAGCCGTGACGAACCGCGACTTCGCTGCCATCAACGCCTGGCCACGGACGCTGAAGGCCAGTCGAGACGGCGAAGGGTGAATCGGGCGCTCGCCTACACCGCGACGCGTCGCTCGCGCTCTCGCGCCGCGACCGCCTGGGCCACGAGCCAGATCAGCGGGGGCACGACGGGCAACAGCATGCGCGGCGAGGCCGAGGGCGGAAGGTGAACGGCGATTGCGGCGAGGGCGAAGCATGCGATCGGCGCGGTCTCGGGCGGCGCCTGCGAGCGTCTGCGCCACAGGAGGATCGCGGCCCAGCCCGCGGCCGCGAGCAGCAGGGCATTGAACAGGACGTCGGCCCCGAGGCGGACGAGCGAGGGCCGCGGCCGCATCGGGACCGAGAAGAACAGCCGCCCCGCGTTTGCCACGAGGTTGCGTGCGTACCGATCGGGTCGCGCTCGGATGTTCGCGATCGCATGCCGGCGCAGCACGAGATCGCTGCGGACCGGGTCGAACGTCTTCAACCTGCCGAACAACGGCTTGAAGGCCGCAAGGGCGGGATCCTCGTCGAGGAGCCGCGGGTCGTGCCACTGGCCCGATTGGCCCGGCTGGGTCGGCGACATCCAGAACAGCGAGAGGCCCGAGGAGGACCCCCAGTACATCGGCCGGCCGGTCAGGTGATACGTGTACGCGAGCCACGGCGTGCACGCCGCCACGGCGACCGCCCCGACCGCCACCAGCCGCGGGGCGGTGACGCTGTCGCGCCGCGCCGCCCACGCCACTGACGCGGCCGCCAGCAGCGCGATCGCCACCCAGCCGTACTCGAGCCGCACCATCGCGAGCGCGGCGACGCAGAGGCCGGCGGCGATGAGCGCAAGCCGGCCGCCGCCGGCAAGGCCGCGCCTCAGCGCGAGCATCCCAGCCACGACGAGGAGGATCGCCAGCGGCTCCTTGTGCACCTCGGGGACGACCGCGAGGAAGGGGATGTAGACGCCGAAGGCATACGTCCAGCCCAGCGAGGCGCGACGACTGAGGTGCAAGCGAAGGACGCGGTGGAAGAGCAGCGCGGCGCAGCCCAGGAGCACCGGGCTGACGAAGCGGATCGTGGTCAGGGGAAGATGCAGCGCCACCAGCGGCGCGAGCAGCGCCACGAGTCCCGGCCCGTGCCAGAGGTAGGCGAGCGGGTCGGTGACCTGGCCGGCCGGCACGAGCCGGCCATCGAGCATCCGCGACGCCGCGGCCAGCAGCGCGGGCTCGTCCCGAACGGCAGCGGGCCCCGGCTGCGCGGCAGCGCAGACCACGAGGTAGTAGGCCAGCAGCGGCATGATCTGAAGCCCACCGGGAAGCGCCGCGAAGCGGGCGCCGGCGGTTTCCAGAAACCGGATGCGAGGGGGCCCGAATACGCCTGCCGGCTCGTCGAGGGGCGATGACCCCGGCAACGTCTTCATCGCCGGCGAGCGTAGCCCGGGCCCCCTGAACAGTGACTGAACGCGGGCGACGCGATCCCCGAGTAGATCAACTGCTCACAGCGTCGCGCTGCGGTTGAGCCGGGCCGCGGAGTCCGGATCGTGGGAGGGGAGGTAGATCGTCGGGTGCTCACGCCCGTGGGTCAGGATCCTGTCGATGGTCTCGACGTAGACTTTGGGCTGGGGTCCGACCGCGTCCGCCCGCCGGGCTCGCAGCTGCTCGAGGCTGTCGGTGGCGTCGCCGGCGATGAACACGTGGCGCCCCTCGTCGTCGATGGCGACGATCGAGATGTGGCCCGGGGTGTGGCCCGGCGTGGACACCGCGATGACGCGGCCGTCGGCGGTCAGCGCGCGGCTGGCGGCGAACGCGCCGAACGGCCCGTCCTCGAGCGCGACGGGGCGGAAGTCGACCCCGGCCGGGATCGGCTGGCGCAGGACCTTGGCAAAGACGCGGGAGATCGCCGAGTGCGCGTACGCGTGCTCGGCGTCCTGCACGAGCACCGGGCGGTTCAGGTGGACGGCGCCGTCCATGTGGTCGCCGTGCATGTGCGTGAGCACCACCTCGTCGATGTCATCCGGGCTCAGCCCGATCGTCTTCAGGGCACCCGGGAGCTCGTCGCTCTCGGTCACGTCGAAGCGCGCGAAGGGGACGTCGTTGACCGCCGCGACTTCGCCGGTGTCGACGAGGATGCGGCGACCGTCGTGCTCGATCACCCAGACGTGCACCGGCATCGGGTCGGAGAACGGCCCGGGCAGGAAGAGCTTGGGCTGCCGCATCAGACCGGTGCCTGCGAACAGGAACGAGTGCTTGAGACGGACCGTCCCCGTGCTCAACGCATGGATCTTCATGCGCCGAATCTAAGCAACCGCCCCCAGACGCACGAAAGGCCCGCAACCGCGGGCCTTTCGTCGAAGCGGATGAAGGGACTCGAACCCTCGACCTTCTGCATGGCAATCGGGACGGGATGGCGGCTCGAGAGCCAGGAAAGCCGGTATGGAGCCAAAGTTGTCGGTCTCAGCGGCGTCGCACTTGCCACTATTTCGCGGCATCTCGCGGGGGTTTAGACACTCAATAGACACCGAGGCGTCTGCGAACCCCCCCCAGAGTCGGTCCGCCGAACCGGGTGAATCGAACCCCGACACGCGGATTATGATTCCGCTGCGCTTTGGCTCTAGAGCTAGGTTTGAGGGGTCTGGGGGTCACGAAAGGGACGTGTCCGTGCGACGCCCTGAGGTGAGGGATCACCCAGACGGTGCAGGGCGGCGAGGCCGTGGCCATCGGGTGCCGCCGCCCATCGATGGGCATCGACCGAGGCGTCTTGGGCGTCAGCGTCGCCGCGTCCGACGGCGAATATGGTCAGACCCGTGTCCTCAGTCTTTGCTTCCTGGGCCCATAGCGACCCCACCTGGTCAGATGAACGTGCTCGTGAGTGGCAGCAGGAGGTTTCGTCCTTTGTCACCGTCCTGCGGTCGCTCGGCATCGACGTCGATATCGATCTGTACCACCTGCACGATCGAACGGTGGATTGGACTCGCTGGGGTCCGGCCAAAGTACAGGCGTCCGAGATAGTGCTCGGCATTGTCAGTCCGGCCTGGCGTGCGCGCCTAGAAGGACACCATGTCTCCACCGAAGGCGCCGGGGCTGTCGCTGAAGCGGACGTGCTGCTCGGCACCTTCGGCCGCGACCAGAAGGAGTTGCGAAGCAAGCTCGTGCTCGTTGTGCTCCCATCGATGCGCGGGGCGGACGCCATCCCCGACCGATTCCATGGCGTCGCACGGGTAGCGCTTGATGAGCTCTCCCAGGCGAGCCTCACCCCGTTGCTACACCTGCTACTCCGTGTGCCGCTTCACGAGGTCCCGCCCCTCGGAACTTTGCCCGACCTCGTGCCGGTGACCGACCCGGCCCCGGGTCCCGCTCCGGCCGATCAGCAGGAAGGGGGCGACGTTGCCAAGACCGGGGCTGGTATGCAGCTCCGCTTGCTCGACCAACGTATCGGCGTGCTCCGCGAGACGCTCTCGCGCCTGCCCGCTCCTGAGGCGGGCGAGGGTGCAGAGAACCGGGCGTGGACACAACTAAGCAGTCAATTGGCCGCCTTGGAGGAGGAGCGTTACCGCGGCGGTGAGAGCGCCGGCAGTCTGCCGACTGCAACAACATCAACATTGACACCGCCTGAGGTTGCTGGCAAGCCCCTCGGCGCTTCGCTGGGACCGCGGACAACCCGGCAGGTCCTTGATCTCGCACTCCCAACGCCAGGTGGACCTGAGCACTGGATGCTCTACGACGGCATGATGTTGCTTCAGCTCGTGGTCGCGCCGGTGCCCGCCGACGTACGACATCCCGCTGCCGCTGAGCCACGCGAGGAGCTCGAGGCGGCCGTGCGCCGAGGCGCTCAGGTCGCCGACGCCTGGCCACACGGCGTCAGCCTGCTGTTGAGTCGTCTGCAGCGTGGTTGGAGTGCTAGCGCCCCGCACGTGTGGGGCGCGGGTCGCTCATCGACCGATCCCACCTCGCTGGCCGCGCGGCCGACCGCGGCGGCCACCTTCTCGACGAGGACTGGCGTCCTGACGGTCGATCGCACTTGGCCCACCGGGGTAGTGGACCACCGCGGCCAGTTGGTCTACCACGCGGCTCGCGAGCCGGAGGTAGCGGCGGAGCTGCTGGTCTCATTGCGCATGGGCGCGTCTCTTGTCTCCTCCCTGCCCGGCCTCGCAGCGGTTGATGTCGCGATCATGATCGGCGCCGCGCCGTCCGGTCGCCTTGTCTCGTCAGAGCGCGCCGTAACGGGCGGCCGCTTCGGCGAGCCTTTCGAGGGCATCGAACCCGCGGCCGAGGTGCCCTCACATCACACCGATGGCGATCGCTTCAGTCTCGACGAACTGCGCGATCCCTACCGCGCCGCCGGGGCGCTGATCGGTCCGTGGTTGAGCATGTTCAGGGCCGACGACCTGTTGCGCAGGTTGCGCGACGAGTAGCTGCGCGGCCATCGCTTCCTATTTCTTCGGGCGGCTGTCGCGGGCCGTCGTTCTTGGTGTGGATCGCGCGCTGCTCTGCTTTGCGTACCGTCCAGTGACTGCGGACCTGCTCGTCCACCCGGAACCGGACTTGACGCGACTGCTGGCGCGTTTGATGGCTTGATTACGTGCGTTCTTGTCCGCCATTGGCGTCCTCCTTTTTGATTGGTGCGTCCTCTGACTGCTGCTCAGCCGCTGCCAGGGCCTCCTTGGAAGCGAAGTCGTTGGCTACCTCCTCCGACTGCTCGTGGGCCGTGGTGAGTTCGCCGAAGTGCTCGAGCGCAAGCAGTTCCTTCGCGCGGTATCCGGGTAGCTCCGGTCGGAACTGCTCGAGCCGGACATCTACGAAGACCGGTAGGGCTTTGGTTGGCTCAAACGGAGCTTTCGAGCCGGCCGCGTTCTTCCGGGGCGTATGCCCCAATCGTTCTCGCGCGGCGGCGTCGAACATCTGCAGATACCGCCGGGGAGCGACACCTACAAACGGCTCAAATGCGACTCGACCTGCGGCATTGGACTGTGCAATTGCAAGCGACTCGGGGTGCAGGTCCTCCGCGCGGCTCTTCGTATAGGGCTCGATGAAAACCACGCGGGTGATGCCAGCCCCGATTACGTGTCGGGCGCAGTTGTGGCACGGGAATGTCGTCGTGTACAGCGTCGCGTCCGTTACTGGGACACCACGTCGGGCTGCGTCGAGCAGTGCATTCATCTCGGCGTGAACCGCTCGCCCGAACTCGGTGAGGTCTCTTAGCCCACCTGCGCGGAGGGCCGACGGCGCCCTGCTCAGCAAAGCATCTCGCGCCGAATCGAGCGTGCCTCTGGCTGGTGGAGCGGCTCCTAGTTCCTCCACGACGTCGTCCACTGCACGAGCCAAGGACGCGGTGAGCGCCTCGGCCAGTTCATCGAGGTGTTTGCGATTCGTGTCCTGGTCGCCAACCTCGAAGTCACGGTTGCCCGCACCGTCCTCCTCCCAATGGGACCCACCACGGAATTTCGGGACCTCGTTGGTTCCAACCGCGATGACAGATCCGTCTTGGGTCGTCACGGCGGCGCCGACCTGTCGCCCGAACTCCGCGGATCTCACGGCGGCTCCCGCCGCTTGGAACTGGCCATGCTCATCGCGTGTGGGCGTTCTGAAAGGCGCCCCGAACAAGATCTCCATCGTCCTTGCGAGATCTTCGCGCGCGACAACGTCCGACCAGGCGCGGACGAAGAAGTCCGCCCGGTGGAAGGTCCCGCTCACGTCCTGCCCGCCGACCTCCTCTTCCTTTCTGTCACGCAAGATCAGAGCCTCGGGCTGATGAACCCAGGTAGCTCTATCCGAGTTCTGCCTTGACCGTTGAATCCGCTCGCCCAGATGCTGTAGGCGCTTGTCGTCTGGGCTGTATGCGCCGATCGTGATCAGCCGGGAGCCGTAGACCGCCCGCAGGGTCTCTAGCTCGTGCGGCGTCTTCAAGGAGCGCAGGATGAAGGCGTGCCGCTCGAGATTGGCGGGCTCAGTCTCTCCCGGACAGGTCTCTACAACCGACCCTGCCTTCTCCTCTCGGGTCGCCACGATGTCGCTGATTGCGTTGAGGGCGAGCGCGTCGTCGCGCTCCCACTTCTGCCGCAGCTTGTCGCCCTCGTCCATGGCCTTCCAAAGCGACTCGTCGAATGGGTCCTGTCGGAAATCTTCGTCTGCTTGCTCCGCTAGATAGTCGCTGAAGCGGAGGATGTCCGACTCGTAGTCGTATGCGGCTAGCGCGGTTGCGACCTCGTCCGCGACCATGCCAACATCGGTGCCCACGGCGGCGACGAGGGCGATCACGAGCTCCGAGTGAGTGGGCGCCTGGTCGTTCCCTGTAGTTGCCACGACTCATCGATGTAATCAGCAATGCCGGACAGCACCGACACGCGATGGCCGAGGTCCGCGGCTCGCTCACTCGATCTGGCGTGGTCGCCAAGACCCGCCGCCGGAGGGAGCCGCACGCGGGGCGGATTGCCCGTTCCGCAAGGGTTCCGTCCGAACGACGAGAATAAGATGCGGAACGCCGGGGGGATGAGGGTCCCGCCGGCGCTCCATGGGAAGGGCTATTTGCCCTTCTTCCTCGACTCGTTGACCGTCGTCCTCGGATGACTTCTGACGGTCGACTGCCTCACGTAGCGACCGGTGATCGCTGAGCGGCCCTGCTTGCCAGAACCGCTTGTGCGACCACTGCCGCTGCTTCTTCTTGGCTGCCATGTGTGTTTCCACCCCCTTTCTGGGTGGTCTACGTGAGTCGGCTGTCTCCGACCCATCACCAAGTGAAATGACCACCCCGGACAGACTCGCGGGCGAGGTCCACTTCAAGCCGTCGCAGTGAGGCCAAATCAGCCGTCGTTCTCAGAATCGGGCCTAACGCCCTTGGGGGCGTTGAAGGTCGGCTCGAAGCCGGCGATTCGCGTCTTCAGCGGCCATCGCTCGCCAAAGCAGTGCGCTCCATTGTGATGGTCGTGGCCGACGCGAGATATTTGACCTGCCCTCAATGGCCTCCCCGGCGAGCCCGGGCTGGTCGGCTGGCCTCTGGGCCGTTTGCCGTTCCCCAGCAGCGAGCGATGCGTCGATCTATTCTGCCGACGTATCGGGCAAGATCACTACGTGCGCGCTCCCGGCCCGACTGTTGAACGTACGCTTGCCGGCGACAGCCAGGAGCAGATCAAGACCCGTGCGCGAGTTCGTGATCTTGCTGAGGTCTACACGCATCAGCGTGAGGTCGACGCGATGCTCGACCTCATCCCTGACATGTTTCCTGGGACTCTCGCGGCGGTCGAGTTGAAATTTCTCGAGCCCGCTTGCGGATCCGGCAACTTCTTGGTTGAGGTCCTACGACGGAAGCTCGAGCCGATCCGCTTTTCGGGGCTGGCCGATCCGGAGCTATACGAACACTGGCTCGTGCGTGCCACGGCGTCTGTCTACGGCGTCGACATCTGCGAGGAGAACGTCTTTCAGACAAGACAGCGTCTGCTGGAGGCGCTCCACTGGCACTACTTCAATGACGCCGACGCATGTGTTCCGACTCCCGGTTTCGCTAGCGGAGCCAAAGCCGTACTGGAGACCAACATCCTCCATGCGGACATGCTCGCGCGGGCCGTACGTCCCGAGGTCGTCGAGTACCGGCCCGGACAGAACGGGACTTTCACGCGCGAATGGTCATTGCTCAACGACTCGACTGCGCCCGAGGTTCCACCCAGCCTGTTCGATCAAGTCGATGAACTCAAGCGGGACGCCGTGCCCATCCATTACTCGTGGCTAGCCGCATATCCCGGGCCGACCCGGCCAGCGGATCGCGCCGCAAGCAGGGCCAAGGTGGCTTGAGCTGGAATGGCCGTACCAGTCGCCACGGGTCGCCAGCATGTTCCCGACATTCTCGACTGCCTCGCCCAACTCTCGAACGACGAGGTGCCGACGCCGCCGAAGCTCGCGCGCGCGATGCTCGATCAGCTGCCGGACGAAGTGTGGTCGAACCCTGACCACCGGTGGCTTGATCCGTGCTGCAAGTCGGGCGTCTTTCTGCGGGAGGTCGCCGTTCGCCTTCTCGACGGCCTAAGTAATTGGGAGCAGGATTTGCAGAAGCGGCGAGAGCACATCTTCCGCAACATGCTGTACGGCACTTCGATCACCGAGCTGACCGGCATCATTTCGCGTCGCACCGTCTACTACTCGCAGAGCGCGTCAGGGGAGCACAGCGTCATTAGGTTCAACGATCCGGAGGGCCTGATCCCGTTTGTTCCTACCGCGCACACCCTCGGCACTGGAGCGAACGCCAAGTCCTGCGCGATCTGTGGCGCGCCAGCTGAGTTGGAGCGCGAGGGACGCGAGAACTACGCCTATTCCTTCATCCACGGGACATATCCCCCGGAGGAGATGACTGACATGAAGTTCGATGTGATCGTTGGCAATCCGCCCTATCAGGTGGGGACTCAGGGCTTCGGTGCCACGGCATCGACCGTTTATCACCGCTTCGTCACGCGGGCGATCGACATGGATCCACGCTACGTGTTGATGGTCACACCGTCGCGTTGGTTCACGGGAGGGAAGGGACTCGACGACTTTCGGACACGCATGCTCGCTGACCGCCATCTGCGGCGCATCATCGACAACCCCAAGCTTTTTGACTGCTTCCCGGGTGTCGAAATCAAGGGTGGCGTGTCGTACTTCCTTTGGGACCGAGAGCACGACGGTGACTGCGAGTTCTCAACCCGCATCGACGGATCGATCGTGTCGGTGGCCACCCGCGATCTGCGACTTGGCGACGGTGTTCTCGTGCGCGATAACAACGCCATGAGCATCATCATGAAAGCGGGCGTGACGAGCGACAACCTTGAAAGCCAAGTGTCCGTCCGAAAGCCGTTCGGCCTCAACATCTTTTCTAACTATCCGGGGAGCGTCCCAGAGCCGTTCGACGGAGCGATTCCCTTGATCTACGCGAGCAAGGTCGGGTTCAGTCGCCCGGATCAGATCGAGCGGAACCACGAATGGATCGATCGCTGGAAAGTGTTGATCCCCAAGGCAGGCGATGGCCATGGTCGGGAGGTCTCTTACGTCCTCGGCGAGCCGATAGCGCTTGCCCCTGGCTCGGCATGTACTCAGACCTATCTCATCGCCGGAATGTTCGATACCCGCGAGGAGACCGAGAACTACGCCTACTACCTCGCCACCAAGTTCGTGCGGTTTCTGGTGCTCCAGCGAAAGACGACGCAGGACGTCACCCCCGACCGCTTTCGGTTCGTGCCAATGCTCGATATGTCTCGCCGCTGGACTGACGAGGATCTCTACGAGCATTTCGCCCTCACGGACGACGAACGCAGTTACGTCGAGGCCACGATCCAGCCACGCTCCGTAAACCTTTCGCTCGACTCGCCCATCCCGGCCTCACACCTGCCTGGCGGTCTCAAGTACAGAGCCGGCCCGATCATCGAGGACGCCGGGGACGACGCGTGAGCAACCGCATCTACGCCTATACGGTCGTCGGCAAGAACGATCAGGCGTGGGAGCGGACCGTCGGGCAGACTCGCGCCACGGGTGCCGGCCTGATCAAGGTCGGTCAGACCACGAAAGCAACAGCTCGGCAACGCATCAAGCAACAGCTCGGGACCGCGTACCCGGATCTCGAGGGTGTCGACATCCTGCTCGACGAGCCCGCGACGCGATCAGACGGAACCGAGTTCAGCGATCACGACGTCCACGCCGCTCTGGTCGCCGCCGGCATCGCCCGCCCAGGTGGCGAGTGGTTCGAGTGCACGCTCGACGAGGTCAAGGTCGCCATCAACCGCGTCCGCACGGGCCAAGAGCTCGACGCCAGACGGACTCAATCGTTCGGGATGCGGCCCGAACAACGGACCGCGGTTGATCTGACGGCCAGCTACTTCGTTGAGCACGCCGGGGGAGGAACTGGCAGGCAGCCCAAGTTTCTCTGGAACGCAAAGATGCGGTTCGGTAAGACGTTCACGACCTACCAGCTGGCGCGCCGGATGGATTGGAAGCGCGTACTCGTCCTGACGTACAAGCCGGCTGTGAAGACCGCGTGGCGCGACGACTTGCTGAGTCATGTCGATTTCGCGGGCTGGGAGTTCATCGACCGCAACACGGATCCTGCCGAGCGCGACGAAGCCGCGGACGCGGCTGCACCGGTCGTGTGGTTCGCGTCTTTCCAGGACCTAGCCCAGAAGACCGACGACGGGCAGGTCAAAGAGCACAACCAGACCATTCACCTGATCGACTGGGACTGCATCGTCCTCGACGAGTACCACTTCGGGGCGTGGCGGGACAACGCTCGAGAGTTGTACGACCCCGCTGACAAGTCTCAAGCAGAGATCGAGGAACCTGACGATTGGGTCACCGAGGAGGACCTTGGCTTGTCCTCGGCTCGGTACCTCTACTTGTCCGGCACTCCGTTTCGGGCCATCACGAATGGTGAGTTCACCGAGGATCAGGTGTTCAACTGGACGTACGTGGATGAGCAGGCGGCCAAAGAGCAATGGGATAACAGCAACGGTCCCAACCGTTATAGCGAGCTGCCCCGGATGGAGATGTTTTCCTACGAGGTCGGTGGAGCAGCGACGGCCTACGCGGAGGACGGCGAGTTCAACGGCTTCAGCTTGACGGAGTTCTTTAGAGCCAAGTCGACCGACTCGGGCAAGAAACAGCACGAGCAAGGGGCGTTCGAGTTCGTCGACTCGACGAGTGTCGGTGAGTTTCTCGAGATGTTGCGTGGCAAGTTGTCTGACCAGATGAAGGCACTGGTGCAGATCGGCCAGAAAGCGCCGTTTCCTTACGAATCGGAGAGGTTTAAGTCGGCCATTAGGCACTCCGTCTGGTACATGCCCGACGTTGCGTCCTGTTTCGCGATGCGCGATCTGCTGTCTGCCCACAACTTTTTCTCGGGCTTCGAAATCGTGGTAGCTGCCGGCAGTAAGGCCGGGATGGGCGCGGACGCCAAGCCCCCTGTTGAGGCAGCAATAGGTGCCGCGAACAAACACGAGTCGTCGGGAACGATCACGTTGTCGTGCGGGAAACTCATGACAGGGGTGACGGTGCCTGAGTGGGGCGCGATTCTGATGTTGCGGTCTCTCAAGTCGCCGGAGACATATTTCCAAGCGGCGTTTCGTGTGCAGTCCCCGTGGGCGTATCGAGACGCCGAAGGTCACCTCGACGTACTCAAGGAGACTTGCTTCGTCTTCGAGTTCGACCCGAACCGAGCGCTGGGGTTGGTCGCGGAGTATGGCCGGCGCCTCGCTAGTCACTACGAGCAGACACCTGCCGAAGCGATCGGGCACCTCCTGAACTATTTGCCGATCTACGCCTTCGCTGGCGGCACTATGACGCAGCTCGACGCCAGCGCCGTCATGGACTGGGCGGCAGCCGGAATCGGTGCCACCGCGCTCGCCCAGCGCTGGAACTCTCCGCTGCTCGTGGAGGTCAATGAGCACACGCTTTCCCAAGTGCTGGCCGACGAAGCGCTCTTGGAGACACTCGGGCAGATCGAGGACTTTCGTGCGCTAGTCAATAACGCTGAGCAAGTCGTTACTACGACCAAGCTCCTGAAGAAAGCCAAGCGGGAGAAGGGCGGGCAGCTCGATCCGTCAGAGAAACAGGAGCAGTCGGAGAACGCGAAACGACGCAAGGAGATTCGCGAGAAGCTCCAGAAGTTCCTCGCGAAGATACCGGTGTTCATGTACATCACCGACTACCGCGAGGAGGCGCTCAAGCACGTGATCGAATCGATGGACTCGGACCTCTTCACGCGGGTCACCGGCCTGACCGTTGCCGACTTCCGCAGGCTCAGCGAGATCGGACTGTTCAACGCCGCCAACATGGACTCGGCGATCTACCAGTTCCGATCGTTCGAGCGCTCCAGCCTTCACTATGCCGATGACAGCCGGCCATCCGAGCCTCCGGATCGCATCGGCTTGTGGGAGTAAACCGAAGACGCTACGTAGTGGGTCGTGCTAACCGGCCACGCGCCCGTCCTTCCGATTTCGTGCAGCCGACGCGTCCGGGCCGTCTGACCTCGAATCAGCGAAGCGCTGCGGGGAGGGTCGAGACCTGGCAGCCGACTGTCTCCTGCATGTTTTCCTGGCGATTCCGCCGCGTGAAGTTGTACATCCAGTTGGGGACCCCGGGCAGCAGACGGGTCGCGTAGATGCCGGTCTGCAGCTCGCGACACTCGACGACAGTGGGAGCAGTGGCGGTCATGCGGGCTGTCGCGAGCAGTGCGTTGGCTTCGGCCTCGAGCCGCGACTTCGCTCGCGCGGCGTCCGAGTTGCCCTTCGCGATGTCCAGGACGTCCAATGCGGCGGGCAGGACCGGGACACCGAGCCGCAGCAGGTACTCGCCGAGCGAGAGGTCAAGCACAACGCCGATGACCAGGGTCGCGACGAAGGTGCCGCCGACGACCCACCTCAGGATGTGGGCGTAGGTCGAGTGGTCCTGACGCGCCCACGTGACGATTGATCGCTGGCACAGCAGTACGTCGACCGGGTGCTGTGCGGGGCGCGCGTCGGGGTACCAGTCGCGGAGGCCTTCCACACTTTCCCCTCGTCCCCAGTTGCGAACGTCTTCGGGTGCCGGACGCCGAGCAACCGTGCTGGGACTCCAGGGCAATCCGAACACTTCGGTGTCAAACAGCTCCTGAGCCAGTGCGCCGCATCGCCGCTGCCGTCGCTCGTAAGCGTCGAGAACCGTGCGCCCGAACACCACCCATCCAGCTGCTGCGGCCGAGACGTATTCCTCGGTGGATGGCGCGAGCAGCGCAAGGAGCACACCGAAGGTTCCGATGAGAACGCCTATGCCCACGCGCACCACGCGCCAGCGCCGCGCGAGGGTGTAGCGCCGGCGAAAGGCCTTTGCGAGGTCGAGGACGTCGGACTCGTTCTGCCGTTCGAAGATCGAATCAGCGATCACGGGCTGGGCATCCGCGAGCCGAAAAGCTTTCGCCACTCCTCCACCGCCGCCCGCTCTTGGTCCGTGTCTTCGAGACGGACGGCCGTCTCGGCGATGCGCTGCCACTTGCTCAACGCCTGTGCCGCCGCGTTGCGCTCGGCCGTGGACATCGTCCCGTTGACGACAGGCCCCATGTTCGCCGGGTCAGGCCAGTCGACCGTCACTTGCTCGGCGGCGCTGGCAAGGAACCACGCGATCTCGTCCTGGTAGCGCCCGAATGGGGTGGTCACGATGCCGTGGGCCATCACCTCGAGGAGGAACGACGGGTGGATCGGCTCGCTGAAGTGGCGGTTGATGCCCTTGATCATCTTTACGAAGGGCACGAACCGAGCATCGCAGCGATCGTTCATCTTCGTGCTCTGCTCGTGATGGGTCTTCGGATTCGTCGAAATCCAAGTCGAGCGGTCAGCATCCGGGATCTCCCACCCGCCGCCCGTGCGCTTGAACGCCGGCACAACGTCGAAGGACGCGACGTCGTCTTCGTCGCTGAACTTCACGGTGCAGGCAAAGCCATCGACCGTGACGCTGTCGTAGTTCGCGTTCAGAAGCGTGTGCAGCTGCGCGAGCACAACGGATGGATTCTTCTCACGGAGCCCGCTCTGCGGCCCGGCCGGATCGATCACGACGAAGATGTCAACGTCCTTGAGCTTCTTCGTCTTGGTGTTGCGGCGGTAGCTCCCGGTGAGGAAGTCGTCGTCCAGCGTCCAACTCGCGCGCACGAGGGTGCGGATGTCCGCGTGCTTGGCGGATGCGAAATTCTGTTCCGTGGTCGTGATCTCGAGAGTGCTCTTGCACTTGGCGAACGCGTCGTCGACGTAGGTCATGGCTGTGTGGTCACCTGAGGTAGCGGGCACTCGCGCTGGCGTGCGGGGCGTCGGCGAGGGTGCCGAAGGAGGTTGAACGCAGACCGTCGGTGGAAGCCCGCGTGCCGCTGCTCCAGCCGGGCTGCGGCGTGCGCGATGTGCGGAACGTGCAGAACAAGCGGTAGGTGGTGCCCCACGGGACCGAGGTGATCTTCGCGTGCGCTCGGGCCATCGCGGCTCGCGAGTTCTCGAACTCACCTTGCCCAGTGGTCTTGTAGGTGACTGGGAACTCGAAGATCGGCCTGACCGCGCCGTCGGGCCGCTGGCATTCGAGCACGACAGTGTCCAGCGACCGCTCCGCGATCCAGGCCGCGATGGCCTGTTCGTCCTGGTCCCACCGCATGGCTCCGTCTGGCCTGATCCCTAGGAGCGCGAGGATGTCGCCGATCGTCCCCATGATCACGTCGCTGAGGTACGTAGCGGTGTGGGTGTACGTGTACGTGGAGGTCGATGTCGAGGTGCTCATGCGCTCTCCCGAGCCCAACGCTCTAGAGCGTCGAGGTCGACGCTCGCAGCGGTCTTGGCCGCCGATTCCGTCGGCTGGACGGCCTCATCCGCCGATAAATGCGCGTGCCCCTTGACGGTTGTTCGAGCCAACTTGGCCATCGGCTCGACCTGAGGAACGTGCAATCGCCAGTCGGTGGCGTCCGCGCCGCCTGGGACCGGGTTGAGGTTCTCCTCCAGAGTTAGCGCCTTGCCACCGGACACGGTCCCGATCTCGAGCCAGAGGCCGCCGGCAACGAGCACCAGTGGGTTCTTCTCCAGATGCCCGGCTGAGATCAGCATCCGGGCCAGCTGGTCGAGGACCGTGAGCTCGACATCGACATCTGCGCGGTCGACCGATGAACGCCTCTCGAGCGTGTCGTCCACGAGCCCGCGGATGGTCTGCCATGCCTCGGCCGCATTGCGCGCGGGTGAGGCCGCGATGGTCCTATGCCGCTGCACGTCGCGCCTCGTCCGGGTTGGCGAGCTTGAGTCGGCGGGCAGCGACCAACAGGTCGGATGTCCGTAGCTTGTCCGGGTCCAACACGGTTTCGCGGCTTCCCGCGAGCGCTTCTGTGACGACTTTGCGGATGCGCCGACCATCGAGACCGACGAGCTCCCGCGCTACCTGAGCGAGGTGTTGATCCTGCGCGAGCATGCCGAGCTTTCGGTAGTGCTGCCCGAAGTCCATGAGTGTCCGCCGGAGAATTGCCAGCGCGCCCACCTGGTCGGGTACCGGAACTTCGATGCTCACGTCGGCACGCGACCGGAACGCTTCGTCGAGTGCGGCCGTGAAGTTTGAGGTCGCGATCGTGAGTAGGTGAGGGTGTGCGCGAGCGTTGCGGTCAAGCGCCATCAGCACGGCGTCCGTCGCCCGATGGACGTCCGCGGGGTTGGCGGACAGCGACGCTGCGCTGCGCGCGACCGCCATGGATTCGACCTCGTCCAGCAGCATCAGGGTTGGGATTCCGTCGTCCGCGAGCATCGGGATGTGCTCGCACAGCAGCTCGAAGACACGTTGTTGTGATTGGCCGTGCTCGGCACTCATCAAGCCATGCGGGTTGATCTCGATCAGCCTGGCAGCGCCACCCACAAGGGGCGCGAGCTCCTGAGCCACTCCTCGCGCGAGAGTCGTCTTCCCCGTGCCAGGTGGTCCGTACAACAAGATCAGTCCGTGCAGCGACGTGGCGTCGAAGGACAGATCGCGACGGAGACGGACCGCGAGAATCGCCTGATTCAGAAGCCGACCCTTGACCTCCTCAGACGCGACGATGGAATCCCACGCGGCCGCGATGTCCGGATGTGGCAGCTTCTTGTTCTCGGTGATGTATTCGCTGACGTTCATGCCCGTTGTCCGTTTCGCGCGGATCGATGGTCGGTACACGAGCCGCTGCTAGATCGGACTTCGACGCTGTAGAAGACGTAGCTATTTGCCCCGGACAAACTCGGGGTGAGGAGCGGGCGAAATGAAACGGCCGCGCGGGTGCGCGGCCGTTTCTGCGAGTTGGCGCTCGGGGTGAGCGGCGGCCCGGGAGGATCTCAATCGGTTCGGATGGCGAGCG
>JBBRYA010000012.1:0-68438 GCA_038238015.1 Solirubrobacterales bacterium
CCAATCTGACCCCGGTGTAGGTGATGTCGGCGTCGGCGCTCGCGGCGGGCTCGGCGTCCGCGTTGGTGTTGACGCCATCGGCGCCGGCGTTCGTTGTCCCCAGCGTGAACGTGTCGGCGCCAGCGGTTCCGGAGACGACCAAGGAGTTGTGGCGGCCGAGGAGGCTGGCCGTGACCTCGATCTCCGAGGTTCCGTCGGGCTCCGGCGTCGCGCCGGGGCCAAGCGCACCGTGTCCGAGATCGACCTGGACGGTACCGTCGGTCGTGCCGGGCGCCTGGGTGACGATAACGCGGTCGGTGTTGGTCACCGTAGGGGTGCCGCCGCTACAGGCCAGCAACAGCTGGGGCTCGCCATAGCTGGACGCGGGAGCGACGACGGCGACCTGGTCGCCGAAGCGCTCTATCGCGACGCTGTCCTCGGCGGCGGTCAGCGAGACGTTGACGGTGGCGGCGGAATAGGTGCAGCCGACGAAGGCCTGTGAGCTCGCGGGCCAGAGCAGGGCGGCGCCGAACAGCAGGCAGAAACCGATCGAGCCGCGAATTCTTCCCCGTCTCCTCATTGTCACGATCGTAAGGCATCGAGAACCGATTTCAACAACGGTGCCCAATCGAGGAGCGGGTAGCGTGCTGAGCCAACCAAAGGAGGAGACCGCATGCCCAAGGTCCCGCTGCCCAGCGACGAGGAGCTGACCCCCGAGGTCAAGAACGTGCTCGACAACATGCCACCGCTGAACGTGTTCCGGATGGTCGGACACCTGCCCAAGTGCTTCAGGCCCTTCATGGCGCTCGGTGGCTCGCTTCTCGGCGACCCGGCGATCGAAACGCAGACGCGCGAGATCGCGATCCTGCGCGTGGCCCACGTCACCGGAGCCGCATATGAACAGGCCCAGCACGAGCAGCTCGCCCGCAACGTCGGCATCGGCGAGGACGTGATCGCGGCGTTGAAGATCGACGACCCTTCCGCCGCCCTCGACGAGGACGGCGCCCTCGCGGCCCGCGTCGCCGAGGAGATCAGTCGCGACGTTCGACTATCTGACGAGGCCCTCGCGCAGCTGATCGAGCGCTACGGCACAGCCGGTGCGGCTTCGATGGTCCTCTGCGTCGGTTACTACAACATGGTCAGCCGATTTCTCGAGTCTATGCGCGTCGAGATCGAGGATGAGCAGCTCCTGCAGGGGCGCTCGCCAGGAGAGCTCGGCGACGCCTAGTTGCGCAAGTAGTTGATCTCGAAGTCGAGCTTCCAGTCCGCGCCGTCGTCGCACTTCTCCCAGCGCCCGTCGATACGTGAGCCATCGGCTGAGAGCTCACCGATGAAGCGCTGGTCGAAGGCTCGAACTGCTCCATCTGGACGGGTCGGTCGCTCATCCTCTTGCGCCTTGCGCCCCGGGCTCCCCGGGGCGCTCGTGAAACGGCTATGCCCGCGAAAAGCTAGGCCGGGGCCGGGGCCTTCTCCGGCTCCTTGGGCTTGACCTCGGGGATTGCGTCGTCCGCCTGACGGCCCATCAGCAGCTCCTTGGCGATGACCAGGCGCTGGATCTGGGAGGTGCCTTCGTAGAGCTGCATGATCTTGGCGTCGCGCATCAGCTTCTCGACCGGGTAATCCTTGATGAAGCCGTAGCCGCCGTAGACCTGCACTGCGTCGACGGTGTTCTCCATCGCCGAGTCGGCTGAGAAGCGCTTCGCGTGGGAGGAGGCGAGCGTGTTGCGCTTGCCCTGGTCGAGCAGCAGAGCCGACTGCCAGGTGAGCAGGCGCCCCGCCTCGACCTTGGTCGCCATGTCGGCGATCATGAAGCTGACCGCCTGGTGCATGGCGATCGGCACGCCAAACTGGACGCGCTCCTTGGAGTACTCGGCGGCGAACTCGAGCGCGGCGCGACCGATGCCGACGGCCATTGCCGCGACGCCCGGGCGGGTGCGGTCGAGGGTCATCATCGCCAGCTTGAACCCGCGGTTCTCCTCGCCGAGCAAGTTCTCCGCGGGGACCTCGGTCTCGTTGAAGGTGATGGTCGCGGTGTTCGAAGCCCGCTGGCCCATCTTGTCCTCCTTCTTGTCCACGGTGACCGTGTCGTCCTTGTCGACGACGAAGGCCGAGATGCCACGGTGCCCGGCATCCTTGTCGGTCTTGGCGTAGACCGTGAACCAGTCCGCGTAGCCGCCGTTGGTGATGAAGCACTTGGAGCCGTTGAGGACGTACTTGTCGCCGACCTTTTTGGCGCGGGTGCGCATGCCCGAGACGTCAGAGCCGGCGTCGGGCTCGGTCAGGCAGAAGGAGGCGAGCTTGAAGTCCTCGGTGAGCATCCCGAGGTAGGTCTTCTTGAGTTCCTCAGAGGCGGCGACCTGCAGCGGCGCCGCGGCGAGGCCGTTGGCCCCCAGCGAGGTGGTGATGCCCGAGCAGCCCCAGGAGAGCTCCTCCTCGATGATGCAGCCGTCCAGCGCCGAGGCGCCGGGGCCGCCGTACTCCTCGTCGATGTGGGTGTTCATCAACCCGACCTCCCACGCCTTGCGCAGGACGTCCGCGGGCCAGGTGCCCTCGCGGTCGTACTCCCAGGCGACGGGACGGATCTCCTTGAGGGCAAAGTCGCGCGCCATCTCGCGCAGCGCCTTCTGCTCGTCGGTAAGCGTGAAATCGACCACGGCAGCTCTCAGCTCCATTTCCAGATTGACTGGTCAGTCAACAACGATGCAGAGCATACCCATCGGACGCCCTGGGGGAACACGCGTTCGGGTTCGAATTCTTGCAACTGTAGTTGTGTTCAGCGCAACCCGCGCTATCGTCGCGGGCGATGCTCGCCAAGGACACCGCGTTGGGCCGAGGGCTGGGGCTGCTGCTCGCGCTCGAGAGCGAGCAGGCGCTCGTGCGCGACGGGCTCGGGGTGCTCGAGATCGCCGCCATCGCCGGGCGCGACAAGGGCCAGGTGTCGCGCGGGCTGAAGACGCTCGCTTCGCTCGGGCTCGTCGATCGCGATCCCGAGACGCTCGACTACCGGATCGGCTGGCGGGTGTTCGCGATGGCCGCGCAGGCCGGCGACCGCCGGCTGCTGACCGCCGCCCCGCCCGTGCTGCGCGAGCTGGTCGCGAGCCTCGGCGAGACCGCTCACCTCTCCGTCATGACCGCCGGCGAGGTGCTCACGGTGCTCTCCGAGCCCTCGCCCAACGCGGTCAGGGCGAGCGGCTGGAGCGGCCGCCGGGTCCCCGCCCACTGCACGTCGGCCGGCCGCGCGCTGCTGCTCGACCACGACCGCGCCGCGCTGGAGGCGCTCTATCCGGGGGGGGCGCTGCCTCCGGGCGGTCCCCAGGCGCCGCGCGACGTCGCGGAGCTGGCGCGCCGCATCGCCGTCGCGCGCGGCGAGGGTCACGCGCCCACCAGCGAGGAGCTGGAGCCCGGGCTCGTGGCGGTCGCCGCGCCGATCCGCGACTTCCGCGGCCGCATCGTGGCGGCACTCAACGTCTCGGGGCCCAAGTTCCGCTTCGAGGACCACCTGGATGGCGCGGGGCAGGAGATCAGGGGGGCAGCGGACGAGCTGTCCAGGCAGCTCGGGTGGGCAGTACACCACAGCCGCACTGCGGCCTGACCGACGGGAGAGCAAACGATGGACGAGCACGTCACGCACAAGAAGGCCGGGCTGCTCGAGCGGCTCGAGGCCGGGCAGGTGATCTGCGCCGAGGGCTACCTGTTCGAGTTCGAGCGCCGCGGCTACCTGCAGGCGGGCGCCTTCGTGCCCGAGGTCGTGCTCGAGCACCCTGAGCTGGTCGCGCAGCTGCACCGTGAGTTCGTCCACGCCGGCTCGGACGTCGTCGAGGCGTTCACCTACTACGCGCACCGCGAGAAGCTGCGGCTCGTCGGCCAGGAG
Source organism: Solirubrobacterales bacterium (assembly GCA_038238015.1). Taxonomy (GTDB): domain Bacteria; phylum Actinomycetota; class Thermoleophilia; order Solirubrobacterales; family Solirubrobacteraceae; genus DASQFQ01. The sequence goes on from JBBRYA010000012.1 coordinate 3,851, forward strand.
CACCTGCTCGAGAGGATGAACCGCCAAGCGCTCGAGATCGCCAAGGACGTGGCCGCCGAGACCGGTGCGCTGGTGGCCGGCAACATCTGCAACACCAACCTCTTCACGCCCGACGACGACGCCCGCCGGACGGTGCGCGCGATGTTCGAGGAGCAGGTCGGCTGGGCGGTGGAGGCCGGCGTGGACTTCATCATCGGCGAGACCTACGCCTTCGCCGAGGAGGCGCTGATCGCCACGGAGGTCATCCGCGCCACCGGGCTGCCCTCGGTTGTGACTCTGGCGATGCACCAGCGCCCCGACACGCGCGAGGGCTGGACGCCCGAGGACGCCTGCAAGCGGATCGAGGACGCCGGCGCCGACGTGGTCGGGCTCAACTGCATCCGCGGGCCGCGGACGCTGCTGCCGATGCTCGAGGCCATCCGCGCCAGCGTCTCCGGGCACATGGCGGCGCTGCCGGTCCCCTACCGCACGACGGAGGCCCAGCCGAGCTTCCAGTCGCTGCGCGACCCCGACTACGAGGGGCTGCCCGACGGCCGGCCCTTCCCCACGGCGCTCGATTCGTTCACCTGCAACCGCTACGAGATCGCTGACTTCACGCGGGCCGCCGTTGACCTCGGGATCGGCTACCTCGGCGTGTGCTGTGGCGCCGCGCCACACCACATCCGCAGCATGGCCGAGGCGCTCGGGCGCACGCCGCCGGCCAGCCGCTACTCGGCCGACATGTCCAAGCACGCCTACCTGGGCTCCGCCGAGGCGCTCAAGGAGGCCAACCTGTCCTACGCCAAGGACCTCTGAGGGTGTCCTTCGTGCTCGCCTGCCCGGTCTGCGGGACCCGCGAGGTCACCGACTTCCGCTACGGCGGCGAGCTCAACCCGCGGCCGGCCGCGGGCTCGGCCCCGAGCCCGCGGGAGCTCAACGCGTACAACTACTTCCGCCGCAACGTCGCGGGCGTGCAGCGGGAGTGGTGGAACCACCGCTCGGGCTGCCGCTCGTGGTTCGTGGCCGAGCGCGACACGCGCACCAACGAGGTGCTCTCCACCGCGCTGCCGGAAGCGCGGCCGTGAACCGGCTCCCGCCGCAGCCCGGCGAGCGCATCGACCGCGCTCGGCAGGTCAGCTTCTCCTTCGACGGCAGGCGCGTGCGCGGTTACGAGGGCGACACCGTCGCCTCGGCGCTGTTCGCCTCGGGCCGGCGCGTGTTCTCGCGCTCGTTCAAGTACCACCGCCCGCGCGGGCTGCTCTGCTGCGCGGGCCAGTGCCCCAACTGCCTGGTGACGGTAGACGGGGCGCCCGGGGTCCGCGCGTGCACCGAGCCCGCGCGCGAGGGGATGCGCGTCGAGCATCAGAATGCGCTGCCGTCGCTGCGCTGGGACCTCATGCGCGCCGTGGACCAGCTCGGAGGCCGCCTGATGCCGGCCGGCTTCTACTACAAGACGTTCATGTGGCCGCGGCGGCTGTGGCCGCTCTATGAGCGGGTGCTCCGCGGGGCCGCCGGCCTCGGGCGCGCGCCCGCCCCGCAGCAGGAGCGCGGGAGGCGCAGTGACTATCGCCGCCGCCACGCGGACGTGCTCGTCGTCGGCGGAGGGCCGGCCGGGCTGTCGGCCGCACTGCAGGCCCGCCGGCTCGGCGCGGACGTCGTGCTCGTCGACGAAGGTCCCGAGCCGGGCGGGCACCTGCTCGTCACCGGCGCCCACGAGAGGGCGCGCACGCTCGCGACCCAGGCGCGCGAGGCGGGCGTCGAGCTGCTCGCGCCCGCGGCGGCGCTGGGCTACTTCGACGGCCTCGTGCCGGTCTGGCAGGGCGACACCCTCCACCAGGTCCGGGCCGCGCAGCACGTGACCGCCACCGGCGCGATCGAGCAACCGCTCGTGTTCGCGGGCAACGATCTGCCCGGCGTGATGCTCTCCGGCGGGGCGCGGCGGCTCGCGGCGCTCTACGCCCTCCCTCCCGGCGGCACGGCGGCCGTGGCGACGGTGACCGAGGAGGGGCTCGAGGCGGCCGTCGCGCTGCTGGAGCTGGGGGTCCGCATCGCCGCCGTGGCCGATCTGCGGCGCGCGCCCGGCGGTGCCGCGCTCGAGCGCCTGGAGGCCGAGGGCGTGCCGGTCCTGCGCGGTGGCACCGTCGTCTGCGCCGAGGGCCGCAACGCGCTGCGCGGCGTCACGCTGGCCCGCGTCGACGAGCACGGGCGCCCGCACGCGGGCTCAGAGCTGCGCGTGCCCTGCGACCTGCTGATCGTCTCCGGCGGCTTTGCCCCGGCCGGATCGCTGCTCGCCCAGGCGGGCGTGAAGGCCGGATACGACGAGGCCTCGGGCGCCTTCCTTCCTCCCGCGGCGCTCCCGCCCGGCACCTACGCCGCCGGGACGGTGACCGGGCTGCGCGGCGCCGAGGCGATCGAGCTGTCGGGGCGCGTGGCCGGCGCCGAGGCGGCCCACGCCCTCGGGCTCGGCGACGCCGCCTCGCGCGAGCGCCTCGAGCAGGACCGCTCGCGACTGGATGGGCTGCGCTCAGCGGTCCCCGAGCCCGCCGTCCCCCCGCCCTCGGCCGCCGGCGGCAAGGGAAAGTGCTTCGCCTGCCTGTGCGAGGACGTCACCGCGGAGGAGATCCGCCACAGCGTCGAGGAGGGCTTTGACTCGATCGAGCTCTCCAAGCGCTACACGACGGTGACCATGGGCCCCTGCCAGGGGCGCATGTGCCAGCTGCCGTCGGTCCGGCTGATGGCGCGGGAGACCGGACAGCCGCTCGCCGATGTGGGGCTGACCACCGCGCGCCCGCCGTGGTCGGCGGTGCCGCTCGGCGTGCTGGCCGGGCGGCCGTCCGAGCCCGCCAAGCGCTCGCCGCTGCACCACCGTCACCGCGAGGCCGGGGCGAGGATCAAGTGGGCGGGCGACTGGCGACGGCCCTACGACTACGGCGATCCGCACGCCGAGGCGATGGCGGTGCACGAGGCCGTGGGCGTGATCGACGTCTCGCCGCTGGGCAAGCTGCTCGTCGAGGGCCCCGACGCCGGCGCCTTCCTCGACCGCCTCTACCCCAACCGCCTCTCCACCCTCGAGCCGGGGCGCATCCGCTACGGCGTCCTGGGGTCCGACGCCGGGCGGATCATGGACGACGGCACGGTCGCACGGCTCGGCGAGCAGAGCTTCTACGTGACCACCACCTCGAGCGGCGCGGGAGCCGTCGAGGAGTGGTTCTCCTGGTGGCAGGCGGACTGGCGCATGGAGGTCCGGGTGACCAACGTGACCCACGCGCTCGCGGCGGTCAACCTCGCCGGGCCGCGCTCGCGCGAGGTCCTCGCCGGGCTCACGTCGCTCGACTGCTCGAGCGACGCGCTCGGCTACCTCGACGCCCGCCAGGCCCACGTCGCCGGCGTGCCCTGCCTGATCCTGCGCATCGGCTTCGTCGGCGAGCTCGGGTACGAGATCCACGTTTCCTCGGCGTTCGGCGAGCACCTCTGGGACGCGCTGCTGGAGGCCGGGTCGGGTCACGGCATCCGCCCCTTCGGGCTCGAGCCACAGCGCCTCCTGCGGCTGCAGAAGCTGCACGTGATCGTGGGCCAGGACACCGACACGGAGTCCAACCCCTACGACGCCGCGATGCCGTGGATCGTCAAGCTCGACAAGGAGGAGGACTTCATCGGCCGCTGGGCGCTGGAGCAGACCGCCGAGCGCGGGCTCCAGACCGGGCTGGTCGGCTTCCGCGCCCGCGACGGCGTGGTGCCGGCCGAGGGCGCGGCCGTGCTCGTCGACGGCGCCCCCGCCGGCCGCGTGACGAGCTCGCGCTTCTCCCCGCGGCTCGGTGAGGTGATCGGGATGGCGTGGGTGCCGGCCGAGATGGCGGGCGACGGCGCGGAGATCACCATCTCCGACAACGGGCGGACGCTCGCGGCCACCGTGACCACGACCCCCTTCTACGACCCGCAAGGCGCGCGGCTGCGCTCGTGAGCCTCGATTTCCTCTCCCCCGACCGCGCCCTGCCCGCCGGCGCGCACGAGCCGGTGGCCCGCAGCCCGATCGAGCCGTGCCTGCGGCGGGCGGGCGCCCGCTTCGAGCTGCGCGGCGGCTGGAGCGTGGCCACCGGCTTCGGCGACCCGGAAGCCGAGGCGCGGGCCGCGCGCTCCTCTGTGGCCGTGAGCGACCGCTCGGCGCTGGGCAAGCTCGAGGCCACGGAGCCGATGGAGCCGGGCACGGCGGTCCACGCCGAGGGCGCGTGGTGGTGCCCGCTGACCCGCGAGCGCACGCTCGTGCTCTGCCCGACGGACGCGACCGCCGGGGTTCGCGAGCGCCTCGCGGGCGTCGTCGACCTGACCAGTGGCCTGGCCGCCGTCGGCGTCGAGGGCCCGCTCGCGCGAGACCTGCTCGCGCGCCTGACGGCGCTCGACCTGCGCCCGGGCAGCGCCCCGGTGGGCGCCTTCCGGCCGGGGTCGGTGGCGCGCGTGCCGGCGATGCTGCTGCACGAGGCCGAGGACCGCTTCCTGGTGCTCTTCGGCTCCGCCCACGCGCAGTACGTGTGGGAGGTCGCCTGCGACGCCGCCGAGCCGCTCGGCGGGACGCCTGTGGGAGCCGCGGCCCATGCGTGACCTGTTCCGGCGCCGGCGCATGTGGCGCCCGCGCTCCGAGCTCAAGCCCAGCTACGACGTGGTCATCGTCGGCGGTGGCTCGCACGGGCTCGCCGCGGCCTACTACCTCGGCAAGCGCGGGATCAAGGACGTCGCCGTGCTCGAGCAGGGCTACATCGGCTCGGGGGCGGCTGGACGCAACACGACGATCCTGCGCTCGAACTACAAGACGCCAGAGGGCGCGCGCTTCTACGACGCGAGCCTCGAGCTCTACGACGGGCTCTCGCTCGACCTCGGCTACAACGTGCTGTTCTCGCGCCGCGGGCACCTCACGCTCGCCCACTCCGATCGCGCCGCGGCGGTCATGCAGGAGCGCGCGGAGGTCAACCGCCTGCTCGGCATCGACTCGCGGGTCATCGGCCCCGAGGAGATCAAGCGCCTCGCGCCGGCCATGCACGTCGGCCCCGACGCCGTGCACCCGATCGAGGCGGCGCTCTACCACCCGCCCGGTGGTGTGATCCGCCACGACGCGGTGGTCTGGGGCTTCGCCCGCGGCGCCGACCGCGGCGGCGCGGAGATCCACCCCTACACCAAGGTCACCGGGATCGAGCGCTCCAACGGCGCGGTCTCCGGGGTGCGCACCACCCGCGGCGACATCGCCACGCGGACGGTCCTGAACTGCACGGCGGGCTGGAGCACGACCGTCGCCGACATGGCCGGCGTGGCGCTGCCGATCACGACGCACATCCTCCAGGCCTTCGTCACCGAGCCGCTCAAGCCGTTCCTCGACGCCGTGATCGTCTCCTCGCAGATGCACGTCTACATCAGCCAGACCGACCGCGGCGAGGTGCTGATCGGGGCCGAGATCGAGCCCTGGACCACCTACCGCCAGACCGGCACGCTGAACTTCCTGCAGGAGTCCTGCCGCCATGCGCTGGAGCTGTTCCCGCAGCTGGAGACCTCGCGGATGCTGCGCTCGTGGGCCGGGCTGTGCGACATCTCGCCGGACTACAGCCCGATCCTGGGCGAGACCGAGGTCGCGGGCTTCCACCTCTCGGCGGGGTGGGGCACCTACGGCTTCAAGGCGGCGCCGATCGTGGGCTCGACGCTCGCCGAGCTCGTCGACACCGGCCGCACGCCCCAGCTGATCGAGCCGTTCAGGCTCGAGCGCTTCTACGAGGACCGGCTCGTCTCCGAGCTCGGCGCGGCAGCCGTGAGCCATTGACCAGGAACGGTGCGTGAGTCCATGAAGAGCAGTCTCGAGATCGCCCAGGACGCAGAGCTGCGGCCCATCGACGCCCTGGCGGCGGAGCTCGGGCTCGAGCCCGACGAGGTCGAGCCCTACGGGCGCTACAAGGCCAAGGTCGGCCTGTCTGCGCTGCAGCGGCTGAGCCACGTCCCCGACGGCAAGCTCGTCTGTGTCGCCGGGATGACGCCGACCCGGGCCGGGGAGGGCAAGACCACCACCGCGGTATCGCTCACGCAGGGCCTCGGCGTGATCGGCCAGTCGCCGGTGCTGTGCCTCCGCGAGCCCTCGCTGGGCCCAGTGTTCGGCATCAAGGGCGGGGCGGCCGGGGGCGGACTCGCCCAGGTCGTGCCGATGGAGGACCTCAACCTGCACTTCACGGGCGACATCCACGCCGTCGCGGCGGCCAACAACCTCCTGGCCGCGATGCTCGACGCGTCGATCCTGCACGGCAACCCGCACAACATCGACCCGCTGTCGGTGACCTGGCGCCGCGCCGTCGACATGAACGATCGCGCCCTGCGCCAGGTGACCGTCGGGCTCGGCGGCCGCGCCAACGGCTACCCGCGCGAGTCGGGCTTCGACATCACCGCCGCGTCGGAGGTGATGGCGGTCCTGGCCGTCGCGCGCGACCTGCAGGACCTGCGCAGCCGCCTCGGGGCAATCACGGTGGCCCACTCCTTCGACGGCGGCAAGCCGGTGACAGCCGAGGACCTGCGCGCCGCCGGCGCCATGACCGTGCTGCTCAAGGACGCCATCAAGCCCAACCTCATCCAGACTCTCGAGGGGCAGCCGTGCCTGATGCACGCGGGGCCCTTCGCGAACATCGCGCACGGCAACTCCTCGCTGATCGCCGACCTGATCGGCCTCAAGCTGGGCGATTACGTCGTGACGGAGTCGGGCTTCGGCTCGGACATGGGCATGGAGAAGTTCATGGACATCGTCTGCCGGGTCGGCGGTCTCGTCCCCAGCGCGGTCGTGCTCACGGTCACGGTCCGCGCGACCAAGCACCACGGCGGCCTCCCCGAGGACCCGCGCTCCGACGGCGCCCTGTCGCGCCGGTCGCTGGAGGCGGGCTGCGAGAACATCCGCCGCCACCTCGCCATCGTCGCCGCCTTCGGGGTGCCGTGCGTCGTCGCCGTCAACCGCCGGCCCGACGACAGCGACGCCGACGTGGAGCTGGTCGGGCGCCTCGCGCTCGAGGCCGGAGCGCACGCCGCCGAGGTCAACGAGGGCTTCGCCGCCGGCGGCCCCGGCGCCGCCAGGCTGGCGGAGGCGGTGGTCGACGCCTGCGAGCAGCCGTCGAGCTTCCGCTACCTCTACGACGACCACGAGCCGATCCGCGACAAGATCGAGGCGATCGCCCGCCGCGTCTACGGCGCCGCCGATGTCTACTTCTACCCCGAGGCCGAGCGCAAGATCGACCAGTTCCACGCCGACGGCCTCGACCGGCTGCCCGTCTGCATGGCCAAGACGCACCTGTCGCTGTCGGCGGACCCCTCGCTGCTCAACGCGCCGGAGGGCTTCACGCTGCCGGTGCGCGACGTCCGCGCGTACACCGGGGCGGGATGGCTCGTGCCGCTCTGCGGGGACGTCCAGCAGATGCCCGGCCTGGGGACCTCCCCGGCGGCCTTCAACGTGGACATCGACGCTGATGGGCGGACCGTTGGCCTCTTCTGAGCTCGCCGTGGGCGCCGAGGACCTGCTCGCGCGCATCGCCGCTCCAACGCCCGCGCCCGGCGCCGGTGCGGCGGCCGCGCTGGCCTGCGGCCTGGCCGCGGCGCTGGTCGAGAAGGCGTGCGCCGTCGCGCTGGGCCACGAGCATCCGCCGGCCGGCCGCGAGAGCCTGCGCGAGCTACGCGAGCGCGCCGCCGCGAGCCGGGCACGCGCCCCGCAGCTCGCCGACGAGGACGCCGCTGTCTACGAGCAGGTGATCGACGCGCTGCGCCGGCCCCACGACGATCCTGCGCGCGCGGAGCGCGTCGCCGCGGCGCTGTCGCAGGCCGCCGCCGTGCCGCTCGCGATCGCCGCCGAGGCCGCCGCGGTGACCGAGGCGGGCGCCGGGGCTGCCGCGCTCGTGCGCGCTCCGCTCGGCGGCGAGGCCGTGGCGGGCGTGCTGCTGGCCGAGGCCGCGAGCCGCGCAGCGGCCGCGCTGGTCGTCATCGACCTCGAAGGACACCCCGACGACGCGCGCGTCGCGCGCGCCGGGGAGCTCGCCCGGCGCGCCGCGGCGGGGCGCGAGCGCGCCGAGGAGGCGATCCGATGAGCACCACGGCGCTGCCCAAGTCGGTCCGTCACCTGGTCGTCGGCGCCGGCATCCACGGGCTCTCGACGGCGTGGCACCTGGCCAGGCAGCTGCGGGCCAGCGGCGAGGGCACGGGTGAGGACGTGCTCGTCCTCGACAAGACGGCGATGGGGGCGGGTGCCTCGGGCATCGCCTGCGGCGTCGTGCGCAACAACTACTTCCAGCCGGCGATGTCGGAGCTGATGGCCGCCTGCGTGGAGATCTGGGAGGCCAACGCGCAGCGCCTGCACTACCACGGCGCCGGCTACGTCGCGCTCGGCCCGCCGGCCCAGGAGGGCGACCTGATCGAGGTCTACGAGCGCCAGCAGCGCATCGGCTACCGCTCAGAGCTCTATCTCGGCGAGCGCGAGGTGGCCGCCCACATGCGCGAGCTGTTCCCCGACTGGCGCGCGCCCGGGCTGTCCGTCTGCCTGCACGAGCGCCAAGGCGGCTTCGCCTTCAACATCGAGTCGGTCCGCGGCCTCGCCGAGCTGGCCGAGGCGGAGGGCGCGCGGATCCTCGAGGGCGTCGCCGTGACCGGCTTCGAGCTCGACGGCTCCGGGGCCGTCACGAAGGTGGCGACCGACCACGGCGTGATCGAGGTCGAGCAGGTCGTCGTGGCGGTCGGCCCGTGGGTCAAGCAGCTCTGGGAGCTGCTCGAGCTGCCCCAGCGCCTGGACGTGCACACCCCCGACGGCCAGCTGGCGCGAGACCAGGAGATGTGGACCTACTGGTACCTGCAGGAGGGCGAGGTCACCGTCGACCCGTCGCTGTTCGCCACGGCCGCCGGCGAGCTGCCGCCCGTGCTGCACGTCGACAGCCACGCGCCGCTGCGCGACGACGGCGGCCGCCTGATCACCGAGGACCCCTGGGGGGTCTACTTCAAGCGCGACCGCCACGGCGTGCAGGGCGGGGCCTCCCCCGTCCGCCGCGGGCACGAGTTCGCGATCGACCCCTACCCCGGTGCGAGCGTCGAGGAGGACTTCGCCGACATGTGGGTGGCGGCGCTGTCGCACTGCATGGGCCGCTTCGAGGGGACACGGGCGAGCTTCCGCGACGTCCGCTCGGGCGGCGTCGGGGCCTTCACGGTCGACAACTTCCCGGTGATCGATGCGATGCGCCCCAACGTCCACGTGATCGCGGACTCAAACCACGGCTACAAGATGATCGCGATCGGGCGGGAAGTCGCGCGCATGGTGCTCGGCGAGCACTCCAGCCTGATGCATCCCTTCCGCTACGAGCGCTTCGCGACGGGCGACCTTCACCCCGTCTCGAACAGCCCGTACCCCTGGAGCTGACGACTGAGGTGGCGGTGAGGCATGCCTCGACGCCCCGCCCCGCCTACGCGCGCGTCCAGCAGCTGCTGGCCGAGCAGCGCTGCGTGATCCTCGACGGCGCCACGGCGACCGAGCTCGGCAGGCTCGGCCCCGCGCCCGGGCCGGGGCACGACGAGGCGCTCTGGGGCACCTGGGCGCTGCTGCAGGCCCCCGAAGCGGTGCTCGACGTCCACCGCCGCTACGTCGACGTCGGCTGCGACGTCATCTCCACGAACACCTGGGGGATCACGCGGGCGCTCGAGCTCGACCGGGACTCCGCCCTCAGCGCCCCTCCGACGCACTGGATGGATGTCGCGCGGCGCGGCGTGCGCGTGGGCCGGGAGGCGATCGAGAGCGGGGGAAGGACCGGCGAGGTGGCGCTGGCCTTCGCGATCGCCGGAGACGTCGAGAGCGAGCGCCAGCAGGAGACGCTCGCGCTGCTGACCCGCGTCTTCGACGAGGACCCGCCCGACCTGATCCTGCTCGAGACGATGACGCTCATCCGCGACGCGCTGACGTTCTCGACGGTCGAGCTGCTGCTCGAGACCGGGCTTCCGGTGTGGCTGTCGTTCCGCCGCTGCCGACACGGCGTCTGCGGCGTCTACGGCCAGCACTGGGGCGGTCCCGAGGGCGATGAGTTCGGCCGGGCCGCCAGGCGCTTCGAGGAGCTCGGCGCCGGCGCGCTGCTGGTGAACTGCATGCCGCCCGACCACCTCCCCGGCATGCTGCCGTGGCTGCGGGACTTCACCGACCTGCCGCTCGGCGCCTATCCCAACCTGGGCTATCTCACGACCGACGGCTGGAGCTTCGACGCGAGCGTCGGTCCCGAGGAGTACGCCGAGCTGGCGCTGTCCTGGCTCGAGCAGGGCGCCCAGATCGTCGGCGGCTGCTGCGGCGTGCGGCCCGAGCACATCCTCGCCGCGAGGGAGCGGCTGGCCGGAAGCCGGTCAAGCGCCCGCCCTGCCGGCGGCGAGCGCGCGCACGCGAGCCCCTCCGCGCTCGAGCCGGCGCCGCCCGCGACGCCCGAGCCCTGGACCGACGCCCGCGGCCGGTCGCTGTATCCCCTGCCCTTCCCGGACATCGTCTGCGAGCCCGGCGTCTTCGTCCCGACCCAGGGCAGCTTCCTCGTCTGGAAGCACCTGTTCCAGCAGCTCGTCGGGGAGGGCCGGCGCTGCCTCGACATCGGCTGCGGCTCGGGCATCCTGTCCGTGCAGCTCGCCCTGAACGGCGCTCTGCACGTCCACGCCATCGACGTCGATCGCCGGGCCGTGGCCAACACCCTCAGCAACGCGTTCCGCAACGGCGTTGCCGAGCGCGTCAGCGGCGCCACGGTCGATCTCTATCCATGGGTCCCCGACCAGCGCTACGACGTCGTGGTGGCGAGCCTCTTCCAGATGCCCGTCGACCCGTTCGAGCAGCCCAACAGCCACCGGCCGCTGGACTTCTGGGGGCGCAACCTGGTCGACCACCTCGTGACCCTGCTGCCGCGACTGCTCGAGCCCGACGGGATCGCCTACGTGATGCAGCTCTCGATCCTCGGGCGCCTGCGCACGGCGAGCCTGCTCGAGCAGCAGGGGCTCAGCGCGCGCGTGGTCGACTTCTCGTCGTTCTACTTCAGCCCGCTCTTCGCCGAACGCAAGAACCAGATCCGGCGCGTCGAGGAGCTCTCCGACGCCTACCACGTCACCTTCGGGACCGAGGACGTCATGGTCGCCTACCTGATCGAGATTTCTCCTACCCGTTGAGCCGATGCACGACTAAGCTCGCCCGCTGATCGGGATGGAAGCCGCGAGCCCCAACAGCCACATCCTGCGCGTCACGCTGGCGCAGGTCGACTGCACCCTCGGCGACGTCGAGGCCAACCTGCGCCGGGCCGACGAGGTGCTCTCGCAGGCCGTCGAGGAGCGCGCGGACCTGGTCGTGTTCCCGGAGCTCAGCCTCACCGGCTACACGGTCGGGCGGGTCAGCGAGGACGTGTCGCTCGACGCCGACGACAGCCGCATCGGCCCGCTCCTGCGCCGCAACGGGGACACGGCGATGGTGGTGGGATTCTCGGAGGCCGGCCGCCTGCACACTTACAACAGCGCCGCCTACCTCAGCCCCTCGGTCCGCCACGTCCACCGCAAGCTCTACCTGCCGACCTACGGCAGCTTCGAGGAGCGCAAGCACTTCAGCCCCGGCCAGGCGATGCGCGCGTTCGACACGCCGTTCGGCCCGATGGCGATCCTCATCTGCAACGACCTCTGGCAGCCGATGCTCCCGTTCCTGGCGGTCCAGGACGGGGCGCGCGTCCTGCTGATCCCGGCCAACAGCTCGCGCGGCGGCTTCCCGGGATCCGCCGACATGCAGCGCGAGTGGCGCGACATCAACCGCTTCTACGCCCGCATGCTCGAGAGCTACGTGATCTTCGTCAACCGCGTCGGCAACGAGGAGGAGCTCGGCTTCTGGGGCGGCTCGCAGATCGTTGACCCGTGGGGGGAGATCCTCTTCGAGGCGCCGCTCGACGAGCCGGCGGTCGCGACCGTCGAGATCGACCTGAACCGCGTGCGCCGCCGGCGCCGCGAGATGCCGCTGGTCAAGGAGGCGCGCCTGGCCCTGCTGGCCCGGGAGATCGAGCGCCTGTCCGCCGAGGGCGGCGACCTCTAGCCGAGCACGATCCAGAGCACGAACGCGATCGAGCCGAGCAGGACCAGCCCGGTCACCAGCGCGAGCGCGTACTGGCCCTCGAACAGAACCGGGCGCCGCGGCGCCATCGTGCGTCGCCTCAGCTTCCGCCACATGGGAGCATCCTGATGGATGCAGGACGCCTTTGGCATCGTCATCTTCGGCGTGGTCGCGATCTCCGCGATCGTCGCGGTCGTTTCCCTGTTCTTCCGCTCGAGCCTCTATGACGAGATCGGGCGCGGGGGCATGTCGCTCAACGAGGACCCGGCGCCGCGGCCGGCGGCGGGCGGCGCCGTCGACCTCGCCGAGCGCGACGCGGAGATCCGCCAGATGCTCGCGGCCCGCAACGCCCGCGCCGCCTCGCGCGGCGAGGGCGAGCTCGACGTAGAGGACGAGCTCCGGCGGCTCACCGCGCCCGCCGCCGACCCCGAGCTGCGCGCCGAGGTGCGCGACATGGTCATGGCGCGCAACTCGCGGCGCCAGGCGCGCGGCCAGCCGCCGCTCGACGTGGAGACGGAGGTGGAGCGCCAGCTGCGCGAGCTCGGGGCTTGAGCCCAATGTGTCGATGGCCCGTCAAGGCCCCGGCGCTCACCGCCGATCTTGAGGCCATGACCTCGCGTCGAATCCTTCCCGTGCTCGCCCTCCTGCTCGTCGGCTCGCTTGCAAGCCCGGCCGCCTCCCCCGCCGCCAAGCACCGGCCGGCACCGCGCAAGGGCGGCCACGTCCGCCTCGCCTGGCCGTCGAAGGCCCACCGCACCCGCGGCGATCGCCCGGGCAAGCTGATGGCGCGTTTCCTCGCCCGCCAGGTCGGCCCTGTCCGCGCGACGGCAGCCTCCAGCAGCGTCGCCCACGCCGCGACGACCGGCCCGCTGCAGGACTTCCTCCCGGCCGCGACCCCGGGCGCGCTGCGCCTCGTGCGCTCATTCGACATCCCGAGCGACGACCCGGCCGCCGCGCGCCTGGCCAACCGCTCCTTCACCTATGACTCCGCGATCGCCGCGATCGCCCTAATCGGCGCCGGTGAGCGCGTGCAGGCCGAGCAGATCCTCGACCAGCTCGCCGCGCTGCAGCGCACCGATGGCTCGATCGACTTCGCCTTCAACGTCGCCGACGGCTCGAGCATCCAGCAGTTCCGCACCGGCTCGATCGCGTGGATCGGCCTCGCGGCCACCGTCTACGGCAACACCTACAACTCCAGCCGCTATGACAACCTCGCCGGCGGCGCCGCGCGCTGGGTACTCGCCCGTCAGCAGCCGAGCGGCCTGCTCGCCGGCGGCCCGGACGTGAGCTGGGTCTCCACCCAGCACAACCTCGTCGCCTGGTTCTTCCTCAACACGGTCGACAAGCACGCCACCGGCTACCCGCCGGGACAGCTCAAGAAGGACGCCGACTCCCTGGCCACCGCGATCCAGCGCGACCTGATCGTGAACGTCGACGCGACCAAGAGCGCGTTCGTTCAGGGCGCCGCCGACACGCTGCGCCCGCTCGATGTGCAGACGCTCGGCCTGCTCTTCCTCAGCCGCAACCCGGCGGGCAAGAGCGCCAACCCGAACCTGGCCCGCGTCCGCGCCTACCTGAACACGCTGGCCGTGAGCGGCCGCTCCGTCGACCGCTCGACCGACCCGGTCACCTTCAACCAGACCTACTCCGCGACCGGCCCGTTCTCGGGCTACCGCCCCTACGCCGAGGCGGGCCCCGACGTCCTGTGGGCCGAGGGCACCGCGCAGGTCCGCTACACCCTGCGCTCGCTGGGCGAGAGCACCACCGCGCTCAACGGCTCGATCGGCGCCTGGGACGCGATCACCTCCGGTCGCGGCGAGGGCCCGCTGGGCGCTGACCGGACCGTGACCGGCCATCTCGTCAACGAGTACCACGTGTGGCCGGCCTCGGCCGCCGCGAGCTGGACGCTGCTGGGCAGCACCACCACCCTGCTGGGCTTCTAGTGGCCTGAGGCGGAAGTTCGGGTGCAGCTGGTGGATGCCGGGGCGGGTCTGCCGGTGACCGGCATCCACTGTCGTACTGGTAGTCCGGCTGTGGATGCCGGGGGCCGGCAGGCGCGGTCCGGCGCCGCCAGATGCCCGCGAACTTCTGACTCAGGGCGCTAGCCCGACAGGGAGTCGGTGCGCTCAGCGCGCTTGGCGTCGGAATCTGGATCGCGTCGGTCGGCGAGGACCGACGCGACGATCCCGAGCGCGAACGCCACGGCCACGACGGCCAGCGTGGCCGCCGTGCCGACCTTGTAGAGATCCTCGGCCAGCAGCTTGATAGCCACGAACGCGAGCACGAGCGCGATCGTCTCGTCGAGGTAGCGAAAGCGCCGGATCAGGCCCTCGACGAGCACGAACAGCGCGCGCATGCCGAGCAGGGCGAAGATGTTGCCCATCCAGATCAGCACCGAGTCGCGCGTGATCGCGAACGCGGCGGGGATCGAGTCGATCGCGAACGCGAGGTCGCCGGCGACGATCGCCGCCAGGCAGATCACCAGCGGCGTCGCGTAGCGCCGCCCGTCGCGTACGACGAACCAGCGCGGGCCGTGGAACTCGCCCGTGACGGGAAACACGCGCCGCACCATGCGCACGACGAAGTTGCTGTCGGGATCCACGCTCGAGGCGACCCCGCGCAGGATCCGGTAGGCGAGGAAGAGCAGCAGCACCCCGAGCACGTAGATGGCGGCGTGCAGTTGCTCGAGCAGGGCGACGCCGCCGAGGATCGCCAGGCCGCGCAGCACCAGCGCCGCAGCGATCCCCCAGAACAGCACGCGCGCACGCAGCTCGGCCGGGACGCCGAAGTAGGCGAAGAGCAGCAGGAACACGAACAGGTTGTCGAGCGAGAGCGAGCGCTCGATGAAGTACACGGTCGTGTAGGTGATCGCGTCATCGGGCCCGTGGGTGTCGAGGAAGAAGATCACCAGCGCCGCCAGAAGCGAGACGACGATCCAGCCGATGCTCCACACCACGCCCTCGCGGAAGCTCGGCTCGCGTCCGCGCGCGAAGAAGTGCAGGTCGACCCACAGCAGCGCGACCGTCAGGCCCGCGAGCGCGACCCAGGGAACGACCTCGCTCATCCCACGAAGTAGAACGTCAGGCCCAGCACCGCGTAGAGCGCGAGCAGCTGCAGCCCCTCAAACCACGTCGACTCGCCCTCGTAGGTGACCGCCTGGGCCACCAGCACCGCGAGGAACAGGGCTCCGAGCTCGAAGCCGTTGAACACCAGCGCCATCGGGAACGGCCCGACCACCAGCGAGAGCAGGACGAGCACCGGCGCGGCGAACAGCGCGATCTGTGCGCTCGAGCCGATGGCGATGTTCACCGACAGGTCCATGCGGTCGCGCTTGGCGAAGTAGACCGCCACCCAGTGCTCGGCGGCGTTGCCGACGATCGCCACGACGATCACGCCGACGAAGAACGGCGACAGCCCGACGGTCTTGGAGGCCTCCGTGATCGACCCGACGAGGATCTCCGACATCACGCCGACCGCGACGCCGGCGATCGCCAGCATCATCACGCTGCGCCGCACGGTCCAGGGCTCGCCGACGTGGTCGTCGGCCGCGTGCTCTGGGTTGAAGAGGTCCTTGTGCGTACGCAGCGAGAACACGAGCCCGGCGGCGTAGGTGAGCAGGAGGATCACCGCGACGCCGATCGAGAGCGACTCGATGTCGCCGCTGAAGTCCACGGCCTTGGCCTCTGGCCGCGGCAGCCCGCCGCGCTCCACCAGCTGGAAGATCGCCGGCATGGCGAGCGCCGCGGCGGCAAGCAGCAGCATGCCCGACTGCACGGCGGTGGCGGTGCGGTCAAAGCGCTGGCGCTCGCGGCCCAGGCCGCCGATGAGCATCGAGGCGCCCATCACGAGCAGGACGTTGCCGAGGATCGAGCCGATCAGCGACGCCTTGACGACCTCCTGCAGCCCCTCGCGCAGGGCGAAGACCGCGATGATCAGCTCGGGCGCGTTGCCGAAGGTGACGTTGAGGAAGCCGCCGATACCGGGCCCCGAGCGCGCCGCCAGCTCCTCGGTGGCGCGGCCCATCAGCGCGGCGGTGGGGATGACGCCGAGCGCGGAGGCGCCGAAGATGATCGACGGGTCGGCGTGGGAGAGCTCCAGCACGATCGCGATCGGGATGAACGGCACGAGCAGGTAGGGCCAGCCCGAGCCGCTGAGCAGGAAGCGCACGCTCACCATGCGTAAGCTACCGGCGCGCGCGTTTCCTAGACTTCACGTGGATGCGGCGGCGCAGCTTCGGCGACTCGGGACTGGAGACCTCGGCGGTCGGCTTCGGCACGTGGGCGCTGGGCTCGGACTGGTGGGGCGAGCACGAGGACGCCGAGCGGCTGGTCGCCTGCGCTCTGGAGAACGGCATCACGTTCTTCGATACCGGCGACACCTACGGCCAGGGCGTCAACGAGGACATGGTGGGCGCGGCGCTGCAGAGCTCGGGCCGCCCGCGCGACGCCTACGAGCTCTCGACCAAGTTCGGCTACGTGCTCGACGCCGACCGCACCGACCACAAGGAGTCCGAGCGCCCGCACGACTGGTCCCCGGCGCACACCCGCCGCGCGCTCGAGGCGTCGCTGCGCCGGCTGCGCACCGACTACGTCGACCTCTACCAGCTGCACAACCCGCGCATGGACGGCATCGAGGCCGACGAGCTCTTCGCCGGCCTCGAGGCGCTGAAGGCCGAGGGCAAGCTGCGCCACTACGGCGTCGCGCTGGGCCCGAAGATCGGCTGGCGCGACGAGGGCGTGCGCGTGATCGAGGAGCGCCCCGGCCTGACCTCGCTGCAGACCGTCTACAACCTGCTCGAGCAGGCGCCGGGCGCGGAGTTCCTCGAGGTCGCCGAGCGCCACGGCGTCGGCGTGATCGCCCGCGTGCCCACCTCCTCGGGGCTGCTCGAGGGCCATCTCACGCCCGAGCACACCTTCGAGGGCAACGACCACCGCCGCCACCGCCCGCGCTCGTGGCTGATCGAGGGCCTGCAGAAGGTCGACCAGCTCGGCTTCCTGCTGCGCGACGGCGAGCGCACGCTCGCCCAGGCCGCGTTCAAGTACGTCCTGGCCCAGCCCGCCATCGGCTGCGTCGTCCACACCGTCAACACGACCGCCCAGCTCGAGGAGTGGGCGGCCGCCGGCTCCGACCGCGTCCCGGACCTCGACGAGGACGAGCTCGCCCGCGTCGAAGAGCTCTACAGCGCCGGCTTCGGCCTCGCGACCGCCTAAGCGGTCACCTGCCCGACCGCCCGTCGAAGGGCGAGCCCGAGTAGAAGAAGAACCAGACCTCGAACGCGGCGACGCCGAGCACGACGACGATCACCATCACGTACTCGGCGGCCGACAGCGGCGCCTGGACGCCTCCCGTCTCGTGCGGGCGGTCGCCGCTCATGGCCCGCAGCCACGGCGTGTGGCGCCGGACCGCGGGCTGGTGGCCGGTGAGACGGTCGTGCGTGGCCTGGAGCACCGCCAGCACCCGGACCAGGGCGAAGGCCACGGCACCGATCGTGAGCGCCACCACGGCGACGGCCAGCATGCTGATCCCGGAGGAGGGAGCGACCCGCGAGCCGACCCACACGCCGAGCAGCGGCGCGCCGGTCCAGATGTTCAGCGCGACGATCGCCATCGCGGCGATCAGGCCCACCTTCTCCAGCCGCACCCTCATGGGCCGACGCTACCGGCTGCGGGGGGGGCGGTCTACGGGGCGGTCAGCAGGTCCGCGCACTTGCGGGCCTTGGTGGCGTCGCCGCCGGCGTCCGTGACGCACTTGGAGTACTTCTGGAGGTTCTTGTTGGAGGAGCCCGAGCCCGAGCCCGAGCTCGATCCGGTGCTGCCCGCGCTGCCCGCGCTGCCGGTGCCCAGGCCGCCCAGCCCGAGGCTGCCGAGGCTCGAGAGCAGCTGGGCGAAGGGCTTGGCGCCCGAGGGCTCGGGAACCGTCTGGTCCTTGTTGACGTCGGAGATCGAGAAGTCGAGGTTGACCGCGGCCGAGCCCGTCTGGCCCTTCGGCGCGGTGACGTTGAGCGCGATCACCATGCGGCGCAGGATCGAGTCGTCCTTGCCGGTGTAGATCTCGACCGTCGGATTCTTCACCGACTGGCTCACCTGCTGCTTCTGGGCCGGGGTGAGCTGCGACGGGAGCTTCCGCGCGGTCTGGACGCCGAGCTGCTTGGTCTTCGCGAGCGCGTTGTTGACGTCGTCGAGCAGCCGGGGGACGTTCACGCCGCCGGTGATCTTGATCGTGTCGTCGCTGCCGACCTTGGCATCGCCGGCGTTGCGGGCGTTGGTCAGCCAGTTGCGCGGGTTCAGGCCGAGCGTCGAGAGCGAGGTGTTCTGCTTGGCGCCCTGCTTCTGGGCCTGCTCGTAGCCGGTGCGGAACTGCTTGAAGACCGGGTCGGAGACCACGTAGTCGTTCCCCTGGAAGTTGACGAAGCCCTTCTCGCCGGTCGAGCTGATGCCGGCCTTGATGCTCTGGCCCGCGCCGTCGAACGTGAAGTCGATCTTGAACTTGGGCAGCTTCTGGCCGCCCTGGCTCTGGAACGGGCCGCCGAGCTTGAGCGTGACCGGGCCGTTGACGCCCTGGGCGCCCTTGGCGTCGACGCGCAGGGTCAGGGCGAGCTTGCCCGACTTGACCTTCTTGCTGCCCGAGAACGTGTTCTTGAGCAGCGTGTCGACGCTGGTGTCCGAGCTGGCCGAGCTGCCCCCACCGCAGGCGGCGAGCGCGAGCGAGGCGAGAGCGGCGAGAACGAGGAGGAGCAGCGGGCGCAGGGGGACGATCATGGCGCGAATCGACTTATAGCAGCGGGTGTGTTGGGCATATGTTGGGCTTCCCTAGACTCCGCGGGCCTGCATGCGACCCCGGACGATCCTCTACACGGGCAAGGGCGGTGTCGGCAAGACCTCGGTGGCAGCCGCGACCGCTCGTCGCTGCGCCGCCGCCGGCCGGCGGACGATCGTCCTTTCGACGGACCCGGCCCATTCCCTCGCCGACGTGCTCGAGACGCCCGTCGGCGCCCAGCCGACGGCGGTGGGCGACGGGCTGTGGGCGCAGCAGGTCCAGGCCCAGGAGGAGCTCGAGCTCCACTGGTCCGCGGTCCAGGACTGGCTGGGCGGGCTGCTGATGGACCAGGGCGTGGACCGGATCGCCGCCGAGGAGCTCACCGTGCCGCCCGGCGGCGACGAGCTGTTCAGCCTGCTCCAGCTCAAGCGCCACTTCGAGTCCGGCGACTGGGACGTGATCGTGGTCGACTGCGCGCCCACCGGCGAGACGCTGCGGCTGCTGTCGTTCCCGGACGTCGCGCGCTGGTGGCTCGACAAGGTCTTCGGCCGCGAGCGCCAGCTGATGGCGGCCGCGCGGCCGATCGCGCGCACCTTCTTCGACGTGACGCTGCCCGACGAGCGCGTGTTCGGCGAGATCCAGGCGCTCATGCACAACCTGATCGCGATGAACGAGATCCTGCGCGACCGCTCGGCGGTCTCGCTGCGGCTGGTGATGACGCCCGACCGGATGGTGATCGCCGAGTCGATGCGGACCTTCACCTACCTCTCCCTCTACGGGTATCTGACCGATGCCGTGGTGGTCAACCGCATCTTCCCCGACGCCGTCGAGGGCACGTACTTCGGCGCCTGGCGCGAGGTGCAGCGCGAGCAGCTCGAGCTCGTCGAGTCGGGCTTCGCTCCCGTGCCGATCCTGCGCGCGCCGTACTTCGAGCAGGAGGTCCTCGGGGCGGGGATGCTCGACCGCCTGGGAGCGGCGCTGTTCGCCGAGAGCGACGCCGCCGCGGTCCTCCACGACACGGTCGACCGAGAGCTCACGCTCGACGGCGACCACGCCGAGCTGCGGCTCGACCTCCCGTTCGCCGAGAAGGGCGACATCTCGCTGAAGAAGATCGGCCTCGAGCTCGTGGTGCGGGTGGACGGTCAGAAGCGCACGATCATCCTGCCGCCGGCGCTGGCACCGTTCCAGCCCGCCTCCGCCTCGTTCTCCGACGGCGCGCTGCTGGTGAGCTTCCGTGGCTGAGCCCGACCCCCTGGCGCAAGTGCGCGAGCAGGTCGACGCCGCCTACGCCGCGGCCGACCGCCTCGTGCGCGAGGCCGAGGCCGCGGCTCGCGGGCGCGTCGGCGAGGTGCCGCGCAACGGCTGGGAGGGGGCGCGCGAGGAGCGCGAGCGCGGCGCGTTCGCCGAGCTGCAGGCGCTGGCCGGGCTGATCGACGCCGCGCGGACCTCGGTGCCGCCGGAGATCGTGCGGCAGCTGGCGGAGGCGGCGCGACAGCTGCTGATTGCCCTGCGCGCGCTGATCGACTGGTGGGTGCAGCGGCTCGAGACCAAGTCTGAGACGCCGGTCGTCGAGGTCCAAGACATACCGATTGACTAGTCCGCCGCTTGCATGACGTCCTGCATATGTGGGAGCGTCGGCGATCTTGCCTCTGACCGATCGCCACGAAAGGCGCCCCTCATGACCCTGCGACGTACCTGCCTCGCGGCGACGCTGTTCGCGCTCCTGCTCTCCTCCGCGCTCTCGGCGCCGGCTCGCGCGGACACCCGCCAGCTTCCCGGCAGCCCCCTGAAGGTCTACGTCGGGGAGCGAGGGCAGCTGCAGGCCTTCCGCGACAACAGCGCCAGCGGCATCTTCTACGCCCCGAGCGACCTCTCGGGAGACGCCGGGTTCTTCCTCGCCTTTCCCTCCGGCTTCACGGGCGATCCCACGAAGCGCGTCTTCGGTTTCAGCGGCAGTGCGGGCCCGAGCGGCCTCGACGACTACGCGCCGATCTCCCAGAGCCTGACCACGGGCAGCGGAAGCGCCTCCGATCCCTTCCATCAGGTCACGAGCTACGGCGTGAGCATCGACGGCGGGGCGACCGACATCATCGTGGTCACGCAGACCACGACCTACGTCAACGGCACCCAGCAGTTCCACCTCCGCTGGGACGTCGACAACACGTCGGGCAACCCGGTCAAGTACAAGGCCCTCTCCGCCGCCGACTTCTACTTCGACGGCAGCGACCGCGGCACCGGGATCTACACCGACGGCCCTCCGCGCTTCATCGGTGGCACGAACTCCGACACGGGCAACTCGGGCGGCTTCGGTGAGGTGACCGGCGGCGACGTGCTGCCGTGGACCGCCTACCAGGCGCTGGCCTTCGGCGGCGGCGACAACGAGGTGTGGGGCAAGGTCCAGAACGCGGCCGCGAACGAGGCCGCCAGCTTCGACAACAGCGTCATCGGCGAGTCGGTCGACAACGCGGGCGGATCGGAGTGGGATCAGTACGCGAGCTCCGGGCTCCCCGTCGGGCAGACCGCCCACTACGAGCTCACCGCTCGCAGCGCCGTTCCCTCGGCGCTGCAGCTGACGCCCCCGAACGCCGGCTCGCCCAAGGGCGTGCCGATCAACTTCACGGCCACCGCGACCAACACCGACGGCATCCCCTACTCCGGCAAGACGCTGCGCTACACGACGACCGGGGCCAACCCGGGAACCGGCAGCGTCACGCTCTCCGCCAACGGCTCGGCGACGATCACCGACCCGGGGACCAACGCCGGCGCGGACACCGTCGTCGCCTACGTCGACTTCAACAACGACGGCACCCGCGAGCCGGCCGAGCCGCAGGCCTCGGCGCTGGGCACGTTCGTGGACAACGTGGCGCCGAGCTGCACGGTCAAGGTCACTGGTGACCGGCCCGGCGGCGGCGGGGGCGCGGGCAAGCCGCTGGTGATCACGGTCAACTGCAACGAGACCGCGACCGTCACGGCCAGCACGATCCTGCGCACGATCCCGACCCGAGCCCACGGCGCGAGCGCGAGCGCGTCCAAGACAAAGAAGAAGAAGGCGGTCACGATCCGGCTGAAGACCGTCACGGCGGCGGTCAGCCCCGGAGCCCCGTTCCCGCTGAAGGTCACGCTCTCCAAGAAGATCCGCAAGAAGTACGCGGGCAAGACGCTGAAGGCGACGACCAAGGTGACCGCCCGCGACGCCGCCGGCAACGCCAAGACGGTGACGGCGACCCGCAAGGTCAAGCTCGGCAGGCCCAAGGCGAAGAAGTAGGCCTGAGGGACCTGGTGGCTGCGAGCTCGTTCCGGGCTCGCAGCCACTTAGACTGCCGGGGGTGACCGACTTCGCCGGGACCCTGCGCGGGCTGCCGCCGGAGTCCCGCATGGCCGGAGGCTCGGCCGCCGCGCTGGCCGCCTCCCTGCTCCTGCCCTGGTATCAGGTCGACATCCCCACCCGCGGCGGCTTCAACCGGTCCGCCTTCGAGGTCTTCTCGTGGGTGGAGGGTGCCGTCCTGCTCGTCGCCGCCGGGGTGCTCTACCTGGTGTGGGCCCGCGCCGAGCGACGGGCGTTCCATCTCCCGGGCGGGGACGGCTTCGTCGTCTCCCTCGCCGGGGGCTGGGCGCTCGTGCTCCTGATCTGGCGGCTGTTCGACCGCCCGGGGGTGTCGGGTGAGGGCGCCACCGTCGGGGTGCAGTGGGGCATCTTCCTGGCGATGCTGGCGGCCGGGGCGCTCGCCGCGGCCGGCGCGCGGGTCCGCGCGGCCGGCCGGCCCGAGCCGCGCAACCCGGCCGCCGATGAGCCGGGCTGGGAGACCCCGGCCCGCCGCGCCCGCCGCGCCGAGGGCCGGCCTCAGGCCCACGCCGCCGTGACGGAGGTCCTGAAGGAGCGGCCCGGCTGGCAGGGAGACCCGCCCGAGGCCCCCGGGCGAGGGCCGAAGCCGCCACCGGAGCCTCCGCCCCCGCCGGCGCGCAGACGCCGGCGCCGCGAGCCTCCGCCGCCGGCAGACCGCCTCTTCTAGAGCAACTTGCAGCACCGGTGGCCGTTGAAGCGCACGTGAAGACGATTCCCACCGCGTTCGCGCTCCTGGCGCTCGCCGCCCTCCCCGTCAGCGCCGCCGCGGCGCCGCCGTGGTCTGTCCCCCAGAATGTCTCCACCGCGCACGTGTTCATCTCCGAGCCGGCGCTGGCGATCACCGGCGACGGCAGCGCGCTCGCCGCCTGGCGCCAGCAGGACGGCGACCGCGAGCAGACCCGCAGCGGCGAGCGGGGAGCCGCTCGCGCTCCCGGCGCCGCCGCCTTCGGCGCGGAGCGCTCGCTCCCGTCCGGCCGCGTCGGCTCCCCTGTGCCCTACGCCTCGTCGCGCGCCGTCCTGGCGATCGTGCGGCAGGTGGGCGACCCCACCCGCGACCCGCTCTCAGACCTGCGCGTCGCGTTCGGCAACGCGGCGGGCGCCTTCGGCGCCTCGAGGCGCGTGGCCCGGCTCTCGCGCGTGAACTCGCCGGTGCTCGCGGGCAACGCTCGCGGCGACCTGGCCCTCGCCTGGTTCGAGGAGCGCGGCACGAGCAACGACCGCGTCTACGTCGCCCTGCGCCGCGCCGGCGGCGTGTTCGGGCGCCCGATCCTGCTCGATACGGGCCGGATCCGCAGCGTCTCGACCGCCGTCGGCCCCAACGGCGACGTGCTCGTGGACTGGGACGCCCGCGGCGTCGTGCAGACCCGCTTCAAGGCCCGCAGCCGCTCAGCCTTCTCGGGCCGGGAGACGATCCGCTCGAAGGACACGTACTTCGCGGCGCTGCGCACCGCGGTCGCCGCCAACGGGCGTGCCTACGTCGCCTGGGGCGCGCAGTTCCGCTCGGAGGGCGGCAGCACCGGGCCGGTCTACTTCGAGGCCGCGGTGCGCCCGGCGGGTTCGCGCTTTCGCGCGGCCGAGCTGCTCGAGCAGGATCCCGACTTCCGCAGCGCGAACCCGCTCGAGCTGGTCGTGGCCCCCGACGGTCGCGCGACGGTGATCTGGACCGGCTACGACGGTCAGACCAACCGCGTCCGCGCCTCCCGGACCGACCCGGCCGGGCGCTTCGGAGCTCGCGAGGAGCTCTCGCGCCCGGGCGATGACGCCGTGATCAACGACGCTGCCGTGGGCCCGGCCGGCCAGCTCGTCGCGGCGTGGACCGTGTTCTCCGTCGACCAGCCACGGCAGGTCCAGGCGGCGTTCGCGCCGGGCGGCGGGCCCTTCGGAGGCGCCGAGGAGGTCTCTGCGCGCGAGGAGGCCGACACCGCCGCCGCGGCCTTCGATCCGAAGACCGGCCGGCCGACGCTCGTATGGGTCAACCGGCCCGCGGGCACCCATGGCCCGCTCGCAGCTTTCAAGACCTACCTGCAGGCGGCGGTCCGGACGGGGTAGGACCCCTCCATGTCCACCACTCCCGCGCGCGAGCGCGTCTCCGTCCCCCGCGCCACCCCCGACGACTACACCCCCGAGGCCGCGGAGACCCGCCGCGACTTCCTGGCCGAGCGCACGGGCGCCTCGCTCGATCACGTCGGCAGCTTCTCGCTCGATCCGTCGCAGCTGCCCGGCAACATCGAACACTTCACCGGCGTGGCGCAGGTTCCGCTCGGGATCGCGGGGCCGCTGCTGGTCGACGGCGAGCACGCGCAGGGCGACTTCTACGTGCCGATGGCGACCGCCGAGGGGACGCTGGTGGCCTCCTACAACCGCGGCATGAAGCTGCTCCACGCGGTCGGCGGCGTGAAGACGACGATCATGGACGACCGCATGCAGCGCGCCCCGGCGTTCCTGTTCGAGAGCGCCCGCGGCTCGCGCGCGTTCGGCGAGTGGCTCGAGGCGAACTTCGACGGCATCCGCGAGGCCGCCGAGGCGACCACGAAGTCCGGGCGCCTCCAGGACATCGAGCAGTACTCGGCCAGCCGCATCCTCTACACGCGCTTCAACTACACGACGGGCGACGCCGCGGGCCAGAACATGACCGGCAAGGCCACCGCGGCGGCGTGCAAGTGGATCGTGGAGAACTACGACGGCGAGATGGACCGGTTCTTCCTCGAGGGCAACTTCGCCACCGACAAGAAGAGCTCGCAGATCAACATGCTGCGCACGCGCGGCAAGCGCGTGGTCGCCGAGGCCGTCATCCCCGACGCCCTGTTCCGCGAGGTCATGAACTCCTCGAGCGAGCTGATGTACCGCGCCCGCCAGGTCTCCAACCTCGGCGGCTTCATGTCGGGCGTCAACAACAACGGCGCCCACTCGGCCAACGGCATCACCGCGATGTTCATCGCCACCGGGCAGGACGTCGCCAACGTCGCCGAGTCCTCGGCCGCGTTCACCTACGCCGAGCTGCGCGAGAACGGCGACTACTACTACTCGCTGACGATCCCGTCGCTGATCGTCGGGACCTACGGCGGCGGCACCGGCCTCGCCACGCAGCGCGAGTGCCTGGAGCTGCTCGGCTGCTACGGCAAGGGCAAGGTCGGCAAGTTCACCGAGATCGTCGCGGCGACCGTGCTCTGCGGCGAGCTCTCGCTCGGCTCGGCGATCGTCGCCGAGGAGTGGGTGGAGTCCCACGACCTGCACGGACGCAACCGCCCGTGAGGGAGTCGGCGGTCAGCGGTTGCTGAGGTAGATGCCCAGCGGCAGGGCCAGCGTCGCCAGGAAGACCATGCCGATTCCGGTGGCGATGAGGGCCTTGGACTTGTAGACGTGGCCGGTCGTGCCGATCAGGAAGCCGGCTGCCATGAGCAGCACGAACGGGACCGGCGAAGGGTCGAAGACCGCTAGGGGCATCGCCGGGCAGCCTTCCACACCGCCTAGACTGCTGCCGCATGAGCGTCGAGCCCGCCGCGGTCGAGGACGTCGCCGCAGGGCTTCGCGGCGTCGGCTACCTGCCGGGCGAGTCGACGGCGCTGGTCGCCTTCCTCGCCACCCGCCTGGGCAAGCCGATCCTCGTGGAGGGGCCCGCCGGCGTGGGCAAGACCGAGCTCGCCAAGGCGATGGCCGCCTACCTGGGGCGCGAGCTCGTGCGCCTGCAGTGCTACGAGGGGCTCGACGAGGCCAAGGCGCTTTACGAGTGGAACTACCGCAAGCAGCTGCTGCGCATCCAGGCCGAGGCGCAGGGCACCGGCTGGGACGCGGTCCAGGACGACATCTTCAGCGAGGAGTTCCTGCTCGAGCGCCCGCTGATGACCGCGATCGCCTCCGAGCAGCCGGTCGTGCTGCTGATCGACGAGATCGACAAGACCGACCAGGAGTTCGAGGCGATGCTGCTCGAGCTGCTCTCAGACTTCCAGATCTCGATCCCGGAGCTGGGGCGCATCGAGGCGCGCACGCACCCGGTGGTGCTGCTGACCTCCAACAACACGCGCGAGCTCACCGAGGCGCTCAAGCGCCGCTGCCTGTACCTCTGGCTCGACTACCCCGACGCCGAGCACGAGCTGGCGATCGTGCGCCTGCACGCGCCCGAGCTGTCGGAGACGGTCGCCGCCCGGCTGGTCGAGGTGATCGCCATGGTGCGCGAGCTCGACCTCAAGAAGCCGCCCTCGATCGCCGAGTCGATCGACTGGGCGCGCGCGCTGCTGCTGCTCGGCGCCGAGGACATCACGCCCGAGGTGTTCCGCTCGACCCTCTCGATCATCGTCAAGCACCGCACCGATCTCGACACGGTGGCCGAGCGGGTCGGCGTGCGGCTCGGCGTCGCCGCGCCTTGAGCCTGCCCGCGGGCCTGGTCGAGTTCGCCGAGGGCCTGCGCGCCGAGGGCTTGGCCGTCGGGACCTCCGAGCTGCTCGACGCCTTCGCCGCGCTGGGCGAAGTGGGCTGGACCGAGGAGGCCGCGTTCCGCGAGGCGCTCGCGACCACGCTCGCGAAGTCGCCCGAGGACCGGCGCGTGTTCGACCTCGTCTTCGCGCGCTTCTTCTTCCGCGCCGCCGAGGCGGCGGCGATGCGCCAGGGGATCCGCGAGCAGGAGGGCAACGAGGGCGACGGCGTCACCGGTGGGGAGCAGATCGACTACGACAACCTGCGCGAGCAGCTGTTGCAGGCCATCCGCGACGGCGACGAGTCCGCTCTGCGCGACCTCGCCCGCCTCGCGATCGCCGCGTTCGGCCGCCGCGGCAAGGGCTCAGGCGTGCTGGGCGTCGACGTCCAGCGCATCCGCCGCGCGCTCGGGCTGCGCTCCGAGCCCGGCGGCCCGCCCCCGCGCGATCCCGAGGCGCCCCCCCAGCCGCCGCTCACGCGCGACCAGATCCGGCGCTTCGAGCTGCACTTGCGGCGCGAGCTCGAGCGCGCCCAGATCGAGCGCACGCAGTCGCTGCCGCCCTCGCGGGCGCTCAACGAGCTCGACCGCGCGCTGCCCTCCGGCCCGCTGCAGGACCTCGCCGCTGTGCACCGGGTCGTCGCCCAGCTCAAGCGGCGGCTCGCCACGCAGGGCCACCAGGCGCGCGGGCACCGCAAGCACGCGCACGTCGACGTGCGCCGGACGATGCGCGCGTCGCTGCAGACCGGCGGCGTGCCGGTGGTGCTCAAGTACCGCCCGCGCCGCCCCAAGCGGCCCGAGCTCTACGTGCTCTGCGACGTCTCCACGTCGGTGACCTCGGCGTCGGTGTTCTTCCTGTCGGTGCTGCACGCGCTGCACGACGCGTTTCGCAAGATGCGCTCGTTCGTGTTCGTCGAGCGGATCTCCGAGGTCACCGACGTCTTCGAGCGCGAGCGCTCCTTCAAGGCCGTGTCGGATGCGATCTCGAAGGACGCCGGGGTCGCGGACGTCTCGGGCTACACCGACTACGGGCGCGTCTGGAGCGAGTTCCTCGTCCAGGTCGCCGACGACCTGCACCCGCGCGCGACCGTGATCGTGATGGGCGACGCGCGCACCAACGGTCGCGACCCGCGGGCCGACCTCTTCGCACAGGTCGTCTCGCTCGCGGGCCGCTCGTTCTGGCTGAACCCGGAGCCGCGGCTGTACTGGAACTACGGCGACTCGGTGATCGCCTCCTACGAGCGGTTCTGCGAAGCCCACGAGTGCTGGACCACCAAGCAGCTCGAGGACTTCGTCAAGGCGCTGACCCGGCCCTACGCATGAGCGACGACGTCCGCACGCTCCTGACGCAGACGCGGACCTGGGCCGTCGTCGGCTGCTCGCCCGATCCGGGCCGCGACTCGAACCGGATCGCGGCGCTGCTGCAGCGCGAGGGGTTCCGGGTGATCCCGGTCAACCCGGCGGTCGACGGCGAGCTGCTCGGCGAGCGCTGCTATCCGCGCCTCGACGCGATTCCGGAGAGCGAGCACGTCGACGTGGTCGACATCTTCCGCCGCTCCTCGGAAGCCGGGACCCACGTCGACGAGGCGATCGAGCGCGGCGCGGCCGGCGTGTGGATGCAGCTCGGGGTGGTCGACGAGGCGGCGGCGCAGCGGGCCCGGGAGGCCGGCCTGCGCGTGGTCATGAACCGCTGCCCGGCGATCGAGCTTCCGAGGCTGGGGCGCTCGAGCTGAGGGCGGCCGCGAGCTCTGGATCGCGCATCGCGCGCCACTCCGAGAGCGGCTGGATGACCCCGCGCAGCGCCAGCGCCACGCCGACGTAGCGCGGGGCCCAGACCCGAGCGGCGCGCCGCTGGACGCCGCGTTCGATCGCGTCGACCGCGGTCGCGACCGGCACGGCCCTGCGCACGAACCCCGGCAGCGTGCGCTGAAGCGCCTGGATCTCGGGGTGCGCGACGCTCTCGCGCTCGAGCTCGGTGTCGACGTAGCCGAAGTAGGCACACCCGACGCGGGCGCCCGTGTGGGCGAGCTCGATCCGCATGGCGTCGCTCAGCGCCTCGACGCCGGCCTTGGCGGCGGCGTAGGCGCCGTTCGCAGGCGTGTGCGCCGCCGCCGCCAGTGACGCGATGTTGAGCAGGTAGCCGCGCCGGGCGATCACCTGATCGAGCACGGCGCGGTCGGTGCGCCAGGTGCCGAGGAGGTTGACCGCGATCGTCCGCTCGATCGCCTGCGGGGGCGAGCCCGCGAGCGTGCCGACGTGCCCGATGCCCGCATTGGCGATCGCGACGTCGATCCCGCCGAAGCGCTCGACGGCGAGCGCGACCGACCGTTCCATCGCCTCGGCGTCGGTGACGTCGGCGGCCGCCCAGGCCGCGCGGGCTCCCAGTCGCTCACAGAGGGTCTCGAGCGCGGGCTCGTCCACGTCCACGAGGACCACGCGGGCGCCGCGGGCGTGCAGCCGCTCGGCGGTGGCCGCACCGATCCCGCGAGCCGCGCCGGTGATCAGGACGACGTGGCCGGGCGTGAGGTAGCCGGACATGCGTATACACTGTATACACGATGCCGCGCGAGGGGAACGCGCTCTCACGCCGGGCGGTGCTCGATGCCACCCTGGCGCTGGCCGAGGAGGGCGGCATGCAGGCGGTCTCGCTGCGCGCCGTCGCTCGCCGCCTGGCCGTCACCCCGATGGCGCTCTACCGGCACGTCGGGGACAAGCAGGGGCTGCTCGACGGCCTGGTCGAGCGCGTGCTCGACGAGCTGCCCGTGCCGAGCCGCGAGCTCGCCTGGGAGCAGCGGCTGACGGTGATGAGCGCCGGCCTGAGGGCCAGCGCGCGGCGCCATCCGGACGTCTTCCTCGAGCTCCTGCGCCGTCCGGCCGCCACGCCTGCCGCGTTGCGCAGGCGCGACGCCGTGTATGACGCGCTGCGCGACGCCGGCGTCCCGGCGGCGCTCGTGCCCCGGACCGAGCGGCTGCTCAACACGTTCATCCTCGGCTTCGCCGCCTCCGAGGCCGCCGGGCGCTTCAGCGAGGTGCCCCCTGGCGAGCTCGACGCCGACCTGCTGTGGGCCCAGCAGCGGGTGCTCGAGCCGCTGGTGCGCTCACTGAGCGGCGGGAACCGGTAGACGTTCCGCCCATGCCACGACACATCGCCCTCCTTCGCGGCATCAACCTCGGGTCGCGCAACCGCGTGGCGATGGGCGAGCTGCGCTCGGTGCTGACCGAGGCCGGCTACGAGGACGTGCGCACGCTGCTGCAGAGCGGCAACGTGGTGCTCACGAGCGATGCGAAGCCCGACGCGGTCGGGCGAGCGCTCGTGACGCTCATCTCAGAGCGGCTCGGGGTTGAGTCCAAAGTCGTCGTGCGCAGCCGCGACGAGCTCGCGTCGGTGGTCGACCGCAACCCGTTCGAGGACGCAGCCGCCGATCCCAAGCGCTTCCAGGTGAGCTTCCTCTCGGCGAAGCCCGCGGCCGGCGTGGTGCGAGCGCTCGAGGCCGCCGACGTCGCGCCCGAGCAGGTCGCCGTCAGCGGGAGGGAGATCTACGCCTGGCACCCGGAGGGCATCCAGCGCTCGCCGCTCGCGGCGCTGCTCACAGACAAGAAGCTCGGCGTCACCGCGACCGCGCGCAACTGGAACACGGTGAGCAAGCTGCTGGAGCTGGCGGGGAAGTAGGGCGGCCGATCAGGTGGCCGCGAACGTCACGCTGAGCTGCACGACGACCACGCTGGGCAGCCCACACGGCAGCGGCGGGGCGGGCGGGGGCCGGCGCGCGCGGCGGCGGCTCGGTGGGCGCGGAGCGGAGAGCACCCGGCCGGCGCACGGGCGCCCGGGCAGCGGCGGAGCGAGAAGGGGGAGCGCCAGGGCCTGCACGCCCGCGAACGGGTTCGGCGAGCTCTCGGCGACGGCGGTGATCTCGCCGAGCTTCAGCCCGGTGGCCTGCGCCAAGCGGGCACCCTGAACGCGCGCGTCTGCGACGGCGGCCACCGTGGCCTTCGACTTCGCCTCGCTCAGGGCTGCCGGGTCAGCGGGTCGCTTGACCTGGGCGATCCGGGCCTCCCCGGTACCCGTGGCGGTGACCGTCTTCCCCTGAGCAGGAGCGGACGCGGGGAGGCCGAGCAGAGCAAGCGCGGTGAGCGCGAGGGCGAGCGGGGGACGGGGCATGGGGACAGCTCCTTGGGGAGGGGAACGAGCGGGACGATGGGGCCGGCCACGGTTGGGGGGCACCGGCGCGCC
The DNA here is from genome assembly GCA_038238015.1 of Solirubrobacterales bacterium. Lineage (GTDB taxonomy): Bacteria > Actinomycetota > Thermoleophilia > Solirubrobacterales > Solirubrobacteraceae > DASQFQ01. Next base: position 34,653 of record JBBRYA010000012.1, read on the forward strand.
GAGACGCACAACCGTGAGGGGACGAGGATCGCGTTGAGGGTGACGGGCCGTGGAGCCTCGCGGGCCGGGGCGGCAGGCGACTCCGGCGCCGCGGGCGCTCCCAGCCTCGACACGGCGAGGAGGAGCAGCAGCGCGAACGCCGCTCCCGCGACCCACGGCACCGCCGGAGCGAGCACCGCGACCCGCTGCCGAGGCCGCGGCGCACCGGCGGCGGCGACCAGCTGCGCCCGCAGCTCGGGGAGCGCGGCGCTCACGACGTCGCCTCCCCCAGGCTCCGCCGCAGGCGCGCCAGCGCGCGGCTCACACGCTTGCGCGCGACGGGCTCGCTGCAGCCCTGCGCGGCGGCGATGTCCGTGTAGCGGCGGCCATGAACCAGCCGCGCGAGCAGCGCGCCGCGCTGGTCCTCGGGCAGCTCGTCGAGCGCGACCGACAGCGCGACCGCGCGGGCGTCGTCGGCGAGGAGGTCAATGCGCTCCAGCCTCTCGTCGGTCAGGTCGATGCGCTCGAGGCCGAGACGGGCGCGGCGCGACCGGCGACCTGGCCACGGCGCTGGAAGTCGATCAGGTTGGCGCGGGCGATCGTGAACAGCCAGCCCAGCGGCTCCCGCACCTGGGTGCGGCGACGGCGAAGTTGCGAGACGACCTCGGCGAACGTCTCGGCTGTGAGATCGGCCGCGACCTCCGGGTCGCGGGTGCGCCGCACGAAGTAGGCGAGCACCGCGGTTTCATGGCGGTCGTAGAAGCGGCCGAGCGCCGCGGGGTCCTGCCGCGCCGCGGCCAAGAGCTCCGCGTCGGTCGGCTGAATCGGCCCCATGGCCTCTAGGTCGAACGCGACTCGGATTTGTGACCGGGCGGGCGGGCCCGGAAGGTCTTGACCGGAGACGAAAGACCCTTGAGCTTCTTCTCGCCCGCGGTGGACCAGGCGAACGCGTCCTCCCCGGCCGCGTCGCGGACCTCCTCCGTGGTGAGCACGGAGCCGGGACGGGCGCGCTCGGTCAGGCGGCTGGCGACGTTGACGGTCGAGCCGAACCAGTCGCCCCAGCGGTTGACCGCCGGGCCGAACGCGACCCCGGCGCGCAGCGGCGGGAAGTTCTCCTCGCTCTCGGCGCCCTCGACCAGGGCGAGAGCGGTGCGGACGGCGGCCTCGGGGTCGGGCGAGACCAGCATCACCGCGTCGCCGATCTGCTTGACCACCCGCACCGGCGGGTCCACGACCCGCCCGGCCAGCTTCCCGAGCTTGCCCGCGAGGCCGCCGAGCTCCTCGACCGGCACCGACTGGCCGAGTTCGGTGAAGCCCACCAGTCGGCGAAGGCGACCGCCGTGTCGGAGGTGTCGGTGACCTTGCCCGAGATCCGCTCGGTGAGGCCGATGTAGTCGCTGGAGAGCAGCTGGCGCATGTGCAGGGAGAACGCGTGCTCCAGCATCCGCCCCGACATCGGCATCAGCTCGCCCGCCGCGGCGGCGAGGCGGCGCGCGAGGTCGGCCTCGGAATCGCCCGGCTCGAGGAAGGTCTGGGCGAAGAGCACCCGCAGCGCCTCCGCGTAGCGCGACATCCCGCGCCCCAGCACCCGCGTCACCTCGAGCGAATCCTCGAACGGGAAGCCCATGTCGCGCAGGCGCTGGGCGTCGGTCGCGACCTCGAGGTCGTCCTCGCCGAAGGCGCGCGCGCCCTGCTCGGGCATCGCCAGGCCGAGAGCTCGGCGGAACTCCGCCACGTGCTCGAGGTCGAAGCCCGACTTCTCGGCGATCTCCTCGGCCGTGTAGCGCGGCTTGCCCGCGAGCATCCGCTCGACCGGCAGCAGCACCAGCCGCTCCTCCTCGACGGCCTTGCGCAGCTCGTCGACGCTCACGCCCTGCTCGTGCAGCTCGTCGAGGAGCTCGCCGCGGTCGGCGCGCGCCTTGTCGTCGTCGAGGCCCTCGAGCAGGCCTTCCTTGTTCCAGTCCATGGCAAGTCGGGACGCTAGCGCGAGTCGTCCTCTACCATCAGCTCGACGACAACAGGGGGGCTGGCGGAGGCCGGCTGAGATAGCGCACCATTCCGGCGCTGACCCTTCGAACCTGTGGGGTAATGCCCGCGGAGGGAGCGATGCCGACACATCTCGAGGCTCGCGTGACGGTGCCTCGCGACGCAGACGGGGGCCTGAGCGGGGTGGCCCTCACGGAGGTCTCCAAGGCCTTCGGCGCCGTGCGCGCGCTGGATGGCGTGACGTTTCGCGCCGCGCCGCGGGAGATCGTCGCGGTGGCCGGCCCGAGCGGCTGTGGTAAGTCGACGCTGCTCGAGCTCGTCTGCGGGCTCCTCGAGCCGGACGCCGGCGCGGTCGTTTCCGATCCGGCGGTCCTGATGCCCCAGCGCGACGGGCTGCTGCCGTGGCTGAGCGCGCAGGACAACGCGGGCCTGGCGCTGCGCGTGGCCGGCGCGTCCAAGGCCGACGCCCGCGCGAGCGCCGCCGAGCACTTCGCCGCCTTCGGGCTGACCGGCTTCGAGCGCTCGCGCCCGCACGAGCTCTCCGGCGGCATGCGCCAGCGCGTCGCCTTCCTGCGCACGCTGCTGGCCGGCAAGCCGGTGCTCTGCCTCGACGAGCCGTTCGGGGCGCTCGACGCGCTCACGCGGATGCAGATGCAGCAGTGGCTGGCGGGAGCGCTCGCGCGCGAGCCGCGAACGGTGCTGCTGGTCACCCACGACGTCGAGGAGGCGGTCCTGCTCGCCGACCGGATCGTGCTGCTCTCCCCCCGCCCCGGCCGCGTGCTCCAGACCCTCGAGGTCGAGCTGCCGCGGCCGCGCGTGCGCACCGACGCAGCGGTGCAGGATCTCCGCGAGCGCGCGCTGAACGCGCTCGGGAGCGTGGCCTGATGGCCGCCGTCGTGCTCGCGCTCTGCGTACTCGGCGGCTGGGAGGCGCTCGTGCGCGGCGGGGGCGTCGACGCGCTGCTGCTCCCGGCGCCCAGCCAGGTCGCCGAGTCGCTGTGGACCGATCGCGCGCTGCTCGGGCCGGACCTGGCGGTGACCGCCTGGGAGGTGCTGGCCGGTCTAGCCGCCGCCATCGCCCTCGGCGCCGCGCTGGGCGTCGGGATGCACGTCTCGCGGTCGCTGCGGCGTGCGCTGCGACCGCTGGTCATCGGCTCGCAGGCGGTGCCGGTTCCGGTCATCGCGCCGCTGTTCGTGCTGCTGCTCGGCTTCGGGCTGGCCCCGAAGGTGCTGATGGTCGCGCTGGTCTGCTTCTTCCCCGTCGCGATCAACCTCTACGACGGGCTGCGCCGGGTCGACCCGGCGGCCCGCAAGCTCCTGCGCAGCTTCGACGCCACGCGCTGGCAGACGCTGCGCCTGCTCGAGGCGCCCGCGGCGCTGCCGGCGACGTTCACCGGGCTGAAGGTCGCCGCCGCCGTGTCGGTGATCGGCGCGGTGTTCGCCGAGTGGGCGGGCTCTGACTCCGGGCTCGGGCACGCGCTGCTGACCGCCAACGGCCAGCTCGAGACCGCGCGCGCGTTCGCCGCCACCCTGCTGCTCTTCCTGCTGGCGGTCTGCCTGTACGGGCTCTTCGCACTCGCCGAGCGGCGGGTCGTGACCTGGGCGGAGCAGCCGTGAGGCGCGCCTTGATCGTCGTGGCCGCGGCGGCGCTGCTCGCGCTGGCCGGCTGTGGGGAGAAGCGCGAGGGCGCCGGCGGCTCGGGCGCGAAGCTCGAGCGCTTCACCGTCGTGCTCGACTACTTCCCCAACGCCGACCACGCCGGCATCTACGCGGCGAAGGCCGCCGGCGACTACGCGCGCGCCGGGCTCGACGTGCGCATCCAGGCGCCGCCGGATCCCGCCGCCCCGCTGAAGCTGCTGCAGGCCGGGCGCGCGGACCTGGCGATCTCCTACGAGCCCGAGCTGCTGCTCGCCCGCGAGAAGACCTCGCAGCGCGACCAGCTGGTGTCGGTCGGCGCGCTCGTGCAGAAGCCGCTGACCTCGCTGATGGCGGTGGGCGGGAGCGTGCGCACGGTGGCCGACCTGAAGGGCAAGCGCGTCGGCACCGCGGGGATCCCGTACCAGTCGGCCTACCTGAAGACCATCCTTCAACAGGCGCACGTCGACCCGTCGACGGTCAAGGAGACCAACGTCGGCTTCGACCTCGTCCCCGCGATGCTCTCGGGGAAGGCCGACGCGACGCTCGGCGCGTTCTGGAACTACGAGGGCACCGACCTCCAGCGGCGCGGGCGCAAGCCGGTGATCCTGCGCATGGAGAGCCTCGGCGTCCCGACCTATGACGAGCTCGTCCTGGTCGCGCGCCGCAATGAGCTCGACGAGGCCGGAGCCTCGCGCGTCCGGCGCTTCCTGCGGGCGACCGCCTTCGGCCACGAGCGGCTGCGCAAGGATCCGGCGGCGGGCGTCGGCGCGCTGCTCAAGGCCGCCAAGGGCCTCGACCGGGGCCTGCAGGAGGCGGCTGTGCGCGCGACGCTGCCGGTCTTCTTCCCGCGCGACCCCAAGCGGCCCTTCGGCTACCAAGATCCAGCCGAGTGGGACCGCTACGGGCGCTGGATGCTCGAGCACGGGCTGCTCAAGCGGCCGCCCGACGCTCAGCGGGCGCTGACCAACGAGTTCCTGCCCGGGCAGGGGCTCGACCCGTCGCCGTCCGAGACGAACTGAGGCTCAGCTGCCCGCGCGCGGCGGCGCGCATCACGTACTCGCCGGCCAGTCCCTGCCAGCTCCCGTAGGGAGCGAAGAATTCGCGCACCTCCTCGATCTCGGCGCGCGCCCGCGGGTTGCCGGTCTTCAGCCGGCCGACGATCTTGATGAAGCCGAGGTCGCCCGCCGGCACGCGGTCGTAGCGCCCCTGGCCCTGCAGCGCGAGCATCTCGAGCGTCCACGCCCCGATCTCCGGGATGGCGCCCAGGCGCTGCCAGGCGCGCTCGTGGTCGTGCAGGTCGATGCGGCCCGCCGCGACCGCGCGCGCCGCGCGGCGCAACGCGACCGCCCGCGGCGCGGCGAGGTCGAAGCTCTCGAGCTCGGCCGGGGCGGCGGCGGCGATCGCCGCCGGCGTCGGGGCGTCGCGCAGGCCGGTGTGCGGGCAGCGCCGGCCCAGCCGTCCGATCAGCCGGCGCTGGATCGCGAACGCCCGCTCGACCTCGATCAGCTGCTCGGTCACCGCGGCCGCGAAGGCCTCCCACGGCTCCGGCCTGCGGCGCACCCGCAGGCGCGGGTTCTCGCGCACCGCGCGGCCGATCACCGGGTCGTCGCGGAAGCGCTCGTAGAACGGGCGCAGGTCCTCGTCGACGCCGGTGGCGAAGCGCATGCGCTCGATCCCGTAGCGGGCCGCGAGCGGGCAGGTCGAGCGCGCGGCGAACACCACGCGGTCGGCGCTCGGCTGCACGATGCCGACGAGCACCGGTTCGTCACCGAGGTGCAGCAGGCGCTGGAGCGCCGCGCCGCGCCGGCGCAGCAGCCCGTCGGACGAGCCGCCGCCGAGCCGGAACGGCCACGGCGGCCGGACCTCGACGCGCTGCTCGACCGCTGCGTCCTCCCAGAGGGCGGCGGTCAATCGCGCTTGAGCAGGTGGACGTCGACGAGGAACGAGTTGCTCGCGACGATCTCGCCGATCCCGCCCTTCTTGCGCCTGCGGCGGCGCGAGGGCTTGAGCCGGCGGCGGGTCACCACGGCGGCCGTCGCCGCTCCGGCGACGAAGCCGGTGGCGGCCAGGGCGGCCGCCTGGCGGGTGGGGACCGGGACGCTGCGTACCGCCTCGATCTCCCGCGCGGACCCCGTTACGACGACGGGCAGGCCGTCGAGGACCTCGACGCTGTCGGGCACCTCGTGGCGGTTGGGCTCGTCGGTCACGCCTCGACAGCATGACGGACGGACCCGACGACCGCTACCTCGTGCGCCGCTGGGGCTGGGTGCCGAACACCCGGTCCCAGTACGGGGCGCTGACGCCGAAGCCCCGCTCGTCGTCCTGGAAGTGGTGGCGCATGTGCAGTTCGCGCAGCGCGCGCCCCAGCGCCGTGCGCGGCCGGTGATGGTGCACGTGGTAGTGGAGCATGTCGTAGGCGAGGTAGCCGGCCAGGAAGCCCGCCCCGACGGCCGGCGCGTCGCCCGCGCCGAGCGCGAGCCAGAACACCGCGAGGAAGCAGAGCGCGAGCGGGATGCTGGCCGACGGCGGCATCACGAGCCGCAGCGGGTCATTCGGGTGGTCGTGGTGGACGCCGTGGAGCATCCAGTGCAGCCGCGCCCCGAGCGGGCTCCGGGGCTCGTAGTGGAAGACCACTCGGTGCAGCCAGTACTCGGTCAGCGTCCAGACGGCATAGCCGCCGAGCAGCAGGCCGAGTGCGCCGAGCAGCCCGTCCGAGCCGGCGCCGCGCGCGAACAGGAGCCCGATCGCGGGCAGGTAGATCAGCAGCGGCACCGCCGGATGGACACGGGTGAGCCGGTCCAGCAACGGTGAGGAGAACATCGGCGGGGAGGCCCTGAGCTGATCCGTCCTGCTCATTCCGGCCAGCCTACTACCCGGCCACGGCGCTCTCGTAGACGCGGTAGCGGCGCACGATGCGCCCGTGCATGGCCTCCATCGCGCGGTTCATGTTCGTATTGGTTTCTAGGATCCAGCCCATCTCGCCGCCCGACTGCGGCGTCGTGTTGGCCATGTTGAAGTGCTCGACGTACATCGCCGCCGCGACCCCTGTGTGCTGGTACTCGGGCTTGACGCCGAGGAAGCCCACGCGCACGCGGTCGATCGACTTGCCCTTGCGCAAGAAGGTCCACCAGCCGAACGGGAGCAGCCGCCCGTTCATCTTCTTGAGCACCTGGTTGACGTCGGGCACGGTGATCGCGATCGCGACGGTCTCCCCTTCGCGCGTCTCGGCGACCATGAACCAGTTCGGGTCGAAGACCAGCTGGAGGTCGAGGGAGTACTGGTCGAGGTCGGCCTTGCCGTACGGCGAGAAGCCCCAGTTCTCGCTCCAGGCCGCGTTGTAGACGTCGGCGAAGCGGTCCATGTCCTTGCGCAGCCCGCGCCGGGACATCTTGCGCAGGGTGATCCCGTGGCGCGGCTCGAGCTGCTCCGCGAGCTCGAAGATGACCGGGAGCATGTGGTCGCGGTCGGAGATGTCGAGCTCCCACATCAGCAGGTCCATGGCCTTTGTCAGGCCGGCCTCCTCGCACAACCGCTGGTAGTAGGGCGGATGCCAGGGCTGCTTGATCATCGGCTCGCGCTCGAAGCCCTCGATCATCACCCCGCTCTCCTCGTTGATCGTGAAGTCCATCGGCCCGATCGCGTGGTCGCGCCCGTGCTCGCGCAGCCAGCTCCACGCGGCGTCGAGCAGCGGCGGGAGGATCTCCGGGTCCTCCTCGAGCTCGAGGAAGCCGAACATCCCCCAGCGGTTGGAGTGGAAGTCGTTGAAGGCCTGGTCGTACTGCGCGCTCAGGCGGCCGACGACGCGGCCGTCGCGGCGGGCGAGGAAGAGCCGCGCGTCGCCGTGCTTATAGAACGCGTTCAGCCGCCGGCTGAGGTACGCCCGACGCTCGAGCTTGAGCGGGGGCACCCACAGCGGGGAGTTAGAGTGCAGCCGGTAGGGGAGGTCGATGAACTCCTTGAGGTCCCGGCGCGACTCGACGGGACGAACGTCAACAGCCACGACGCGGGACCCTATATGCCGACCGCCATCGATGTCTTCGCCAAGGTCCGCGGCCACGAGCGCGAGCAGCAGCTCAGCGCCGCCCGCGAGGCCGACCTGCTGCCCTACTTCCGCGTGCTCGAGTCCGCGGCCGCGCCGGTGGTCGAGATGGAGGGCGCCGAGCGGGTCATGCTCGGCTCCAACAACTACCTCGGGCTGACCGCGGACGAGCGCGTGATCCAGGGCGCTCGCGACGCCCTGGAGCGCTACGGCACCGGGCTGACCGGCTCGCGCCTGCTCAACGGGACGATCGACCTCCACCTCGAGCTCGAGCGCGAGATCGCGGAGTGGATGGGCACCGAGGACTCGATCGTGTTCACCACCGGCCACCAGGCCAACGTCGGCACGCTCGGGACCCTGCTCGCGCCCGGCGACACCGTGATCGCCGACTCCGGCGACCACGCCTCGATCCTCGACGGCTGCCTGCTCTCCCGGGCCAAGCTGCGCCCGTTCCGCCACAACCGCCTCGACAAGCTCGAGAAGATGCTCGACCGTTCCGAGGCCGACGGCGGGGGCGTGCTCGTGGTCGTCGACGGCGTGTTCTCGATGGAGGGCGACGTCGCGCCGCTGCCGGCGATCACCGAGCTGTGCGCGGCCCACGGCGCGCGGCTGATGGTCGACGAGGCGCACGGCGCGGGAGTGCTCGGCGCGCGCGGCGCCGGCGCATCCGAGCTCTTCGGGGTCGAGGACCGCGTGGACCTGCGGATGGGCACGTTCTCAAAGAGCCTGGCGTCCTGCGGAGGCTTCATCGCCGGCACGCGCGAGGTCGTGGACTACCTGCGCATCCAGTCGCGCGCGTTCCTGTTCACCGCCGCCGCGGTGCCCGCGGCGGTCGGCGCGGCGCTCGCCGCGCTGCGCGTCGTGCGTTCCGCGGACGGCCCGCCGCTGTTCGCCGCCGTGCTGGAGAACGCCGAGTACCTGCGCAGCGGCCTGCACGACCTCGGCTACCGCGTCGTCGACAGCGAGGTGACTACGCCGATCATCCCCGTGGTCGTCGCCGACGACTGGAAGGCCGTGCTGCTCTGGCGCGCGCTCTACGACGCGGGCGTGTACGTCAACGTCGCCCTGCATCCCGCGGTGCCGCCCGCGGGGGCGCTGCTGCGCACGAGCGTGATGGCCACCCACGACCGCGCGACGCTCGACCGGGCGCTCGGGGTGTTCGAGTCGGTCAAGCGCAGCTTCGAGGCCGAGCACGGGCCGCTGCCCGGTCCGCCTGCCTAGGAGGCCGCCTCGCCGGTCGAGGGACGCGCCACGAGCACCGGCTCGATGACCTCGCGGAGGGTCGCCTGCGGGCCTTCGGCGCTGATCGCCTGAAGCAGGAAGCCGGTCGCGCGCTCGGCCACCTGCTCGACGTCCCAGACCGTCGAGGTCAGCGGCGGCGAGAGCAGCCGCGAGATCGGATGGTCGCCGAACCCGGCGACGGCCACGTCACCGGGGATCGACAGCCCGAGCTCCGCGCACGCCGCGTAGACGCCGTAGGCGATCGAGTCCGACATGCAGAGGACCGCGCTCGGGCGGTCACCACCGGCGAGCAACTCGAGCGCGAGCGGTCGCGAGCCGTTGAGCGAGTAGGCGCACGGGACGACGCGGCAGTCAAGCCCGAGCGCGGCGGCGGTCCCGGCGACCGCGCGCTCGGCCTGGCGCTCGGGCGAGGACTCCACCGCCCAGGAGAGCACGGTGATCCGGCGGTGCCCCAGCTCGCTGAGGTGGCGCAGGCTCTGCTGCACGCCGCGCTCGTTGTCGAAGACGACCTCGCCGGCCGGGGCCACCCCGGGCAGCGCGTCGCCGATCGTGACCGTCGAGATCTGGCGCGCGATCGACGCCCAGCCGGCGCTGGAGGGTCCGATCGGCACGACGACGAGCCCGTCGACGCGCTGATCGACCAGGCGCTGGGCGAGCTCGAGCTCGCGAGCGGGCTCGCCGTCGGCGTCGGCCACGAGCGTGCTGCGGGCGGCGCCGTAGAGCTCGAGCTGGACGGCGCGCACGAGCTCCTGATTCCAGAAGTCGCTGAGGCTGCCGACGAGCAGGCCGACGACCGCCGTCGAGCCTCCGGCCAGCGCGCGGGCGATCGGGTCGGCCTCATAGCCGAGCTTCTCGGCCGCCTCGCGGACGCGGCGCTGGGTCTCGGCCGAGACCTGCATCCCGCGCAGCGCATAGCTCACGGCAGCCGGCGAGAGGCCCGTGTACTCGGCCAGCTCGCGGATCGTCGTGCGGTGCCGGGCCACGTCGCGAGGGTACTCGCGTTGCGAGCCGGCGGCACGATGCGTCATACTCGTGAAGCGGTTCACTGAATCGGTTCACAACGCAACGTTCGAGATTCGTAATCACGTCGACATCCATCAGCACCTCTGGCCGGAACCGCTGCTCAGCGCCCTGTCGGAGCGGCGGCGACCGCCGATGATCGTGCGCGGGGGCGACGGCTGGACGCTACGGCTGGCCGGCGAGCCCGAGGCGCCCCTCGACCTCTCCGATCACGACGCCGGCCGCCGCGCGGCGATGCTGCAGGCCGACGGGCTCGACCGGACGTTCGTAGCGCCCTCGGTGCCGCTGGGCATCGAGGCGCTGCCCGCCGCCGAGGCCGAGCCGTTGCTGGCCGCCTACCACGACGGCGTCGCCGCGCTGCCCGCCGAGTTCGGCGCCTGGGCCGCCGTGAGCCTGGCCGATCCCGATCCCGCCGCGTTGTCGCGGCTGCTCGAGCGCGGCTTCGCCGGCGCCTGTGTCGCCGCCGCCGCGCTCGGCGGCCCGGCCGGCTACGACCGCCTCGGGCCGGTCCTGGAGACGCTTGAGCGCAACGACGCGCCGCTGCTCGTCCACCCCGGCCCGGCGACGGCGACGCACGCGCGTCCGGTGCCAGGCTGGTGGGCGGCGCTCACCGACTACGTGGCGGAGATGCAGGCGGCGTGGCACGCGTTCGCCGTCTGGGGCCGCGCGGCCCATCCGAGCCTGCGCGTGTGCTTTGCGATGCTCGCCGGCCTCGCACCCCTGCACCGCGAGCGCCTTCGCGCCCGCGGCGGCCACGTCGCCGCCGATCGCGACGTGTTCCTCGACGTCTCCTCCTACGGCCCGCGCGCCGTCGATGCGGCGCTGCGCGAGGTCGGCGTGGACCAGCTCGTCTTCGGCTCCGACCGTCCCGTGGTCGAAGCGCAGGAGCTCGCGCTCGGCGACGCGGTGCGCGTCGCGCTGCGGGAGCGCAACCCATCCCGGCTTCTCGGCCCCAGAACCATGGAGATCGCCTCATGAGCACCCTTCCGGCCCCTCCCCATCGCGACCTCGACTGCAGCGAGCTGCGCGAGCTGGTCGCCGGCATCGCCGCGCAGCCCGAGCAGTGGCAGGGCCTCGTCCGCCACGGGGATGCCGAGCGCCACTTCGAGCAGCTCTGGCGCGACGACCACGTCGACGTCTGGGTGATCTCGTGGACGAACGGCAACGACACCGGCTTTCACGATCACGACGTGTCCCGCGGCGCGGTCGCCGTCACGGAGGGCGAGGTCATCGAGGAGCGCCTGGTGGTCGGCGGGCCGCCGCTGCGGCTCCCCCATGGCGCGGGCGAGACCTTCGACTTCGACGCGTCGCACGTCCACCGCATGCGCCAGGACAGCGATCGCCTCGCGGTGACGATCCACGCCTACTCGCCGCCGCTGTGGCGGATGGGGACCTACACGGTCGCGACTGACGGCACGCTGTGCCGGCAGTCGGTCTCCTACGCCGAGGAGCTGCGCCCGGTCGAAGCCGCGGCGTAGGGCGCCCGGCTAGCGCTATCCCCAGCCGCCCCCGCCGGGGGTGCGAACCGTCACCACGTCGCCCTCGGCCAGCTCGCGCGTCGCGTGCGGCGGGAGCTCGTCGTTGTTGAGGCGGTTCTCGCCCATGGCGCCCTCCTCGCCCCCGCCGGCGCCCTGGGGCGCGTGGCGTCGGCGGTCGGTCAGCAGCGAGAGCTGGGCGGGCTCGAGCACGCGGACCGAGCGCTCGACGCCGTCGCCGCCGCGATGCTCGCCGCCGCCGCCCGAGCCTTCGCGCAGCTCGTAGCGCTCGACGCGCATCGGGTACTCGAGCTCGAGCGCCTCGATCGGCGTGTTCAGCGTGTTGCTCATCCCCACGTGCACACCCGAGGGCCCGGGGCCGGCGGCGCTCGCGCCTTGGCCGCCGCCGATCGTCTCGTAGTAGGTCCAGCCCGCGCCGCCGATGATCACGTTGTTCATCGTCCCCTGCCCCTGGGCCGGCAGCTCGACCGCCTCGGAGAGCGCGAGCAGCACCGTGTCGGCGACGCGCTGGGAGGTCTCGACGTTGCCCGCCACCACCGCGGCGGGCGAGCGCGCGTTGACCAGGCTGCCCTCGGGTGCGCTGAGCGAGAGCGCGGCGTAGGTCCCCGCGTTGGCCGGGACGTCGCCGGGCAGCAGCACGCGCAGCGCGAAGTAGCAGGCCGAGCGGGTCACCGAGAGCGGGCAGTTGACGTTGCCCTCGACCTGCTCGGAGGTGCCGTCGAAGTCGATCTTCAGCGTGTCGCCGTCGACGGTCGCCGCGACCTTGATCGCCACGTCCTCGTCGCTGACCCCGTCGCCCTCGATCTCGCCCTCGGCGCGATAGGTGCCGTCGGGGACCTCGCGAAGCGCCTCGCGCGTGCGCCGCTCGGCGTACTCGAGCACGCCCTCGAAGGCCTGCTCGACGAGGTCGCGCCCGCGCCGCTCCACGAGCTCGCGCACGCGCGTCTCGGCGAGCCGGTTGGCGGCCACCTGCGCGCGCAGGTCGCCGCGGCGGATCTCGGGCGTGCGGACGTTGGCGAGGATCAGCTCGAGGAGGTCGTCGGAAAGGGCCAAGGGCGGGATGACCAGGCCCTCCTGGTAGATCTCGCGCGAGTCGGCGGGCATCGACCCCGGCCGCATCCCGCCGACGTCGGAGTGGTGCGCGCGCGTCACCGCGTAGCCGAGGATCTCGTCCTCGACGGTCATCGGCGAGACGAGCGTGACGTCGGGCAGGTGGGTGCCGCCGCGGTAGGGGTCGTTGAGGATCCACACCTCCCCCGGCGCCGGCTCGTGATCCATCACCGCGGCGACCGCCTCGGGCATCGCGCCGAGGTGGACGGGGATGTGCTCGGCCTGGGCGACCATCCGTCCCTTGGCGTCGAACAGCGCCGAGGAGCAGTCGCGGCGCTCCTTGATGTTCGAGGAGTAGGCGCCACGCACGAGCAGGGCGCCCGCCTCCTCGGCGATGCCCGCCAGGGCTCCCGAGAGCACCGATAGCGTCACCGGATCGAGGCTCACCGGCGCTCCAGCACGAGCGTGCCGCTGTCGTCGACGGCGCCCGCCCAGCCCGGGCGCACCACGCAGGTCGCCTCGGCGAACTCGACGATCGCCGGGCCCTCGACCTCGCTGCCGCTCCCGAGCGCTGCGCGCTCGAGCACCGGCGTGTCGTGCCACTCGCCGTCGAAGTGCGCGCGGCGCCTGCTCGGCTCACCGCCGCCGGTCGCGGGCTCCTCGGTCAGTTGGGGCCGCTCGATCGCGACGGTGGCGATCAGGCGGGCGCTCACCAGCTCGACGTCGCTCTCGCGCATCCGGTAGCCGTAGCGGCGCTCGTGGATGTCGCCGAAGCGCTGCGGCAGCTCGCCGAGCTCGTCGGCGTCGACCGTCAGCTCGAAGGACTGCCCGCGGTAGCGCCCGTCCACGCGGCGGCGCAGCTCCGGAGAGTCGAGGTCCTCGCGGGCGATCCGCTCGAGCTCCTCGAACGCCGCCTCGGGCTCCGCGCCGCCCAGCAGCGGCCGGACGTAGTCGCGACGGACGTCAGACAGCGCGAGCCCGAGCGCGCTCAGCACCCCGCCCGCGCGCGGGAGGAGCACCGCCGGGATCCCCAGCTCCTCGGCGAGCGCGCACGCGTGAAGGCCGCCGGCGCCGCCGAAGGCCACCAGCGCGAGCTCGCGCGGATCGAGGCCGCGCTCGACGGAGATCACGCGCAGGGCGCGCACCATCTCCGCGTCGGCCACGCGCACGACCCCCAGCGCCGTCTCCTCCACGCCGAGTCCGAGCGTCGCGCCGAGCGCCTTCAGCGCCGCCTCCGCCGGCTCGCGCCGCAGCGTCAGCCCGCCGCCGAGCTTGGCGCCGTCGCTGAGGTAGCCGAGCAGCAGGTTCGCGTCGGTGACCGTCGGCTCCTCGCCGCGGCCGCCGTAGGCCGCGGGCCCCGGGTCCGCGCCCGCCGACTGCGGCCCGACCCGCAGCGCGCCGCCGGGATCGGCCCACGCGATCGAGCCGCCTCCCGCACTGACCGTGTGCACGTCGACCATCGGCAGCTTCAGCGGCACGCCGGCGACGACGGACTCCGTGGTGGTGCTCGCCTCGCCCCCCAGCACCGGGGCGACGTCGGTGCTCGTACCGCCCATGTCGAAGCTCAGCACGTCCTCGTAGCCGCTCAGGCGCGCCACGTGGGCGGCGCCCACGACGCCGCCGGCGGGGCCGGAGAGCACGCAACCGGCCGCCTGCTCGGCCGCGACCGACACGTCCACCACGCCGCCGGAGGACTGCATCACCAGCGGCGCCGGCATCCCCGCCCGCTCGAGGGCGTCCTCCAGGCGCCCGAGGTAGGCGCTCAGCTTCGGCGCCAGGTAGGCGTCGGCCACGGTCGTGGAGAAGCGCTCGTACTCGCGGAACTCCGGCAGCACCTCGCTCGACAGCGACACGTGGACCTCGGGCAGCGCCGCGCGGATCGCCTCGGCCACGGCCTGCTCGTGCTCGGGGTGCAGGAACGCGAACAGCAGGCACACCGCGACGGACTCGACCTCCGCTTCGCGCAGCGCCTCCACGGCCGCCTCAACGCTCGCCGGCGCCAGCGCGCGCACGACGCCCTCGGGCCCCATCCGCTCCTCGACGGTCAGGCGTAGCTCGCGCGCGACCAGCGGCTGTGGCGGCGCCTCGGTCAAGTCGTAGAGCGAGGGCCGCGCCTGGCGCCCGATCTCGATCACGTCGCGAAAGCCCTCGGTGGTCACGAGCGCCGTGCGCGCGCCGCGCCGTTCCAGCAGGGCGTTGGTGGCCACGGTCATCCCGTGGGCGAAGGCCTCGGCCGAGTCGACGCCCGCGGCCTCGAGCACGTGCATCACCCCCTCGGACTGGTCGGCGGGGGTCGAGGGCACCTTCGCGGTCTGCACCCGCCCGTCGGCCAGCGCCACCAGGTCGGTGAAGGTCCCGCCCACGTCCACGCCGACCCGCATGCGCGCATGCCATAGCACAAAAACGGCTCTGCAACGCCATTTCTCTGCTTTATGTCTTGTCCAACTTCGCACAAGCAGGAAGGGGTCACAAATCACCCGCTTTTTGCGAGTGGTCGCCCAGTCGAACGTTGACCCTCGCCGTAGCGACTGACTAGCCTGCTCAAATCGGTTCGGCGCAGGAACGCGCGAGGCCGGGAGACACGGATGGACTCAAGCCGGCGGTTGTCTGGAGGCGGCGGCCGGTGGTGATGTGACCGGTCCCCCGGCGGAGCTGCCGCGCCCGCCGACTACACGACAACGAACGACGACCTCTGCCCCTGTGGGGGAGGTCACGGGGAGGATCTATGCAGGCAACGGCGACAGCCCCTGCGCCGCAACACATGCGCGCACTCGCACAGGCAAATCGAGTCCGTCTGGCACGAGCTGAGCTCAAGCGCCAGATCACCGACGGTGAGCTCACCGTCGAGGGGGTCGTCCTGAGCTGCCCGTGGGAGGCGGAGAGCATGGCGATCGCGGATCTGCTGATGAGCCAGCACCGCTGGGGCCGTACACGCTGCCGGAGGTTCCTCGCATCCGTCCCGATGTCCGAGACCAAGACGGTCGGCTCGATGACCGAGCGCCAGCGCCACGCGCTCGCCGCGCGGCTGTGCGGCGACGCCGAGGCGGGCGACGCGCTCGCCGGCGCCGGCTGGACATCCGCCTGACGCGCTGAGGACCGCTACGCGGGGCCGGGCGCGAAGCCCGGCCCCCGCGTGGCGATCTCGAGGATGTGCCCGTCGGGGTCGCGCAGGTAGATCGAGCGGAACGCGCCGCGGTCGAAGACCTCCGTGCACTCGACGCCCTTGCCGCGAAGGTAGTCGCGCCACGCCTCCTGCTCCTCCGATGAGTCGACGGTGAGCGCGAAATGATGCGCCGCGCCGGGCCCGGCCACGCCGGCGGCGAGGTCGGGATAGTGCATGAACGACAGCAGCGTGCCCGGCGCGCCCGCCAGCGTGCCGAACCACACGTGGCGGCTGGCCGGGTCGTCGTCGCTCGGGCCGTCGTGCACGATCCCGAGGCCCAAGAGGTCGCGATAGAAGGCGATCGTCCGGTCGATGTCGCGGCTGATCGCCGTGACGTGGTGCAGCCCCCTGAGCTGCATGCGCGGCTGCTCCGTCACCGCGGGCAGCCTACGGCCTCGGGGCTCACCGGAAGGACGGTCCGCCCGAGCGGCGCCGGAACGCCCTGCGCATCAGCCAGATCCCGGCGGCGTAGGTCACCGCCGTAGCGACCGGCACCACCAGCCACGGCACCCGCGCGAAGTACAGCGCGCCGGCCACCGCGACCGCCGGGATCCCCCCGAGCAGCGCCGAGTGCGAGCGAAACCCGGTGAAGTGCTCGCGCGCCGCCGTCTCCAGCCCGCCCAGCGAGGCCAGCGCCATGCCGAAGACCAGCAGCAGCCGGCCGCGGTCGCCGTTCAGGTTCACGAACCCGAGCACGATGAGCACCAGGCCGGCCAGCACGCACAGCTCCACGAGCGGCACCGGATGCCACGGCGCCTTCGGGCGCTCGTCGGTCAACGGCGCAGGGCGGGGCGCCTCCGCGCGATCAGGCGGCCGCGTCCGACTGCGCGCACGGCTGCGACGGCCCACTACGACCGCTCGGACTGCTCGGATGTCAGGTGGCTAACGGGCAGCCGGAGGAGATCTTGACGTGCCACCAGCCGGCGAGCATGCCGACGATGCCCAGGCGCGGGCGCACGTGCCAGTGCTTGCAGCCGGGCTCGCCGATCTCCGCGTTGCTCACCCGCACCCACTTGTAGGCGGTCGGGTCGAGCAGCATGCGCTCGATCAGCAGGCGCTTGTCGGCCTGGCGCTCGGCCTGCGCGACCGCCTGGTCGCGCAGCTCGGCCGCGCGGCCGGCCAGGCCGTCGCGAACGCGCTCGAGGTCTCCGAGCGAGAGCAGGCGCGGGCCGCCGAGCGGGGCGGAGGGGACGACCGTGAGGTGGGGGTACGCAGCGAGCACGGCGGCGCCGAGCTGACGCTCGAGCCGGGCGATCTGGTCGCGCATCGTGGCGCGCGCGGCGCGCTCGTCGACGAGCGGCGCCTGCTGGGGCTGGGTGACCGGACCTGCGAACTGCTCGAGGAACACCATGCTGCACCTCCCGCTCGGAGCGGCCAGGGTATCACCGGCATCGCGGCCCACAACCCGCCTGCGCGTATCCTCTCTGCCTCGTGGCGCGTAATGACCCAACCGACACCGGCGGCCTGTTCATCGGCCGCCGGCCGGGCACGGCGAAGGTTCGCTATGCCGGCCAGCCCACGCCCTCCGGCGGCGGTCGCCGGCGCCTGGACGCGGTCTTCGCGGTCGTGGTCCTGCTGGCCGAGACGCTGGTCTGCCTGAGCGTCTGGGGCCCGCAGCCCGTCGCCTGGCTGTGGGTCGGCTCCCAGCTCGACTACCAGACGAACTCGGTGTCCTTCGGCATCGCCGTGGCGTTCGTGGGGATGCTGCTGACGCTGATGGCCACGATCGCCGTCGCGGCACGGCTCGACGCGCTCTGGAAGGTCGTGCGCCGCGCGGCCGGCCACGACCAGCAGGAGGGCATGCTGGTGCGCATCTTCGCGATCACGGCGATCGTGGTGGGCATCGGCTTCGCCTACTGGTTCCTCATCATCCAGGGCCCGGGGCCGCTCCTCGCGCCCTCGCAGTGAGGCGCTTCCTCGGCCACTACCGCCAGTTTCGCGAGCTGGACCCGGGCGAGGTCTCGCGCGACCTGCTCCAGCGCCGTGACGAGCGCCGGGCGCGCGAGGTCGTCTTCGTCCCCGAGCTCGACCTCGCGCGCACCGCGTGGCACGAGCCGCCCCACCCCGAGGCCGTCAACGCGGCGACCTTCGCCCTGCGCCGCTCGATGAACGCCTACCCGGACCCGAGCGCCGCCGACGTGCGCGCGCTCGTCGCCGCGCGCCACGGGGTGGACGCTGGGCAGGTGGCCGTCGGCCACGGCGCCTCGGAGCTGCTCCAGGCTGCCTGCGCGGCGCTGCTCGGGGGCGGCGGGGAGCTGCTCGTGTCGTGGCCGAGCTGGCGGGCGCTGCCCGAGCTCGCGGCCGCGGCGGGCGGCCGCCCGGTACCGGTCCACGAGCCCGGGCCACAGGCACTCGCTGCCCGCGTCGGGGAGTCCACGCGCGCGGTTGCGCTGTGCAGCCCGAACGACCCGACGGGCGCGCCCGTGGACCGCGACGCGATCCGCGAGCTCGCGCGCGCGCTGCCCGAGAACGTCTGGGTCCTGCTCGACGAGGCGCTCGCCGACTTCCTCGAGCCGGGCGCCGACGCGGCCGGCCTCGTCGCCGAGCTCCCGAACCTGATCGTGTTCCGCACCTTCTCCAAGCTCCACGCGATGGCCGGCTTCCGCATCGGCTATGCCATCGCCCCTGCCGAGATGGCCGCGCGCATGGCGCCGTCCTTCTCGGTCAACGCGCCGGCGCAGGCGGCGGCCGTGTGGGCGCTGGACAACGGCGACCCGGTGCTCGCGCGACGCCGCGCCGCCGCCGGGCGCGAGCGCGGCCGCCTGGCGCGGGCGCTCGACCCCACGCCGCTGTCGTTCCCGGCGAGCGTCACGAGCTTCGTCTGGCTGGGCAGCGAGCGCCACGACGGCGCCGCGCTCGCCGCGCACCTCGGCGCGCGCCGCATCACCGTCGCGCCCGGCCGGCAGTGGGGCGACGAGCGCCGCGTCCGCGTCACGCTTCGTGACGCCCAGGCGAACGACCGGCTGCTCGCGGCGCTGGCGGAGCTGCCCGCGAGTTGATCGCAGCGGCGCGGTCGGTCGCGGCGTACTGCAACTGCGGCTGGTAGGGAGTTGGGTCTGGCGGTGAGCGTCACGCGCGCGCGCCGCGTGACGGTGGGTGGGTGGGTGGAGGAAGTTGTTCAGCACTGTGATGAACAACTTACGCCACGCCAAACGTGACGCTCGCCCGCCGCGGTCCGTCTTCCCTCCTACCCAGCCGCCGTTGACGTTCGCCGGGGCCCCACCCGCCTACCCGAGCACGGCCTCGATCGCCGCGCGCACGACGGCCTCGTCCTCCTGCCCGGTCGCGCCCGAGGCGCCCATCGCGCCGGCGCCCTCGCCGTCGATCACCAGCGGGAGCCCGCCGATCTGCGGTGTGTAGCGGCCGTGGGTGGCGGCGGAGATCGCTGCCGCGAACGCGACGAGGTCCTTGGCCTTGTCGCCCTGTGCGGCGCTCGGGGCGCGGTAGGCGGCGGCCGTCCAGGCCTTGCCGAGGGCGACCTCGGGCGTGATGAAGTCCGCGCCGTCCATGCGGGCGGCCGCGACGAGGTGCCCGCCCGCGTCCACGATGGCGAAGGCGAGCACGAGCTCCTGCCTGCCCGCCTCCTGCTCGGCCGCCTCGATCAGGGCGCGCGCGGTCTGGAGGGTCAGCATCGGCGAGACCCTACTCCGGGGCGCCGGCCAGGATGTCGCCCACCGTCCACAGGCCCTCCTCGACGTGGATGTCCGGGACGCCTGCGACCTGCAGGGAGAAGATGGCCAGCCGCGTCGTCTCGCGCGTGACCGCCAGGTCGGGGGCGAGGGCGCCGAACAGCACGGCCACCGGCCCGGCGGAGTCGGTCACGACGAGCCGGCCCGGCGGGACGCGCGGAGGGAGCTCGCCGCGGCCCAGGCGCTCCCTGCGCGTCGCGGGGCGCAGCCCGAGCGCTCCCTGCAGCCGGGCGGCGTCGAGCGCCCACACCGGGACCCCGGTCTCCATGACCGCGATGGTCAGCGCGTCCGCGACCAGGCCCTCGGAGCGGAAGCCGCCCTTGATCAGGCGGTCCAGCGCGAGCGCCTCGACCGGGGTGCGGTCGACGTCCGGGTCCAGTCCGATATGACGGAAGAACACGCGATAGGCCCACGGGATCGGCTGCTGGCGCATCGCCACCGCCTGCGGGCCGCGGAAGCGGTCCGAGAGCACGTCGAGGCGGTCGCGCAGCTCGGCGGGGCTGCGATGCAGCGGCCCCAGCGGCAGCTCGAGCGTCCACAGGCGCAGCGCGGGGTGCTCCTCGGCCAGCTCCGGTGCCACCCAGCCGAACGCGGGCTCGCTCATCCGAGCGCCTGCACCTGCCGCGCCAGCGCGCGCTCGTCGAGCAGCCGGAACGACGTGGCCGCCACCTTGCCCCCGCGCCGGGCGAAGGTGATCGTGGGGCAGACCGCGACCGCGTAGGCGTTGGAGACCGCGCCGTCGCGATCGTGCCCGACCGGCAGCCGCCAGCCGTGCTGGCGCACGACGCGCCGCACGTCGGCGCGCGCCCCACGGATCGCGACGGCCACGAAGCTCACGCGCGGGAAGCGGGCGCGCACGCGGTCGAGCACGTCGATCTGGCGCTCGCAGCGCTGGGAGCGCGTGGCCAGGAAGGCGAGAACGACGGGCCCGCGCTCGGCCAGCTCGCACGAGTTGAGGATCTTCGGCCCGCGCACCTGGCAGGCCGGCCGCCGCGCTCCCTGGCCCGGCCGCGCCGCCGTGTTGGCGTCCCCCTGCAGGTCAGACAGCGCGAGCGGCACCGCGAAGGGCGGCAGCGGCTTGCCGTCGGGCACGCCGCGCGAGCCGGGCGCGTCGGTGGTGATCGTGTTGAGTGTGATGTAGGCCAGTGCCAGCACGCCGAGCACGCCGATGACCCAGGTGAAGCTCGAGACGCCGGCGGGAGGCCGTGGCGGCGCGGGCTCGCTCATGCCGGCACGGCCGGCTCTGCAACCGGTCGTGCCGCGGGCGCCGCCCGGCGCGGGGTCCGCCGCTCGGCGAGCATCAGCACAGCGGGGAGCACCGCCAGCACGCCCAGCAGGGACACCGCGAGGTCGACCACGGTCACGCGCCCGAAGTCCGAGAGCATCCGCACGTCGGAGAGGGCGAGCACGGCGAACCCGGCGATCGCGGTGGCGCCCGACGCGATGACGGCCGCGCCGGTCGAGCCGTAGGTGCGCCGCAGCGCGTCCGCGGGCTCGAGGCCCCCGGCGCGCTCCTCGCGATAGCGCGCGGTGAGCAGCACGGAGAACTCGGTGGAGATCGCGATCACGAGCGCGCCGAGCGTGGCCGACATCGGGTTCAGCGGTACGCGCAGCGCGAACAGCACCAGCGCCGACCAGCCGGTCGCCAGCGCGATCGGGACGAGCGGGATCCACGCGCGCTCCCAGCGCCGGTAGACGGCCAGCAGGACGAGGGCGACGGCGAGCAGCGCCGCCAGCAGCGTCCCCAGCCGGCGCAGCGGCGAGGACAGCGCGGCGTTGGCCTCGGCCCCGAGCACCTGCAGGCCCGCGAGCTCTGCCGTTGCGCCCTTGGGCGGCTTCAGGCGCGCGCGCATGACGTCGATCACCTGCTGCTGGCGGTCGAGCGGCATCAGCTTGATGCCGAACGAGAGGTTGGCCGTGCGGCGGTCGGCGGTGATGACCGCCTGGGAGAAGTACGGCGGCACCGCGCCGAGCAGCGCGCGGATGCGGGCGCGGTCCGCCGAGGCCTGCGGCGAGCGGAAGAGGTCGGGCAGCGACAGCGCGGGACACAGCTGCGCGCGCCCGCAGCCGTTTGAGGGCGTGTAGCCGTAGCGCTTGAGCAGCCCCGACTGGTAGCTGCGCATCCACGCCACCACCTTGGGGTCGGTCAGGTCCTTGCCCTCGACCAGGACGTCGATCTCCCCGGCCACACCGGTCGAGCGCTGCAGCGTGTCGAGGTCGCGCACACCGCGCAGGTCCTGGGGCACGAGCCGCAGCAGGTTCGAGTTGACCTCGGTCTGAGTGTCGGCCGCCAGCCCGAGGACGGCGACCGCGACGGCGATCAGCAGCACGCGCCGCGGGCGCCCCAGCGCCTCGCGCAGCATCGCCGCCCACACCCGGCCGGCGAGCCGCCGCAGCGGGCGTGCGAGCCGGCCGACCGCGGCGGCGAGCTCGTCGAAGAGCTCGCCCGCCCCCCGGGTCGACCGCGCGAGCCGCCCGTCGGCCGCGCCCGCGCGCCCCGCCGCGACCAGCGCGGCCGTTCCGGCGCTGAGCGCGAGCATGAACGCCAGCGCGACGCCGAACACGAGCAGCAGCCCGAAGCCGCGCACCATCGGCACCGGCGAGAGCAGCAGCACGAGGAAGCCGACCGCGGTGGCCAGGCCGGCGGTGGCGATCGTCGGCACCGAGAGCCGGGCGGCGCGCATCGCCGCCGCGTGCGTACTGGCATCGGCCTCTCCCTCCTCGACGCGCGCCTGGTACTGGATGGCGTAGTCCACGCCGAGCCCGAGCAGCACGGGCAGCACCGCGATCGACGCCATGGTCAGCGTCGCGCCGAACAGCGCCATCGCGCCGAAGGTGAGCGCCACCGCTGCGAGCGCGATCACGAGCGGCAGCAGCCGCAGGCGGCTGCGGAACACGAGCGCGAGCACCAGCGCCATCACGATCAGCGCCAGCACCAGGAGCCGCACGAGCGACTGCGTGAGCACGCCGGCGAGATCCTGGACGACCACTGGGGCGCCGGTCACCGTGTAGCTCGCGGCGCCGGTGAGCTTGAACTCCTTCATCTCGACCGCCTTGCGCACCAGCCCGATCGCCTTTGCGCGCTGCGCCTCGGACAAGTCGGGGCGCAGGCGCACCTGGATCACGGCCGAGTGGGCGTTCGGGAACAGGTAGGCGAAGCGCGCCTTCGGCGTGCTCGCCCCGCGCGCGGGATCGAAGACCAGCGCGGAGACGAAGTCGGGGTCGTCGAGCCGCGGCAGGCCCCGCAGGTTGAGCCCGTAGCGCAGGTTGAGCTCGAGCAGGCTGCGGGTGAACTGGGCGTAGACGAGGTCGCTCGCGGACTTGGCCAGCCGATCCTGCTCGGCCTGCGAGCGCCCCTGCTTTCGCGCCAGCCCGCGCGCGGCGGCGGCCGCCCTCTGGGCCTCGGCGGCCTTGACCTGGAGCTGCTGGGAGAACTGGTCGTTGATCTCCCCCACAGCCGAGTTGATGAACGTCCCGGGGCCGTAGACGACCCTGACCGGCTTGGTGCGCGCGAACGCGGCGCACGGCGAGTTCGGGCCGCCCGGCGCCACCTGCTTGGCGGGCTTGTTGCCCGACAGGCAGCCCTCGAGCCCGAGCAGGCGCGCGAGGTTCGAGGTCAGCACGAGGTTGGGCAGATCCCCGCGCACGAGCACGATGATCGAGTGGTCCCCGAAGCGCTGGCGGTAGCGCTCGGTCGCGGCCGAGGAGGCCGACCCCTTCGAGACCAGCGCGTCGGTCGCCGTGCTCGGGGTCAGCCCCAGCGCGAGCCCCGCGGCGAGCACCGTCAGCACGCCGGCCACGGCGAGCACTCGCCCCGGACGCACCGCGGCCGCTCCCACGACGCGTTCGAACCACCTGCTCATGCCTCGGGGGAGGCTACCGGGACCCCTACTTGGCCTTGACGTGGGGGTACTGCGTCGTCTCGCCGCCGTAGTTGTACGGCGCCTGCTTCTTGCACGGCGGAGCGGGGACGCCGGAGGTGACGGGGAAGGCGAACTGGTTGATCTGCTGGATCAGCTTGTCGACCTGGGAGGTGAGGGACGAGAGCGGGTTGGCAGGCGTCGGCGGGACGGTCGGCACAGCGGTCGGGACCGGCACGACCGAGGGCACCGGAACGGGCAGGCTCGGCACGGCGGTCGGCACCGCGAGCGGCGCCCCGCCGCCCGAGGGCGCCGTGCCGATCGTCGGGATCGCGCGCCCGCAGTGGCGCGTCTCGTAGGACTCGAGGCCCGAGGCGAGCTTGGTGAAGTTGCCCGGCAGCTGGTACGGGTTCGTGCGGTTGGAACCGATGCGGCGCGGATAGGCGGCGAGGTTCTCGGGGTTCAGCGGGTTGGTCGTGCGCAGGTAGTGCAGCCGCGTGCCTGGATCGAGCGCCTGGGTCGTCGAGGCGGTGTTGGCGAAGAAGGCGTTCAGCTCCTTCTTGTAGAGCCCGAGGAAGTCGAGGATCGGCACCAGCTGGCGGCCGGCCGGATCGATCTGGCCGAGCAGCGGGCGCAGGTCCTTGAGGGTGCGCTGTGCGGCGGGGAAGCCTGTCTTCGACGCCGTGATCAGCGGGTCCAGATCGCGGAAGAACGCCTTGAGGTCGGGGGCGAGCCCGGAGAGGTCCTGGAGGGTCGGGCTCAGCTCGCGCGCGGCCGGGCGCAGCTGGGAGACCAGCGGGTCGGTCTTGGTGGCGAACGTGCTCAGGCGGTCGAGCGTCTGGCGCGACTCGCGCTCGAAGGTGGGCAGGGCCAGGAAGGTGTCCTTGAGCTCCTGGTCGCGATCGGCCGTCGTCTGGAACACCTTGTTGGAGTTCTGGATCAGCTCGCGCAGCTGCCCGTCGCGCTCGGTCAGCGCGCTGAACACGACGCCCGTGTTGGAGATCAGGCGCTTCACCGCGCCCTCCTGGCGGTTGAGGATGTCGACCGCCGTGCTCGCGTCGTCGGCGAACGGCGCGAGGTTGCCCAGCGCGTCGTTGATGTCGCGCCCGTGGCCGTCGATCGCCCTCGCCTGGGACTGCATCCAGACCTGGAAGGCACGGCGCGTCTTGGGGTCGAAGGAGCGGTAGATCTCGTCGAGCTCCACGGTCGGGGAGATCCGCGACGTGGCGAGCCTCCCGTTCTCGGGGATCGACTTGGCCGACTTGGTCCCCGGGGTCAGCTCGACGTAGGTCTCGCCGAGCAGCGTCTTCTGGCGCAGGATCGCCTTGGCGTCGGAGGGGATCGGCGCGTAGCGCGACTCGATCTGCATCAGGACGTCCGAGCGCCCGGTCCGCTTGTCTGGCGTGATCGTCTTGACTTTGCCGACCGGGACGCCGGAGATCCGCACGTCGGCCTCCTTGGCCAGCTGGGTGGCCTCGGCGAAGGATGCGCTCATCCGGTAGCCCTTGGGCTTGAGCGGAATCGGGCCGCCGAAGGCCAGCCAGAGGAACAGCAGCAGCCCGAAGCAGGACAGCGCGAAGACCGCCATGATGGCCACGCGCCCGGGGGTCATGCCGCGCTTGTTCATCAGCCGCCGCCGTTCGGGTCCTGGGAGGACTTCGGGCAGTTCTGCTTCGGGATGTTCAGTAGCGTCGTGAGCACGCCCAGCAGCGGGTTGGCCTGGGAGACCTGGTCCAGGACGGGGACGTCCTGGCAGGTGGTGACGAACAGGCCGCGGCGGATCGGGCCGTGCGCGTCCTGGGTGCTGAACACCGTCGGGGCGAGGTGGTTGGCCCACGACAGCCAGAACAGGAAGCCCTCCTCGGTGCCGGGGGGGTTGTAGGCCAGCGTGTTGAAGAGGTTGTTGACCACGGTGAAGGTGCGCGAGAGGTCGGGCGTCGCCGCCGCGAGGTCGCGCAGCGCCGGGCGCAGCTCGCGCACCGTCGGGCGCGCCGCCCGCGTGAAGGGCCGGATCTCGTCGCGGATCACCGGCGTGGTCTCGCGCAGGAACGGGCGCGTCTGGCGCAGCGCCGGGCCGAGCGCGCGAGCGCCCGGGCGCAGAGCCGAGAGCGTCGGGCCGAGCTGGTCGGCGAGCTTCTTGGCCTTGCCGAGGCCGGTCTGGGTCGCGGTCAGGCTGGAGGGCAGCTGTTGCAGCGTGGAGCGCAGGTTCGCGTCCTGCTTGGCGAGGGTGGCGAAGACCGCGTTGGAGTTGTCCACGAACTGCGCGAGCTGGTCGTCCTTGCTCCCCAGCTCG
Organism: Solirubrobacterales bacterium; assembly: GCA_038238015.1. GTDB lineage: Bacteria > Actinomycetota > Thermoleophilia > Solirubrobacterales > Solirubrobacteraceae > DASQFQ01. The sequence continues at coordinate 60,107 of JBBRYA010000012.1, forward strand.
TCCATCAGCAGCGACAGGTTGTGGACGACGCGCTTGATGTTCTGGCGGCGCTGGGTGAGCGCGCCGAAGAGCTGGCGGCCGTAGCGGGCCGAGGGCTCGATGCGCCTCAGCGTGTTGGCCAGCGCGTGCCCGTTGGCGCCGCGCAGGCCCTCGGCCCCGCCGTTGAGCAGCACCACGAGGTAGTCGCGGCTGTCGGAGTCGAGCGCCGCGAGGATCTCGTCGAGGTTGACGTCTGGGAGCGTCTGGCTGACGGGGATCGTCCCGCCGTCCTTCAGGCGCCCGGCGCGCGGGTGGCCCGGCTCGAGCTCGGCGACCATGTCCTTGAGCCCGGTCTTCGGGCGCAGCAGCACCGTCGCGTCCTTGTAGACGCGGCCGTAGCGCGGCTCCATCCGCAGCGTCAGCACGGCCTTGCCGTCCTGGAGCGCGACCTTGGAGATCTCGCCCACGTTGACGCCGGCGATGTTGACGGTCTGGCCCTGGCCGGGGGTGACGGCCTGCGCCGTCGACAGCTCGGCCTTGACCACGAAGAAGTCCTTGCCGACCAGCGGCACCCAGCCGGGCAGCGTCAGGCGCTGGTTGGTGAGGATGACCCCCGCGACGCCGAGCGAGATCACGAACAGCCCGATGATCGCCACGAAGTCGAGCAGGTGCTTGCGGACCGCGGTCTTCACTTCGTCGCCTCGCTCGGTCCCTTGGCCGCCGCGGGGCCGTTGAGGTTGGGCGGCGTGCTCTTGTAACACGGGACGTCGCGCCGGTAGGGCGGGCGCTTGCCGGGGTAGCGCGGCTGGCTGCCGATGATCGGCGCGGCGGCGGAGCCGACGAGCTGGCCGGTGTCGGCCTTCGGGTCGCCGAGCGCGACGGTCTGCGTCCCGCCGCCGGGCTGGAAGCGCACGTACATGCCGTTGCCGTCGAAGTTCTGGCCCTCGCCCGCGAGCCCGACCAGGGCCCAGAAGAACTCCTTGTAGTTCTCCGCGCCGGAGTTGAACTGGTCGTTGATGACGACGTTGCCGGTGGGCAGGATGTCGTCGCGGGCGCACAGCGCCGTGTCGTTGATCTTCGGCAGCAGCTGCAGCGAGCTGTCGGTGACCCGGGCGAGGTCGCGCGTGGCCGGCGAGAGGTCGCGCGCGAGCCCGCGCAGCTCGTTCTGCGACAGCAGCTTGCGGGTCTGCGCGATCCACGGGAAGGAGGCCTTGATCGTCGCCGGCGTCTCGCGGACGCCGGGCAGGATGTCGCGCGCGAAAGCGCGCGTCGGCGGGAAGGCCCGGTTGAGCGAGGTGAGCGCGCTGTTGGCGTTCTCGAGCGTCGGCGCGAGCTCGTGGATCGAGCTGCGCAGGTTGCCCTGTTCGCTGGCGAAGGAGTGCATCGTGGTGTTGAAGTTGGTGATCAGGCTCTTGAGCACGGACTCGTTGCGGATCAGCGCGCCCGTGGTCGCCGCGGTGCCCTTGATCAGGCGCGCCACGTCGGTCTCCGGCTGGGTGCCGAGCAGCGCCTCGTTGACCTGGGCCGAGGAGCGAAGGGCGGCCGGAGAGTCCTTGTAGGCGTCGTTGAAGGACTCGGCGCCGGTCTGCCCGCGGGCCGAGGGATCCGCGCCGGCGTTGTCGGCCGCTGTGGGCTTGGAGTTCAGGCCGGTGGCCAGGCCGTCTAGCACGTCGCGCAGGTCCTGGCGCGTGTCGCTCTGCAGCGCGGTCAGCACCTGGTCGAGCTGCACCGGCGTGGCGGTGCGCGTGACCTTGATCGTGTCGCCGTCCTCGAGCACCGGCGAGGAGGGCGTGCCCGACTGCAGATCGACGAAGAAGTTGCCCTCCAGGAAGATGCGCGGGCGGATCTTCGCGGTCGCGTCCTGGTGCAGGGGCAGCCCGGCGTCGTTGATCTGCATGGTCACCACGGCCTGGTCGGTGCCCTCCTGGGGCTCGACCGACTTGACCTTGCCGACCTCCACGCCGGCGATCCGGACGGGCGACTTGGGGCGCAGCGAGTTCGCCGAGGTGAACACCGCCTTGACCTCGAACCCGCGGGTGAAGGGGATGTCCTTGGTGAAGCCGAGGAACACCGCGGCGATCACCACGATCGCGGCGATGAACCCCAGGGTGGCCGGGCTGCGGCCCTTGCGGCGGCGGCGTGTGGAGGCCATCAGGGCGAGCCCTCCGTCGAGCTCGGCTCGTTGCCCGGCGCGTGGCCGATGATCGTCTTGCCCTTGGCGAAGGTCTCGTTGCCCGACTCGCACTGGTTCGGCTCGCCCGGCGCGGCGGTGTACGGGTAGGGGTTGGTGTGCAGGTGGTTGTCCACGCTCGGGCCGTCGGCCGGCTTGGAGGACGGGCCGCCCTCGTTGTTGGGACCCTGCGGCGTGGCGATGATGATGAAGCGCTGCCACGTGCCGTGGACGTCGCCCTCGGACAGCAGCGAGGAGACGTTGCGGAACCAGAGCGCGAGGTAGTTGCACTTGATCTGGGTCGGGGCGAGGCTCTGCAGCGTCGGGTTCAGGGTGTCCAGCACCTCGGTGGTCCGCCGGAGCCCGCGCGGCACGACGGGGTCGTTGGCGAACGAGCGCAGCTCGGTCAGCAGCGAGGACAGGCGGCGGTTGAAGGGCGGCGTGCGCAGCAGCGTGCGGCGGCCCACGACGAAGGCGCCGGCGATGTCCGGCGCCGCGGTGCGCAGCGCCCGCACGCCCGGGCGCAGCTCGCGGAAGAGCCCCTCGGTGTTGCGCAGGAACGGCCGCTGGATCGGGAAGGAGCGGATCGCGGCGTCCAGCGCCGGGCGCCCATTGGTGATCGAGTCCTGGATGTACGGGCGCGAGACCTCGCCGAGCGCGGTGAACGTGGTGTCGAGGTTGTCGAACAGCGACGCCTGGGTCTCCGCGGCCGGAGCCACGATGCGCGCCGCGTCCCCGAGCGAGGAGAAGAAGCGCTTGAGGCCCGTGCTCGGGCTCGACAGGTTCTGGGCGACCGGGACGATGTCCTGCAGCAGGCTCGGGAAGGCGCCGAGCGCGACGTTGATGTCCTTGCCGCGGCCGGCGAGCGCGTCGCCGAAGCCCTGGAGGTTCTTCTGCATCGCGGGGCGCGTCTTGTCGTCGAACATGTTGATGAACTCGTCGAACTCGACCTCGGTCGGGCGCGACGCCGACACGGGGATCGTGCCGCCGTCGGCGTAGCCGTCGCGCGAATGCCCGCGCGTGATCTCGACGTACTTCAGGCCGAGCGCGGACTTCGGGCGGATGATCACCGTGGAGTCTTTGGGCAGCGGCATCACGTCGCGCTGGAGCTTCAGGCCGATCACCGCGACGCTCGTGCCGTCGGTGCGGCGCTTGGTGGTGATGGTGTCGACCGCGCCGACGCGGCTGCCGCCGATGCGCACCTCGTTGCCCTTGACGAGGTTGGCCGCGCTGGGCGCCTCGGCCTTGAGCAGGTAGGTCGGCACGAACGGCAGCCCGGCGTTCGCGTTGTAGGACAGGAACACCGCGACGAGCACCACGAGCGTCGTGGCGGCGCCGATGAGGACCGGGTTGCCGGCGATGCTGGAGCCCTTGTTCCTCACTGGCCGTCCTTGCCGAAGAGGTAGTCCATGAGCGGCTGGCTCGTGTCGGGCGCCGCGGCGGCGGGGGCCTTGGCGGCAGCCGGGGCCGGCGCGGCGGCGCGCTTGGCCGGGGCGCGCGTGCGCTTGACGTGGGTGGGCTGCGGGGTCAGCACCGGCAGCGGCGCCGCGCTGTCGGGGTTCTTTCCGGCCAGCGCCGCGCGGGTGCGCGCGAGGATCGGATCCGACGTGGACTGCGCCGAGGCGGCCGTCGCGGCCGCGCCGCTGTTCGTGGACGCGGCGTACTTGGCCTCGCACCCGGTCACCGGCGTCGTGTAGTAGGAGGAGCAGGTGTTGAGGATCAGGCGCGCGCGCAGGTAGTGGCCGAAGGAGTCAAAGCCGTTGACGGCGGACACCTGGTAGAAGAGGTAGTCCATCGCGCGCTCGATGCCGTGGGCCTTCTGGAAGGACTCCAGCAGCGCCGCCGCGGTCGCGCCGACGGGGCGCAGGCTCTTGGTGAGCTTGCGCAGGTCGGCGATCGTCGGGCGCGCGTCGATGACCGCCGGCGTCCCGATCTTCGACGCATCGCCGAGCGACTTCACGGCCGGGATGCCGGCCTGGGCGAAGGGGCCGAGCGCGCGCAGGAGACGGTTGATGTCCGGCGCCCGCGCGCCGAGGTCGGCGAGCACCGGCGTCGCCTGGTCGGACAGGCCGCCGAGGCGCACCATCGTCGGGCGCAGCTCCTGCAGGAAGCGCGGGAGCCGCTCGATGTCGGCGGACAGCGGGGTCCGGCGCTCAGCGGTCGCCTGGGCGACCTTGCTCGACTGGACGATCGCCGAGCTGACGTGCTTGCGCTCGCGCGCCAGCGGCGCGAGCACCGTGTCGGAGTTGCGCGCGAGGTCTGAGAGCACCTGGTTCTGGGAGCCCAGCAGCTTGAGCACCTGATCGACCTCGCGCAGCGCCGGGTTGGCGCGGCGCACGACCTGGCCGAGCTCGCGGCCGCGCCCGGCGAGCCCGGTCCCCAGTTCGTCGAGGATCAGCGACAGCCGCTCGGTCTGCGGCTTGCGCGTGATGTCGTTGAGGAGGTCGAGGTCGACGGCCTTGGAGGTGTTCTGCACCGGCAGGTAGTACTGGCCCTTGCCCGAGCCGTTGCCGACGCGCTTGAGCGCGGGCGGCAGCGGCGCGCCGACCGCGCGCTTCTGCGTCGGGGTGCACTCGACGAACTTCTCGCCGATCAGCGACTGCGGCCGCACCTGGCAGTGCGCGTCGGCGCGGAAATCCTGGTAGCCCGGGTCCTCGATCGCCATGACGACCACGGCCTTGAAGTCGCGCGTGATGTCGAGCGACTCGATCTTGCCGATCTTGACGCCGGCGATCTTCACGTCCTCGCCGGGGATCACGAAGCCGGCGTTGTCGAAGATCGCGCGAACCCGGTAGTCGGTGCCCTTGTTGCTCGCGCCCGTGGCGAACACGGCGAGGATCGCGGAGGCCGTGAGGACGGCGGTGACGGCGACGATGCGCTTCATCTCAGGGGCCCGGCAGCACGAGGCTGGGGTCGCAGTCGTTGGGGCCGAGGTTGGTGTTGTCGGTGTAGGGCGCCGAGCCGTCCTCGGCGGGCTGGCTGGCCGCGCCGGGGCAGCGCTTGACGATGTTGGTCTGCAGGCCGTCGAACTTCTTGTCCAGGCCCTGCGGCGTGAGCACGCCGCCGGCCTGGTTGTCGGTGAAGCTGAACGCGTTGAAGATCGGCTGGATGCGCGCGAAGTGCCCGTTGGCGTCGTAGTTGGAGGCGCCCTGGCCGAAGTCGCGCAGCCAGCCCACGAACTCGGGCGTGTACGGGCGGATGAACTCGAGGTCGGGCTGGAGCTTCTGCAGCGACTGCTGGGAGTGGCTGAAGGTCGGCGAGGCGACGCGCTGCAGGGCGGGCAGCTTGCGCGTCGCGTCGAGCAGGTCGTTGTTGGTCCCCGACCGGCTGACGAGCTTGCGCAGGTCGGCGATCGTCGGGCGCGCCGAGGCCACCAGCGGGCGCAGCTCGCGCAGGAACGGCGCCAGGTCCTTGGTGGCGGGCTTGGACTGGGCGACCAGCACGTCGAGGTCGTCGAGCGTCGAGCGCAAGTTCACGAAGGTCGTGTCCGCACGGCGCAGCGTCGTCGGCAGCAGGCCCAGCGCCCGCGAGAGCGCGACGTTCTCCGAGCCGATCGCGCGAGCCGTCGCGTTGGTGTTGCCGACGAGGCTCGAGAGGTCGTTGCGCTTCTCGGCGACGGCGGTGACCGCGCGCGAGGTGTTGACGATGAAGCTGGTCAGCGCGCCCTCGTCCTGGGTGAGCTCCTGCACCAGCCGGCGCGAGGTGGAGAGGAACGGGTTGAAGTACTTCGCCGACTCGCCGGCCTGGCGCTCCTTGCCCTGGTACTGGGAGGCGAAGCCCTCGATCACGCCCTGCAGGTTCTTGCGCGCCTTGGGGTTCAGCGCGTTGAAGACCTGGTCGAGGTCGACGACGTCGGTCGTGGCGGTCAGGTCCAGCTGCGCCCCGTCGGGCAGCGCCTTCTTGTCGCTCGGCGCGGGGATCAGCGCGATGTAGCGGTTGGCGATGCCCGACAGCGAGGTCAGCCGGATCGTCGCCTGCGTGCCCTCGCGCAGCGGCGAGATCGGCTCGTCGACCTTCACGCGCACGCGCGCCCGGTTGTCGCCGGTGAGCTCGATCTTGCGCACGGAGCCGATGCGCCGGCCGCCGACCTGGACGTCGTCGTCCTTCACGAGCTGCCCCGCGTTCTGGAAGATCAGGTCGTACTCGTGCGCGCTGCCGGGGCGCAGCAGCAGCACCGCGATGAGCACGACGGCGAGCACGAGGGCGGCCAGCGCCGCGCCACGGGCGATCGTCACCGATCACCCCGGCGCAGCAAGCACGTCTCGATGCGGCAGCGGCTTCTCACCGTGGACCTTCAACCCTTCCGAGCAGGACGCGCACGGACGCTCCGTGGCAGGGCGGCAAGCTATCCGCAATTCGTTGACTTCGGGTTACAACCTGCCCTGCAGAGCGGGATCTGGACGGATTGACTACTCCATCCCGAGCGGGCCGCGCGAGGCGCCCGACAGGAACTGCCGCACGAACATGTTGTCGGAGTTGAAGAGCTCCTCGGCGGGGCCCGACTCGACGATGCGCCCCTTCCAGAGCACCGCGATGTACTCGGCGACGCGCTTGGCCGACATGATGTCGTGGGTGATCACCACGTAGGCGCCGCCGTTCTCCTCGTGGATCTCCTTGATCAGCTCGCACAGCAGCGCCGTGCGCACCGGGTCAAGGCCCGAATCGGGCTCGTCGAAGAGCACGATGTCGGGGTCGAGCACCAGCGCGCGCGCAAAGCCGGCACGCTTGCGCATGCCGCCCGAGAGCTCGTTGGGCATCTTGTCGTGCGCGCCGTCCAGGCCGACCTCGCGCAGGCGCCGCGAGACGATCTCCGTGATCTCGTCGTCGCTCTTGTCGGTGTGCTGGCGCAGCGGGAAGCAGACGTTGTCGAACAGATTCATCGAGCCGAACAGCGCGCCGTCCTGGAACAGGACGCCGAACTTCTTGCGCATCTCGAAGAGGTCGTCGTCGGGCATCCCGGGGACCGACTCGCCGTGGACGAGGACGTCGCCGTCGTCGGGGTAGAGCAGCCCGACCATGTGCTTGATGCAGACCGACTTCCCGGTGCCCGACGGTCCGAGGATCATCGAGATCTTGTCCTCGGGAATGCCCATGTTCAGGCCGCGCAGGATCTTGTTGCGACCGAAGGCCTTGTGGACCTCGACGAACTCGACCGCGTCCGGCACCCCGGTCGGGCGCTGGGCGCCCGTGTGCCACTGGTACTCCTCGTCGCCGTCGGAGCGCTGGGGCTTGGGCTCGTCGACCACGGCGGTCCGCCCCACCGGAGCCTCGTCGCCGGTCTGCTGATCGGACCAGTCCCGGTCGAACTGCTGCTCGGACTCGGCGCGGTCGGCCTGCTGGCGCTCGCTCTGGGCCTGGTTGGCCTGCGTCGATTGGACGTCCTGCTGCTGGGTGGGCGCCGCGACCGCGGCGGCGGGCTGCTCCTCGGCGGCGGCCGGCTGCTCACTCTGCGGCGCCTCCTCCTCGTACTCCACGCCGTCATCGCCCTCGTCGTTGCGGTTCCTGCCGAAGAAGCGAGCCATTGGGTCTCCGTTCAGCCTCCGATTGGGGCGCGTGGATTGGCCCCCCAGAACAACTGGGTGCCGAGCATGCCGATCAGGTGGACGAGCACGATGTTCAGCACCATCGACTTCGCGGTCGCGGTGCCGACGCCGACCGGTCCCCCTCCGGCGGTATAGCCGTAGTAACAGCCGACGAGGACGATCACCGTCGCCATCATCATGCCCTTGACCACGCTGTAAAGCAGGTCGGGTGGATTCTGGAACATCCAGAAGATCAGGAAGAAGCCGCCCGAGGAGACCTCGCCGATCTGCTGGACCACCGCCAGGTAGGAGGCGAAGAAGCCGGCCCCGACCCCCGCGAGGTACATGAACGGGAGCACCATCCAGGCCGCGAGCAGGCGCGTCGCGCACAGGAAGGTCATCGAGGAGATGCCCATGACCTCGAGCGCGTCGATCTCGTCGGAGATCCGCATCGACCCGAGCTCGGCGACGATGCCGGTGCCGACCTTGGCGGCCATCATGTAGCCGAAGCTATAGGGGATCAGCTCGCGCAGGTCGCACCAGGCGGCGAACACGCCCGCGTACGCCGGCGCCCCGACCGAGCGGTTGAAGTACGCGCCCTCGATCCCGCACTGCAGCCCGATGATGAAGATCAGGCCCCAGATGACGATCGTCGAGGACA
>JBBRYA010000013.1:0-68015 GCA_038238015.1 Solirubrobacterales bacterium
CTACCTGCTGCCCTTCGACCAGCGCTCCTACTGGGCCACGATCGTCGCGTCCAACATCACGGCCTCGGGCCCGCTGGCCGGCCCCTTCCTGGGTGACTTCCTGCGCGGAGGCGCGGAGTTCGGGGCGACCACGCTCTCGCGCTTCTACGCGATCCACATGCTGCTCGTCCCAGGGGCGATAGCGGCGCTGATCGGCGCGCACCTGTACCTCGTCGCCAAGCTCGGCACCACGGCGCCCCCGTGGCTGAAGGCCGAGGAGCCCGAGGGCCTGCGGCGGGAGCGCGTGTAGTGGTGAGCCGCTCATGAACCGCCGCGAGAAGGAGGCCTACCTCCGCGAGTACTCGATCCTGAAGTCCCAGGGCAAGCCGTTCTTCCCCTACGCGGTGGCCAAGGACGGCGCCATGGCGTGCGTGGTGATGCTCGTCATCATCGCGATGTCGATCATCCTCGGCGCCGAGCTGGGCCCGAAGGCCGACCCGACCACGACGACCTACGTCCCGCGGCCGGAGTGGTACTTCTTCTTCCTCTTCGAACTGCTGCGCGTGATCAAGCCGGCGGTGCTGACGCCGGTGGCGACGATCGGGATCCCCACGGTCTGCATGGTCCTGCTGCTGCTGCTGCCGTTCTATGACCGCAGCGCCGAGCGGCGCCCGGAGCGGCGCCCCGTGGCGACCATCGCCGGCATCCTCACGATCATCGCCATGGGCTACCTGACCTTCCTGGGGGCGACCGCCGGGTCGCCGAACGAGATCGACATGGCGGTCGCCAAGCAGTACGAGCCGGGCAAGCTCGTGATGGCCCAGTCGGGCTGCCTGGCCTGCCACAAGGTCGGTGAGAACGGCAACGGCGGCCCGGGCCCGAACCTCACCAAGGTCGCCGACAAGCTGCCCAAGGCCGCGATCCGCCGAACGCTCGAGAACCCGACGGCGCCGATGCCGTCCTACCGCAACCTGCCCGAGAACAAGAAGAAGGACCTCGTGAACTTCCTCGCGCAGCTCGGCGGCGGGCCCAAGTAGCAGCCGACGGCGCGATGGCAACCGGCGCCCGCTCGGGCAGGCTCGAGGAGGGGCAGGTGCGCGCGATGTTCGACGGCATCGCGGGCCTGTACGACCTCATGAACACGGTCATGACGGCCGGGCTTCACCACCGCTGGCGCGAGCGCGCCGCCGACCTCGCGCTCGTCGGCCCCGGCTCGCGGGCACTCGACGTGGCCACCGGCACCGGAGACCTGGCGATCGAGCTCGCCCGCCGCGTCGCCCCGGGCGGCGAGGTCGTCGGCTCGGACTTCTCGGAGGGGATGCTCGACCGTGCCCGCGCGAAGTCGACCGGAGGGGGCCTGCGCTGGGAGTGGGGCAACGCGCTGGCGCTGCCCTACGGCGACGACGGCTTCGATGCCGCGACGGTCGGCTTCGGCGCGCGCAACTTCTCAGACCTCGAGTTAGGGCTGCGCGAGATGGTCCGGGTCGTGCGGCCCGGCGGGCGCGTCGTCGTGCTCGAGATCACGACCCCGACCAAGCCGCCGCTGTCGACGTTCTTCTCCGTCTGGTTCGACCGCGTGGTGCCGCTGCTCGGGCGGCTGACGAGCTCGGAGGCCTACACCTACCTCCCGAGCTCGGTCAAGCGCTTTCCCGCGCCCGAGGCGCTCGGCGCGGCGATGGCGCGCGCGGGGCTCGCCGACGTCCGCTGGGTCCTCACCGCCGGCGGGATCATCGCGCTGCACTCCGGGACGGTCGCATAGTGGCCTCCGCCGAGGCCGTCGCCGCGGTCATCGAGGCGGGCGGCGCGCATGTCCCGGGGTTGATGGCGCGGCTCGAGGAGCGCCTGGCGACGCTCGCCACGTCTCACGGCGCCGTGCTCGCCGAGCACGCGGGGTCGACGATCGCCGCCGGCGGCAAGCGCCTGCGTCCGCTGCTGGTCTTCGTCGCCGCCGGGCCGCCCGAGGGCGACGACGCCGGCCTGCTGCGCGCCGCGGTGGCCGTCGAGCTGATCCACTCGGCCACGCTCGTCCACGACGACGTGCTCGACGCAGCGGCGCTGCGCCGTGGCCGGCCGACGGTCGTCGCCAGCGCCGGCCGCGAGGTCGCCACGGCCACCGGCGACCTGCTCTTCTCGCGCGCCTTCGCCGAGCTGGCGGCCAATCGCCGCGCCGACGAGCTGCGGGTGCTCTCAGACGCGTCCTCCGCGCTCGCCGGCGGCGAGCTGCTCCAGCGCGCCGACGCCTGGAACCTCGCGATCACGCGCGAGCGCTACGAGCAGCGCTGCGACCTCAAGACCGCGCGGCTGTTCCAGGCGGCGTGCGAGCTCGGCGCCCTCGAGGGCGGCGTGGCGGCCGAGCCGCTCGGGCGCTTCGGGCGCCGCATCGGCCTCGCCTTCCAGCTGCTCGACGACGTGCTCGACGTCTCGGGCCCGCCCGACCGAACGGGCAAGCACCGCGGGACCGACCTGCTCGACGGCACGGTCACGCTGCCGTTGATCCTCGCGCGCGAGCACGATCGCGCGCTGGCGCAGCTCGACCTGCGCAGCGTGCGCACGCCGGCGCGCGCGGAGGAGGTCTGCGACGCAATCGAGGCCACCGGGGTGCTGGAGGCCGCGCGCGCCGAGGCGCTGGAGATCGTGGCCGAGGCCAAGGAAGAGCTGCCGTCGCTCGCGCCCGCGCAGCGCGGGGCACTCGAGCTGGTGGCCGACGGCGTCGTCGACCGCTACAGCTGAACTAGAAGTCCATCGGCCAGATGGCGTCGAAGACCAGCGCGCGGGAGAAGCGCTCGATCTCGTCTTCCATGTTGGCCGTCACGAGCCGCTGAAGGTCGTCGATCAGGGCCTCGGTGCCCAGGTCCAGGTGCTCGTCGAAGCGATCGACCACCGTCTGCTCGTAGATCCCGACGTGCTCCCATTCGCAGTTGGGGCAGCGAAGGCCGACCTCCCAGTGCGTCGGGGAGGCCTCCTCCCATTCGGTCGGGTAGACGAGCTCCTGCTTGCACTCGGGGCAGACGTGCAGGTCGAGGACGGTGGCGGTGTCGAGCACCGGCGGCGCCTCGGTGACGAGCGCCTCGTTGTCGAAGTAGACGACCTCGATCGCGCGGCCCGATGGGAGGACCACCTTGCGCACGTAATGGGAGTTGTCTCGAGGCTGGCTCATGGTGCTAAATGGGGTGCTGCCCCCATCATCGGAACGGCGGTCGAAGAGCTTGACTGGGCCATCCGTCCAGCCGCCGGTGAGCCGGTAGCCTGGGTCCTGCGTAGGAACCCCCGATGCCGTCAACCCCACTTGCCATATTTCAGACCGTCGGGCCGCTGGAGCTGGTGCTCCTGCTCGCGATCGTGGCGATCGTGTTCTCCAAGCGCCTGCCGGCGCTGGGGCGCCAGCTGGGGTCGGGGCTGCGTGGGCTCAAGGGCTCGCTGACCGAGTCCAAGCACGACGACCACGACCGCGACCCCGAGCCCGAGACGCTCACGGGCGAGGTCGTGCGCGAGAAGCGCTAGCGGCGCGGGCCGCTCCCGATGGCCACGGCACTCCGGCCGATCCAGCACGAGGCTCGGCTCAGCCTCGTCGAGCACCTGGACGAGCTGCGCAAGCGGCTGATCATCTGCATCGTCGTCTTCGTCGCGAGCTTCGGCATCTGCCTGTGGCAGAGCGACGCCCTGCTGAACATCATGAACCGGCCGCTCGTGCAGACGGCGTCCAAGAAGAACTTGAGCTCCAAGGACCCGTTCGAGCGCACCGCGACCTTCCAGGACAGCCTGAAGGCGACGCTGCTCGCCGACGCGCGCGACTACGACGCGATCGCCAGGACGGAGAAGAACGCCGCGGTGAGCCACTCGTGGGCGCAGATCGCCCAGCGCAGCCGCGCGCTCGCCGCCACCGTGCCGCCCAGGCAGGCGCGGCGCCCGGTGACCCTCGGGGTCGGCGAGCCGTTCACCGCAACGGTGCGGGTCGCCGCCTACGGCGCGCTGCTGCTCGCCCTCCCGTTCCTGCTCTTCCAGGCCTACGCGTTCGTGCTGCCCGCGTTCTCCAGACGCGAGCGCCAGGTCGCGCTCCCGCTGATGGTGATGGTGCCGTTCCTGTTCATCGCCGGGGTGGTGTTCGCCTACTACGCGGTGCTGCCGCGGGCGATCAGCTTCCTCCAGAACTTCCACAGCGACCAGTACGACATCCTGCTCCAAGCCCGCGACTACTACAAGTTCTCGGTGACTCTGCTGATGACGATGGGCCTGTGCTTCCAGATCCCCGTCGGCATCCTCGCGCTGGTGCGGATCGGGATCGTGTCGGTCGCCCAGCTGCGCGCCTACCGCCGCTACGCCCTGCTGGTCGTCGCGGTGGCCGCGATGCTGCTGCCGGGGCAGGACCCGGTGACGATGCTCTCGCTCATGGTGCCGCTCTACGTCCTCTATGAGGGCTCTATCCTGTTGGCGTCGCTGATGGAACGCCGGAGCGCACGCACGGCGGCGCGCGAGGAGGCAGACCTGCTCGCGCACGACCCCGACGAGGACTAGGACCGCTTGCTCTTCGACCTGAGAGGCACCGGACGGCGCAGGACCGTCAAGATCGTCTACATCTCGCTCGCGTTCCTGATGGGCGGCGGCCTCGTGCTGTTCGGCATCGGCGGAGCGACCTCGGGCGGTCTGATCGATGCCATCACGCAGCGCGGCGGCTCGAGCGGTGACGGCTCGGACCGCTTCCGCAAGCTCGAGGCCGATGCAGCCGCGAAGACGCGGGCCAACCCGAAGGCCGCGCCCGCCTGGGCCGCGCTCGCCCGCGCGCGCTTCCAGCTCGCCGGCCAGGGCGAGAACTTCGACGTCGCCAAGAGCGACTTCACCGCCAACGGCCGCGCCCGGCTGACCGGCGCCGAGCAGGCGTGGGACCGCTACCTGGCGTTGAACCCGCCCAAGCCCGACGACCGCGTCGCCGGACTGATGGTCCAGGCCTTCACGGCGCTGGGCAAACCCAACAAGGCAGCCCAGGCCCAGGAGGTCATCACCACGGCGCGCCCGACCGCGGCGACCTTCACGCAGCTCGCGGTCTACGCGTACTCCGCCGGCCAGTCGCGAAAGGGCGACCTCGCCGCCAAGAAGGCCATCGAGCTCACCGACCCCGACATGCGCCAGGCCCTCAAGGGCCAGCTCGACCAAGCCAAGGCACAGGCTGCCACCTCGGCCGTCGGCGGCGCGGCCGCCGGGGGCACCCCGAGCCCCACGCCGTAGGTTCTAGACTTCCGCGTCGCGCCCTTGTAGCTCAACTGGCAGAGCAGCGGACTCTTAATCCGAAGGTTCCAGGTTCGATTCCTGGCGGGGGCATAGGACGAAGGCCTGCAATTGCGGGCCTTTTCTTTGGGCCGGGCAGGGGGCGAATTTCGACCGTGTCCCAACTATGTCCCGAGAATGGCGCCGATCTCGGGACACGTCTACCGGCATGAGGGCCGCCGGGGCCCGGTCTGGCGAGCGAAGTACCGGTTGCCGGACGGCCGCCAGGTCCACCGCAGGATCGGACCGGCGTGGACGGAGCGCGGCCGACCGCGTGCGGGCTACTTCACGAAGCGAACCGCGCAGGCGTGGCTGCGCGAACTGCTCGAGCAGGCGCACGCGGGAGTGCTCCCGGGGATGGTGCGAACCGGCGTCACATTCGCCGACGCCGCCGCTGAGTTCCTCCGCCACGTCGAGCACGACCTCGATCGCAAGCCGTCCACGGTGGCGGACTACCGCTCGGTGATTCGCGCGCACCTGCTGCCAGCGTTCGGGGCGCTGCGGCTGGAGGACGTCACCGCCGACCGCATCGAGGCCTGGAAGGCGACGCTCCGCCTCAGCAACCGCACGAAGATCAAGCTCCTGACGGTGTTGAGCGGCGTCCTCGCGCGAGCCCGGCGCGTGCACAAGCTTCGCTACAGCCCGATGCTCGAGGTCGAGAAGCCACGGCACCGCGCATCGGCGGCCATCGAGGTCTTCTCGCCAGAGGAAATCGGGGCGCTCGTGCGCGCCGCCGACTCCGAGCAGGACGGCGCACTGTTTCTGACCGCAGCGTTCACCGGCCTCCGCCGCGGCGAGCTGGTGGCGCTCCGGCGGCGCGACGTGGACTTCGTCGCGCAGCGAGTCCGGGTCTCTGGGTCATACGCCGGCGGCCGCCTCACGACACCGAAGAGCGGCAAGGTCCGCTCGGTTCCGTTGGCGCCCGACGTGGCGAGTGCGCTCGCGCGCCTGACGAAGCGCGAGCTCTGGACCGGCGACGACGACCTCGTCTTCCCGGGCGGCACCGGCCGATACCTCGATCCGTCGACGCTGTCGAAGCGCTACCGGGCTGCTCTCGCGCGAGCGGGCTTGCGAACACTCCGCTTCCACGACCTGCGCCACACCTTCGGGACGCGCATGATCGCCAAGGCCGACATCCGCCGCGTCCAGGAGTGGATGGGCCATGCGGACGTCGCCACGACGATGAAGTACCTCCACTACGTCGAGCGGCCGGACGAGGCGGCGCTTGTGGCCGAGGCGTTCGCCCGCGAACCCACGCCGCCGAGCGACGGTGTCAATGCAGCGGCATGACGCGACTCGCGACGATCCACGCGTCGAGGTCGCTTCGCACGAAGAGTGTCCCGCGACCGACCTTGACGTGGGGGAGCCGACGGCTCCGGGTGAGCTCGTAGACGGTCGATCGCGGGATGCGCAGGAGGGACGCGACGTCGTCCGCAGTGAGCAGGGGTCCGGCAAGTAGCGGGAGCTCCGTTCGCGCCTGGACCTCGGTCCCGTCCCTCCCGGCGCCGGTGGGCGGCGGGCCGCCATTCAGCGGTGCGGGTGCTCGACGTGTCGCCATCAGAGCTCCAGCTCGCGCTGCAGCCTCGGCTCTCGGGCGACGTCGCTCGCAAGCGTCTGGCCGGCCGAGCGGCTGAGGGCAGCTGCCAACTCCTGACGGGCGTCGGATCGCAGCTCGGTCGGCGCGTACTCCGATCGCTCATCGGGTTCGCTCGCCGCGGCGTAGAGCCGGTTCGCTTCGCGCCCGCGGCTAAGAGCCGTGTAGCCCCACTCGCGCGAGAGCGGCCCGAGCGCGAGAACGAAGGTCTCGCGGCAGGTCATGCCCTGGGCGGCGTGGCCGGTGATGGCGTAGCCATGTGCGAGCGAGGGACCGTTCCGGGAGTTCGTGCGCGCGAGGTAGGCGCTATCCAGCTGGACGAGTTGACCACCCACGTCGACATCCACGCTGTGTGCGGCGGGATCGATGGCAAGGACGATGCCGCGATCGCCATTGGACACCCCGAGCCGAGGATCGTTCCGGCGGAGCGTCACCCGGTCGTTCACTGCGAACGCACCGCCGGGGAGCCTGAGCTCCGTCTCGCCGAGCGCACCCGCCGCACGCATGAGCGCGCGCGCCCGGCCGTTGAGATCCACGACGTCGGCCCGCCGGTAGGCGATCATGACGGCGCCCTCGGGGTCGCGCGCCGACCACCAGTCCGCCACGAGTTGACGTCGCAGGTCCACTGCGTCGTCCTTGATCACGATGCGCCCGCGATCGTCGTAGCTCTGAAGGGCCTGCTCGACCGAGCCGTGACGAAGCTGGGCGAGCGCAGCGCGCTCCCACCCGTCGACCTGGCGACGGTTCTCATGGAGCTCGATGGCGGGCAGGCGCGCCGCGATTGCCCTGAACGCGCCACCAGCCTCGAGCTCGGCAAGCTGACGGTGATCGCCGACGAGCACGAGCTTGGCCCGTCGCGCCGCAGCGCTCTCCACGAGCACGGCGAGCTGCCGGGTCGAGACCATGCCGGCCTCGTCGACGACGAGCACGGCGCGCATCGGGATTGCGCTCACGGGGCGTCGCCGAAGCTGATCGAGCAGGGCCGCGACGCTCGTGCTGGGGATGCCGGCATCAAGCTCGAGCTCTCGTGCCGCACGGCGGGCGATTGCGACCCCGATCACCCGACGCCCGCTCGCCTCCCAGGCCTCGCGCGCCGCGCCGAGCGCGAACGTCTTGCCGGTGCCGGCCTCACCGACGACGACCGCCACGCCGGCTCCTTCCTCGGTCAACCGCCGCACCATCGTCCCTTGCTCGCTCGCCAGCGTTGGCCGGGCCGCGATGGCCCGCTCAATCGCCCGCGCACGGGCGACGCCGACTTCCGCGTCCTGACTCTCGAGCGCATACTCGATGATCCGCCGCTCCAGCCGGAGCAGCTCCGGCGTCGAGTACAGCCGCTCGCTCGGGAGGGTCGCGACGACCCGACCGTCCCGGAGGCGAAGCACGCGGTCGCGAGCCGGGCGCCGCTCGCCAGCTGCCAGCGCCACGACCCGCTCGGACTCGAGGAAGTGATCGGCAATGCGCTCGATCTGAGCAACGGGGAGGCTGACGTCGGCGGGTAGCCGTTCGCACACGGCTTGGATCACGTCCCGACGCGTGAATGTCGAGCGTCGATGCGTCAGCCCGCTCGGCCCCGCCATCCGTTCCACGATGCTCCGCTCGATCTCCGCGTCCAGCCCGCGGACCGACGCGTGCCGGCCGAGCATGCCGAGACGCTCGAGGTCCAGCCCGAGTTCGCCCGCCCGCCGGCGCCACTCCGGAACGAGCTGCTCTGGCGTGACGCCGTAGTCCTTGCCGCGGCGCGTCTGCAGCGCCGCGACCTGAGCCGCGGCCGCGCTGGTGGTGCCGCGTCGCTCCAGCTCGGCCTTGATGTCAGCACGTCGCCGGCTGAAGGCCCGAAGCACGGTCGGCGGGACGCCGACGATGTCCGCGATCCCGTTGCGCACGGGCGTCCACTCGACGCCTAGCTCACGAGAGAGCAGGCTGCGCAGCCGCGCCTCGTAGAGGTAGCCGGCCGTCTTGGCGTGCGCGTAGATGCGCCGCCCGTCGAGAGTCGACCACCGCCCGTCGGCGCCGAGCGTCAGATTGGCCACTAGGACGTGCGTGTGCAGCTGCGGATCGCCGGCCCGGGAGGTCCGGTGCCGAAACGCGGCCGCGACGAGGCCATTGCCGGCGATCGGGCGCACCCCGCCAGGACCCCGCCGCGTCACGGCCGCCTCGCGCTCCATGTAGCCGAGGGCATCGAGCACGGCCCGGTCGTGAGCGGCGCGGATCACCGCGCGCAGCTTGTCGTCGCCGACGCCAAAGAACACGCTCACGCTCTTGGGAGCCGAGAACGTCAGGTCGAAGCCCGGGACCCGAGCGCTGAGGACGCGACCGAG
Organism: Solirubrobacterales bacterium; assembly: GCA_038238015.1. Classification (GTDB taxonomy): domain Bacteria; phylum Actinomycetota; class Thermoleophilia; order Solirubrobacterales; family Solirubrobacteraceae; genus DASQFQ01. Next base: position 9,151 of record JBBRYA010000013.1, read on the forward strand.
CGCCTCTCCCGTCGCAGGATGCTGGCCGGAGAGCGCGCGAGTCAATGCCGTTGCGTCGACCTTGCCTGTCAGGCCGAGCGCCTCGGCTCCCGCGCCGATCCACTCACCGCTCGCCTCAGGACCGCCGAGGTAGTAGTCCTCGACACCGGAGCTGACCGCTCCGGCGCGGGTCACCGACCCCTGCGCCTGCTCGAGGTAGTAGTCGGCCTGGCCGGTGGCGAGTTTTCCGATCGACAGCACCGCAACGATCTCCGCCTCTTAACCCGCTGACGGACACAAACGGGCAAAGACCCTCCCGAGCGCCGGGATCGTCGACGAGCCCGCGACGCGGGGTTCGGAAGGTGGTCCTTCGCCGCTCCCGCTCGCTCGTTGACGCGTGCGACGTCGGCGAACGAGCGTTTCCGACTCTCGTTCTCGCCCGGCACCCGCTCCTAGCGCCTCGCGAGACGCCAGCTGTGGGCGGGCCCTGCTTCCTGGTTCCGCTCGACCACGGCGTTGCACTGCCCGCAAACCGAGGCCTGGATCCAGGGCTGCCACGAAACGGCGCTGGGGTCGCCGCTGCCGACACGCCGTGCTGTCTCGGGCTCGGGTACGTCGGCGCCACACCTTGGGCACGAGCGCTGATCGCGCTCACGGCCGATTAGCTGCTGGACCCGCCCGCGGGTCAGTACGGCCGCGGCTGCCACATAACTACGAGGAAGGCGGAAACTCTCGGTCGCCTCAACCACGAGTTCGTTGCGGACGGCGGTCACCGCATCTACTTCAATCATGGCGTCGAGCATTCTGCGGCCGGCATGCTCCAGTCGGCGCCGCATTGCTTCCACGTCGTCTGGGGCGTCGATGGAGATGTCCACGAGTTGATCGCGAAGAAGTTGAGCTCGTTCATGAACGAGGCCGTCGCGTTCAGCGACCTGAGCGGGGTGCTCTGATGGGGCAAAGTCGTCGGCTGTCATAGACGTATAGTGGGCTATACGGGGTAGATTGTCAAGGAGGCTAAACACCGAGCAGGCGGGACCGGACACAAGAGCCCAACAAACCACCCCAACATCACACGGAGAACCGGACTCAGTCTCATCAAGAGCAGGGCCCCCGTACTGAGTGAACAAGACCAGGGGGCCCACCGAAACCAAACCACGACAGCGGCACGCACTTGCACTCTCGGTGCGCTTTTCAGGTCGCCGACGCTCCGGAACCGGGCGCCTCGATCGTGATGGCGATCGCTGCGGCGATGGCACCCGACCGGCGGTAGAAGAGGGTCTGAATGCGGTCATCTTCGATCGACTCGAATTCATCGCCCTCACGGCACGCCAGCATCTCGTCGGAGATGAACTGCTCGAGCCGCCATCCGTACGCGGGGACCTTTCCCAGCTCGGCCAGGTCCTCAACCCGCGGCGACCGTCGTCCCTCCGCGGCAAGCCATCCGTGCACGATCTGAGCCGGCACGATGCGTACGCCCAGTGCCGGCTCGCCGTCAGGGCCGACATAGCCCGCCAGCGGGACCCGCTGCGTGAACGGGATTCTCCAAGGGTTGTAGAGCTGGTAGTAAACCCTGAGGCGCACATCTCGCTCGTACGCGTCGATCGCTTCGACCTGATCAGACTGCGTCGTGATCTGCTCGTACTCGCTCTCATCAGTGAAGCGGAACTCTGTTCCGAAGTCGAGCGAGAGCACGTCTTGCTCCGGGTCGGCAAGCCGACCGAACCCGATGGCGTAGTCGACCCGGGTCTCGTCCCGAACGGGGGTGCCCTTCGGATAGAGCCGCTTCGATTGCAGCAGCGCGACCTTGCTCCGACGGTCCTGATCACCAAGCCGGAGATGAACAAGAACGCCGATATCCGCGATCTCCCATCGATAGAAGTGCCGCATCCCACCGAGGTAGTGCGCATCGATTCGTACCAGCCACTCCGACGGGAGGGCAGCCGTCGCCGAGTACCGGCTGAGGTGCTCGATCCACGTGAGATCAAAGGATTCTTCCGGCGCGTTTGGGTTCATCGACAGCTTCTCGGTGGTCCGCACATTGCACGCTGCGAAGATCGACCGGATATGTGCGATGACGTCCTCAGGGAGATTCAGCATGCCAACAATTCTGCCTATCACGGACATCCGCGGTGGCACTCGCACGTCCGCCGCGACTGCACGAAACCGTTCTTTGGTGCAAGCATGCTGACCGGTGCCTACACTCGCATCCGTGCCGAAATGGGGACTCACCGCCTCGATGCGACGCACGCGACCCTGGGGCCTTCCCGAGGAATGCTTGCGACCAGGCAAGATCATTACCGACCCAGTGCACGGCGATATTCACCTCAACGCCCTGGAGGTGGCAATCGTCGACACACCTCCGTTTCAGCGCCTTAGGAAGGTCCGCCAGCTCGGGACCACGTACCTCGTTTACCCCGGCGCCACTCACACCCGCTTCTCGCACTCGCTGGGAGCGCTCAAGGTCGTGCAGGACCTCGTCGACATCGTGGTGGACCAGAGGTCGGGACGTGATCCCGCACGGGACCTGTTCGGGCAGTGGGAGGCCCAGCTCGGGCAGAGGAACGAGGAGGGTCGCTACGTCCTGCAGCCGGACAAGGTGAGGGACTTCGAGCAGCGCGTCGCCGAGGTGACGGTGCTTGCCCGGCTGGGGGCGCTCCTGCATGACTTCTGCCACGTCCCGTTCGGGCACTCGATCGAGGACGACCTCGGGATCCTGCCGGCCCACGACAAGAACCAGGAGAGGTTCAGGAAGTTGTGGATGCGGATGCCGAGGGACGTCCGCAGGCTGATCGACGACTCGCCCGAGCTGAAGGGCAACCTCAAGCGGCTGATCGTGTCCAAGGCCGACAACCTTCCCGAGGCGAAGTACCCGTTCGTGGACGATCTCGTGGGGAACACGATTTGCGCCGACCTGCTCGACTATCTCCGGCGCGACCATCTCTTCACGGGGCTGCCGCTCGCGCTGGGGCGACGCTTCGAGTCTGGCTTCTATGTGCTGCCCGACGGGGATCCGCTGTACCAGCGACGCATAGTGCTTCGCGTGCACCGTGAGGGAGGCGAGCGCATCGACGCCATCACCGAGATCCTCAAGCACCTGCGGTACCGCTACGAGCTGAGCGAGCGGGCGCTCGTTCACCACACGAAGCTGGCAGCCGACGCTATGGTCGGCCAAGGCGCTTGAGATGTGGCGCGACGCGCTGTGGGTCGAGATGGCGTCAGACACGCTCTCCGGAGGTGGAGACGACGCGCCGCGCTGGCCGGCGGGCCTCGACCCCGACGAGGTCGAGAAAGCGCTCAAGAGGGTGGGGGAGAAGCCCGGCGTCGTCGACAAGGCCGTGCGCGACGAGCTCGTCGAGCTGATGACGCGGCGCGGCGACGACGGTCTCCTGGAGTACCTGCGGGACCTGCCAGGTGCGCCTCGCGCTGGCGTGCGGCACCGCGACGCCAGCCGGCGGGAGGCCGTCGCAACTCTCGCGGGATGGCTGGAGGAGCGGGCGCTCTACAAGCGGATCGCCTTCCAAAGGCATACGCGGCAGGACCCGATGGATTTCTACGATCAGCACGGCGGACACGATGCGCGGCGGCGGATCGAGCAGCGGGCGGCGAGATTCGCCGGCGTGTCGCCCGCTTGGCACGTGCTCGTGTGGCTTCCCTATCCCGAGATGCGTCTCAAGATCGCGGGCGTTCTGGTCGACGACGACAAGGAGATCAGGCGGTTCGCCGATCGCGAGGAGGACGGGCAGCACCGCGGCGCGGACATCTACGCCGCCCATCGCGTTGTGGGGCGTGAGCGTCTATGCGCACCCCCGCATACGCGAGGATGCATGGACCCGCAAGCTCGTCCTTGCGTCGTTGGCCGCCGACCTGGGCATCCAGCTCGGCGGGCTGGAGCAGGACTACGGCCCGTCGCCTCACGAATGGCCGGATCGGATCGCGCTTGACATGGCCGCGGAGAGGGTGAACGCGGCACTGGAAGACGTCGACATCGAGGAGCTGCTCGCCGTGCGGAGCCGGGCCGTGAGCGCGCGTGGCGCCGACGATCGCCCCCCGCTACCCGACCTCGTCCGCGAGTTCCGTCAGCTGCTCAAATCGCGGCGTCGGTCTAGCTGACCACCGCGAGCGCCTGCCGGCGCTCGGACAGCAGCTCCGCGGTCGACGACATGCCGTCCTGACCCCTGTCGGCGAGAAGCTCCGCGAGACGGCCGGGGGTCGTCTTGTAGGGCGTCACGCCGAGTTCGCGCGCGACCAAGTCGTCGCTCGTCCACTGCTCCAGCACACCCGCTGGGAACTCGTTCGCCGCCGGCCACCACCAGAGGGCGATTCGCGGCGCGCCGGGTGCGGCGGCCGCCGAGCGTGCCGCGACCTCCAGCGACACATCGAAGCGCTGGTGCAGCGCCACGACCTCGGAGGCCGACAAACTAGTGCGTGGTGGCGGCGCGAGCAGGCACCGCGCGAACTCGTCGCAGAAGTCCTCCTCGGCTCGGCTGCCCCCCTCGAACCGCCTCACCGGTTGGCCGGCCGACGCGGTGTAGAACAGGGTGTGCCCCAGCTCGTGGGCGACCCTGAACCGTCGGCGGTGACGTTGCACAGGATCTTGCCGTGCGCGAGCCCGCCCCATGGTCGAGTCGACGACGATACGGAACGAGCCCATATCGGTTGGGATGAGTAGCGCCTCGTGGCCGCCGCGACCGCTCCCGATCCGGTCGTCGCGCACGCCGATGCCCCGCCGGCGGCAGTACGTTTCCACATCGAACGCGTCGCTCTCCTCTCGATCCGTCGCACGCACGGCAGCGGCGAGACGCACCGCCTCGGACAGAGGCGGGACGCGGTGCCACGGGTGCTCGATTGGCGCGCCGCCCTGATCGCAGGTCGGGCCCACCGTCAGTCCGTCGATGCGCCTCGTGTCCCCGTTTGTCCTCATTCCGCTCTGGGCGTAAGATAGGGACAAAAGGGGACGGAACCGGGCAATCAGCCTTAGGGGCGTCCCAGTTTGTCCCCGCAATCGCTTCGCAACCGTGACAACTCCGCTCCAGAAGGCCATAGACGCGCGTCTCGACCGGCCGCCCAAGATCAGTAAGCGCGGACTCGCGCGGGAGATTGGCGTCAAGCCCGACACGCTCATTGCTTGGCAACGCGGCACGCGTCCACACGGCTACCAACTAGGTGTCGCAGCGCCTGCGCTGGGCGTCACGGTGCCCTTTTTGAAGGGCGATGCCGCGCCGGCTCCGACTCCGCCGGCGACAACCGAAGTTCCTGAGGACGTCGCCGAAGCGCTGAGGCAGGCCGCCGCACTGGTCCGGGTCAACTCGTCCCTGGAGCAGCTCGCGGCAAACGCGCCCGACCTCGTCAAGGTACTTCGCGACGCCGAGGAATGTGTCCGCAGGCTAGGCCTGTGATTCCTTGCTGCGTGGACGCAGCAGCGAGCGAGGCAGCGGCAGGCCCACCGCCGCGTGCCGACGACACCGCCTCGGATGACACGCGCTACCTCGCCGACCATGCGAGAGAGTCTGTCGGGTGCCATGCAACGGAACGCGCGCGAGCGGCCACGTTTCTGCAACAGTCCGGTGCCGCTGCCGGTCCCAGTCGGGGGGGCCGACGCCCCTCCGTCGAGCGTCATGATCGTGTCCCGAACCGTGTCCCCGACTCAGCAGAACTGACCCCATCCGGGACACACTCAACCGGCCGTATTTGGCGCTAGACTGCCGAATCCGGCCTCCAAGGCCGATCTCTTAATCCGAAGGTTCCAGGTTCGATTCCTGGCGGGGGCATTCTCGTGTGCGTGCTAGACAGTTGCCGGTGAACGCAGGGGCCTCAGATCTTCGCGCGGCCGCCGCTGCGCTCGCCGGCCGGCTGCCCGAGCCGCTCGCCCCGCTGGCCGCGCTGGCCTACAACTACCGCTGGGCGTGGACCCCCGGCGGCGCGGAGCTGCTCGGCTCGATCGACCCTGAGCGCTGGGAGCTGTGCGCCGGCAACCCGGTCCGGCTGCTGCAGGAGGTCCACCCCGACCGGCTCGCCGAGCTCGCGGGTGACGACGCGTTCCTCGTGGCGCTGGGCGACCTCGCCGCCGTGCTCGATGCGGCCCTGGCCGAGCCGCTGACCGAGGGTGCCGCCACCGCGGCGCGCCCCGCCGCGTTCTTCTGCGCGGAGTACGCGATCCACGGCTCGCTCCCGGTGTACTCCGGGGGCCTCGGCGTCCTGGCCGGCGACATCCTCAAGGAGGCCTCTGACCGCGGGGTGCCGCTCGTGGCGGTCGGGCTGATGTACAGCCACGGCTACTTCCGCCAGCGCATCGACGGCTCCGGCTGGCAGCACGAGTACTGGGTCGACACCGACGCGGCGCGCGTGCCCGCGGCGCTCGTCACCGGGGAGGACGGGGCGCCGGTCACCGTGACCATCCCGATCGGTGACCGCGAGGTCGTCGCCCAGGTGTGGCGGGTCGACGTCGGGCGCGTCCCGCTGCTGCTGCTCGACGCCGCCCGGCCCGAGAACTCGGTGGCCGACCGCTGGATCACCTCGCGCCTCTACGTCGGCGACCCCGGCGTGCGGCTCGCGCAGTACGCGCTGCTCGGCATCGGCGGGGTGCGCGCGCTGCACGCGCTGGGGATCGAGCCCGGCGTCGTGCACATGAACGAGGGCCACGCGGCGCTCGCGTGCCTGGAGCTCGCGCGGGCCGAGCGGGCCGACACCGGCGCGGACGCCGAGGACGCGCTCGCCGCCGTTCGCGAGCGCACCGTCTTCACCACGCACACGCCGGTGCCGGCGGGCAACGACAGCTACCCGGCCGATCAGGCCGCCGCGATGCTGGCGCCGTTCGCGGCGGAGCTCGGGATCGACACCGAGTCGCTCGTCCGCCGCGGCCGCACCCATCCCGACGAGGGCGCCGAGCCGTTCGGGGTCACGCAGTTCGCCCTGCGCACGAGCCGCACCGCCAACGGCGTCAGCGCGCGCCACGGCGAGGTCGCGCGCGAGATGTGGCGCGACCTCTGGCCCGACCGCGCGGTGCAGGACGTCCCGATCACCCACGTCACCAATGGCGTGCACGTCCCGACCTGGATCGGCGTCCCGATGCGCGAGCTGCTCGACCGCCACCTCGGCGATGACTGGGCGAGCCGCGCGGTGGACCCCGCGACCTGGGAGGGCGTCGAGGCGATCCCCGCCGCGGAGCTGTGGGCCGCGCGGCGCGCCCAGCGCGGCGAGCTGATCGACCTGGTCTGCCGCCGCAGCGTGACGGATCGGCTCGGCCGCGGCGACACGCCCGAGTACGTCCGCGCCGCCGCCGAGGCGCTCGACCCCGACGCGCTGACCGTCGGCTTCGCCCGCCGAGTGGCGACCTACAAGCGGCTGGACCTGCTGATGCGCGCGGTCGACCGCGCGCTCGGGCTGCTCGGCGATCCCGGCCGGCCGGTCCAGCTGATCCTCGCCGGCAAGGCGCATCCGCGCGACGACGACGGCAAGCGGATGGTCCAGCGCCTGTTCGAGATGAAGGGCCACCCCGAGGTCGCGGGCCGCGTCGTCTATCTCGACGACTACGACCTCTCGATCGGCGCGGCGATGGTGCGCGGGTGTGACGTCTGGGTCAACGTCCCGCGGCCGCCGCTCGAGGCCAGCGGCACCAGCGGGATCAAGTCCGCGATGAACGGCGGGCTGCAGTTGAGCGTGCTCGACGGCTGGTGGCCCGAGGCCTTCGACGGGTCCAACGGCTGGGCCATCGGCGGCGAGGTCGACCACGACCACGGCGCGCAGGACTGGCGCCACTCCGAGGAGCTCTACCGGCTGTTCACCGACGCCGTGGTTCCGTCCTTCTACGACCGCGACGGCGATGGCGTTCCGCAGGACTGGCTCGCGATGGTGCGCGCGTCGCTGCGCACGATCGGCCCGGGCTTCGGCGCAGGGCGCATGGTCCGCGACTACGTCGAGCGGATCTACCCCGCGGGCGTCGCCGCGGCGGGCTGAGCCGCTCGCTCGCGGGCGGCGTCGCGCCGCCAGAGGTCGAACGAGGCGACCATGGCCGCCACCCACGCGGCGCCGAGGACGTAGCCCGCGAGCACGTCGGAGACGAAGTGCACGCCGAGCGCGATGCGCGAGAAGCCGATCGCCACCACCATCGCGACGGCGACCGCGATCGCGACCACGCGCCAGGCGCCGTGCAGGCGCGGAAGGAAGATCAGCAGGAGCACGGCGTAGGCGACCATCGCGCCCTGCGCGTGGCCGCTCGGAAAGCTCAGGCCGCTCTGGTGCGCGACGGGGTCGGGCAGCACCGGCCGCGCGCGGTGGACCATGAGCTTGGCCAGCGCGTTGAGCAGCGAGCTGCCGATCAGCGTGACCACCACGAAGAGCGCGAGCCGGCGGCGCCGGCGCCACAGCAGCCAGCCCGCGATCGCCGCGAAGACGGCGATGTAGACCGGGGCCGAGCCGATCGTGCTCAGCGTCTTCATCGCGCCGACGAAGGTGCGATGGGCGACCGCGTAGCCGTGTAGCGAGTCGCGCGCGCCGGTGTCTGCGTCAAACAGCGGGTCCCACTTGCCCTGGACCAGGAAGAGCAGCAGGGCGAACGGCACCGCGACCAGCGCGAGCGCGACGAGCGCAAGCAGCGCGCGGAAGCCGAAGCGAGCGGCGTGGCGCTGCTCGGCCTCGGGGGCGGCGGCGGTCATCCAGCGGGACTGCCCGCTTCCCGCGCCTCTCAGGCCAGCGCGGCGAGCGCGGCGTCGGCACTCGGGTGCACGTCGAGCACCTCGCGAGCGCCTGACAGATCCAGCAGGCGCGCGACCGCGCCGCCGCCGGGGCACGCGACGGCCATCCGCCCGCCCTGCGCCCGGACCTCGCCCTGCTCGCCCATCAGCGAGCGCAGGCCGGAGGAGTCGCAGAACTCCAGCTCGGTGAGGTCGATGAGCATGCGCCGCGAGCCGCCGCGCCGGGCCGCGTCGAGACGCACGCACAGCCGCGGCGCGGTGGAGAGGTCGAGTAGGCTCGCCGCTCATGGATCTCGCCTCCCTCGACGGGGCGATCGGCCCGGTCGCCGACGCCCGGATCCCCGTCAGCGACGAGGGGCTGCTGCGCGGCGACGGCGCGTTCGAGGTGATGCGCCTCTACGAGGGCCGCGCGTTCGCGCTCGACGAGCACTACGCGCGCTTGCGCCACACCTGCGAGGGCCTGCGGCTGCCCGCGGACTTCGACGCGCTCGCCGCCGAGGTCACGGCCCTGCTCGCGGCGGCCAGTCCCGTCGACGCCCTGATGCGCGTCGTGCTGACCCGCGGAGGCCGTCGCATCCTGATCATCGAGCCGCTGCCCCAGCGCGCCGCCACCGCCCGCGTCGCGACGGTCACCTACGCGCCCAACCGCGTGCTCGACGGCCTCAAGACGCTCTCCTACGCGGGCAACATGCTCGCGGGGCGGCTCGCGAAGGAGCAGGGCTTCGACGAAGGGCTGTTTGTCACGCCGCACGGCCGCGTGCTTGAAGGCCCGACCTGGACCTTCTTCTGGGTCAGGGGCGGCGTGCTGCACACGCCGCCCCTGGCGGACCACATCCTCGCCTCGATCACCCGTGCGCGGATCCTGGAGGCTTGCGAGGTGACGGAGGCCGTGTGCACGCTCGACGACGTCCGCGCCGCCGAGGAGGCCTTCATCGCCTCGACGGTGCGCGAGGTCATGCCGATCGCCGCGGTCGACGAGATCGTCCTGCCCCAGGCGCCGGGCCCGGTGACGCGCGAGGCGCACGAGCGCTTCACGAGCCTCGTGGCGGGTGAGCTCGCGGCCCTGCGGGCCTAGGCGCGCCGGCGGACGCCGTCCGGTGCGCCCGTCTGCCAGCTCACGTACCACAGCACGTGCCGGGAGGCGCCCACTACGCCCTGTACGGTGCCGCGGATGCTGTTCCTCAGCGACGACATGTCAGTAAGCGGCAGGTCCCCCGTTACGTGCGGGTCCTAACCGTCGTCGGAAACCGCCCGCAGTTCGTGAAGGCCGCGGCGGTCTCGCACCGCCTCCGGGACGTCGCGGAGGAGGTCCTGGTCCACACGGGCCAGCACTACGACGAGGAGCTCTCAGCGGTGTTCTTCGACGAGCTGGGGCTGCCGGCGCCCGAGCACCAGCTCGAGCTCGGCGGCGGCTCGAACGCGGCGCAGACGGCGCGGATGCTCGGGGCGCTCGACGGTCTGCTGGCCGCAGAGCAGCCGGACCTGATGCTCGTCTACGGCGACACGAACTCGACGCTCGCCGGTGCGCTCGCCGGGGCCCAGGCCGGTGTGGCGGTCGCGCACGTCGAGGCCGGGATGCGCTCCTTCGACCGCTCGATGCCCGAGGAGCTCAACCGCGTGCTCGCCGATCACGCCGCCTCGCTGCTGCTGTGCTCCTCCGAGCGGGCGGCCGGGAACCTGCGATCCGAGCGCGTGGCCGGGAGGATCGAGGTCGTCGGCGACGTGATGGTCGACGTCGCGCTGCTGCTCGGCCCGCGGGCGGCGGCCCGGACCGAGGTGCTCGACGAGCACGGCGTGAGCGCGGGCGAGTTCCTGCTCGTGACCGCGCACCGCGCGGGCAACGTGGACGATCGCGCGCGTCTGGAGGCGCTCGTCGCGCTGCTGGAGGCGCTGCCCGGCCCGGTGCTGCTCCCGCTGCACCCGCGCACTCGCGCGCGCCTGGAGGCCGCGGGGCTCCTCGAGCGCCTCTCCGGCGCCGTCACGCTCACCGCTCCGCTCGGCTACCTCGAGTTCACCGCCCTGCTGCACCACGCGCGCGCGGTGCTGACCGACTCGGGCGGCGTGCAGAAGGAGGCTTACCTGGCGGCGACGCCATGCGTGACGCTGCGCTCGACGACCGAGTGGACGGAGACCGTCGACGCCGGGTGGAACGTCCTCGTCGACCTCGACGCGCACGGCGCCCTCGCCGCGCTGGAGCGGCGCCCGCCGGACGAGCGCCCAGAGCTCTACGGGGACGGCCGCGCGGGCGAGCGCGTCGTGGCGGCCCTTAGGATGCCCGCGTGAGCGCTGCGCAGACGGTCCGGGTCGGCGTCGCCGGGCTCGGCTACTGGGGACCGAACCTCGCGCGCAACTTCGCCGCGCTCCCCGGCTGCGAGCTGGCCTGGTGCTGCGACGCCTCCGCGGAGGCACGCGAGCGCGTCGCCGCGAGCTTCCCCGGGGCGCGGCTCACCGGCGAGCTCGAGGACCTGCTCGGCGACCCGTCGCTCGACGCCGTCGTGCTCGCGACGCCCGTCCCCACCCACGGCCCGCTCGCCGAGCGGGTCCTACGCGCGGGCAAGCACTGCTTCGTCGAGAAGCCGCTGGCGCAGTCGGTCGCCGACGCCGAGCGCGCGGTGGCCGCCGCCGCGGAGACCGGGAGGCTGCTGATGGTCGGCCACCTGCTCGAGTACCACCCCGGCGTGGCCAAGCTCAAGGAGATCGCCGAGTCGGGCGACCTCGGCGACATCCACTACATCTACTCGCACCGGCTGAACCTCGGCAAGCTGCGCGAGGACGAGAACGCGCTGTGGTCGCTCGGGGCCCACGACGTCTCCGTGCTGCTGCACCTGCTCGACGAGGAGCCCGACGAGGTCGACGCCCGCGGCCAGTCCTACATGCGCTCGGGCATCGAGGATGTCGTCTTCGGCTTCCTGCGCTTCCCCTCCGGGCGCGCCGCGCACCTGCACCTGTCGTGGCTCGATCCGCACAAGGCGCGGCGCTTCACGGTCGTCGGCTCGCGGAAGATGGCGACCTTCGACGACATGGAGCTCGAGCGCAAGGTCACCGTCTACGACAAGGGCTTCGACGAGGACGCCCGCTCCTACGGCGAGTACATCACGCGCTCAGGGGACATCTGGAGCCCGCGGATCGCCAACCGCGAGCCGCTGCGCATCGAGTGCGAGCACTTCGTCCAGTGCATCCGCTCCGAGCGCGCGCCGCTGTCGGACGGCGAGAGCGGGCTGCGCGTCGTGCGCGTGCTCGAGGCGCTGCAGGCGCGACTGGACGCCACCCGCCGGGAGCAGCGTGCAGCCCTCTGACCTTGCCCCCGGGCTCGTCCTCGGGGAAGGCGTCCGGCTCGGCGCGGGCGTCTGGCTCGGCGCCCACGTCGTCATCTATCCCGGGACCGTGGTCGGCGACGGCTGCGAGATCCAGGACGGGGCCGTGCTCGGCAAGCCCCCGCGGCTGGCAGCGCACTCCACCGCATCACGCGAGGCGCCGGCGCCGCTCGCGCTGGGCGACGGCGCCGTGGTCTGCAGCGGGGCGATCGTCTTCGCGGGTGCTGAGCTCGCCGAGGGTTCGATCGTCGGAGACCAGGCGTTCGTCCGCGAGCGCGCGCGGATCGGGCCGGGCAGCGTCGTCGGCCGCGGGTCGGCCGTCGACAACGACGTGCTCGTGGGAGCGCGCGTGCGTGTGCAGACTGGCGTCTACCTGACCGCCTTCTCGGTGATCGAGGACGACGTCTTCGTCGGCCCGGGGGTCACGACCACCAACGACTCGACGATGGCGCGCCACGGCGAGGACTTCGCGCTGCGCGGGGCGACGCTCCGGCGCGCGTGCCGGATCGGCGGCGGCGCGGTGCTCTGCCCGGGGGTCGAGATCGGCGAGGAGGCATTCGTGGCCGCGGGCGCGGTCGTGGCGGCGAGCGTGCCCGCCCGCGCGGTGGTCATGGGCGTGCCTGCGCGGGTGGTGCGCGAGGTCGGCGAGGACGACCTGCTTGAGCGCTGGCGCTGACGCGCCAGGCCGGGATAGAGTCGCCGCATGAGCGATCAATCCGGCGGCTTCACCTCAGGCGACCCACTCGGCGGAGTGTCCCCCGCGCCCCAGCGCGACCCGTCGGGCCTCCCCGGCGTGCCGCGCGAGCCCGAGGTTCCGGCGAGCGGCTACACGACCCCGCCGCCTCCAGGCGCCGGCGGCATGGCGCCGGCGTTCCAGGCCGGCCAGCCCGCCGCATACGGCCAGCACCTGCTGGCCAGCTGGGGCAGCCGCGTGGGCGCGCAGCTGATCGACGGCCTGATCATCGGTGTGGGTGCGCTGATCCTGTTCGTCCCGATCGGCGCCGCGGCCGGCGTCGGCTTCGCCAACAACTCCAACACCGGGGTGGGCGCGCTGGTCGTGGGCGCAATCCTGTGGGTGCTCTGCGTGACCCTGATCGCGCTGCTCTACGCGCCGGCGATGATGGCGCGGACCAACGGCAAGACGCTCGGGCGCATGGCCACGAACATCCGCGTGGTGCGCACCTCGGGCGAGCCGATCACCTTCGGGTTCGCGATGCTGCGCGAGGTCGCCGTCAAGGCGCTCGCGTTCGGGATCGCCGGGACGGTGACCGGCGGGCTCGCCAACCTCGCCGACGTCCTGTGGCCGCTGTGGGATGAGGAGAACCGTGCGCTGCACGACTTCGTCGTCAACACGCGGACGGTCAAGGACCAGGGCTGAGCGCTACGCCAGCGCCACGTGGCGCCCGGCGGCGGTCGCCCGCCCGGCCGCGGTCCAGATGACCTGATCGCGCGCCGGGCCGACGCCGACCAGCGCGATCGGCACGCCGACGAAGTCGGCGATGTACACGAGGTAGTCGCGCGCGGCCTGGGGGAGCTCGGACTCGTCGCGGCAGTCGCCGATGTCCTCGTCCCAGCCGGGCAGCTCGTCGTAGTCCCCGGTCGCCTGGTGCAGGACGGTCTGGTGATAGGGGTACTGGTCGAAGCTCGCCTCGCCCGGGCCCTTGTAGCGGGTGCACACCTTCAGCGTCCCCATCCCGGTCAGGATGTCGAGCTTGGTGATCGCCAGCGCGCTCATCGAGTTCAGCCGCGCCGCGTAGCGCAGCGCCACGAGGTCGATCCAGCCGACCCGCCGTGCCCGCCCGGTGGTGGTGCCGTACTCGCCGCCGGCCTCGCGCAGCGCGTCGCTGAACTCGTCGGAGAGCTCGGTCGGGAACGGGCCCGCGCCGACGCGGGTGGCGTAGGCCTTGGCGATGCCCCACACCTCGTCGATGTCGCGCGGGCCGACGCCCGTGCCCGTGCACGCCGCGCCCGCGACCGGGTTGGAGGAGGTGACGAAGGGATAGGTGCCGTGGTCGATGTCCAGCAGCGTGGCCTGCGCGCCCTCGAAGATCACGTCGGCGCCGGAGTCCAGGACGTCCCAGGTCAGCTTCGCGGTGTCGGCGATGTACTGCTCGATGCGGTGCCCGTAGGTCAGGTACTCCTCGGTCATCGACTGCAGGTCGAGCTCCGGGGCCTTGGCAAAGGGGCGCAGCGAGAGCCGCTTGGGCTCCATCGCGAGCACGATCTTCTTCTTGAGGATCTTCTCGTCGAGCAGGTCCTGCACGCGGATCCCGAGCCGCGACGCCTTGTCGGCGTAGCAGGGGCCGATGCCGCGCCGGGTGGTGCCGATCTGCAGGCTGCCAAGCCGCGCCTCGCCCGCGGAGTCCAGCAGCAGGTGGTAGGGCATGATCAGGTGCGCGTTGGCGCTGATGCGCAGCCCGGAGAGGTCGACGCCGCGGGCGCGCAGCGCGTCGAGCTCGCCGGTGAGCACCTTCGGGTCGATGACCACGCCGTTGCCGATCGCGCACAGCTTGCCCGGATAGAGGATGCCCGAGGGGATCAGGTGCAGGGCCCACTTCTCGCCGTCGCGCACGATCGTGTGGCCGGCGTTGTTGCCGCCCTGGAAGCGGATCACGAGGTCCGCGTTCTCGGCCAGGAGATCGACGATCTTGCCCTTGCCCTCATCGCCCCATTGGGCGCCCACGATGACGATGCCCGACATGCGAGCCAGTCTACGAAGCGGCGTACGGGCGCACGCGCGGCGCGCCGTAGGGGAGCGGCTCGTCGTCGGCCGGCAGCTCGTAGTCGGCCTCGATGCGATGGTCGGTGCCGAACAGGGGCAGCGGGTCGCCGCACATCTCCACCAGCCGGGAGACGGTCCGGTCGCCGATCTGCTCGCGCAGCTCCTCGACGTTGAGGTTGGTGGTGATCACGACCGACCGGCGGTCCTCATAGCGGGTGTTGACGATCGTGTAGAGCTGCTCGAGCACCCACGGCGAGGTCTGCTCCGCTCCCACGTCGTCGATGTGCAGCAGCTCGACCGCGGCGAGCCGGTCCAGGAGCTCTGACAGCGACGCCTCGGACTCGTCGTTGAAGGTCTCGCGCAGCAGGCCGAGCAGGCGCGGCAGCGAGTAGATGGCGACCGAGTGCCCGGTGCGCAGCGCCTCGGCCGACACGAGCATGGCGAGCGTGGTCTTGCCCGTGCCGACGTCGCCGCGGAACCAGATGCCGCGGCCCTCGGCGAGCTGGGCGTCCAGCGTGTCGACGTGGCGCCTGACCGCGCGGACCACGTTGGGCTCCATGTGCGTGACCGGCGCGCGGTCGAAGGACACCCCTTGGTAGCGGCGCGGGATCACGCCCGCGAGCTTGCGCGCCTTGCGGCGGGCGATCCTTCGCGGCCGGCAGGAGCAGTCGGTCGCGCGGCGGCTGGCCTCGTCGTAGAGGAAGCCGGAGCCGTCGCAGCGCTTGTCGGGGCACCCGGTCACGTGGAGACCGCTAGTACCGCTCGTCGCCGACGTAGGACATGAAGCGCGGGTACTCGCCCTGGAAGGTCAGCTTGATCGTCCCCAGGCCGCCGTTGCGGTGCTTGGCAATCGAGAGCTCGGCCAGGCCCTCGTCCTCGGAGTCGCCGTCGTAGTACTCGTCGCGGTAGATGAACATGACGAGATCGGCGTCCTGCTCGATCGCGCCGGACTCGCGCAGGTCGGAGAGCATCGGGCGCTTGTCGGCGCGCTGCTCGACGCCGCGGTTGAGCTGGGAGAGGGCAATGACCGGCACCTCCAGCTCACGCGCGAGCGTCTTGAGCCCGCGCGAGATCTGCCCGACCTGCTCGGCGCGGTTGTCGCTCGTGCCCGCCGCGCGCATGAGCTGCAGGTAGTCGATGACCACGAGCCCGAGCCCGTCCGCCTGCTGCTGGGCCAGGCGCCGCACTTTCGCGCGCAGGTCGAGCACCGAGACGTCGGAGGAGTCGTCGACGAACAGGTGGGACTCCGCGAGACGGTTGGAGGCCGCGAGGATCTTCGCCCAGCGCGCCTGGGGCACCTTGCCCTTGCGCAGGTCGTCGCCCTTGATCGAGGCCTGCGAGGCGATGAAGCGCTGCGCGAGCTCGCCCTCGGACATCTCCAGCGAGAACAGCGCCACGGCCTTGTCGTCGGTGAGCGCTGCGTGTTCGCAGAAGTTGGCCGCCAGACTTGATTTTCCCATCCCCGGCCTTGCCGCGAGGATGACGAGGTTGCCGGGCTGGAAGCCGCCGGTGATGCGGTCGAGGTCCTCGAAGCCCGAGGGGGTGCCGGTGATCGACTGGCCCTCCGCGGAGAGCTTCTCGAGCTTGTCGAGCTCGGCGAACAGCAGGTCGTGGATCGAGCGGAAGTCCTTGCGGCGGTCGTCATGGGCGACCTCGAGGATCGAGCGCTCGGCGAGGTCGACGAGCTCCCGCGGCGGCGCCTCGTGGGAGTGCACGCGCGCCTGGATCTCGTAGGAGGCGTGCAGCAGCCGGCGCAGCATCGCGTTTTCGCGCACGATCCGGGCGTACTGGCGGACGTTGCCGACCGCGGGGACCGATCCGGCCAGCAGGTCCACCACCGCGCGGCCGCCGACGCGCTCGAGCAGGCCGGCCTGCTTGAGGTGCTCCACGAGCGTGAGCGCGTCGACCGGTTCGCCGACCGAGTGCAGGTCGAGCATCGCCTGGTAGATGAGCCCGTGGCTCTCGCGGTAGAAGTCCTCGGCGCCGAGGCGCTCGTCGATGATCAGCGCGGGGAGCGCGGTGTCCGACAGCAGCACGGCGCCGAGCACCGACTGCTCGGCCTCCAGGTTCTGCGGCGGGGCGAGGGCCGCTCCGTTGCGCTCGGCGATGCTCATCGGGCGACCGAGTCTAGGTCGGGGTGCGGCGACGGCCGGGAGCGCCGGCGGGGTTTCCCCGCTTCCTGCGCAGAGTTGTTGCGAAGCGGCGCCGAGCGCTACTTCTGCTCGACGACCATCGTCTTGACGGTCGCGAGCACGCCGTCGGCGACCTCGACGACGACCGCGCGCGTGCCGACCGTCTTGATCGGCTCGTCGAGATGCACCTTGCGCTTGTCGATGCGGATGCCGCGGGCCTCGAGGATCGCGTCGACGATGTCCTGGCCGGTCACGGAGCCGAACAGGCGGCCGTCGTCGCCGGCCTGGTGGGTGATCGTCAGCACGGTCTTGTTGAGCAACGCGGCGCTCTCCTGCGCCTTCTCGGTCGCAACGGACAGCGCGCGGTCGGCCACCTCCTGGCGGCGCTGCGCGGCCTGGACCGAGCCCTTGGTCGCGGGCTCGGCGAGCTTGCGCGGCACCAGGAAGTTGCGCAGATAGCCCTTGGACACCTCGACGACCGCGCCGCGGTCGCCCAGCGTCTCCACGTCCTGCAGGAGGATGGCCTGGGGCATCGGCGGGGGCCTACCGGTCGCGGTCGCGGTCGCGATCGCGACCGCCGCCGCGCTCGTCGCGCGACTCACGGGTGTCGCCGACATAGGGCAGCAGGGCGATCTCGCGGGCGCGCTTGACGGCCGTGGCGATCTGGTTCTGATGGCGCCGGCAGGCGCCGGTGATGCGCCGCGAGCGGATCTTGCCCCGGTCGGAGACGAACTTGCGCAGGGTGGCGACGTCTTTGTAGTCGACCTGGTCGACCTTGTCGCGGCAGTACTGGCAGGACTTGCGCCGCCCGCTGCCGGGGCCGCCCTTCTTGTCACGCCGGCGCGTCGGCCGGCTGCGCTGCTTTGCCACAGAGAAACCTTTCGTGTGCTGCCTGTCCCAGCGCCCGTGGGGCGCACGAAGCCGCGCGGCTGGCGCGGAGAGCGGACATTGTGACAGACGCGCGGCAGCGGGCGGCGGGGAGCCGCCGTCCGCTGCCGCGCGCGTGGCCTCTCGGAGGGCCTAGGAGCCTGTCGAAAAAGTCCTCGGGGCCGGATGCGGCCCATCCGCGGCCGTGGATCGCCACGCGAATTCTCGCCAATGCCACCGGCATTGCCTTCGAATTTGCGCGTCGCCCACAGCCACGGCTGAGCCACCCCGGCCGGCGAGGACTTTCCCGACCGACTCCCTAGAAGGGGATGTCGTCGTCGGCGGGGCCCGACCCGGCGGTGGCGCCGGCGGGCTGGAAGTCGCCGGCGTCGACAGGCACGTCCGAGCGCGGCGTGAAGCTGCTCGCGCCGCCCTCGGGAGCGTCGTCGCGGCCGCTGAGGAACTGGACGGAGTCGGCGACGATCTCCACGCTCTGGCGCTTGCCCGAGCCGTCCTGGGCCTCCCACTCGCGCCATTCCAGGCGGCCGTCGAGCGCGACGGGGCGGCCCTTGCTCAGGAAGCGGGCGCAGTTCTCGCCCTGGGCCCCCCAAACGGTGACGTCGAAGTAGTTGGGCTTGTCCTCCCAGTCGCCCGACGCTCCCTTGCGGCGCGTATTGCAGGCGACGCGCAGCTTGCAGACGGACGTGCCGCTCTGCAGCGAGCGCAGCTCAGGATCGCGGGTCAGGTTCCCGGTCAGCACGACCCGGTTGATGTTCGTTGCGGCCACGGCGTGGCTCCTTTCGAAAAACGGCTCTCGAAGCTCGGTTGCCCGAGTCTAGATCGGGCCCCGGCCGTCATGGCGGCGGCGCCGCAAGTTGCGGCGAAATCGTCACGAAGCTGTGGCGAAGCGGGGGCTACTCGTCGTCGCCGTCGCCCGTGGTGACGGGTGCGACGGCGGTGGTGGCGAGGTCCGGCGGCTCGGGGGTGCCCGCGCGGAGCTTGATGATGCGGAAGCGCAGGACGCCGTCGGTGATCTTCAGCGTGTGGTTGAGCTGCTCGAGCAGCGCGCTGGGGCCGTGGAACTGCAGCAGGTGGTAGTCCGCCTCGGCGCGCTTCTGGATCTCGAACGTCGTGGGCCGCGAGCCCCAGTCATGGCGGCCGACGAGTTCGCCAGTGGCCTCGATCGCGGCCTGGACGTTGTCCACGATCTGGCCGCGGCGCTCGTCGTCGGCCTGCGGGTCGAGCAGGAGGACGAGGTCGTAGAGGGAGACGGGGGTCGCCATGCGGCGCTGGATGCTAGCAACGCGGGGGCGAACGCCCGGCCGGCCGGAGCTAGGTACGCCATGGCCGGGAACCTGCTCCGCCGCGTGCGCTGGGCCAATGTCGCGCGCGCCGCCGCCGCCATCGCGGTGCTCGCGCTGGTGGTGGCCTGGCCGCGCCTAGGCGGCCCCACTGCCCTACTGCCCCCGGATTCGCCCAGCCCGCTCGCGACGCCCCCGGCGCCGGTGCGAACGGCCGTTCCGAAGGCTCGGCACCGCCGGCCACACCGCCGCCGCCGCCGCACGAAGCCCGCCAGGGCTGCGCACCCTCGGCCGAGCGCACCGCGCAGGGTTGCAGTCACGGCCAGCACGGCGCCCGCGCGACCGTCGCGACCTCGCCCGTCACCGCCCCGCCCGGGGCCGCCGAGCGCACCCCCGCGTCCCGCCGTCGCCGCCCCGCCGCCCGCCGACCCCGCCCGCGCCGAGTTCTCCTTCGAGCGCTAGCGCCTCAGGGCGCTAATGCGTTCCGGCCGAGACGCCCTGGGCCTTCTTGCGGATGTCGGCGAGCTGCTCGTCGATCCAGTCGCCAGGGTCGCGCGAGGTGACGATCTCGCGCAGGCCCGTGGCGCGCCGCGCGCGCTCCTCGCGGGACATCGTCAGCGCGGTGTAGATCGCGTCGGCGAGCTCCTGGACGTCGAATGGGTTGACCGAGAGGGAGTACTCGCCGAGCTCCTCGTGCGCCCCCGTGTTCTCGCCCAGGATCGAGACGCCGTCGCGCTCGTTGATCAGCGGGCCCTCCTTGGCGACGAGGTTCATGCCGTCGAACATCGCGTTGACCATCATCACGTCGTAGTGCTTGTAGTTGGCCATCGCCTCCTCGAGGTCGTCGCGGAGCTTGAGGTCGATCGGCATCCAGTCGGGGGTTCCGTGACGGTGGTTGACGACCGCGACGAGCGCCTCGATCCGCTCGAGGTACTCCGCGTACTCCGGCACGTCGGTCCGCGAGGGCATCAGCTGGGCGGTGAAGGTGATGCGCTCTGAGAACTCGGGGTGCTGCTCGAGGAAGATGTCAAAACCCGTGAACCCGCGCAGCACGTTCTTGGACAGGTCGGCGCGGTCGACGCGCAGGATCGAGAACTCGCGCCGGCGCGCCAGCAGCTTCTCCTCGAACTGCGTGACGCGGTCGCTCGCAGCGGTGGCCAGCGTGGCGCGGTAGTCGATCGGCAGCGGGTAGGCGCGCACCCACACCTCCCGATCGTCGAGCTTCACCACCCCGGCGTCCATGTCGACGTCGAGGTCCATCAGGTCGCGGCAGCACTGCAGGAAGTTGCGCTGGTAGGAGGGCGTGTGGAAGCCGACGATGTCGTTGGCCAGCACGCCGCGGAAGATCTGCTCGCGGATCCCGGCGGGCAGCACCCGCCAGGCGTCGGGCTGCGTCCACGGGATGTGGATGAAGTGGTGCAGGAAGACGTCGGGCCGCTCGCGCCGGAGCATGCCCGGCAGCGTGTAGAAGTGGTAGTCGTGGATCATCACGACCGGCTCGGGCTCGTCCGCGATCTCCTCGAGCACCGCGCGCGCCAGGTCCTCGTTGACGACGTTGTACCCGTGCTCGAAGGCGTCGACCTCCTGGCGGCGGATGTCCGGGGCGTTTGACTGATCCCACAGGTAGTGCTGGATGAACCACAGCATCGGGTTGGCGATGACGTTGTAGAAGCCGTCGTAGGCGCCGGGATCGGAGGCGACGAAGCGCACGCGGAATTCGCCGCCGTGGGGCGCGTCGACCGCGAACGGGTGGCCGCCGTGCTCCTCGGAGACCTCGCTGTCGCGGTCGGTCATCGCCGAGGCGATCCAGATCGCGTCGCGATGGGAGGCCAGCCCGGTCAGCGCGGTCACGAGCCCGCCGGTGCCCCGCTTGACCGAGCCGTCGTCCTGGAAGGTGACCGGCCCGCGGTTGGAGACGAGGACCAGGGGCGCCGCGTCGCCCGCCACTCAGATCACCTCGTGGAAGATCTTCAGGTAGTCGCGCAGGTATCGCGGGGTCAGGAAGTGCTCGCGGACGTGCTCCTTGCCCCGGCGCCCGAGCGCCTTGCCCAGCGCGGGGTCGTTCAGGATGTCCAGGGCACGTGCGGCGCAGTCCTCCACTGAGGAGACGAGGTACCCGGAGATGCCGTTGCGCACCTGCAGCGGGATGCCGCCGACATCGCCGCCGATGAACGGCCGGCCCTTCCACAGCGCCTCCGAGACCGTCAGCCCGAAGCCCTCGCGCATGGACTTCTGGATCACGACCTCGGCGAGCGACTGGAAGGCGTTGACCTCGATGTTGCCGACGTTGTTGAAGTTGTTGAGGATGTGGATGTCGGGGTCGCCCTCCGCGTGGGCGAGCGTGGAGTTGTAGAAGTCCCAGCCCTCGGGGTCGTCGGAGGCCATCGAGCCGACCAGCGCGAGCTGGACGTCGGGGCGCTCCTGCTTGAGGATGCGGTAGGCGTCGATCACGCCGAGCGGGTCCTTCCAGGGATCGAAGCGCGAGACCTGGCAGATCATCGGGCGCGTGGTGTCGATGCCGAACTGCTTGCAGACGAAGGTCGCGTCCTCGATCGACAGCGCCATGTTCTTCGGCGCGAGCGGGTCGATCGCGGGCGGGACGATGTGCACGCCCCCGTCCATCCCCGCGGGGACGTAGCTCTCGACGTGGAAGAGCGACGCCGGGTACTGCCTGATGTAGGGCAGCAGCCGCTCCATCGTCGCCGGGTTGGGCGTCGAGACGTCGATGTGGCAGCGCCAGACCCACGCCTTCGCCTTCTCGGGCGCCAGCGAGAGCATCGCCGCCGGCTGCGGGTCATGGGCGATGCAGATGTCCCAGTCGCGCGAGAGCTCGCGCGCGTTCATCTCGTTGTACTGCTCCCAGACGCGCCACTGCTCCTCGGTGAGGTCCTGGGGCGCGCCCTGCAGCGCGTTGTGCATGAGCTTGGTGGAGTTGAAGAACTCCTCGCGCCCGTAGATGACCTGCCACTCGACCTCGAGGCCGACGTCGCGCATGAGCGGGATCAGCGTGTAGAGGATCTCCGACACGCCGCCCCCGAACGCGGTGGCGCTCAGGTGCACGACGCGCTTGCCCTTCAACGGCTCGGCCAGCTCGCGGATCTCCTCCACCAGCGGGCGCCCGACGATGTGGGTGTAGTCGGCCAGGCTCTTGTGGGCCAGAGCGACGGGTTGCAGCACGGCGGCGGGACCTTCCTAGTCCGATGTGGCTGAGAGCGGCAGCGGGCGCACGATAGCCGCTCAGCGGCCGCTGCTCGACGCCGAGAGCGGGCGCTCGCCGAGCGTCACCTCGATGTCGCGGCGCTTGCCGTCGCGCCAGACCTCGACCTTGACCTTCTGCCCGGGATCGAAGCGCTGAATCGCCGTTGAGAGGTCGTCGGGATTGTTGACGACGCGGTCGCCCACCTTCGTGATGATGTCCCCGCCGGGCCGGAAGGAGCGGGCCTGGAAGCGCGCGTCGCCCTTGCCGGCGTGCAGGCCGCCCTTGTCGCCGGGGCCGCCCGCGGTCGTCGCCTGCACCCAGGCGCCCTTGGCGACCGGGAGCTTGAAGCGCTGCGCGACCTGCGGGTACAGCGCCACGGTCTGCACGCCGAGGAACGCGTAGGCGACCTTGCCGTCGCGGCGCAGCCCGGCGAGCGAGCGCTTGACGACGTCGACCGGGACGGCGAAGCCGACCCCCTCGCCGCCGCCGCTCGAGGACTTGATCTGCTGGTTGATGCCGATCACGCGGCCGGCGCCGTCGACCAACGGGCCGCCCGAGTTGCCCGGGTTGATCGCGGCGTCGGTCTGGATCGCGCCCGAGATCTTGAACTGGGTCAGCGAGTCGATCGCGCGATCGACCGCGGACACGACGCCCACCGACAGCGACTGCTTCTCGCCGAACGGCGACCCGATCGCGGCGACCGCCGTGCCGACCTGGACCCGATCGCTGACCCCGAGCGGAAGCTGGCGCAGCCGCAGCCCCTGCGGCGGCACCTTCAGCAGCGCGACGTCGGCGTTGGGGTCATAGCCCATGATCCGGGCCTTGACCTGGTTGCCATCGGCGAACTCGACGTAGACCTCGCGCGCGCGCTGCAGCGAGCCGCCCTGGTCCTCGGTGACGACATGGGCGTTGGTGGCGATCTCGCCGTTGCCGGAGACGACGAAGCCCGAGCCCTCGCCCGCCTGCGCGCCGCCTCCGGTCGCGGCGTCAAGGCTCGTGGACCCGAACAGCGACACGACGGTCACCACGCCCGGGGCCTCGTCGCGGTAGATAGCCCGCGGGTCGAAGGCCTCGCGGCGGGTCGACGGCTTGACGACCTCGACGCGCGTGGGCGCCGTCTGCGCGGGGCTCGCGCTCTGGCCGGATCCGCCGATCGCTCCCCCGCCGCCCCCAGAACCGCCGCAGCCCGCGAGCCCGGCGATCAGGCCGAGGGCCAGGAGGCGCTTCATGCGGGCAGCTTCAGCGAGAACGTGGTCGAGCCCGGAACCGAGTGGACGGACAGCTCGCCGCTCATGCGCTCGGCGAGCTCGCGCGCGATCGCGAGGCCGAGGCCGGCGCCCTGGACGCGGTCGGAGGAAGTGAAGAAGGGCTCGAAGATGTGGGGCATGGTGGTGCGCTTGATGCCCAGGCCGGAGTCGGAGATCTCGACTCGCGCCTGCCCGTTCTCCCGCGCCGCGAAGACCACCACGTCGGTTCCCTCGGGCGTGTGCAGCAACGCGTTGTCAAGCAGGATACGAAGCACCTGCGCAACGCGCTCAGGATCGCACTCGATCTCGATCGGCTCGGTCCCCAGCCGCAGCTCGACCTCGGAGGCGTGGCGCGCCGCCGCGGGGGAGAACTCGCCGGCGACCTCGCGCGTGAGCTCGGCGAGATCGGTGGGCTCCGGGCGCAGGTCCAGCGCGCCGGCCTCGAGCCGCGAGAGGTCGAGCAGCTCCACGGCCAGGCGCCGCAGCCGGTCGACCTGGGCGCGCACGTGGCCGAGGAACTGCTTGCGGGTCGGCTCGTCGAGCTCCTCGTCCTCGAGCAGCTCGAGGAAGCCGCCGAGCGAGAACAGCGGCGTGCGCAGCTCGTGGGAGGCCTGGGCGATGAACTGCTTGCGCGCGTGGTCCAGGCGCTCGAGCTGGCGCTGCATGTCGTCGAAGGCGGCGGCGAGCTGGCCGAGCTCGTCGTCGGAGTCGACGTGGATGCGATTGGAGAAGTCGCCGGCGGCGACCTTGCGCGCCGCCTGCTCGAGCCGCTTGACCCGCGCCGCCAGCGCACGCGCCACGAGATAGCCGCCGATGATCGCCAGCAGCAGCGCGACCGCGCCGGAGACGAGGATGCGCCGCCGGATCAGGCTGACGTTCGCCTGCACGTCGGCGAGCGTGTCGGCGAACACCGCGACCGCCTGCACGCGATGGCCAACCACGAGCGGCTCGGCGGCCAGGGCCTTGCGTCCAGAGGTGCTGGGCTCGGTCGCCGTAGCGGTGCGGCGGGTGTCGACCGCCTTCTGGGCGACGCTCTGGACGTCCTCGAGCTCGACGCCGCCGGGATCGGAGTCCGCCAGCAGGAACACCGAGTCGGGCTGCGTCCCGCCGACGGTGCCGAGCACCTGGACCTCGGCGCTGGCGCGAGCGGCCACGAGGCGCACCTGGCGCTCGAGCTCGGACTGCGGCGTGTCGGTGCCGACGAGCCGCAGCACCGGGGGCGAGTAGCGCTCGGCGTCGGCGGCCAGGCCGCGCAGCTTCTGGTCGCGCAGACGACCCTCGAGCTGGGGCACGACCGCGACGTAGACCACCCCGATCGCGCCGAGCACGAGCAGCCCGAAGATGAGCGTCAGCCGGTTGCGCAGGGAGCGGACGCCGCCCCGCATCGCCGTCAGTCCTCGTCGCGGAAGCGGTAGCCCACGCCGCGCACCGTGAAGATGTACTCGGGCTCCTTGGCGTCTGCCTCGAGCTTCTCGCGCAGGTGGCGGATGTGGACGTCGACGGTCCGCGGGTCGCGGTAGGCCGAGTCGCCCCACACGCGCGAGAGCAGCATGTCGCGCGTGAAAACCCGCCCGGGACTCGCCGCCAGCGCGCTGAGGATCTCGAACTCCACGAACGTGGTCGGCACCGTGCTCCCGCGCAGGGTGACGCTGCGCTTGGCCGGGTCGATCCGCAGCTCGCGGACCTCCATGGGCTGCTCCCCGTCGGCCTCGGCGCCGGCCATCCCCGCCCGCCGCAGCGCCGCCTTCACGCGCGAGCGGAACTCGCGCATCGAAAACGGCTTGGTGATGTAGTCGTCCGCGCCGAGCTCGAGCCCCAGCACCTTGTCGATCTCCTCGGACTTCGCGGTGAGCATGATGATCGGCACCGCGGAGCGGGCGCGCAGGCGGCGGCAGACCTCGAGGCCGTCGACGTTCGGGAGCATTACGTCGAGCACGACGAGGTCGAAGCTCTGCTCGCTGAAGCGCGCGAGCGCCTCCCGCCCGTCCGAGGCGGCGACGACCTCGTAGCCGTCGCGCTGGAGCGGGAACGAGAGCAGCGTCTGGATCGGCTGCTCGTCGTCGACCAACAGGATTCGGGCGGGACGGTCGGGCATCAGCCCTGACAGGGTAGATCGCCCGGCCGCCGGTACCGTAGGACGGGTGGGCCTTCCCGCAACATCGCGCTCGGGATCGGCGGCCCCCGATCACCCCCAGGCGCCGTCCTCGGATGGGGCAAGGCGACCAGCCTTGCACCCATCCTGCGTCCTGGCCTGGCGCCGCCGGAGGCCGGTCTCCCGGGCGCGCCGTCACGGGAAGACCCACTAGTGCTCGACGTCCGGGTCTACCGGGTGGCGTTCCTGCCGGCCCTGGTCGCGCTGTTCGTCGTCGCCTTCTCGCTCACGGCCCGTCCGCGCGCCATCTCGACGCCGCTCGCGGCCGACGCCTTCGACAGCGCGCGGGCGTTCGGCACGGCCGATCCGCCGGCGCGCGACTCGCTGCGCGAGCTGGCCGCCAGCTACCCCGACCGCCGCCCGGGCTCGGTCGGCGACCGCGCGCTCGCCGGGCGCGTCGCTGGCGTGTTCCGCGCCTCCGGGTTGCGCGTGTCCTCGCAGACCGTGCGAGGGCGGACGGCCGAGGGATCGCGGAACCTCGAGACCGTCGTCGGCGTGCGCCCCGGCCTCTCGAGCCGGCGGATCGTGATCCTGGCCCACCGCGACGCGCTCTCCTCCCCCGCCACCGCCGAGCTGTCGGGCACGGCCGCGCTGCTCGAGCTTGCGCGCGTGTTCAAAGTGCGCGACCTGTCGGCCACGCTCGTGCTGGTCTCGACCTCCGGGGGCAGCGGCGGCGCGGCGGGTGCGCGTGCCTTCGCCGATACCGCCGCGGGGCCCGTCGACGCGCTGCTGGCGCTCGGCGACGTCGCCTCGACGCAGGTGCACAAGCCGTGGGTCGTTGCGTGGTCAAACGGGGAGAGCATGGCCCCGGTGGGGCTGCGCCGGACGGTCGAGCGGGCGGTCCGCCTCGAGGTCGGCGAGCAGGCCGGAGGCCCGCGCGCGGTCGGGCAGTGGATCCGCCGTGCGGTGCCGCTCACGGTCTCCGAGCAGGGGGAGCCCGCGAGGGCGGGGCTGCCGGCGGTGCTGCTCGGCGTCTCGGGCGAGCGCGGGCCGGCGCCCGGCGCGGCGGCCGACGAGCAGATCCTGGACGAGTTCGGCCGCGCGACCCTGCGCTCGGTGACCGCGCTGGACGCGCGGATCGCCGGAGCGCTTGACGCCGACCCGTTCGCCGGCGAGCCCGAAGGCATCCTCACCATGCGCCGGCTTCTGCCCGACTGGGCGATCCGCGTGCTCGTGGCGACGCTGCTGTTCCCGGCGCTGCTGACCGCGGGCGACGGCTTCTTCCGCGCGCGCCGTCACGGCCAGCCGATGCGCAGCTGGCTCGCGTGGGTCGGGGTGCTGGCGCTGCCGTTCGCGCTCGCGTGGGGGTGGACGCGGGTGCTGGGGCTGACCGGCGCCGTGCAGGCGCCGGGGGCGCCGTTGCTGCCGGGCGACGTGCCGCTGCACGGGGCCGCAATCGCGGCACTCGTCTCGGCACCGGTCGTGCTCGCGGCCGGGTGGTTCGCGCTGCGCCCCGTGGGCGTCGCGGCGCTCGGCCTGGCGCGCCGGCCGACCGGCGAGGGGGCGGCGGCCGCGGTTGGCCTCGTGCTGGCGGCGCTCGTGCTGCTGGTGTGGACGAGCAACCCGTACGCCGCCGCGCTCCTTCTGCCGGCCGCCCACGTCTGGCTGTTCGCCGTAGCGCCGAGCGAGCGCGGCCGGCGCATGCCGCGCGCGCTCGCCGTGGCCGCCGGCCTCGCGTTGCCGGCGCTCGCGGCGCTCTACTACGCGTTCGCCCTCGGGCTCGGCCCGGCTGGGCTCGCGTGGCTGGGCTTCCTCGTGGTGGCGGGAGGTCACGCGTCGCTCCTGACGGCGCTCGCGCTGTCGACGTTCGCCGGCTGCCTGGCCGGCGTGGTGGCGGTCGCGCGGACGCGCCGGCGCGTCGCCGAGCAGACCGAGTCGGCCGCACTGGTGACGCGCGGGCCGGCGGGCTACGCGGGCCCCGGCTCGCTCGGCGGCACCAAGTCGGCGTTGCGGCGTTGACCACCCCGCATACTTAAGTGGTGCGACGCGTGCTGCGCCCCCTCTCGAGCCTGCTGCTCCTGGCCGGCATGCTGCTGCTCGCCGACGCCGTCTGCACGCTGGTCTGGCAGGAGCCGGTGTCGGCGATCTACGGGCGCGTCCAGCAGGGCCGCCTCGACCAGCGCCTGGCCGAGCTCGAGAAGGCCAAGCCCGGCGGCACCGAGCGCCGGCTGCTCTCGCGCATGCACAGCTCGCGCCAGCGGCTGGCCTTCTCGGCCCGGGCGCTCGACCGCCGCGCCAAGCCGGGGGATCCGCTCGGGCGAATCCTCATGAACAGGATCGGCCTCTCGACGGTCATGGTCGCGGGCACGGACGGATCGAGCCTTCGCCGCGGGCCGGGCCACTACCCCGGCACTCCGCTGCCGGGAGCCGGGGGCACCGTCGGGATCGCGGGTCACCGCACCACCTACGGGGCGCCGTTCCGCGGCCTCGACCGGCTGCGCCGCGGCGACCCGATCGAGCTGCAGATGCCCTACGGGCGCTTCACCTACCGCGTCGAGCGCACCCGGATCGTGCCGCCGACCGCGACCTGGGTCACGCAGCGCGTGGGCTATGACCGGCTGATCCTCTCGGCCTGCCATCCCCTCTACAGCGCGGCGAAGCGCATTGTCGTGTTCGCCCGCCTCGTCCAGGAGCGCCCGCGCCGTGACCGGATCGCGTGACGCATCGGGTCCCGACCCGATGCACGACCGTCGGGTCGGCGTCGATGAGCCTCATGCGATGAGCACAGAACTCCGATATGCACTCCATCACCAGCTCGACGAGCTGGAGCGGGAGGCGGCAGGGCGCTTCGGACGGCAGGTCCCGAAGATCGACTGCGCCGACCTCGGCCAGGTTCCATCACGGAAGGCGGAAGTCGAGAAGATGCGCCAGCGGATGAAGAAGAGCGGCTACCAGGTCGACACGGCCGCGGTCGCGACCGCCATCCTGGAGCGCCTGGCTGCGGGCGGCCTCACGCCGCCCGCCCCCAAGAGCTAGTACTCGAAGCCGCGCCACGCGGCCGCGCCTGAGGGCGCGCCGCGCCAGCGCAGCTCGGGCTCGCCGGCGTGCACCTCGCCGATCCAGGTGAGCCCGGCAGCGTCTCTGTGCTCGGGCGGGACGCAGGCGCACAGCTCGTAGTCCTCCCCGCCCGTCGCGGCCAGCTCGGCGCCGTCGCGCCCGAGCTCCGCGGCGACCTCGGCCACGCCCTCGGCGAGCGGCAGCGCCCCGGCGTCGAGCTCGATCGCGACGCCCGAGGCCTCGGCGAGCCGGAGGGCGTCGGAGGCGAGCCCGTCGGAGAGGTCGAGCATCGCGCTCGCGCCCGCCGCCGCGAGGGCCCGCCCCTCGAGCAGGCGCGGCCACGGCCGCAGGTGGCGCTGCACGAGCGCGTCGTCGCCGAGGGCCAGGCCGTCCAGCACGGCGAGCCCGGCGGCTGAGGCCCCGAGCGCGCCGGTGACGCCGACGAGGTCTCCCGGCTGTGCGCCGTCGCGGCCCACGAGCCGGTCCTCCGCCCCGGCCCACCCGACCACCGTCACGGCAACGGTCAGCGCCGGCCCGCGTGCGAAGTCGCCGCCGGCGATCGTGGTGCCGGTTGCCTCGGCGAGCGCCTCCGCGCCCCGGTGCAGTGCGAGCACGTCCTCGTCATCGAGCTCGGGTGGCGCCACGACGGCGAGGTAGGCCTCGCCCGCCGGCGCCCCCATGGCCGCGAGGTCTGAGAGGGCGCCGGCCAGCGCCCGGTGCCCGACGTCCTCGGGGCGGCAGTGCCCGCCGAGCCGGAAGTGGGTGCCCTCCACCATCACGTCGACGGAGGTGATGCTCAGCGCATCGGCGCTCACCACCGCGGCGTCATCGCCGAGCCAGCGTACGACGCGCGAGCCGGGGCGGCGCCGTAGCGCCGCCCCGATGGCCTCGATCAGTGCAAGCTCACCGATGCCGATAGACGATCCGCGCGCGGTCGAGGTCGTACGGCGAGACCTCCACGCGCACCCGATCCCCCGGCAGGATCCGGATGCGGAAGCGGCGCATCTTGCCCGCGACGTGCCCGAGGACGATGTGGCCGTTGTCGAGCTGCACCCGGAACATCGCGTTGGGGAGCGCCTCCACGACCTCGCCTTCGAACTCGACCTTCTCTTCCTTCGGCAATTAGACGACCTTGACGTTCGTCGCCTGGGGACCCTTGCCGGTCTCACCCAGCTCGTACTCGACCTTCGCGCCCTCGGCGAGCGTGCGGAACCCGTCGCCCGAAATGCCCGAGAAGTGCACGAACGCGTCCTTGCCCCCGTCGTCAGGGGTGATGAACCCGAAGCCCTTCTCGTCGCTGAACCACTTCACGACACCAGTTGCCATACAACACCTCCTCCATCTCTGCTCGATGCGCGAGGTGGTGCTGCCGGGCACTGCCTTCCCGCATGCTCATGACCGCCTATAGCGGTGCCGACGCGCGGTTTATACCAGCCGGGCGCGCTACTTCGTCGGTGACGCGCCGCCGGTGGGCGCTTTCTTGCCCGGGTCGGCCTTCGCGGGTCCCTCGGGTGCGGGCGGCGGCTGCGGCGGGGACTCATAGGCGTTGGGATCGAAGCCGCCGGCGCCCTTCTTCTTGCCACCCGCCTTCTTCTGCGGCTTGGCCGGGGTGCTCACGGAGGGCGGCGCGATGTAGGGCGTCACGCCCTGTGCCTGGCCCACGCCGCCGGTCTGGGACTGGTCGGTGGAGAGGCCCTTGCCGCCCGTGCGCGAGTACTGGCCGAAGAACGGGGAGAAGCTGGCCGGGGTCGTCGGCTGCGTGAAGTCCCCGCAGTAGCCGCCCTTGGCCTTCTTCATGTAGTCCCCCCAGATCTCGGCCGGGAACGTGCCGCCGGCCACCGGAGCGCCGCCGAACTCGGTCTTCATGTGCACCTGGGAGTCGGGGTAGCCGACCCAGACGGCGCTCGACAGGCGCGGGGTGAAGCCGACGAACCAGGCGTCGGAGTGCTCGTCGGTGGTGCCGGTCTTGCCGCCGGCGGGGCAGCCGATCGCCGCCCGGGTGCCGGTGCCGCTCTTGATGTTCTCCTTGAGGATCTTGGTCGCCTCGTAGGTCACGCCGTCCTCGAAGGCCTTGGTGCGCTTGACCTTGAAGCGCGGCGGCAGCTCCGAGTGCCCGTCGGGGAAGGTGATCTTGGTGATCGCGGTCGGCCGGTTGCGGTAGCCGCCGTCGGCGATCGTCGCGTAGGCGTTGGCCATCTCCAGAGGCGACACGCCGAGGCGCAGGCCGCCCAGCCCTTCGGCGTAGTAGCCGTTGAGGTGGGTCTTGATCCCCATGTCGTAGGCGGTGCGCTTGACCTCCTCGGGCCCGAGGTCGGCGATCAGCTGGGCGTAGACGGTGTTGTCGGACTTCAGCGTCGCCTTGACCAGGTCCATGCGCCCGCCGAAGCTGCCGTCGTAGGTCTTGACCTCGTAGTCGGGCGCCTCCTTGAGCCAGCCCTTCTGGAGCTTGCGCGAGACGTAGGTGGTCGAGCGCGGGTCCACGCCCTTGCGCAGCGCGGTCATCAGCACCATGACCTTGAAGGTCGAGCCCGGCTGGCGGTGGCCCTGGGCGGCGAGGTTGAACTTCGACTTGCCGTAGTCGGCCGAGGAGGCCATCGTCTTGATGTAGCCGTTGCGCGGGTCGATCGTGACGATCGCCGACGACGGCCCGATGCCGGCGAGGCGGCCGCTGATCGCGCTGCGCGCCGCCGCCTGCTTCTTGAGGTCGATGGTCGTGTCGACGCGCAGGCCGCCCTGGCGCACGCGCAGGGCGCCGTACTGGCCGATCAGCTCGTCCTTGACGAAGTCGAAGAAGTAGCTCTCGCGGCGGCCGGTGAAGTAGCGCGAGGGCTTGACGCCGAGCGGCTTGCGGATCGCCGCGGCGGCCTGCGCGGGGGTGATCACGTGGACGTCGGCCATCTTGCGCAGGACCTCGTTGCGGCGGAACTCGGCCTTCTCGGGGGCACGCACCGGCGAGTAGGCCGACGGCGCCTGCGGGAGGCCCGCGAGCATCGCGGCCTCGTTGAGCTTGAGCTCCTGGACCGACTTGCCGAAGTACATGCGCGCCGCCGCCTGGACGCCGATCGCCGTCTGGCCGCCGATCGTGCCGAAGGGCACCGTGTTGAGGTACTTGTCGAGGATCCACTGCTTGTCGTGCTCTTGCTCGAGCTCCTCGGCGAGCTTCGCCTCGCGGATCTTGCGCTGGTAGGTGCGCTCCTTGGTGATGTAGAGGTTGCGGATCAGCTGCATCGTGATCGTCGACCCGCCCTGCACGGTCTTGTGGCTCACGAGGTTCTTCACGCCGGCCCTCACGATGCCCTGATAGTCGACGCCCTTGTGGTGGTAGTAGCGCTGGTCCTCGATGGCCACCGTGGCGTCCTTGAGCATCTGCGGGATCTCACTGCCGGGGACGGGGCGGCGCAGCTCGTTGGACTGGATGAAGCCCAGGCGCGTGCCGTCGGCGGCGCGGACCTCGGAGGCCGAGCCCAGATCGCGCGCCTTCAGCGAGTTCAGCGGAGGAGCCGACGCGGCGATCGAGACGACGTAGGCGACGGCCGACAGCACGCCCAGGACGGCGAGGATCCCCACGACCATGGCGCCGAGGAAGGCCTTGTTGCGTGGGCGACCGCGGCCGCGGCGGTGGCGCCTGATCCGTTGGGAGCGGCTCATGGCTTGCACGCGCGGCCCTCCGCGCGCGAGTGGAGAGTGTAGCCGCGGGGGGTTTCGCCCAAAGTGGCGCGATCCCTTGTCAGCCGGGGGCGAGCAGTCCCTCGGAGTGAAGTCGCTGCAGACAGCGCGCGCGCAGCTCGGCCTCCCGCGGCGCCCGCTCGGAGGGTTCGACCGGATCGCCCTCGACGGCCAGGCGGATGCCCCACGGCAGCGCCTCGGCGACGGTCGCCTTCCCGTCCTGCTCGAGCAGCTCGAGCGCCCGGGCGGCGTCGGCGCCTGCGGGCAGCCAGACCTCGATCTCCAGGCCCACGTGGTCGGACAGCAGCGTGTCGTTGCGCAGCACCCCCGAGGCCAGCTTCTCGTTGGGGATGATCACGCGCACGTCGGAGCCGGTGCGCAGGATCGTGAAGTTCAGCCGCACGTCCTCGACGATCCCGTACTCGCCGTCGAAGGTGACCCAGTCGCCGACGCGCAGCGGCTGCGTGATCGCGAGCATCACCCCGGCGACGACGTTGGCGAGCGTCTGGCGCGCGGCGAAGCCGATCACCGCCGCGGCGATCGCCCCGGAGGCCAGCACGCTCGCCGCCAGGCGGCTCACGCCGGTGAACTGCGACAGCGCCACCGCCACGCCGATCAGCACGATCGTCGCGTAGAGCAGCCGCCGCACGAAGCGCAGGCGGGTGTCGATCACCGGGGTGAACTGACCGCGCGTGACCGCCTCGGCGAGCTCCCGTTCACGACGGCCGAGCCAGCGGTCCAGCGCGCTCGCGACGACGACCGCCAGCACGACGGAGACGACCGCCGTGACGACGTCCCCGTGCTGTGCCCAGAAGCCCGCGCCGAGGGGGAGTCCTACAGTGCCCGCGAGCATGGTGCGCGAGCCTAGACGAGCCGTCACGCTCGACGCCCTCGGGACGCTGCTGGAGCTCGAGCCGCCTGCGCCGCGCCTGCGCGCGGTCCTGCGCGAGCACCACGGGATCGAGCTGGGCGCTCGGGACGCCGAGCGCGCGATCGCCGCCGAGATCGCGTTCTACCGCGCCCACCTCGCCGAGGGCACCGACGCCGCGGCGCTCGCGTGCCTGCGCCGGCGCTGCGCCGAGGTGCTGCGCGACGCGCTGCCCGGCCTCGGCCTCGACCTCGATGCGCTGACCGCTGTGCTGCTGGCGGCGATCCACTTCACACCGTTCCCGGACGCCGCGCCCGCACTGCGCGAGCTGCGCGCCCGAGGCCTCGCGCTCGTCGCGGTGTCGAACTGGGACGTCTCGCTGCATGAGCAGCTCGCCGCGACCGGGCTGGCGGAGCTGCTCGACGGCGCGGTGTCCTCCGCGGAGGTGGGAGCGGCCAAGCCCGACCCCGCGATCTTCGAGCGTGCGCTGGCGCTCGCGGGCGTGCCCGCCGAATCCGCGGTGCACGTGGGGGACGAGCCGGCCGCCGACGTCGCGGGAGCCCTGGCCGCGGGACTCGAGCCGGTTCTGATCGACCGCGAGGGGACGCTGGAGGCGCCGGAGGGCGTGCGCCGGATCGCCTCGCTGGCCGAGCTGCCCGACCTCTGCGCGTACCCTTCACCGGCGCGATGACGAGCGTCCCGCCCCCCTTCGAGCGCCCAGGGCCGCCGCCGTCGCGGCCGGAACTGCCCGCGGGCGCGGTCGCCGGCCCGCCGCCCCCTCAGGGCTCGGGCACCAGCGATGACGTCCCGGCAGGGCCGCTGGCCGCCGTGCCCGCGTGGGCGCCGCTGGCGGCGATGGTGCTCGCTTTCGTCGCGGCGACGCTGGCCTATGTGCTGATCGGCGCCGTGCTCAAGGCGGGCGGGACCGACGTCACGGCGACGGGCCCCCCGGGCTTGGTGATCTCGGCCACGCTGCTGCAGGACATCGCGCTCATTGGCGCCGCGGTCGTGTTCAGCGCGATGTGGGCCCGCGGCCTCACGCCGGCGTCCTTCGGCCTGCGCACCACGCGCCTGTGGCCGGCGGTGGGGAACATGGCGCTCGTCTTCGCGGTGTTCTGGGTCCTGACCCTGCTCTACCTCACCCTCGTGGGCCAGCCCGACCAGCAGGAGCTCACGCGCGACCTCAAGGACGAGGGGTCGGCCACGACGCTGGTGGCCTACGGCGTGCTGCTCGCGTTCGCCGCCCCGCTGGCGGAGGAGTTCTTCTTCCGCGGCTTCATGTTCAGCGTCTTCTCCGCGCGCATCGGCCCGTGGTGGGGCGCGGTCGTGACCGGCACGATCTTCGGCTTCGTCCACGTGGCCGGCTCGCCGGTGAAAACCGTGGTGGTGCTGATCATCCTCGGCATCGCCCTGTGCCTGCTGTTCTGGCGCACCGGCTCGCTGCTGCCCTGCATCGCGGTGCACTCGATCAACAACGCGATCTCCTTCGCGGCCACGAAGTCGCTGCCGCCGGTGGCCTTCGGCGCTGTGGTCCTGGGCAGCGCCGGCGCCTGCATGGCGGTGGCGATGGCCGTGCTCAAGCGGACGAGACCGGCGTGAGCTCCAGCGGCTCGGCGGTCTCCCGCACGAGCCGCTCCAGGACCGCGCGCATGCCTCCGGCGGCGTGTGCTTCGCGCATCCTCTCGGCCCCGTTGCCCTCGCGCAGGATCCGCTCGACCTCCACGAGCGCGTCGCCGGCGCCGTGCGCGCGGGCGAGCTCGAGCGCCCGCCTGGCGAGCTCGCGCAGCGGGCGCAGCGCGCCCCCGCCGTCCCACACCGTCGCCTCCAGCCCGTCGCGCCCGGCGCGGTAGGAGGACTCGACCAGCACCTCGCGCCGCGGCAGCGCACCGCTCGCGCCCTCCGCGCACGCGCGCACGAGCCCGTGAACCAGCGCGGCGAGGCCGCACACCGAGCCGATCCGCGCCTGGGCATCCATTGCGCGGACCTCGAGCGTGCCGAGCCTCGGGTGCGGCCGGATGTCCCACCACAGGTAGGTGTAGTCGGCGACGTCGGCGGCGGCGACGAACTCCGCCATCGTCTCGGCGTAGTCCTCCCAGCCCGCGAACTCGCGCGGGATGTCGGCGCGCGGGTAGCCGCGGAAGAGCTGGGCGCGCGCGCTGGCGAAGCCCGAGTCGGCGCCGTGCCAGTACGGCGAGTGCGCCGCGAGCGCCTGGAGCAGCGGCAGGTGCGCGCGCATTCGGTTGCAGGCCAGGATCGCGGTCTCCGGGTCGGGCATGCCGACGTGCACGTGGAGCGCGCAGGTCGGCGTGCGCCGCAGGAGCCCGCGCATCTGCTCGCCGATCTCGCGGTAGCGCTCGTGCTCGACGTGCGGCGCGTCGCCGAACGCGCCCGCCGGGTGGATGCCGGCGCCGGCCAGCGTGGCCCCGGCCTCGCGCAGGATGTCGCGCAGCGCTTGAAGCGACCCCGCGCCGGCGATCGCGTCGGGGCTGATCGGCGAGGCCGTTTCGACCAGCGCCTCGTAGACGTCGTGCATCACGGTCCCCGCCGGCGGGTGCAGCCGCGGCACCAGCGAGCTCGAGACCGGCGCGAGCGCGAGCGTCTCCGGGTCGAGCAGCAGCAGCTCCTCCTCCATGCCGAGGGCAAACGGCGCCGCGCGGCCGAAGGCGTGCTCCATCTGGCCCGGATCATAGGATCGCTCCCGCCGATGAACCCCCGCGACACGCTGATCGAGGAGCTCCGCCGCCACGCCCTGATCGTCGGCGAGGTGACGCTGACCTCCGGCAAGACCGCGCAGTACTACGTCGACGCCAAGCGCGCCGTCCTGCGCCCAGCCGGCTTCCGCGCGCTCGCCGAGCTGGTCGCCGGCCACGCCGCTCGGCTGCGCGCAACCGCGGTGGGCGGCCTGACCATGGGGGCCGACGCGCCCGCCTGCGCGGCGCTCGCGGGCGGCGCGGAGGTCAAGGCGTTCTTCGTGCGCAAGGAGACCAAGGCGCACGGGCTCCAGCGCAAGGTCGAGGGGCCACCGCTCGAGCCCGGCGAGCGCTGCCTGATCGTCGAGGACGTCGTGACCACCGGCGGATCGACCGTGCAGGCCATCGAGGCGGTGCGCGCCGAGGGCTACGAGGTCGTCGGCGTCGTCTCGATCCTCGACCGCCTGGCCGGAGGCGCCGAGGCGATCCGCGAGGCCGCGGCGGGCGCGCCCTACGAGCCGCTGGCGACGATCGACGACATCTACCCCGACCGCCCCCACTGAGGCGTCGCGGTCAGCGCCGACGGCGCGCGAGCACCACGACCACGCCGATCAGCACGATCAGCGCGCCCACCTGGACGAGCGCGGTGACGGCGGCGCCCGAGTGCTCGGTCGCGTGGCGCAGGCTGCGGAAGGCGAGCGAGGCCCCGAGGAAGGCCACGATCGTCCAGAGCGCCGTGGTGTTGCGGCCCACGGGGCGGCACGGTAGCGGGGTAACCCTAAGCTTTCCCGGCTGCCCCGATAGCTCAGCCGGATAGAGCGACTCCCTCCTAAGGAGTAGGCCCCTGGTTCGAATCCAGGTCGGGGCGCTTCAGGTGGGGAGCCGAATCCCGCGGGTGGGGTGCGGGCTTACCGGGTCATCATCGACCGGCACGTTGAGCCGCGAGGAAGCGCCGGCCCGGACCGGGGTCGACCCCAAAGCGCTCGGCGTAGCGTTCGTGAGCTTCTCCCCACGGCTCGTGTGCCTCCTCTTCGGAGAGGTGCCCGCCGGCGAGATGAGGCCCGAGCCGCGAGAGGTAGGTCTCCCAGCCGGCTGCGGTCTGCGCCGCGCGCGCGCGCTCGTCGAAGACGTGCGTGAAGACCAACCGGCAGCCGCCTTCCTGAGCGGCCAGCTCGAAGCTGTACCGCTCGCCGCCGAAGGTCCATGCCAGACGATGGGGAGCATCGACCTCAGTGACCTCGCCGGTCGCGCCGTAGGCCTCGAAGGTCTCACCCGTCGCCGGTGTCCAGTCGGCGGAGGCGGGGAACCATCGCTCAAGCTCTGCCGGGTCACTGATCGCCCGCCACACGCGCTCGACCGGGTGGGCGAGCGCGCGCTCGAAGCACAGCGCCGGGCGACCGTCGATCGTCTCCAGGGTTCCGTCGGTCATGGGTTCTCCTCCAGGTGTCGTTCGAGGGCGTCGAGGCGCTTCGACCAGAACGCGCGATAGGGCTCCAGCCACTGGGCGACCTCGGCGAGGGGTTCTGGGCTCAGCGCGTACAGACGCCGCTTGCCGTCCGCGCGCACCACGACGAGCCCGGCCTCACGCAGCACCTTGAGGTGCTTGGACACGCCGGGCTGGCTGAGCGTGAGGCGCTTCACCAGCTCTCCGGCGGGCCGCTCGCCATCACGCAGGAGATCGAGAATCTGTCTGCGGTGAGGCTCGGCCAAGGCGGCGTAGGCGCTCATCGCGTCATATTACCAGGCGGTGATATGAAATTCCTAGGGCGATGGAGCGTTTGGCCGGAGGAGTAGTGTTGTTCGCAACTGGCCCTGCGGCCAATAGTCCCGGCCGAAGCGCGACGTACCGCCGACGAAGCGACTCACGCTACGAGGCGACGCACTAACGGCGACGGGGCCGACCGTGGGGCCGGTCTTGCGTCACCGGCGCTTCCCCGCCGCCCGCTCGAGCGCTCGACACAGGCCCTCGCGTGCTTCGAGCTCGGCCGCCACGGGGTCGAGGATCTGCGCCCGCGCCACCGCCTCGACGCGCCGCCGCAGCTCGCGGTGGGCCTGGCCGGCGCGGCGCCGGGCGCCGGCTGCGTTGAGCCAGCGCGTGACGCCGGCCACCAGCAGTCCGGCGAGGAGCCCGCCGAGCAGCAGCAGGGTCGGGATCGGGAAGCCGTGGAACTTCGGGGTGGGCACGGCGTCGGTGAGCTGCAGGTAGCCGAGCGCCACGAGCGCGAGCAGCCACAGGGCTCCGGCGCCCGCCACGATCGCGAGCGCGGTCTGGACCGCGCGCGCCGCTCCCCACCAGCGCGGACGGCGCCGCTCGAGCTCGGCACCCGCGATCTCCCGGTCGAGCCGGTCAGGCAGGTGCTCCTCGGCGCGCAGGGCGGCGCTGCGCACGAGGGCCGGCCATGGCTCGGGAAGCCCGGTCGCGGCGCCCGCGGCGAGCGTCCGGGCGGCGGCCCCGACCTGGGAGCGCTGCGCCGGCGTCGCGGGCGGCAGCGAGGTCCGCGCCTCCGGCCTGCCGCCCGAGCCGAGGTGCAGCCGCCGCAGCGGCTCGGCTCGCAGCCGCCGCACCCAGCGCACGAACGGCCAGCCCGTGGCGAGCGAGCCGGCGCGGCGGTGCGACGCCGCGACCGCATGCACGACGGCGGGAACCCCGGCGGCCTGCTCGAGCGCGGCAAGCACGGCGGCGCGCTCGCCGCGCCCGGCTCCCGCCGCTCGCCCGTCGCAGCCCGCGACGGCAGCGAGGCCCGCCGCGACAGCGCTCACGTCGGCGCCCAGGCGCGCCACCGCCGCCTCGTGCGCGGCCACGCTGCGCGCGAGCACCGCGTGCAGCTCCTCCAGGCCGGCGCCCGTCGCCGCCGAGACCGCGAGCACGCCGACGCCATCGAGGCCGTCCTCGCGCAGCAGCCGCCCGAGGTCGGCGCGGCAGGCACGCAGTGCGTCGGGCGCGAGCAGGTCGGACTGGTTGAGCACGACCAGCATCGGCGCGCCGTGCCCCGCCAGCGGCTTCAGGTAGCGATCGTGCAGCGCGGCGTCGGCGTACTTCTGCGGGTCCGCGACCCAGACCGCGAGGTCGGCGAGCTCCAGCACGCGGTCGACCTCGTCGCGGTGCGCGCGCTGGACGGAGTCGAAGTCGGGCAGGTCGAGCAGCAGCAGGCCGTCGAGCTCGCCGTCGCCCATGCGGTGCCGGCGCGGCACCTCCAGCCAGTCCAGCAGCGCGTCGCCGCCGTCGCCCCAGACTGCCGCGGTGGTCGCCGAGGTGGTCGGGCGCCGCCGGCCCGCGTCGGCCAGGTCGGCCCCGCTGAGCGCGTTGAAGAGCGAGGACTTCCCGGCTCCGGTAGGCCCGGCGAGCGCCACCACGGTCGCCTCGACGCCGAGCCCGAGCCGTTGGCCCGCGCGCCGGACCACCCTGCGGGCGGCGTCCACCCGCTCGGGATCGAGCCGGCCGCCGGCGAGGGCGACCGCCTCGTCGAGCGCCGTCAGACGGCGGTCGAGCGCGTCGGTCACCGTGCGCGCTCGAGCTCGTCGAGCGCGGCACGCAGACGCTCGGGGCCGTCCGGCGCGGGCGCCAGCGGCGCGAGCCGGGAGCGGAAGCGCTCGGCCTCGGCGGCGAGCAGGCGGTCCACGCGGGTCAGCAGATCGGTGCGCGCCCGCGCGGCGAGCGTGCGGACGGCCTGGTCGCCGAAGATCGCCTCCAGCACCTTCTGGCCCACCGCCGAGGTCCCGCCGGCCACGGCGATCTCCGCCCCGGTGAGCCCGCCGGTCTGGGCGAACACCGCGAGCATCACCGTCAGCCCGGCGCCGTTGACCCCGAGCGAGGCCAGCCGCGCCGTGGTGCGCTTGCCCGCGCCCTCCTCGCGCACGAGCTCGAAGACGTAGCCCTGCCAGCCGCGCACCTCGGCGGCCGTCGCGTCGGCGAGCTCGGAGGAGGCGGCGTCGATCCGCGCGGCGCCCTCGAGCAGCGCGCGCCCTGCCGGATGGCCGCGCCACGCCGCCGCCGCGCGCTCGGCGGCGCGGTCGGCCGCCGCGTGCACGACCGCGTCGACGCCCGTCTGCACGGCGCCCTTGAGCTCGGCGTCCGCCGCCTGCGCTCCCGTGAACGCCGCGCGGACGCGGTCGCGCACCCAGCCGATGCGGCTCTCCAGCGCGCGCATGAAGTCGCCCGTGCCGATCACCTCGTGCCAGCGCGCGAGCACCTCGCCGCGCAGGAGCGTGCCGCTCTTGACCGCCTCATCGACCTCGGTGCGCCCGTCGGCGTAGGCGTGATCGAGCGCCGACTCGAGCTCGGCGGCGGTCTCGAGCTGCTCGACGGCGGCCGCCTCAACTGAGCGTACGCGCGGCCCGAGCGAGTCGAGCGCCCCGGCGAGCGTGCGGCGCACGAGCTCGCCCCGCGCGCTCGCGTCGTGGGAGAGCGCGTCCAGCCAGCCGCGCACCGGCGCGAGCGCGGCCGGGTCGAGCAGGCCGTTCTCGGCGATGGCGCTCTCGGGCACGACGAGCAGCTCGGTCTCGCCGAGGCCCTGCTCCGCGAGCATGGCGCGCAGGTGGGCAGCCACCTCCCCGGCCTCGGGCGGCACGCGGTTGAGCACGAGCGACAGGGCGGTGCCGCGCTCGCGCGCCGCGTGCAGCAGGTCCCAGGGCACCGCGTCCGCGTAGCGCGCGGCGGTGGTGACGAACAGCCACGAGTCGGCCGCCGCCAGCAGCTGGCCCGCCAGCCGGCGGTTGGCCTCGACCACCGAGTCGATGTCCGGGGAGTCCAGCAGCGCGAGGCCGGCCGGCAGCCGGTCGGTGGGCACGAGCTCGAGGCCGCCGGGCCCGGCCGCCCCGCCGCTCGTGCGGGTGAGCCCGGGGAGCACGCGGTCGCCCTCAAACCAGCGCGCGTCATCCGGGTGGCACGCCAGGACGGGCGCGCGGGTGGTCGGGCGCAGCACGCCCGCCGGGCTCACCAGGGCGCCCACCAGCGAGTTGACGAGCGTCGACTTGCCGGCCCCGGTCGAGCCGCCCACGACCATGAGCAGCGGCGCATCCATGCTCGCCAGCCGCGGCAGCAGGTAGTCGCCGACCTGGCCCACGAGCTCGTCGCGAATGGCTCGGCCCTCGGGCGCGCCCGGGGTGGCAAGGGCGAGGTCGAGCGCGGACAGCTCGTCGCGGAGATGGATGAGGGCGTCGCCGATCACGACGGCAAGCCTGCCCGGTCGGGACCACTTCCGCACTCCGGCGCGCCGGTGGCATCCTGTGCGCATGGGCGAAGACCGCGGCCCGGCCGCGCTGCTGCCCGCGCCGCTGGCGCGGGCGCTCGGCTTCGCGCTGCTCGCCCTGCTCGGCGCGGCGGAGTGGCGGCGGATGATCGGCAGCGGAGGCGCACTCGGTGCGCTCGCCTGGGTCGCCGCGGCCGTGCTCTCGGGCGAGCTGGCCGGCGCGGCGGGCACGCTGCCGGCACGGCGGCGCGTCCCGGCCGCGGTGCTCGCCTTGGGACTCGGCCTGCTGTTGGCGGCCCTGGTCGCGGGGCTGGACCCCGCGCTGCTGGTGCCGGCGCACTGGCCGGCGCTGGTGGACGGCGTGGGTCGCGGGCTGGAGACGCTGAGCGGCGTCACGCTGCCCTACCAGGGGACCGACCCCTGGCCCGTGCTCACCCTGCGCCTCGGCGGCGCGCTGCTGCTCGTGATCGCCGCGGCGCTGGCGTCGTGGCCGCGGCGCGCCGGGCGCGGCTACCCGTTCCTCGCGCTCGCGGTCCTGCTCGCGCTCGTCGTCACGCCGATCGCCGCGCTGGGCTCCTCGCGCTCGCTCGTACTTGGCGCCGCGCTGGCCGTGCTGACGGTGTGCTTCCTGTGGCTCGAGCGGCTCCCGCTGCGCCCCGGGCTCGGCGCCGTGGCGCTCTGCGGGCTCGCGCTGGCGGGCGCCCTTCCGCTGAGCGCCGCCGCCGACCGCGAAGGGCCGTGGTTCGACTACCGCGCCTTCACCGAGGGCCTCGCGACGCCGGCGTCGGTGCGCTTCGACTGGGACCACTCCTACGGGCCGCTGAGCTGGAACCGCGAGGGCCGCGAGCTGCTGCGGATCAAGACCTCCGAGCCTCACTACTGGAAGGTCGAGAACCTCGAGGACTTCGACGGCCGGCGCTGGGCCACACGCGGGGTGCCCGCCGCCGCCGGTCCGGAGCCCGAGGCCGACCTCGACCCCGGCTGGCACAGCCGTCCGGGCTGGATCGGCCAGGCGCGGATCACGGTCCGCGGGCTGCGCAGCAGCGACTTCGTCGGCGCGGGGACGACGCTGGCGGTGAAAGCGGGCGGGCTGCACGCGTTCTCGGGCTTCTCGCCCGGCACCTGGCAGGCCGAGCGCGAGCTGCACGCCGGCGATTCCTACGACATCCGCTTCTACACGCCCAAGCCGATCGCGTCGCAGGTCGGCTCGGCCACCAGCGGCGCCAACGGCGAGCAGGCCGGTGAGCGGGAGCTGACGCTCCCGCTGACGACGCCGCTGCCCCCGCTCGGGGACTCCAACCGCGCGCGCCCCGTCGTCTCGGCTCAGCTCGAGATGCGCCCGTTCGACCAGCGCCGGCCGCCGGTCGCCCACTACGAGCGCCGCGGGACGAGCGGGAGCGGGGTGGCGGCGCTGCGCAACTCGCCCTACTGGCGCACCTGGCGCCTGGCTCAGCGGCTCAAGCTCGGGGCGCCCACGTCGTATGCGTTCGCGCGCCGGGTCGACGCCTACCTGCATCGCGGGTTTCGCTACGACGAGTCCCCGGCGCCGCCTCGCGCGGGGCAGATGCCGCTCGACGCGTTCCTGTTCGACGCCAAGGCCGGCTATTGCCAGCACTACTCGGGCGCGATGGCGCTGCTGCTGCGGATGGGCGGGGTGCCGGCGCGGGTGGCCACGGGCTTCTCCCCCGGCGGGTACCGGCGTAGCCAGGGCGAGTGGATCGTGCGCGACCGTGACGCGCACTCCTGGGTCGAGGCGTGGTTTGACGGCATCGGCTGGGTCACGCTGGACCCGACGCCGACCGCCACGCCCGCCCGCTCGCTGATCGCCGCGTTCGCGCGCTCCGCGCAGAACGGTTCCAGACCATCCGGTGCGCGCGACACCGGTGCGCGCGGCGGCTTCAGCGGGCGCCGCCCCGCCGGCTCGCGCCGCGAGCTCGATCCGGCCGCACCCGCCGCGACGCCGGGCGCCCGGGGGGCGAGCGGGGGCTCGCCCTGGCTCCTCCCCGCCGCGCTCGCCGCCGTGGTGCTGGGGCTGCTCGCTGGGGCGCTGGCGCGCCGCCGCCGCCTGCGCGCGCTCGGCCCGCTCAGCCCGGCCGAGCGCGCCGTCGCCGACCTGGTGCGGGCGCTGGAGCGCG
Organism: Solirubrobacterales bacterium; assembly: GCA_038238015.1. Classification (GTDB taxonomy): domain Bacteria; phylum Actinomycetota; class Thermoleophilia; order Solirubrobacterales; family Solirubrobacteraceae; genus DASQFQ01. Next base: position 52,299 of record JBBRYA010000013.1, read on the forward strand.
CCGGGCGCCCGATCGGGCCCGGGATCACGCTGGCTCAGCTCGAGCGCCGGCTCGGCTCCGCGCGCGGAGGCGGCTACCTCGCCGCCGTGCGCGACGCGCGCTACGGCCCGAGCTCGCCGCCGCCGCCGCCCGAGCTCCGGCGCGCGTTCCGCCGCGAGCTGGCGGCGGGCCTCGGGTGGCGCGGGCGGGTGCGGGCGTGGTGGGCGCTGCCGCCGCGCCTGGGCAGGCATCGCGACGACTCCGTCGAACGAACCGTGCGGTATGCCCGCTGAAGCCGCTATATCGACGACCGTGTACCGTTGCTGGCTTCTTGGTGGAGGGAAAAATTGAGCGCAGTACCACGAGCATGAGCGCCCGCGCATGAGCACCAGCGTGGGCACGACCGAGCAGCTTGGGGCCGAGGGGACCCCCCAGGAGACCGGCCGCGTCGCGGGCCGGGAGGTCACCGCGCGCTCACCCCTGCAGCTGTTCTGGCGGCGGCTGCGCCGCGACAAGGTGGCGATGGTCGCGCTCGCCATCGTCGTGCTCGCGGTCCTTGTCGCGATCTTCGCGCCGCTGATCGTCAAGGCCGTGGGCGCCCCCGATCCCAACATCCAGAACTCCGACCTGCTCGACGAGTTCGGCTCCCCCTCCGGGCCGACCTCGCACAACCTGCTCGGCGTCGACCAGCGCGGGCGCGACGTCTTTGCGCGCGTGGTCTACGGGGCGCGCATCTCCCTGACGGTGGCCTTCGTCTCGACGGCCATCATCGTCCTCATCGGCGTCGTCCTCGGCCTGATCGCCGGCTACTACCGCGGGATCGTCGACTCACTGATGACCCGCGCGATGGACGTGATGCTCGCCTTCCCCGTGCTGCTGCTGGCCATCGGCCTCGGCGTCGCCTGCGCCGACGGCTGCCTCAACGGGCTGATCCAGCCCGGGCTGACGGTGGTGATCACGGTGATCTCGCTGTCGCTGTGGCCATACATGTCGCGCATCGTCCGCGGGCAGGTGCTGTCCCTGCGCGAGAAGGAGTTCGTCGAGGCGGCGAAGTCGCTCGGCGCCTCGGACATGCGGATCATCTTCCGCGAGATCCTCCCCAACCTCATCGCGCCGATCATCGTCTACGGGACGATCCTCATCCCCCAGGTGATCCTCTTCGAGGCGGCGCTGTCGTTCCTCGGGATCGGCATCCAGCCGGGCACCCCGAGCTGGGGCTCGATGATCTCCGACGCCGTGGGCGTCTTCGACATCGCCTGGTGGTTCATGACCTTCCCAGGCCTCGCCCTGCTCCTGACCGTCCTCGCCTTCAACCTCGTGGGGGACGGGCTGCAGGACGCGCTCAACCCCCGCAACTCCAACTGACCAGCACGTAAGCGTGACTCCATGAAATCTCAGGAAAGGATCCCTGCATGAACAGGATCGCATCGCGGCTCATCGCCGCGCTGGTCCTCGTCGCCATGACGTTCGTCGTCGCTGCCTGCGGAAGCAGCAGCTCCGACAAGTCGTCGTCAAGCGGCCAGGCCAAGTCGAACGGCGGCAACCCCAACCAGGGGAAGAAGGGCGGCAAGCTCGAGCAGCTCGGCGCCTCCGACGTCGACTTCCTCGACCCGGGCCAGACCTACTACACCGGCGGCTACCAGGTCCTCTACGCCACGCAGAAGACCCTCTACTCCTTCCAGCCCGGCGTCGCCGACCCCAAGCCTGACCTCGCCGCGAGCCCGCCGCAGATCTCCAGTGACAAGAAGTCGGTCACGGTGGAGCTCAAGAAGGGCGTCAAGTTCGCCCCGCCGGTCAACCGCGAGATCCAGGCCAAGGACATCAAGTACGCCTTCGAGCGCGCGTTCTCCAAGAACGTCCCGAACCAGTACAGCGTCTACTTCAACTTCATCGAGGGCGCCCCGAAGACGCCCGGCGCCGTCCAGGACATCTCGGGCATCCAGGTCGACCCGAGCGATCCGTACAAGATCACGTTCAAGCTCAGCAAGGCGCAGGCCGTTCCGTTCGCCGCCTTCCTGGTGATGCCGGTCACCACGCCGGTCCCGCGCGAGTACGCGTCGAAGTTCGACAAGCAGAGCCCGTCGACCTACAACGAGAACGTCGTTGCGAGCGGTCCCTACATGGTCGAGAACGACGCCTCGGGCAAGCTCACCGGCTACAAGGCCGGCAAGACGATCCACCTGGTCCGCAACCCGAACTGGAACAAGGCGACCGACTTCCGGCCCGCCTACCTCGACGAGATCCTGCTCCGGGCCAACGCGACCGACGCCAACGTGGCCGGCCGCCAGGTGCTCTCCGGCCAGGGCCTCACGCTCGACACCAACCCGCCGGCGCAGGTCCTCAAGCGCGTCGTGCAGCGCAGCAAGGGCCAGCTCAAGACGGTGCCGTCGGGCGGCTTCCGCTGGTTCCCGATGAACCAGACGGTCAAGCCGCTGGACAACGTCAACGTCCGCAAGGCGATTATCGCCGGCTTCGACCGCGACGCGGCCCGCAAGGCGCGCGGCGGCGACTTCGTCGGCCCGATCGCCACGCACTTCCTCCCGCCGGGCATCCCCGGCTTCGAGGAGTCCGGCGGGCTCAAGGGGCCCGGGTTCGACTTCCTGGCCAACCCGAAGGGCGACATGGCCGTGGCCGCCAAGTACATGAAGGCCGCCGGCTACCCGTCGGGCAAGTACACCGGCAACGACGAGATCCTGATGATCACCGCGAACGTCGACCCGGGCAAGGCCCAGGCTGAGGTCGCCAAGGCGCAGGTCGAGAAGCTCGGCTTCAAGGTCCGCCTGCGCACGGTCCCGCAGGACGCCGTCTACACCGAGTGGTGCCAGCAGCCCGCCAAGAAGGTCGGGATCTGCGGCTCCGCGGGTTGGTTCAAGGACTTCACCGACCCGCAGTCGATGCTCGAGCCGACGTTCAAGGGCTCGGCCATCTCCAAGTCGGGCGGCAACAACAACCTGGGCCAGCTCAACGACCCGAAGATCGACAAGGCCATGGATGACGCGGCCCTGCTCGCGGGCAAGGCGCGCAACCAGGCCTGGGGGAACATCGACAAGATGATCACCGACCAGGCGCCGGCCGTGCCGTTCGTCTGGGACAACACCAACCTCATCCACTCCAAGAACGTGAACGGGGTGGCGAGCGAGTACTTCACCGCGTTCGACCTCTCGTTCACCTCGCTCAAGTAACGAGGCAACTCGAGCTCCGCGACCGTGCCGGCCCCGCTTTGCGGCGGGGCCGGCCGGCCGTAGGATCCGACCGGAGACACCACCCCCATGGGCGCCTACATCATCCGCCGCCTCCTCTGGACCGTCCTGCTGCTGTGGGTGGTCAGCGGCATCACCTTCATCGTCTTCAACGTGCTCCCGAGTGCGGACCCGGCGCTGCTGCGCGCGGGCCGGCGTGCCGAGCCGGAGATCCTCAAGGGGATCCGCCAGACCTTCGGGCTCGACAAGCCGCTCTACGTCCAGTACCTGAACTACATGAAGCACGTCTTCCTGCACTTCGACTTCGGGCGCTCCTATCGCAACGACGTCTCCGTGCGCGGGCTGATCTTCGACCGCCTCCCCAACACGCTCTACCTGATGGCGGGCGCCGTGGTCGTGTGGCTCGGTGTCGGCCTGTCGGTCGGGATGATCTCGGCGGTCAAGCGCGGCTCGCTGCTGGACCGCTTCTCCATGACCTCCGCGCTGGTGGCGATCTCCGCGCCGGTCTACTGGCTCGGCCTCGTGGTCCTCTACCTCTTCTCCAAGGACATCGGGCGCTTCCCGCTGCTCCCGGGATCGGGCTCCTTCCAGGAGGCCACCGACCTCCCCACGAGGCTCGAGGGGCTGATCATGCCCTGGTGCGTGCTGGCCACCGCGTATGCCGCGATCTACGCGCGGCTGCTGCGGGCCAACCTGCTGGATGTGCTCGGCGAGGACTACATCCGCACCGCGCGCTCCAAGGGCCTGACCGAGCGGCGGGTGATCTTCCGCCACGGCGCGAGATCGGCCCTGACGCCGATCGTGACCGTGCTCGGCCTCGACGTCGGCGGCCTCGTCGGCGGCGCGATCCTCACCGAGACCGTGTTCAACATCCCGGGCATCGGGCGCCTCACCTACGACGCGATCCAGCGCGCGGACATCATCACCGTGCAGGGCGCGACGCTGTTCCTCGCGCTCGCGGTCTGCATCGCGAACCTCCTCGTCGACCTCTTCTACTCGGTGCTCGACCCGCGGGTGCGACTCTCGTGACCGAGCCCGTCCTCTCCGTCCGCGACCTCAAGGTCCACTTCAAGACCGACGACGGGCTGGTGAAGGCCGTCGACGGCGTCTCCTACGACGTCGGCGCAGGACGCACGCTCGGGATCGTCGGCGAGTCGGGCTCGGGAAAGTCGGTCTCCTCGCTCACCGTGATGGGGCTCACGCGCTCGAGGAACTCGGAGATCTCCGGCGAGGTGATCTTCGGCGGCCACGACCTGCTGACGGTCTCCAAGGACGAGATGCGCGACATCCGCGGCAACGAGATCGCGATGATCTTCCAGGACCCGCTGTCCTCGCTGCACCCGTTCTACCGGATCGGCGACCAGCTGGTGGAGGCGGTGCGGGCCCACAACAAGGTCTCCAAGGCGGCGGCGCTCGACAAGTCGGTCGAGCTGCTGCGGCTGGTGGGGATCCCCGAGCCCAAGGACCGCGTCGGCGGCTACCCGCACGAGTTCTCCGGCGGCATGCGCCAGCGCGTGATGATCGCCATGGCGCTGATCAACGAGCCCAAGCTGCTGATCGCCGACGAGCCGACCACGGCGCTCGACGTCACCGTGCAGGCGCAGATCCTCGAGCTGATGCTGCGCCTGAAGGGCGAGCTCGACACCTCGATCGTGTTCATCACGCACGACCTCGGCGTGGTGGCGGAGATGGCCGACGACATCGCGGTCATGTACGCCGGGCGGATCGTCGAGTTCGGCGCCAAGGAGACGATCTTCGAGTCCCCGCAGCACCCCTACACCTGGGGCCTGCTCGGCTCGATCGCGAAGTTCGACTCGCCACGCGACGAGCCGCTGGTGCCGATCCTGGGCCGCCCGCCGTCGCTGATCAACCTGCCCTCGGGTTGCTCCTTCCACCCCCGCTGTCCCTACGTGCGCGAGGCCCACAAGACGGTCGAGCCGGCGCTCGAGCCGGTCAACGGCGACGCCGGCCATCGCGTGGCCTGCCTGCTCGACAGCGGCGTGCGCGAGCGCATCTGGGAGGACCTGCGCGAAGGCAAGCGGCCCGAGGAGGCGCGCGCAGACGTGATGGCGGAGGAGGGGGCCCTGTGAGCGACCGGATGACCGACGCCCCCGCGACCGACGCGTCGAGGGAGCGCGCGCACGCGAGCGACGGCGAGACGCTGTTCGAGGTGCGCGACCTTGTCAAGCACTTCCCGCTGACCTCGGGCATCCTGTTCCGCCGCCAGATCGGGGCGGTGCACGCGGTCGACGGCGTCTCGCTCGACATCAAGCGTGGCGAGACGCTCGGCTTGGTCGGCGAGTCGGGCTGCGGCAAGTCGACCACCGGCCGCCTGCTGCTGCGGCTGCTCGATCCGACCAGCGGGTCGATCAAGTTCGAGGGCCAGGAGATCTCTCAGATCAAGCCCAAGGAGCTGATCGCGTTCCGCCGCGACGCCCAGATGATCTTCCAGGATCCCTACTCCTCGCTGAACCCGCGCAAGACCGTCGGCTCGATCATCGGCGAGCCGTTCGTGATCCACAAGCTGATGACCGGCGATGGCGAGCGCCGCCGCGCGGTTCAGGACCTGATGGACACGGTTGGCCTGAACCCCGAGCACTTCAACCGCTATCCGCATGAGTTCTCTGGCGGCCAGCGCCAGCGCATCGGCGTCGCGCGCGCGCTCGCGCTCAAGCCGAAGCTGATCGTGGCCGACGAGCCCGTGTCCGCGCTCGACGTCTCGATCCAGGCGCAGGTGCTCAACCTGCTGCGCGACCTGCAGCGCGACCTCGGGCTGACGCTGGTCTTCATCGCTCACGACCTCTCGGTCGTGCGCCACATGTGCGACCGCGTCGCCGTGATGTACCTCGGCAAGATCGTCGAGCTCGGCACCAACGAGCAGCTCTACGGTCACCCGCGCATGCCCTACACCGGCGCGCTGATGTCCGCGGTGCCGATCGCCGATCCCAAGCTTGCCGCAACGAAGAAGCGTCAGATCCTCGCCGGCGACGTGCCATCGCCGACCAACCCTCCGTCGGGCTGCCGTTTTCACACCCGCTGCTGGAAGGCGCAGGACATCTGCAAGCAGCAGGAGCCCGAATTCGAGGCCAAGGAGGGCGGCAACCTCGCGGCCTGCCACTTCCCGCTGACCGACGCCGAGGTCGCCGAGCGGGTGCCGACCGCCCGCGTCAACTGAGCGCCGGCCTGCCCCGGAGCGCCCGGCGCGTGCAGGCGTCGCTGGACGCGCTGGGAATCGACGCGGCGGTGCGCGAGCTCCCCGGCTCGGCGCGCACCGCGCCGGAGGCGGCCGCCGCGGTCGGCGTGCAGGTCGGCCAGATCGTCAAGTCGCTCGTCTTCCGCGCCGGGGAGGACGCCGTGCTGATCCTCGTCTCGGGAGCCAATCGCGCCGACGAGGCCCTGGTCGCAGCCGAGCTCGGCGCCGCCGTTGCGCGCATGGACGCCGACGAGGTTCGAGCGGCGACGGGCTACGCCATCGGCGGCGTCCCCCCGCTCGGGCATCCGTGCGCGCTACGGACGCTCGTGGACGCGGACCTGCTCGCCTACGACGTGCTGTGGGCGGCGGGCGGTACGCCGCGCTGCGTGTTCCCGATCGAGCCCGGCGCGCTCGTGCGCGCGACCGGCGGGCGCGTCGTCAGCGTGGCGAGCGCGCCCGCTCGCTGAGGCGGGCCAGCGAACCGTCCCAGCGGTCGCCGACCTCGGCCATCCACGCGATCGCCTCCTCGAGCGGGCCCGGCGTCAGCCGGTAGCGCGTCTCGCGGCCCTCGCGCCGGGGCGCGACCAGCCCCGCGTGCTCGAGCGCGGCGAGGTGCTTGGCGACCGCCTGGCGGGTGATCGGCAGCTCGCCGGCCAGCCCGGACGCCGTCACGGCCTCCTCGCGGGCGAGCGAGCGCACCACGCGGCGGCGGGTCGGGTCGGCGAGCGCGGCGAAGACCGCTCCGAGTTCGGGCTCGCTCAGGCCGGGCACAGCGCCGCGTGCGCCGACAGCGCCGCCATCCGCGGCCCGACCACCGGGGCGAGGCTGCGCTCGACGACGACTAGCCGCGTCCCGGCCGAGGCGGGCGTGAGCGTCCACTCGACGATCGAGTCCCCGTCCTCGCCGCTCCAGCGGAACGAGAGCCGTCGCTCGGGCTCCACCGCCTCCACGACCCCCTCGCGCTGCTGGCCGTCCTCCCAGCGCACGCGCACCTCGCCACCGGGCTCGGGCTCGAGCTCCACCTCGTCGGCCAGCCAGCCTTCGAGCTCGCGGGGGTCGGTGATCAGCTCCCAGGCGCGCTCGGGGCCGACGGGCAGGGTGATCTCGCGGCGGACGCTCGGCATAGGCAACCACATCGTTGCACACTTCGGTACGCTGTGGCGAACCCGCAACGTGGAGGTTGCATATGCCGTTGGTTCCCATGGTCGTCCAGCAGGACTCGCGCGGTGAGCGCTCGTTCGACATCTACTCGCGGCTTCTGCGCGAGCGGGTGGTCTTTGTCGGCGGCGCGATCGACGACGAGATCGCCAACCTCGTGGTGGCCCAGCTGCTGCACCTCGAGGCCGAGGACCCCGAGAAGGACGTCCAGCTCTACGTCAACTCGCCCGGCGGGTCGGTCTATGCGGGCCTCGCGATCTACGACACGATGCGCTTCATCAAGCCCGACGTGGCCACGATGTGCTGCGGGATCGCGATGTCGATGGGCTCGCTGATCCTGGGCGGCGGCGCGGCCGGCAAGCGGATGGCGCTGCCCAACTCGCGCATCCTCATCCATCAGCCGACGGGCGGCTTCCAGGGCCAGTCGACCGACATCGCGATCCACGCCAAGGAGACGCTCGCGCTGCGCGCGCGGATGGAGGAGATCTACGCCGAGCACACGGGCAAGCCGCGCGAGCAGGTCGCCGCCGACCTCGAGCGCGACCGCTTCTTCACCCCCGAGGAGGCCGTGGATTACGGGTTGATCGACCGCGTGTGCCCGAGCCGTGCGCTCAACGGCAACGGCAACGGCAACGGTCAGTCCTCCTCGGCGTAGAGCGACTCGCGCGAGAGCTCCTCGCCGCGGAGGTTGAACAGCTTGATCTCGAGGTAGTCGGCGCGGTAGGCGTCGGGCGCCACGAGCGTGAAGCGATCGTCCATGAGCAGGGACTGGTCGACGCACAGGCCGGCCAGCTCTGCCGTGGCGACCGTGCCGCCGCGGATGAGCGGGACCCCCCACACGAGCGTCATGTCCGCGCCGTGGCCGCTCTCGCCGCGCCAGCGCCCGATCACCTCGTCGCAGAGGTCCATGCGCCACTCGTCGTGGTTCTCGGCCAGTTCGTCGGTGAAGTCCGCGCTCGCCTCGAAGTCCGAGGGCTCCTGCGCGTGGCCCTCGGAGGCGGGGTCGCCGGCGATGAAGGACACGAAGCCGAACAGCTCGAGGCCGGTCGAGGTGCGGGAGGTGACCGGGACGTAGGTGCGCCCGTTCCAGCTGCGGTCGGGGAACCACGTCGGCTCTCCCGCCTCGCCGAGGTCCTCGCCGTCAGAATCGATGCGCAGGCAGGCAGCCATGAACTCGACGCGCAGGGTGTCCGCCCAGCGACCGGTGGGCAGCGCGTCCTGCGGCGGCTCCGCGGCGAAGCGGCACACGAATCGCTCCTCGGGGGGCACGGCCGCGAGGTTACGGCAGATGGGGCGCCGGCGTCGCTCAGCTCGGCAGGACAACCGCAGCTTCGTCGGGCTGCCAGTCCGGCAGCGGGCCCGGCTGCCCGAGGTGGTAGCCCTGCCCGTGATCGACGCCCATGCGACGCAGCAGCGCCGCGGTCTGGGCGTCGCCGACGTGCTCGGCCACGGTCCGCTTGCCCAGGCCGCGGGCGATGTCGACGACGGCCTGGATGACGAGCCGGTCGATCGGGTTCTCGATGCTGTGGCGGACGAACTCGCCGTCGATCTTCAGGTAGTCGAACGGGAGGTGCTTGAGGTAGTAGAAGGAGCCGAAGCCGGCGCCGAAGTCGTCGAGCGCGAAGCGGCAGCCGAGGTCGGCCAGGCGCGCGGCGAAGTGCTGCGCGCGCGGGATGTTGCCGACGGCGATCGTCTCGGTGATCTCGAAGATGATCTGCGCCGGGTCCACCTCGGCCTCCTCGAGCTCGTGCTCGATCAGCGCGAGCAGCTCCGGGCAACCCGCCGAGGCGCCTGAGATGTTGACCTCCACGACGAGCTCGCGGCCGCGGCGGCGCTCGGCGCCGACCATCCGGATCGCGTGCCGGGCGACCCACCGGTCGATGGCGGGCATGAGGTCGAAGCGCTCTGCCACGGGCAGGAACGCGGCCGGCAGGATCAGCTCGCCGTCGGCTGCGCGCATGCGCAGCAGCAGCTCGTGCTGGGTGACCTCGCCGGTGGCGAGCTCCACGATCGGCTGCGCGTGCAGGACGAAGCGATCCTCGGCCAGCGCGTCGCGGATCATGTCGGCCCAGGACATCCTCGCCTCCAGGCGTGCCTCGGGCTGGGCGCTCGAGTATGAGGCCAGCCGGTTGCGGCCGGCCTCCTTGGCGTCGTACATCGCGAGGTCGGCGTTGACCAGCACCTCCTCGCCGGTCATCCGGTGCTCGGCGTCGAACAGGGCGAGCCCAAGGCTGGCGGTGACCGGCCGGGTGCGCCCGGTCGCGGTCGTCACGGTCTGGATGCGCACCGCCTCGATGACCGCCGCGGCCACCGCGTCGGCCTCCTCCGGGGTCGCCTCGGGCAGCAGGATCGCGAACTCGTCGCCGCCGAGGCGCGCGAGCACGTCGGACTCGCGCAGCCGGCTGCGTAGGGATTGGGCGACGCGCACGATCAGCTCGTCGCCTGCACTGTGGCCGAGCGTGTCGTTGACCGTCTTGAAGTGGTCGAGGTCGAGCACGATCGCCGCGCCCTTGGGCCCGTAGCGCTCGACGTAGGCGACGTGACGCTCGAGCTCGCGCTCGAAGGCCCGGCGGTTCAGCAGCCCGGTCAGCGGATCGTGGTCGGCCATGTGGCGCAGCTCGGCCTCGTGGCGCCTGCGCTCGGTGACGTCCTGCATCTGCGACAGGAAGTGCACCGGGGCGCCGGCGGCGTCGCGCACCAGGGTCGAGTTGACGAGAACCCAGACCGCCGAGCCCGAGGCGTGCATGTACCGCCGCTCGGCTCGGTGCGAGCTCATCTCGCCGTCGAGCATCGCGCCGCGCGCCTCCCAGTCGGCCTTGACGTCCTCGGGATGGGTGATGGACGCCACGGGCAGGCCCTCGAGCTGCTCGCGCGAGTACCCGGTGATCTGGCTGAGCGCGCGGTTGACCTGGAGAAAGCGGAAGTCCGGGCTGGTCAGCGCCATCCCGATGGGGGCCTCCTCGAACGCGCTGCGGAAGTGCTCCTCGGCCTCGGCGAGGGCGGCCTGCGCGCGCATGCGCTCCTCGACGTCGCGCACGGTCGCGTGCGCCTCGGTCACCGCCCCCGTGGAGGGGTCGAGCACCAGCCGCACGCGCGACTCGACCCAGACGTAGCTGCCCGCGCGCCGGCGCAGGCGGTGCGTGATCGTGACCGGCCCCTCGCCGGCCACCGGGTTGCCGATCAGGTTGCGCACCGCGACCGCGTCCTCGGGGTGCACGAGCTCGACGAAGCCGGTGTCGAGCAGCTCCTCGGGCTCGTGCCCGGTGAGCTCTCGGCAGGCCGGCGAGACGTAGCGGATCAGCCCGCCGGGGGCGAGCACGCAGATCAGGTCGGTCGAGGTCTCGGCGAGCACGCGCGAGCGCTTCTCGGCGGCGCGCCGGGCGGCCTCCGCGCGGTCGCGCTCTGCGCGGCGCACGTCGATCAGCGCCGCGGCGTGGCGCTCGCGCCGCGCCGCCTGGCTGCCCAGCACGTAGATCAGCACGGTCAGCAGGCCGCCGCCCAGGAACGTTGCGATGACCAGCCCGAGCTCGGGCCCCGGCCGCTCGACCGAGACAGTCCAGGCGACGTCCCCGACCGGGACCGCGCGGATGCTCGTGGGGGGGAAGGCACGGTTGGGCTGCTCGCCCTCGGCGAGCGTGAAGTGCACGTCTTGGGGCAGCCGCGACGCGACGGCGGCGCGCACGCGCGAGACCGGGAGCGTCGTCACCAGCGCGCCGAGCGGGCCGCCCCTGCGCGACCGCCGCACCGGCACCACGACGACCATCATCGACGGCCCGGCGCCAGGGTGGGCGAGCAGGGCGCGCGTCAGGTTGCTGCGGGTGGCGCTCTGCAGGATGCCGCGCGCCTGGCGGCTCGCGATCGCGCGAGCGCTCGCGAGCTTGTCGCGGTCATAGGCGGCGAAGACCACGTCCGAGTCCCCGACCGGGGTGCGCGCCTCGGGCACCGCCGAACGGCCGGGGAACGAGGCGGGAAGGCTGCGCACGAGCGCGACCGAGGCGACCCCCGGCTGGCGCAGCACGCGCTCGGCGAGCGAGTCGAACTCGCGCCGGCGCAGGCTCTCCGGGCCGCGCATCGAGGCGGCGACGTCGCGCAGGCGATCCAGCGGGCCCGCGGTGATCACACCCAGGGCGTGCTCGGTGATCGAGACCGCGGTGGCCTGGCGACGGTCGCGGGCGAGCTCGGCCTCGCGCAGCACGACCCCGGTGGCCAGGACCATCGCCATCGCCGAGGCGATGACCACGAGCGCGTGCCCGGACACGCGCAAGCGCAGCGCTCGCGGCCAGCTCGACCGGCGGTCGGGGCCGCTGAGCACCAGCAGGGCGACACCCGAGAAGACCAGCCAGAGCGCGATGGCGGGGGTGATCGACGGCCAGGCCGCATGGACGTCGCGGGCCACCGGGAGGTGGCGGCCGGCGCCGCACGCGAGCGACAGGCCGAAGCCCGCGGTGAGGACACCGCCGAGTCTGAGGGCGTTGCGTTCCAGCCGACGAGTCCGTTCGTCCACACAAGCCCCATCGGCCGCGCGGGCGCGCGACTGGACTCGTACTGTCGTCCGTCAGACGTCGCGAAGCTCGTCCGCGGCCTGCTCGGGGGCGATCACACAGAGGTTCAGGCCGGTACCGAGCTCGAGCCCGGCGAGGTGGGTCAGGCGCGGCACGATGTCGATGCGCCAGCAGAAGGAGTCGGCGCCGCGCGGAGCCGTGCGCACCCACAGGTTCAGCGGCGGGGAATGCCCCAGGCGCGTGCGCAGCCGCGCCAGCGCGTCGCCCAGCAGCGCGGCGCCGGTCGCACCGTCGTCCTCGAAGCGCGCGCGCCCGCGGCGCGGAGCGAGCAGCAGCTGGTAGGGGGTGCGTGACGCGTAGGGGGCGATCAGCACCGCATCGTCGTCGATCGCGACGACGCGCTCGCGGCGGCGCACCTCCTCCTGGACGAGGTCGGCGAGCAGGTTGGCGCCCATCGTGCGCGTGGCGTAGGCCGTGAAGCGCTCGCGCTCGCGCGCGACCGCCGCGGGCACGGATTCCAGCGCGTAGAGCTGGGCGTGGCTGTGGGGCAGCGAGGCGCCCGCCTCCCGGCGTTCGTTGACGAGCAGGTGCACGTAGGCGGCCCCCGCGTGGGCGCTCATCCGCTCGCGCCAGCCCTCCACCGCGGCGGCGAGCTGGTCTGGGGCGAGGTCGGCCAGCGCGGTCAGCGGCTCCGGCGTGTTGACGATCACCTCCTGGGCGCCGCGCGCCGGCTGGGCGGTGAACAGGTCAGGGCTCGCGTCGGGCCGCGGGACCTCGGCGTCCGCGCTCACCGCGGGGTAGAGGTTGGGCACGGCGCGCACGAGCCAGCCGGGGCTGTCGGCAGGCCCCCCGCCGGGGCGCAGCGCCCACAGCTCGGGCGGCGTGCGATCCTCGTGGCCCTCCAGGAACGGGTCGGTCTCGGGGTCCAGCGCGGCCTGCGGCTCGACGGCGAAACCGCCTCCGGGGCGCGTCGCTCGGCCCGCGGCGATGATCGACTTCAGCCCGGTGAGGGGGTCGACGCGCAGCTCGTTCACAGCCGCTTCTCCATCCCGAGGTGCTCGATGCCCTCCTCGTCGAAGGGCTCGCCGTAGGGCGTGTAGCCGGCGCGGCGGTAGAGCTCGAGCGCTCCGGTCTGGGCGTGCATGCCGATGCGCCTCGCGTCACCCGCGCGCGCCTCGCGCTCGGCCTCCACCAGCAGCGCGCCGGCGACGCCGCGACGGCGTGCCCTCGCGCTCACGCACAGCCGCCCGAAGCGCGCGGTCGCCCCCGGCTCGATCAGCAGGCGGCAGGTGCCCAGCACGTGGCCGTCTTCGTCGACGGCGACGAGATGAACGGCCTCCTCGTCGAGCCCGTCGCGGTCGGCCGGGAACATCACGCCCTGCTCGCCGCAGAACACGAGCTCGCGCAGCGCGAGCGCGGCGGCGAGCTCGCGCTCGTCGCGCGGGCGGCGAACCTCGAGCGTCACAGGTAGCGGCGGATGTCGGCGGCCAGGTCCGCCTCGGTGCGATAGGCGCCCTGGTGCAGGTAGGCGAGGCGGCCGCGCTCGTCGTAGAACGCGGTCACCGGGAAGCCCGAGGGCCCCAGCAGCGCGGCGATCTCGCCGCGCGGGTCGGAGTAGCTGGGGTAGGGCAGCGGCATCGCGCGCAGGAAGCGCGCCGCCGGCTCGCTCGAGTCGCTCGAGTTCACGCCGAGGAAGGCCACGCGTTTGCCCTCCTTGGTGCCCTGGTCCTGGAAGTAGGGGAACTCGCTGCGACACGGGTTGCACCACGAGGCCCACTTGTTGACCACGACCGGGTGGCCCTTCAGCGCGGCCAGGCGCCGGCGGAAGGCGCGCTTGCCACCGGGCAGGATGCGCGCGGACTCGTCGTGCAGCGAGGCCAGTGGCGCGGAGGCGCCGGAGAGCGACCGGCGTGCCTTTGCGAGGTCGAACGCGCGCGGCTTGGCTGCGGGGGTCCCGCTTCCGGCCTGGGTCAGGCCGGCGACCAGCAGGGCGACCAGGGCGAGCGCTCCGAGCGGGATCAGCAGGCGCCGCATCCACCATACGGTGGCAGATCGCTGCTCCCGCCCGCCGCTCTGCTTCAATAGACCCTGCTCTCGGCTGGCGATCCGAAGTGGCGTCGACTCTCAGACGCCCCGCCTTCTGAGTCCGAGAGCTATGAGGCCGTGCGCTGGACGCGCGGCCCCCTCTAAATCGATTGTCGAGCCTTCATGGCTGAACCTGAGTCAGCGGCCGTCCTGGCCGCACCCATTCCGTCGTCCGACGACCTCGAGCGGGCCCTCGCGGTGACCCGTGAGCCGTTCCTGCTCGACGGCGAGGATCCCGCGGTCGCGCTCGCGCCGGGCAGCTCGCGCCGCCAGGCGCTCGACGACCTGCTCGCGGAGATCGCGGGGGGGGCGAAGACGCCCTCGGTCGGCTGGCGGCGCCGCTGGTCGCTGCTGCTGGGCCTTGACCGCCTGCTCAGCCAGGACGAGCCCGAGCTGGTGGACGGGACGGTGCTCTCCGCCCACCAGGTCGACGCGCTCTCCGGGACGCTGACCGCGCTGCTCGCGGAGTCCCAGCGCAACGGCTCCACCAACGGGCGCGCCAACGGCGCCGCGGTCGAAGAGCCCGCCGTGCTGGCGTCCGCCGCGCTGCCGGGCGAGGAGGACCTGCCCGAGGACCTCCAGGAGGACGAGCCCGACGAGGAGCCGCTCGACTGGGCCGACGACGGCGCCGAGGACGGCCCGGCCACCGAGGAGCAGCCCGAGGACCCGAACGCCGCCAAGCGCTTCTGGTTCGAGCACGCCACCGGGGCGGGCAAGACCGTCGCCGCGCTCGGGTTCGTCGAGGCCTCGCGGACCGGCGGCGTGCTGATCCTCACCCACCGCCGCAACCTCGTCGACCAGTTCCACGGCGAGCTGCGCGACCGCGGCTACGCCAAGCGCATCACGCCCGCGCTGCTCGACGGCAAGGATCCCGGCAACGGCCCGGTCACGGTCGAGACCTACCAGTGGTTCGTGCGCAACGCCGGCCGGATCTCCGACGCCTACACGATCGTCATCTGCGACGAGGCCCACACGGCGCTGGGCGAGAAGACCTCGGCCGCGATCCGCGCGTGGACGGGCCCCGTCTTCGTCGGCATGACCGCAACGGGCGCGCTGATCGCGCGCCACGTCACCGACCTCTTCCCGACCCAGACCTCGCGCTTCGACCTCGCCCAGGCCGCCCGCCGCGGTGTCATCGCGCCGCTGCGCTGCGTGCGCATCCCGCCGGGCCCCGGCGTCCGGACGATCGCCAAGGTCCCGCTGCGCCGCGGCGAGGTCGACACCGAGTTCGACCAGGAGATGCTGGCTGAGCTGCTCGACCAGCTGCCGTTCAACATGGCCGTCGCCGACCTCTACAAGACGCGCTTCAACGGCGTTCCCGGCGTCGTCTACTCGGCCGGCGTGCGCCACGCCTACAACGTCGCCCAGGCGTTCCGCGACAACGGCATGAAGGCGCAGGCGGTCTCGGGGGAGACCCCCAAGCGCGAGCTCGCGCGCATCCTCGCCAACTACGAGAGCGGCGAGATCGACGTCCTGGTCAACGCCCAGCTGCTCGCCGAGGGCTGGAACTCGCCGCGCGCGACCGTCTGCATGCACCTGGCGCCCACGGCGTCCAAGCGCATCTACCAGCAGCGCGTCGGGCGCGTGACGCGCAAGCACC